>NZ_CP092332.1:1903754-2538339 GCF_029866485.1 Flavobacterium keumense
TTCTTGTAGATTCCCAGAATTCTCCACACACATTCCAGCGTGTTGTTCAAGAGATTTGTCTAAAACTACTTTAGAGCGCAAATTTTGACGGATGGCTAGTTTATGTTCTTCGTCAATATCAAAACTAACTTCTTTTGAATTTTTAAATTTAGCTCTCAATTCGGCAGGCATTACATATTTAAAGTGCATTTCAATTTCTGCATCATCTCTGAGATTCTCTAAATAGTATTCTGGTGATTTGAAAATATGTTGCCAATTAACCGGATCGCTCCAAAGTCCAAATCGCGCTGCATTATTACCTAAATCAATAACTGTAAATTCACTTTTGTTTTCTAATTTTCTAGAACCTCTCCCAATCATTTGAAAATAAAGTGTTAAGGATTTTGTTGCCCTATTTAAAATGATAGTTTCAACTGTAGGCTCATCAAAACCGGTGGTTAAAATTCCTACAGAAGTTAATATAGCATTTGGGGTATGTTTAAACCAATATAATATCTCTTTTCGTTCTTCATTACTACTCGTATTATCAAGATGTCTAATGTTATACCCTGCCTCTCTAAATGTTTCACATACATACAATGATGTAGTAATTCCATTATTAAAAATCAATGTTTTTTTACCTAATGATTTTTCTGTATAAGCATGTAATAACTTTTCTTGCATTAACATATTACTATATAGTTCATCGGATGATTTTACAGTATAATCTCCGTTTATTCCAACTTTCAAAGAAGTTAAGCCTACATCATAGCTGTACGTGTTTGCTTTGGCTAGAAATCCTTTATTAATTAATGATTCTATTGTGTCGCCTACAATTAATTCATCATAATTTTGGTGCATTGGTAATTTTATATTAGAACTCAAAGGAGTAGCTGTGACACCAAGTATAAATGACTTTTTAAAGGAGTTTAATAATTTTCTAAATGAATTATAATGTGCTTCGTCAATGATGACTAACCCAATGTTATCTAATCGTAATTTTTCATCATTAATTCTATTTTTTAAAGTTTCAACCATTGCGACAAAACAAGAATAGTCATTTTGATCTGGGAGTTCTTTTATGCTACTATTAATGATTTTATTTGTTACACCAAAACCTTTCAGCATTTTAGAGGTTTGCTTACAAAGTTCTATGCGGTGGGTTAAGACCACCACTTTTTTATCATGCTTTTTTAGATACCTTCGCACGATCTCTGAAAATATTACTGTCTTCCCTCCTCCTGTTGGTAATTGGTATAATAAATGGTGTTGAGGCGAAGCATTATCAATACGTTCAAAAATAGCATCAATAGCTCCTTTTTGATAATCATAAAGCTCTTTTTTATCTTCAAATTCATTAATGTGAATATCGTATTGAGGCATTAGTTTTTCACTTTTTTGCAAAAGTACAGCTAAAAAAGAGTTATTAGACTATTTTTGATTTAAAAAATAGGTCGTATAAACAATTAAATTTTTATTTTAGAAACAATGCTTTCAAATTCATGTTTGTTTTTCCAATTTTGATTTATAGTTGCTTCATGTATTGCAATTATTCTAGATTTATATTCATTAAAAATCCCATTTGATACTATATAATTTGTTGCTTGTTCATACGAATTCAACATACTCTTATAGAATAATTCTTGTTTGATACCATTTTCAGATGAATAGGTTTGTGCAATCTCAATAGCATAGAGCATTATATCTGCTATTAAGAAACAGTCTACACCTAATGTAATAAAGTGTTTTATAGCTTTTTGCGCTACCGAACGTCTTAGCTTAGGTTTTGTTTTACCTCTACTCCTCACTCGTGATATAGGAAAGTATTCGTTTGAAATTTTAAGTTTATATTCTTGTAATAGTTTTTCTTCTTTTGGATTGAAAATAAAATCATAAAATACTTTTACAGCATTAAATTTTTCATATAATTCAATAATTTGTTCTTCCAACTGCCCTTTATCTAATTCTGAAAGGTAATTTTTTAAATCTCTTTTACTCATAATTCAAAATTTACTTTTGCAAAGTTAAATACTTTAAGAATTGCTATATCACGAATCATAAGTATTTCTTAATTTTGATAATTTAAAATCTAAAGTTTTAGAATTATGTTGAAGTTATTTAAATCAGTTGCTTTTTTAGAGGGAATCTCACTTCTGGCATTATTATTTTTTGCAATGCCGATGAAATATGTTCTTCATTCTCCAATTTATGTTGAAATTATTGGTATGGTACATGGAATACTTTTTATAGCTTATGTTAGTAATGCAATTAGATACAAAATTAAATTGAATTGGAATTTTAAAACCTTTGGTATTGTTTGTCTCGCATCAATAATTCCTTTCGGCACCTTCTACATAGATAAAAAATATTTAAACTAAATCATGGCTACAAGAGAATTATTTATAAAAGAATTTCGCGGATTACCTTTGGGGCAAATTACCAATCAATCTTCTTTTGAAGAAAAATTTCAAAATGAGACACTACGACCTATTTTAAAACTTCAAAATGATTTGCTTATTAAAACTTTTCAATTGTACCTAAATCAAAATAAGATAAACTTCAGTAATTACTCCATAGAAAGAAAAATAAAAACAATTGAGTTGGCTATTCTAAAAGATATTCAGTTCCAGAATTTAATTAAAGGAATGGTTTTAGGACTCTTCACTCTTGATGAATTTAGCCAATATTCCACTAATACATCTGGTTTTAATAAACGAATTCGTTTAATGCTAATTGAAAGATTACAAAGTCAATTACAATTGTTCTAAATTTATAATCTACTTTTTATTACGGTTTATTTTTTTTATTTTATTGATTTTCAGTGTTTTAAAATTAAAAATAATCTACTTTTTTTAAATTATTTGATTTTTCAATCCATAAAGAATTTACTTTTACCATTACAAACGAAATCGTTTTCTAATGCTATTGTTTTCAAAAGGTCTTTATTTATTTATTTTAATTACGTCATTTTAACACATTGAAAATAAAAATAAGGCCTTGAATAAATATTTTTATAAGCTTTAGATTACAAATTTGACATAAAAATAAATCTAATGGATAATTTAGGTACAATATTCGAGAGTATAATATTTATTTTTTTATGATAAAAATCATAAAATCAATTATAATTCAAATTATTTTAAATTGAATATCTTAAATAAATGAAAATAATTAAATTCCAGTTATAAATTAACATTAAAAATACGAATCTGCGATTTTATTTATTATTATTGTAGTTAACTAAAAATATCTATTAACATACTATCAAACATAAAAACAAACCAAATGGAAAGACGTGAAGCACTAAAAAGAGTTGCCTATTTAATGGGAGGAGCCATTTCAGCAACAACAATGGGCGTTTTATTTGAAAGTTTTACAGTTTTAGATAAGTCTAAGATGGTAAATTTTTCAGTATCAGATGAAGCAATTTTGGCTGAATTTGCAGAAATTATTATTCCAACAACTGCTACTTCTCCAGGAGCAAAAGCTGCAGGATTAGGTCCATTTATACCAATGATGGTTCGAGATTGTTACCCAGCTAATTTACAGGAATTATTCGCTCAAGGACTCAAAGATATGGATGAAAAATGTATCAAAACATATGGAAAGAATTTTGTTTCATTATCTGATACAGAGCGTTTACAGGTAGTCACTCATCTTCGTGATGAAGCTAAAGCAAATAGCAAACAACCTTCATTTTTTGCAATTGCAAGAGATTTAACAATTCTCGGTTATTACTCATCTGAAATTGGATGTACTCAAGCTAGAGAATATATCGCAATTCCCGGCAGATATGATGGAAATGCTCCATTAGAACCAGGTCAAAAAGCTTGGGCTACTTCATAATTTTTTTCAACAATTACATTTAATTAAAAATATATATATCGTGAATATCAATACGAACTTAAAAGAGCAAAACACTTATGACGCAATCGTTATAGGTTCTGGTATTAGTGGTGGTTGGGCTGCCAAAGAATTAACAGAAAAAGGATTACGCGTTTTAATGTTAGAACGTGGAATGAATATAGAGCATGTTAAGGATTATGAAACCGCTATGAAAGATCCTTGGGAATTTGAACATAGAGGTAGATTAACCCAAGAACAGAAAAGAACTCATCCGGTTCAAATTAGAGATTATCCTTATCAAGAAGCTAATGAAAAATGGTGGGTAAATGATTTGGAATGCCCTTATACTGAAGAAAAACGTTTTGATTGGTATAGAGGTTTTCATGTAGGAGGAAAATCGTTAATGTGGGGACGCCAAAGTTACCGTTTTAGCGATATCAACTTTGAAGACAATAAAAAAGACGGACATGGAAATGATTGGCCTATTCGCTATAAAGATTTGGCTCCATGGTATGATTATGTAGAAAGATTTGCTGGAATCAGTGGTCAAAATGAAAATTGGCCTCTTCTACCTGATGGTCAATTTCTTCCACCAATGGATTTGAACTGTGTTGAAAAATCAGTAAAAGAAAGAATTGAAAAGCATTACAATAAAGAAAGAATCTTAACTATTGGACGTACTGCCAACTTAACGGTACCTCACAATGGTCGTGGAAATTGTCAATACAGAAATTTATGTAGCCGTGGATGTCCTTTTGGGGCATATTTTAGCACACAATCTGCTACTTTACCTGCTGCTATGGCAACTAAACGTTTAACTGTTAGACCGTATTCTATTGTGAATCACATCATTTACGATAAAAACACTAAAAAAGCAAAAGGTGTTATGGTAATTGATGCAGAGACTAATGAAACAATGGAGTTTTATGCTAAAATTGTTTTTGTAAACGGTTCTACTCTAGGTTCGACCTTTATTTTGTTAAACTCTACTTCTGAAGCACATCCAAATGGTTTAGGAAATGGAAGTGGTCAATTAGGACATAATTTAATGGATCATCATTTCCGTTGTGGTGCCGAAGGTACTGCAGAAGGTTTTGAAGACAAGTATACTTATGGACGTAGAGCGAACGGAATTTACATCCCACGTTATCAAAACTATGGTAATGATAAACGTGATTACTTAAGAGGATTTGGCTACCAAGGTGGAGCAAGTCGTGGCAATTGGCAAGCTGATGTTGCTGAATTAGCTTTTGGGGCTGATTTTAAAAACAATATGTCTAAACCTGCAGATCACTGGAAAATGGGATTAGGAGGTTTTGGAGAAATGCTACCGTATTATGAAAATAAAGTAACACTTGACCATTCTAAAAAAGACAAATGGGGCCAACCAGTCTTAAAAATTGATTGTGAATACAAAGAGAATGAAGAAAAAATGCGTGAAGATATGATGAATGATGCAGCTGAAATGCTTGAAGCAGCTGGTATGAAAAACATTCAAACGTATGACATTGGCTGTTATCCAGGTATGGCAATTCACGAAATGGGTACCGCTCGTATGGGTAACGATCCTAAAGATTCTGTGTTAAATAAATGGAATCAAATGCATGAGGTAAGTAATGTATTTGTAACTGATGGATCTTGTATGCCTTCTATTGCATGCCAAAACCCTTCATTGACATTTATGGCTTTAACAGCACGTGCTGCTGATTATGCAGTTAAAGAATTAAAGAAAAAAAATATCTAGGTTACTATTATGACAAGAAAATTAAGAATGGGAATGGTCGGTGGCGGCCAAGATGCTTTTATTGGAGCAATACATCGTTTAGCAGCCAATATGGATGGCTTAATTGAATTAAGTTGTGGTGCTTTGAGCATCAATCCTGAAGTAGCGAAAGCATCTGGAAAAGCATTATTTCTTCCTGAATCAAGAACGTATTTGACTTACGAAGAAATGATTAAAGCGGAAGCGGCTTTACCAGCTGATGAGAGAATTGATTTTGTTACCATTGTAACACCCAATTTCGCTCACTTTGCTCCTGCTATGATGGCTTTGGAACACGGATTTAATGTAGTCATCGAAAAGCCAATTACATTTTCGTTAGAGGAAGCAAAACTATTAGAGAAAAAATTAAAAGAAACAGGATTAACACTTTGTCTAACCCACACCTACTCTGGTTACCCAATGGTAAAACAAGCCAAAGCTATGGTAAGAGAAGGGCAATTAGGTAAAATTCGTAAGGTTTGGGTAGAATATCCTCAAGGATGGTTGAGTAAACTATCCGAAAGAGAAGGAAATGCTCAAGCTGCCTGGCGAACAGATCCTAAGAAATCAGGGAAAAGTTCTGTAATGGGTGATATTGGAACTCATGCAGCGCATTTAGCTGAATATATTACAGGATCAAAAATTATGGAAATTTGTGCTGAATTAAACACTTTAGTAGAAGGTCGCGTAATGGACGATGACGGGGCTGTAATGCTAAAATTTGATAATGGAGCTAAAGGGGTTTTAATGGCATCTCAAGTAGCAGCTGGTGAAGAAAATGCTGTTAAGATTAGAGTGTATGGCGAAAAAGGTGGCATCGAATGGTTACAACACGAGCCTAATTCTTTGATTGTGAAATGGTTAGAAAAACCGGTGCAAATTTTAAGAGCCGGTTCAAATTATGGTCATTTATCTTCATTTGCTAGACACAATTGCAGAACCCCAGGCGGACATCCAGAAGGTTATTTAGAAGCTTTTGCTAATATCTACAGAAACTTTGCTTTAACTTTAGGATGTAAAATTGAAGGTACACAACCTACTCCAGAAATGTTGGACTTCCCTTCTATCGAGGATGGTTTGCGAGGTATGGCATTTATTGATAATGTAGTTTTATCAGCAAAGTCTGATAAAAAATGGACCCCTAACGTTTTATAATTTATGACAACAATACAAGGACCAGCAGTTTTTTTGGCGCAATTTGTTGGAGATAAAGCTCCATTTAATTCGTTAGACGGGATATGTAAATGGGCAGCTGATTTAGGTTTTAAAGCGATACAAATGCCAACATTAGATGCGCGTTTTATCGATTTGCAAAAAGCAGCTGAAAGTAAAACCTATGCAGATGAATTGACAGGAAAAATAGCCTCTTACGGCTTACAAATTTCAGAATTGTCAACACATTTACAAGGCCAACTAGTAGCTGTTCATCCTGCTTATGATGATTTCTTCGATGGCTTTGCTCCTGCTGCTTTGCGCGGGAATCCAAAAGCACGTCAAGAATGGGCAGTACAACAACTAAAATATGCCGCTCAAGCTTCTCAAAATTTAGGATTAAATGCACACGCTACTTTTAGTGGCTCATTGCTTTGGCAATTTTTTCATCCTTGGCCTCAAAGACCACCGGGATTAATCGAGGAAGGATTTGCAGAATTAGCCAAACGTTGGTTACCAATTTTAAATGAATTTGATCAGAATGGTGTGGATGTTTGTTATGAGATTCATCCAGGAGAAGATTTGTTTGATGGTGAAACCTACGAAATGTTTTTGAAAGCAGTAAACAACCATTCGAGAGCCTGTTTATTGTATGATCCATCTCATTTTGTATTACAGCAATTGGACTACATTCAGTATATTGATTTTTATCACGAACGCATAAAAGCATTTCATGTTAAAGATGCCGAATTCAATCCTACAGGTAAACAAGGAACTTTTGGTGGATACCAAGGTTGGGCTGACCGTGCAGGACGATATCGCTCACCAGGTGATGGTCAAGTTGATTTCAAAACTATCTTTAGTAAACTAGCACAATACGATTACAAAGGTTGGGCGGTGATGGAATGGGAATGCTGTATCAAAAATCAAGAAGATGGTGCTCGTGAGGGTGCAGAATTTATCAAAAAACATATTATCAGGGTGACTGACAAAGCATTTGATGATTTTGCAGCAGTTGAAACCAATACACAACTGAACAGAAAAAATTTAGGATTATAAAAAACATAATAAACAAAATGAAACGTACTTATTTACTATTAGGCATAGCCGCATTTACTTTAGCTTCTTTTTCTAAAATAGATTCAGATAAAAAATACATCAAGAAAACAACTATCAAAGTTCAATCAAATGATGGTGAAAGATTAATCGCAAAATCAGATTGTGTGGGTTGTCATAAATTAGATAAAAAATTGATAGGGCCAGCTTATATAGATGTTGCAAAAAAATATGCTAATACTGATAAAAATGTTAGTTATTTAGCAGACAAAATTATTAAAGGAGGTTCAGGTGTTTGGGGATCAATGCCTATGTCTGCTCATTCCTCTTTGAAAAAAGAAGATGCTAAATCAATGGCCAAATATATTTTATCATTAAAAAAATAGAAATTTAGTCATTTACTATTACCAACTAACTTATAGAAATTATGAAAAAGGAAGAACAAAAAATGCCAAATAACAATCGTCGAGACTTCATAAAAACTGGTGCTATGGCAGCAGCAGCTTTTATGATTGTTCCTCGTCATGTATTGGGAAAAGGCTATATAGCCCCAAGTGATCGATTAGTAATTGCAGGAATTGGTGTTGGTGGAAAAGGGCAATCTGATATCGCAATGTTCCACAAAAGTGGAAAAGCTAATATTGGTTTTTTATGTGATGTTGACACTCGAAGAGCAGCTAATAGTGTAAATGCTTTTCCGAAAGCTAAGTTTTATAAAGATTGGCGCGAAATGTTAGACAAAGAGCATAAAAATTTTGATGCTGTTTCAGTTTCTACTCCCGATCATAATCATGCTATTCAATGTCTGGCAGCAATGCAGTTGGGTAAACATGTATATGTCCAAAAGCCAATGGCTCATGATATTTATGAAGCTAGAATTTTAACTCAAGCCGCTAAAAAATACAAAGTAGTGACACAAATGGGAAATCAGGGTTCTTCTAATGATGCTTCTAGAACTATGAAAGAATGGTATGAAGCAGGCTTAATAGGAGATGTTCACACCATATATGCTTGGACAGATCGACCTGTTTGGCCACAAGGTATTCCTTGGTCAACAGCAAAGCCTGAAGTGCCAAAAGAGCTAGATTGGGATTTATGGTTAGGAACAGCTCCTTATAAAAACTATGTAGATAAATTAGTTCCATTTAACTGGAGAGGATGGTGGGATTATGGAACCGGAGCTTTAGGAGACATGGGATGTCACTTATTAGAAACTCCTTTTAGCGTTTTAAATTTAAAATATGCAAAAGATGTTCAGTGTAGTGTGGGATCTGTTTATGTAGATGAATTTAAACGTGGTTATTTTCCAGAAAGTTGTCCTCCTTCTAGTCATGTTACCTTAACTTTTCCTAAAACAGACAAAACAGAAGGTGATGTTACAGTACACTGGATGGATGGGGGTATTCAGCCTGTTCGTCCTAAAGAATTAGGTCCAAATGAAATTTTTGGAGACGGAGGCAATGGAACATTATTCGTAGGAACCAAAGGAAAAATGATGTGCGACACCTACGGACTAAATCCTCGTTTATTGCCATTAAGTAGAAATGAAAATCTTCATGTAGCAGAAAAATACCCACGTGTAAAAGATGGTATGGATGGTCACTATAGACAATGGGTTGAAGCCGCTATTGCTGGATATGGAAAACACCAAGTAAGTTCCGGTTTCGAAATTGCAGGGCCATTAACAGAGGCATTATTAATGGCTAATTTGGCAATCAGAGGTTATGATATTGTCCGAGATGAATTAGGAGAAGATGTATATCCAGGTCGTTCTGCTAAGTTGTTATGGGACAATGATGCCATGAGAATTACAAATTTTGATGAAGTAAATCAATTTGTGAAACGTGAGTATCGCGAAGGATGGAAAAATTTAACACTTTAATACAAACAAAATGATTAAGAATATTTTTAAAATAGCACTACTTACTATTTTGATACAAACAACTAATGCTCAGACTGCTTTACCGAAAGGATTTGTTTCACTATTTGACGGACAAACTACCACAGGTTGGCATTCATACGGAAAAAAAACTGCTGGTTCTGCTTGGAAAGTAGAAGATGGAGTATTGCATTTTGATCCAATAATCGCTAAAAACGGTCAAGGTGGTGATTTAGTCACCGATAAAGAATACACTAATTTCCATTTAAAATTAGAATGGAAAGTGGCTGCTAAATCTAATAGTGGAATAATTTTTTATGTTAATGAAGATTTGGCAAAATTTAAAAACACCTACGAAACTGGGTTAGAAATGCAAGTTTTAGATAACGATGGTCATCCAGATGGTAAAATAGAAAAACATAGAGCTGGTGATTTATACGATTTAATCAAAAGTACAACTGAACCTGTAAAACCTGTAGGTGAATGGAATTCTGTAGATATTGTATGTAAATTCGGGAAATTACAAATGTTACTAAACGGAGTGAAAGTAGTCGAAACCATGCTTTGGGATGATAATTTTAAAGCGCTTGTTGCTAAAAGTAAATTTGCTACTTGGCCAGGATTTGCTGCATTCCAGTCTGGAAAAATTGCTTTACAAGACCATGGAGATAATGTTTGGTACAGAAATATCATGATCAAAGAATGGAATTCATTGCAACCTACAACAGGTTGTAAATAATTAAAAAGTAACTAACCAAACCAAAAAAATAAATTTATGAATACAACCAACCGTATTAAATTATCAACTATGATGTTCCTTGAATTTTTCATATGGGGCGCGTGGTTTGTAACATTAGGAACATTTTTAGGAACTAATTTAAAAGCATCTGGAGCCGAAAGTGCTGCTGTATTTTCTACTCAATCTTGGGGAGCTATTATTGCCCCTTTCATTATTGGATTAATTGCAGACCGTTATTTTAATGCCGAAAGAATTTTAGGAGTATTACACTTGATAGGTGCTTTTTTAATGTACCAAATGTACCAATCTAATGAAGTAGGCTCTTTTTATATCTATGTTCTAAGTTATATGGTTTTATACATGCCAACTTTGGCATTGGTAAATTCAGTAGCCTTCAATCAAATGAAAGATCCTGAAAAAGAATTTGCCAACATTCGCGTTTGGGGAACTATCGGATGGATTTTAGCTGGATTAGCGATTAGTTTTGTTTTTCATTGGGATACCACTGAAAATATTGCTCAAGGAATGTTGAAAAACACGTTCTTATTGGCAGGAATTGCTGCATTGGTATTAGGATTACTAAGCTTTACCTTACCTGCTACTCCACCTAAGGTATCGGATGATAAAATTAAAATTGCTGACATCATTGGATTAGACGCATTGAAATTATTGAAAGATAAAAACTTTGCAGTATTCTTCCTTTCTTCTATTTTGATTTGTATTCCATTGGCGTTTTATTACCAAAATGCGCATCCATTTTTAACCGAAGCTGGAATAGAAAATCCAACAGGAAAAATGGCTATTGGTCAAATTTCTGAGGCACTATTCTTATTATTAATTCCTGTTTTCTTTACTCGTTTCGGATTTAAGAAAACGATTTTAGTAGGAATGTTGGCTTGGGCTATTCGTTATGCACTATTTGCGTACGGAAATGGTGCTGATTTGAGTTTTATGTTAATTATTGGAATAGCATTACACGGAATTTGTTATGATTTCTTCTTTGTTTCTGGACAAATTTATACTAATTCAAAAGCAGGAGAAAAATACAAAAGTGCTGCTCAAGGGTTAATTACTTTGGCCACTTATGGTGTGGGTATGTTAATCGGTTTTGCAGTAGCGGGATGGATTACAGATAATTACAAAACTGCAACAGGAACAATCAACTGGGAGATGGTCTGGATTATTCCTGCAGGAATTGCTCTAGCTGTTTTTGTTTTATTTGCATTGACATTCAACGACAAAAATAAAGCAGAAGTTTCACACTAAATCACAGATGAAAACCAACTTCAATAGACGTTCTGTAATCAAAGGAATACTTGCCAGTTCTGCTGCGCTAAGTATTCCTTTAGAATTGTCTGCTTTTGGTTTTATAAAAGAGAAAACAACTACTATTCCTATGCTAAAAGGCAATATCAATCATTCGGTTTCTCGATGGTGTTTTGATTCATTAGATTTAGAAACCTTGTGTGTTGAAGCAAAGAAAATGGGAATCACAGGAATCGATTTAGTGGGACCAGAAGCTTGGCCAACACTAAAAAAATACAATTTGGTTTCTACTATGTGTAATGGTGCTGAATTAAATTTAGTTGATGGTTTTAACGATACTCAATTTCACGAAAAACTAATTCAACGCTATTCAGAGATGATTCCGCGTGTGGCTGAAGCAGGGTACAAAAATTTAATTTGTTTTAGTGGTAATCGAAGAGGAAAATCAGATGATGAAGGTTGGACTAATTGTGTGATTGGATTACAAAAATTAATCCCATTAGCTGAAAAGTATAAAGTTACTCTAGTAATGGAATTATTGAACAGTAAAATTGACCATAAAGACTACCAATGCAATCACACGGCTTGGGGGGTTGAATTAGTTAAACGAATTAATTCACCCAATTTCAAATTGCTTTACGATATCTATCACATGCAAATTGATGAAGGTGACGTAATTAGAACTATAAAAGATAATATCCAATACATTGCCCATTTTCATACGGCTGGTGTTCCTGGTCGAAATGAAATTGACGACACACAGGAATTGAACTATCCTGCGATTATGAGAGCTATTGCAGGAACTGGTTTTAAAGGATTTGTTGGACAAGAATTTGTTCCTAAAAATCCAAATAAATTAGCCTCCTTGCAACAAGCGATAACTATTTGCGACATTTAATTAACAAAAAATATAACCCATGAACAAAAGAAGAGAATTTTTAATTAATAGTGGTTTAGTACTAGGTACTTTGGCCATTACCCCTTCCCTAGCCTTTACAACTAAAAAAAGAGCTATTGGAATTCAATTATGGACTTTGCGTGAAACTTTGCCTAAAGATATTAAAGGAGTTTTGGCACAGATTGCTAAAGCTGGATTTACAGAAGTGGAAACATTTGGTTTCTCACCAAAAGATAATGCTTTCTTCGGAACAACGGTTACCGATTTCAAAGCGATCTTGGACGCGAATGGTTTGAAAGCTACAAGTAACCATTTTGATTTTAACAACTTTATTAAAACTGGCGATCTTAGTGACCTAAAATCATACATAGCAGCTGCTAAAGTATTAGGAAGTGAATATGTTACTATTCCATGGATTTTACCTGAATTAAGAGGGACTTCAGCTGATGATTACAAAAAATTAGCGGCAGGAATCAATAAAGTAGCACAACAATGTCACGCTGCAGGTTTAAAATTAGCCTATCATAATCACGACTTTGAATTCACAAAATTCGGAAATACAAATGGGTATGAAATCTTGTTAAATGAAACGGATCCAAAATTAGTTGATTTTGAATTGGATTTATACTGGGCGGTTCGTGCAGGACATAACCCATTGGATTTATTCAAGCAACATCCTGGACGTTTCACTATGTGGCACGTAAAAGACATGGATAAAGCCAATAAAGAATTAAATGCTGAAATTGGCAAAGGAGCTATTGATTTCAAAGCCATTTTTGCACAATCAAAATTGTCAGGAATGAAACGTTTCTTTTTAGAACATGAAACGAATTATACTCCAAATCCTTTGGAATCAATCAAAACTAGTTTTGATTATATTTCTAAAAATCTAATCTAGATTTTTTAAAACATAAAAAAAGGGTATTTAATTAGTTTTTAATTGAATACCCTTTTTTATTTAAAGTAGACAGTTGATTATTAATTGTTCCAACGGATTAAAATCCGTTGCAATTATATATATCGTCCCTATGGGACTTATAAGTCGTCTTAGAGAGCCATGGGCTCGACTTATTTTAAAAGGCTGGACTTCAGTCCGGTCGTCGAAACCAAACACTCCTATTTTCCAACGGATTGAAATCCGTTGCAATTATATATATCGTCCCTATGGGACTTATAAGTCGTCTTAGAGAGCCATGGGCTCGACTTATTTTAAAAGGCTGGACTTCAGTCCGGTCGAAACCAAACACTCCTATTTTCCAACGGATTAAAATCCGTTGCAATTATATATATCGTCCCTATGGGACTTATAAGTCGTCTTAGAGAGCCATGGGCTCGACTTATTTTAAAAGGCTAGACTTCAGTCCGGTCGTCGAAACCAAACACTCCTATTTTCCAACGGATTGAAATCCGTTGCAATTATATATATCGTCCCTATGGGACTTATAAGTCGTCTTAGAGAGCCATGGGCTCGACTTATTTTAAAAGGCTGGACTTCAGTCCGATCGAAACAATCACGTGAACAGGTAAATTTACCACTTTTCTAAGCCTAATAACTTCTTACCCAAATCGCTTAATTCGGCTGTTTTGTGTTTTGTGATTTCCCATTTTCTTGGATCACCAGGAAATGCATATCCTTCAGGTGCAATCCGGTTTTTCCAAGAATTGATGCGCCATGCTTTAAGCTCTTCATTATCTTCTTCTGCAGGCATCATTGAAATATATTGCGCTACACGCACTTTGTCTTGAGTTAAATTAGGGCGAATTCCGTGAGGTTGCAAACTATTAAAAATTAATAAATCTCCCGCTTCCATTTTCACTTTCACTAATTGATCTTCAAATCCTGTAATATCAGGTTGAAAACGATGTCTGTCTTCGGGTTGAGTTAATTTCCAAGTATCATAGGTGCGGAACAATTCAGGAATACATTGAAAGCCTCCCATATTCTCATCCGTTGTATCTACCAAAGCCAGCACGCCTTGCACATTTTGTGGTTTTGTTTCAGGATCGTAATCCCAATGGATGAATCCTTTGAATTCATGGTCTGGACGAACAGGAAAATTCAAATTGGCTCTATCAATGGTAACCCATAATTTCTCTGTTCCCCAAACATCAACAAAAGCATCATAAACTTTTTGCATCTGGCGATTATCCCATTGGTATTGGTGATTGTACAATTCCACCATTCCGCTATTAGTTAATTCTTTCATTTGCATTTCTGCCCTTGGAGGTGCATACCAAGTAGATGGGTCATTGGGATCTTTCTCTTCAAATTCCCAAATAAAATTAGCCAATCGTTCTGCGTTTTCTTTTGGTACGGCATTTTTGATTACAATATACCCATTGGTTATCCAGAAATTCCATTGCTCTTCAGTTAATAAACGAAGTGGTTTGCCGTTAGAACGATCATTTAGTTTTTGCACACTTGATTTGGCTACCGATGGATTTCCAGGAATATCTTTGTGTGCGTTAGTCGCCATCGTTGGCGTCATTGTAGGAGTCATCGTTTGGTTTATATTTTCCATAGTTAAAGGTTTAGTTAATTTGATAATCCAAAATTAGTAGAAATTGAGTAGTTGAATTATCACAAAATTTACCATAATTTGTACTATATTGGCTTTTTGTTGGGTATTAAACTGTATAATAGTACATTTATATTGCAAACAAAGAAAAATATATGAAAATCGTACTCGAAGATATTAAACGCTTAGCGGGAAGTTCGTTCCGAATTTTGGTCAACCCAAAATTGAACAATTTTTATTATTGGCATTTTCATCCTGAATTTGAATTGACTTTTATAGAAGCTCCCCAAGGAACTAGACGGGTTGGAAATCATGTAGGACAATTTGAAGGGAGTGACTTGGTTTTTATTGGTTCTAATATTCCACATTTGAACTTTGATTACGGAATTAGAGCTGAATACGAAAAAGTAGTAGTACTGCAAATTAATGCTGATTTTTTCAAGAATGATTTTGCTTCAACTCCAGAACTGGCAGCGATTCAGCAACTGTTTGAAAATGCTAAAAAAGTAATTTGCTTTCACGGGAACACCAAATCCACTATTGGAAAACAATTAAAAACGATTCATTTATTACCGCATTTTGAACAATTTATAGCAGTATTGTCATTGTTTCAAACGCTTGCAACTTCTGAAGAAATGACTTTTTTACACGAACATCCTTTTGAAAATTTCTACAATAACAAAGAGCAATCCCGACTCAAAGTAGTCTATACTTTTATCGAAAAAAATTTTCAGCGCACTATTACTATTGAAGAAATGGCGCAACTCACCCATTTATCTAAAGCGGCTTTTTGTCGGTATTTTAAGAAAATGACGCGACTGACTTTTATCGAATTCTTAAATCAATACCGAATTGAACAAGCCAAACGCCTTTTAAAAGGAGATAAAAACGTAACGGAAACTTGTTACGAATGCGGATTTGAAAGTGTATCGTATTTCAATCGCATCTTCAAAAAAGTCGTTGGCGAAAATCCTTTGGAATTTAAAAAGAAGTAAATTTTTAGTTGGTACTGTTCAATTCCGCTACATAATAATTAGCATCAATTGTCAATTTTGAATTCACATTCGATACCGTAATTACCTTCCATTCTTTTGTAGGCTGAATTTGCAATGATTCTCCATTCAAGTAAACTTGAACTGGCATCGTAAATCCATCAACACAATTAATCCAACGATAGCTTAATTGCTTTTCTGTGAAATAATATTCCAAAGTAGGCACTCGTGTATCTCTCAAATATTGATTAAAAACGGGCATTAAGTCAATGCCTGCTTGTTCACTAATGTAGTTTTCAATTTGTTGGGTAGTAACCGTTTGATGGTAAAACGTACTATTCAAACCTCTAAGGATTTCTCTCCATTTTTCGTCATTATTGATGATTTGACGAATGGTATGCAACATATTACCGCCTTTGTAATACATATCGCCGGAACCTTCGTTATTTACATCGTATTGGCCAATAATCGGTTTGTCATTTCGAATATTTTTTCGAGTACCACGTACATACTCCGCTCCAGCCTCTTTGCCATAATAGTATTCTACAAACAAACTTTCAGAATAGTTGGTAAAACTTTCATGAATCCACATATCGGCAATGTCTTTGTACGTGATATTATTAGCAAACCATTCGTGTCCCGACTCATGAATAATGATAAAATCAAATTTCAATCCCCAACCGGTACCGCTTAAATCACGTCCGCGATAACCGTTTTTATAACCATTCCCATAGGTAACACTACTTTGATGTTCCATACCTAAATACGGCACTTCAACGAGTTTGTAGCTGTCTTCGTAAAAAGGATAAGGACCAAACCAATGTTCGAAAGCTTTGAGCATTTTAGGAACATCTTGGAATTGTTTTTTGGCTTTAGCCAAATTGTTTCGCAACACATAATATTGACAATCTAAATCTCCTTTTTCGCCCTTGTATTTTTCTGAAAAAGCTACATAATCACCAATATTGATATTTACCCCGTAGTTATTAATCGGATTGGTGACTTGCCAAGTGTATGTTGTTGTATTGTCTTTTAATTGTTTTGTGTTTATCAAGCGACCATTGGAAATATCCATTAGGCCTTTTGGAACATTCACACTAATCAACATAGATTCAACTTCATCGTACATGTGGTCTTTGTTAGGCCACCAAACACTTGCTCCCAAACCTTGACAAGAAGAGGCTATAAAGGATTTTCCATTTTCATCTTTCTTCCAAGTGATTCCTCCATCCCAAGGCGGATTAACGGCTATTTTTGGCTTTCCTCCATAAAAAATAACAAGCTGCTTCTTTTCTCCTTTACTTTGATTGGCTACTAAATACACATAATAGACATTACCATCTCTTTGGTACTTTAGGTTGATACCATCTTGTACAATTTTGGTAATTTGCATCGGTTCTTGCAAGTCAATTTGCATCACATTGTATTTTTCGACTACTTGATAGTCAATTGTATTGGATCCAATAATGGTACTATCTGCAGGATTCACTTTGATGTCTAAATGGTATTTTTTTAAGTCCCACCAACTTCTTTCTTTGGTAATACTTCCTCGTAAACTGTCTTGTCTAGTGAATTTTTGAGCTAAAATGGTATTGGTAACCAAAAATAGAAGGAATAAGTAAATAGTTTTTTTATTCATAATTCAAATATTAATATTGTTGAATATGTTCGCTTAAAAGGTTATTTTCTGCTCCTCGAATTTGCATGATGACAAGATGGTTCGTGAAGTCAAATTGTAATAATCCAAAATTTTTCTCTGCTACAACTTTACCTATTTGATAGGGATTTTCTTCTCCAGAAAAACTAGAATACACATGAGTAAGTCCACTAGAAGTGAAATCCACTAAAGGATAGTTTAAATTGGGAACCTTTTTAGAAGAAAAAGTGGCTATATGACGATCGCCTGAAATAATAAACGTTCCTTTTGCTTTTGATGCTACAATTATCTTTTCTAGTTTATCAATCTCATGCGGAAAATTACCCCAACATTCAAAGCCGTGCTTGTCCGATAACAATTGGATACTGCTTACAATTACATTGAACGGAGCCTCAGAAGAGTTCAACTCTTGTTCTAACCATTTCCACTGCGCTTCTCCTAAAATGGTTCCTTGTCCGTAGTGATTTGGTTGAAAACGTTTTTTTGAATTCAATGATTTGGTTACAGCAGTTCTAAAGAATCGAGTATCTAAAACAATTATTTTGACTTTATTTCCATCAACATTAATTAGTCTAGAATTATAAACACCATCTCTAAAACGTTCTGGAGCATCTTTGGATGTTCCTAAAAAATCTAATAATAATTGCTGACTTGCTCTCTTATAAGGGTATTCCTCTCCTCCATCATTTAGACCGTAATCATGATCGTCCCAAGTGCCTAAAATCTGTTTGTTAGCCATAAATTCTAAATAATCCGCATCATTTTTCTGAATGGCATAATTTTCTTTAAGCGCATTCATGTCTTCGGTATCTGAATAAACATTATCTCCTCCCCAAATCCAAGCTACAGGAAGGTTTTCATCAATAGATTTCCATAACTCATTTTTGAGTCTTTGATTGTCACAAGAACCAAAAGCAATGGAATAAGTTTTGGTTTGAGAATGAATCGAACTAGTAATTAGGAATAAAATCAACCCTAGTGGGAATAATAATTTAGTACGTGCAAATATCATTTTCATTAATTAAATAGAAAGGTAAATGTAACTGATTTTATTTATAATAAAAACAAAACCCAACAGAATTGAATCTATTGGGTCTTTAAATAATTTAAATTGATGTTATCATATATTCCGTCCCTACGGGACTATCGATTGTCAAACTAATTTTTATTTACCAAGATGTTGTCCCGATGGGACTATTATAAATTGTTATTTTAATAAAATGGTAATCAAACAATAATTATATTTAATTGTCTCATTAGGGACTAAATTTTAGTAATTGATAATATTGCTCTAACTCTCAAATGTCCCGTAGGGATAATATTTAATGAAAAATTAGGTGTCTCTTTTGATTCAAATGAAGAAAAGATTTCTAAATTGAAATGAATTTATTTCTGTCTTTTTTTCAAAACTTCAATAACATCATTCATTTGAAAACCTTTGGCTTGAAGCAAAATAAGAAAGTGAAAAAGTAAATCAGCGCTTTCGCTCAAGAACAAATCATCGTTAGCATCTTTGGCTTCAATCACTACTTCTACCGCTTCCTCTCCTACTTTTTGAGCAATTTTATTGATCCCTTTTTCGAATAAAGAGGCAACATAACTTTTTTCGGCATCAGCATTTTCACGACGGGTTTTGATGGTTTTTTCTAAAGTTGAAATAAAACCATAATTCGGTTGGTTTTCTTCTGCCCAACAGGTATCGGTGCCATTATGACAAGTTGGTCCCTGCGGACGTACTTGAATCAATAAGGTATCATTATCACAATCGTTCTTGATACTTACTAGGTTTAAAAAGTTGCCGCTTTCTTCTCCTTTGGTCCAAAGACGTTGTTTGGAACGGCTATAAAAAGTTACTTTTTGAGTAGCTTGTGTTTTGGCGAAAGCCTCTTCGTTCATGTAGCCCAACATTAATACGGTTTTGGTTTCACTATCTTGAATAATGGCAGGAATTAATCCGTGAGCGCTTTTTGAAAAATCGATGTTCATGTTTGTAATGATGAATTATGAGTTTTGAATTATTTAAATTCTTACTTCAATATGATTATTTTGTAATTCTTTTTTTAAGGTCTTAATTTCAATTTCTTTGAAATGAAAAACACTGGCTGCCAAAGCGGCATCTGCTTTTCCTTCGACAAAGGTATCAATAAAATGTTGCATATTCCCTGCTCCTCCTGAAGCAATAATAGGAATATTTACCAATTGTGACAATGTAGCCAAAGCCTCGTTAGCAAATCCATTTTTGGTTCCGTCATGATTCATAGAAGTAAACAAGATTTCTCCAGCTCCACGTGTAGCTACTTCTTTTGCCCAATCAAAAAGTTTAATTTCTGTTGGCACCTTACCTCCTACTAAATGTACTATCCATTCGCCATCAATTTGTTTGGCATCAATAGCTACCACTACGCATTGGCTTCCAAATTTCTGAGCCAAATCAGTAATCAATTGCGGATTTTTTACCGCAGAAGAGTTGATCGATACTTTGTCTGCACCGTTTTGCAATAAGATTTCTACATCTTCTACTGATGCAATTCCCCCACCCACAGTAAACGGAATATTAATCGTTGCAGCAACTTTGCGAACTAAATCCACCAAAGTTTTGCGGCGTTCTTCTGTGGCAGAAATATCTAGAAAAACAAGTTCGTCAGCACCTTCATCCGAATAGATTTTTGCCAACTCTACAGGATCTCCTGCATCTCGTAAGTCAACAAAATTGACACCTTTGACAGTTCTTCCGTTTTTGATATCTAAACAAGGAATGATTCTTTTTGTAAGCATAGTGTTAATGTAGCAATTGATTAATTTGTAAATTGATCAATTGTTTAATTATGTTTTTAAAATATAGTTTTCTAATTGTTTCAACGAGATTCTTCCTTCGTAAATCGCTTTTCCAATGATGGTTCCTTCACAACCTAATTCGGCTAATTGCGGTAATTCATCAAATGTAGAAATACCACCTGAGGCAATTAATTTGATTCCTTTGGCTGTTGCCAAAATTTTAGCATACAAATCAAAACTAGGCCCAGCCAACATGCCGTCTTTGGCTATATCGGTACAAATAACGTACTGAATCCCTTTGCTTTGATAGTCTTGAATAAAAGGTACTAAATCTTCGTTAGAGTCTTCTAACCAACCCGACACAGCTATTTTTTCATTGGTAGCATCAGCTCCTAAAATGATTTTATCCGAACCGTACTCGGCAATCCATTGCTCGAAAATAGCTCTATTTTTTACAGCAATACTTCCACCCGTGATTTGGTTAGCCCCTGATTCAAAAGCAATTTTTAAATCGGCATCGGATTTTAAGCCACCTCCAAAATCTATTTTCAATTTTGTTTGTGTAGCAATCTGTTCTAGAATTTTGTAATTCACAATTTTGCTTGACTTAGCACCATCTAAATCAACCAAGTGTAAATACTCAATTCCGTGTGCTTCAAACGATTTGGCCACTTCAAGCGGATTCTCATTGTAGACAATTTTAGTGTCATAATCTCCTTTGGACAAACGAACACATTTTCCGTCTATGATATCTATGGCTGGTATTATTCTCATTCTATATTCGATTTACGATAGTTGAAATTTATAATTTCAAGAAATTAGCTAAAATTTGTTCACCCACATCGCCACTTTTTTCTGGGTGAAATTGGGTTCCGTAAAAATTATTTTTTTGCAAAGCCGACGCATATTCTACATCATAATTGGTATTGGCAATGGCTTCACTGCAATTGGGAACATAATAACTGTGTACTAAATACATGTATTCGTTATCATTAATTCCTTCAAATAAAGCCGATTTCAAATTGTAAATCTGATTCCACCCCATTTGAGGTACTTTCACCTGAGTAGAAAACCGAATAACATTCGCATCAAAAATCCCTAATCCGTCTGTATTTCCTTCTTCAGAATGTTGGCACATTAACTGCATCCCTAAACAGATCCCTAAAACGGGTTGCTTCAAGGTTGGAATCAAATTATCCAAACCACTTTCTTTGAGTTTTTGCATGGCATAACTCGCTTCTCCAACTCCCGGAAAAATAACTTTATCCGCTTGCAGAATCTCGTCTGGATTATTAGTTAACACGGCTGTATATCCCAAACGTTCAATAGCAAATAGAATGCTTTGAATATTTCCCGCGCCGTAATTGATGATAGCAATTTTCATTTATTTTTAACCATTAAGAAATTAAGATTGGTTAAGATTTTTTATACTTAACCATTCATAATTTACAATTCATAATTATTAAAGCATTCCTTTTGTACTTGGTAAAATCATTTTCTCAGTATCCCGTTTTACAGCTACTTTAATCGCTTTGGCGAAAGCCTTAAAAATAGCTTCAATCTTATGATGTTCGTTAGTTCCTTCTGCTTTGATATTGATATTAGCTTTAGCACCATCAGAGAACGATTTGAAAAAGTGGTAGAACATCTCTGTTGGCATTTTGCCTACCATTTCACGTTTGAATTCGGTTTCCCAAACCAACCAGTTTCTTCCTCCAAAATCAATAGCTACTTGCGATAAGCAATCGTCCATTGGCAAACAAAAACCGTAGCGTTCAATGCCTAATTTATTTCCTAATGCTTTCGCAAAAACTTCTCCTAAAGCAATCGCTGTATCTTCAATAGTATGGTGTTCATCTACCTCTAAATCGCCTTTTACGGTAATTTCTAAATCCATTTGACCGTGACGTGCAATTTGGTCTAGCATGTGATCAAAAAAGGCAATACCTGTATCGATTTTGCTTTTTCCAGTTCCATCTAAATTCAGATTGATAAAAATATCCGTTTCGTGCGTTTTTCTTTCGATAGTAGCAGAACGGGCTTCTAGTTTTAAAAACTCATAGATGGTTTTCCAATCGGTTGTTTGTAATGCAATGACATCGCTAAAATCTTCGTTTTCCTTGATTTCATCACTTCCTAAACCTTCTTGTTGTTTTAGAAAAATGGCTTTGGCACCTAAGTTTTTTGCTAAGGCAACATCGGTAATTCGGTCGCCCAATACAAATGAATTTGCTAAATCATACTTCGGATTGTCAATGTATTTGGTTAACATTCCGGTACGAGGTTTGCGTGTAGGTGCATTATCAGCAGGAAACGAACGGTCTATAAATATATCGTCAAATAGAACTCCTTCGTTTTCAAACGCTCTTAAAATAAAGTTTTGTGTAGGCCAAAACGTATCTTCTGGAAAACTATCCGTCCCCAATCCGTCTTGGTTGGTCACCATTGCCAATTCATAATCCAATTCGTTAGCAATTTTAGCCAAGTATTGAAACACTTTGGGGTAAAATTCTAATTTGTCTAAACTGTCTAATTGAAAATCGGCGGGTTCAATAACGATGGTCCCATCACGATCTATAAATAATACTTTTTTCATTTATTTTTTGTCAAAAAGTTAATTTTAATATTCCATTCCTTTGCCTTGTTTGATAGTAGGAATCCATTTTTCTACGCGAGCTAGCCTAGTTTTTGACTGTTTTGCTTGTGAAAAGAAAAGTAAATAGGCTTTTTTTCTACCCGGTGTTAATCCCTCAAAGGCAATTCTTAATGCTTCGTCTTCATTTAATTTTTGTTGAAACTCTTCAGGAATCACCATTTCATCAGGTGTTTTGTATTGAATTTTAATTCCCGATTTTTCTATTTCAATGGCTTCAAAAATATAGGATTTAATACTCTTTTCTATACTTGCAATTTGATCAATACTTGTAAATTGTAATTGTCGTGTTGCTTGCATATTTTCGGTTTGTGTTACTAAAATTTGTTGGGTGTCTGCAAGCAAAGCGCCTTTGAAAAAACTAATCGCACAAAAAGCTTTAGTAGTGCCTAACATAATAATATTCTTATTTTGAAAGGTATAACACGGGTGGCTCCACTTCAATTCTTCTACTAGCCCACATTCTAGAATAATACTTCTTAACAATTGTAATTCTTTTTCCCAAGTTCGCACACGGCACAAAGGAGTCGCCATTTTTGAACAGCGTCCGCAACCTTCATTAAAGTACGTTTCTATGTTAGGAATCATAATTGTCTAAAATTTAATTCAAGGTTTTTAAAGCAGCCATTAATTTCTTATTTTCCTCTTCCGTTCCAATAGTCAAGCGCAAAGTATTTTCGCACAAAGGTTGTCTTGTTCTATTGCGAATCACAATTCCTTTGGCGATTAATTCATCATAACGTTGATTTGCATTATCGACTTTAATCAAGATAAAGTTGGCTTCAGTAGGATATATTTTTGAAACAAAATTCACTTCATTTAATACTTTAAGTAATTGCTCTCTTTGTTCTATTATAGAATTTATTTCTTCTTTAATTTTAATTGGATTAGCCAAACGATCTAATGCTCTTTGTTGTGTCAATTCATTTACATTATATGGAGGCTTAATTTTGTTTAAAACCCCAATAATTGCAGCAGATGCATAACAAATTCCTAATCGAATTCCTGCCAAACCATACGCTTTTGACAAGGTTTGGGTAATAATTAAATTAGGATATGTATTGATTTTTTGAATCCACGACGCTTTATCTGAAAAATCAATATAGGCTTCGTCAATCACCACTAATCCATTAAAATTGTCAAGTAAATACTGTACACTTTCCTCTGAAAAAGAATTTCCTGTTGGATTGTTGGGCGAACAAAGAAAAATCATTTTGGTATTTTTATCTACCGCTTTCATTATTACTTCCAATTGTGGTTGAAAATCTTCGGAAAGTAAAATCTCTCTATTTTCAATCGCATTCAGATTCGCCAAAACACCATACATTCCGTAAGTTGGTGGCAAAGTAATGACATTGTCTTTTTTTGGTTCACAAAAAGCACGGAACAATAAATCCAACACTTCATCACTTCCATTTCCTAATAGGATTTGATTTTTATCCACACCATTTTGTTGGGCTAAAACCGATTTAACCGTCACTTGTTGCGGGTCTGGATAGCGATTCACTCCATTTTCAAATGGATTTTCATTGGCATCCAAAAAAATCATATCAGCTGTATCAAAATTTTCAAATTCATCGCGTGCTGACGAATAAGGCTTCATGGTTTTGACGTTCTCTCGAACTAAATTGTTGATGTTGAATTTATTTTCCATTTTCAATCGCTTTTAAACGTAATGTAACCGCATTTTTGTGTGCTTGTAGACCTTCTTTCTCTGCCATAATTTCTATAGCTTTACCAATGTTTTGAATTCCAGTTTCGGAAATCTTTTGGAACGTCATCGACTTCATAAAACTATCCAAATTCACACCGCTATAATTTTTAGCGTATCCATTCGTTGGTAAAGTATGATTGGTTCCAGACGCGTAATCTCCAGCACTTTCTGGGGTATAATTGCCTATAAAAACCGACCCGGCATTTTCAATATTATCGACATAAAAATTATCATTTTCAGTACAAACTATAAAGTGTTCAGGGCCGTATTCATTGATTAAATCTAAGGCAATTGCTGCATTTTCAACAAAAATCAATTTGGAATTAGCAATGGCTTTTTCGGCAATTTCTTTTCTTGGTAAAACTGCTAATTGCGATTGTACTTCTTGTTCTACTGTGTCTATCATTTTCTTAGAAGTAGAAACTAAAATTACCTGACTATCTGTTCCGTGTTCGGCTTGACTTAATAAATCAGAAGCTACAAAAGCAGGTACGGCGCTATCATCGGCTACTACTAATAATTCTGATGGGCCTGCTGGCATATCAATAGCAACACCAAATTGAGTCGCTAATTGTTTCGCCACCGTTACGTATTGATTTCCTGGTCCAAATATTTTATAGACTTTAGGAATAGTGGCGGTACCAAAAGTCATTGCAGCAATCGCTTGGATTCCGCCTACTTTTATAATTTTGGTTACACCACAAAGGTTTGCCGCATACAAAATAGCAGGGTTTAAGTTGCCATTTTTATCGGGTGGCGAACATAAAACTACTTCTTTGCATCCCGCAATTGCAGCAGGAATAGCCAACATCAACACGGTTGAAAATAAAGGAGCAGTTCCTCCAGGAATATACAACCCTATCTTTTGAATGGGTCTTTTTTCTTGCCAACATTCCACTCCTTCTGCAGTTTCAACACTAACACGAGTTGTGTTTTGAGCTGCGTGGAATTTTTCGATGTTTGATTTGGCTAATTGAATCGCTTCTTTCAATTCTTCAGAAACAGCGGCAATAGCTAGTTCTATTTCAGCATTGGAAACCAAATTGTTTTCCAAAGCAATTCCGTCAAACTGAGATGTATATTGTTGTACCGCTTCGTCTCCTTTGGATTGTACTGCTGCAAAGATTTCTTTTACAGTTGCTTCAATATCGTCCACAGTTTTAGTGGGTCTTTCTAATAAAGAAGCCCAATTTTCCTGTTTTGGATTGTATATTTTGTTCATTTTTTAGATTTAAAGATTGAAAAATTGAAAGATTCAATTGTACTTCAATTTAGCTATTTAGTCTTTCCCCCTTTGGGGGTTAGGGGGCTTACAACACCATTTTTTCAATTGGGCAAACCAAAATGCCTTCGGCACCAGCTGCTTTTAATTCGTCAATTACTTCCCAAAACCGATCTTCTTCAATAACGGTGTGCACACTTGACCAACCTTCTTGTGCCAATGGCATTACTGTTGGACTTTTTAAAACGGGTAAAATGGAACTAATTTCTTTTATTTTATCATTCGGTACATTCATCAAAATGTATTTTGATTTACGCGCTCTTAAAACCGATTGGATTCGGAACTGCAATTTGTCTAAAATTACTTTGTTTTCAGGAGTCATTTTAGGTGAAACAGCTAAAACGGCTTCACTCTTAAAAATAACTTCTACTTCTTTTAAATTATTTTTAAACAAAGTACTTCCGCTAGAAACAATATCTACAATAGCATCGGCCAAACCAATGTTAGGTGCTATTTCTACAGAACCTGAGATTTGGTGCAAATCAACATTTACATTTTTAGAATTAAAGAAATCTAAAACAGTATTGGGATACGAAGTAGCAATTCGCAAGCCATCCAAATCTTTCACCGAATTATAGTTGAAACTTTTAGGAACAGCTACGGAAACTTTGCATTTTGAAAATCCTAATTTTTCAGCTACTTCAATGCTTTTACCTTTTTCAACTAATAGATTATCACCAACAATAGCGACATCTACTACTCCGTCGATCAAATATTGAGGAATGTCTGAATTTCGTAAGTATAGAACTTCTAAAGGAAAATTTGAAGCGGTGGCTTTTAATTGGTCATTCCCATTGTTAATAGAAATACCGCAGTCTTTTAGGATTTGGATGCTATCTTCGTTTAAGCGCCCTGATTTTTGAATTGCAATTTTTAAAGTACTCATTGTTTTGTTGTTTTTGTTTGTTGTGATTTGAGTACAACAGATTTTTAATAAAAAACCCGCTTGATGTACTCAAACGGGTTTTTAAATATGTGACTTACACGCATACCATTAACACATCGCTTGAGAGCAATTTTGTAAATGATGATGATGTAATTGATTTGATAACATAAATTTTAATTAGAAATTTTCTTGATTTCGTGTGCAAATATAAAATAAAATATAGTAACCACCCAATTATAATTATAACTTAAAACTATATTATTGTTAAAATACAAAACACTAACTTAATGTTGGTCCTGCGCTAACTAATCGTTTTCCTTCTTCTGTATTGGTATATTGTTCAAAGTTTTTAATGTAACGGGCTGCTAGATCTTTTGCTCTACGCTCCCATTCTGCTTTGTCTTGATACGTATCTCTTGGATCTAAAATACCATCGCTTACATTAGGTAAAACCGTTGGAATAGTTAAATTTAAGAACGGAATTGCTCGGGTTTCGGCTTCTTCAATTTCGCCACTAATAATGGCATCAATTATGGCTCTGGTATTTTTTAATGAAATTCGTTTACCTGTTCCATTCCATCCAGTGTTAACCAAATAGGCTTTAGCACCGTGTTCTTTCATTTTCCCAATTAAGGTTTGAGAATAACGTGTTGGATGTAATGTCAAGAAAGCCTCTCCAAAAGCGGGTGAAAACGAAGGTACAGGTTCTGTGATTCCTCTTTCAGTACCGGCTAATTTTGAGGTATATCCGCATAAAAAGTGGTATTGTGCTTGATCATCATCCAAGATAGAAACTGGAGGCAATACTCCAAAAGCGTCTGCTGAAAGGTAAATTATTTTTTTTGCATGTCCCGCTTTTGAAGGCAATACAATTTTATTGATGTGATAAATAGGATATGAAACTCTTGAGTTTTCAGTGATAGAATGGTCATAGTAATTAATTTCACCGTATTCATCTACAATTACATTTTCTAAAAGCGCATCCCTTTTGATGGCTCTCCAAATGTCTGGTTCGTTTTTCTCTGATAAATCAATTACTTTAGCATAGCATCCACCTTCAAAATTGAACACTCCATTATCGTCCCAACCGTGTTCGTCATCTCCAATCAAATAGCGTTTTGGATCAGCTGAAAGAGTTGTTTTTCCAGTGCCTGAAAGACCAAAAAATATGGCTACATCTCCTTCTTCACCCACATTAGCAGAACAGTGCATAGAGGCCATTCCTTTAAGTGGTAAATAGTAGTTCATCATAGAGAACATTCCTTTTTTCATTTCGCCCCCATACCAAGTACCTCCTATGAGTTGGATTTTTTCAGTAAGATTAAAGACAACAAAATTTTCAGAATTCAAACCGTGTTTTTGCCAATCGGGATTTGTAGTTTTAGAACCATTCATAACAACAAAATCGGGTTCTCCAAAATTTTCTAATTCATATCCAGATGGTCTAATAAACATATTAGTTACAAAATGTGCCTGCCAAGCTACTTCCATTACAAAACGAACCTTCAATCGGGTATCTGGATTGGTACCACAAAAAGCATCTACTACATATAATTTAGACGAAGTTGACAATTGTTTCAGCACTAATTTTTTTAAATCACGCCAAACGGATTGTGTAGTTGGGAAATTCACTTTATCATCCCAATAAATAGTATCTTTAGTTACATCATCTTTTACAATATATCGGTCTTTTGGTGAACGCCCCGTAAAAATTCCTGTTTTCACTGCTACCGCACCCGTATCGGTCAAAGCTCCTTTTTCAAATCCTTTTCTACGATGCGACATTTCATCTTGAAACAATTCTTCATAGGAAGGATTGTACGAAACTTCATGATATCCCGTAATTCCTAAATCGTGTAATTCTTGAATAATTCTGATGTTTTTCATTTTGTATTGTATTTATAAAAGAGCATTTTACATACATCAAAATTACGGAAAATAAAATTACGAAATCGATATAGTTTACAATAATATAACAAGAAATATGTATTATTGTTATTTTTATAACAAAAGCTATAAATATTTCTATTTGTCCTAATTAATCGATATTATTTTTTTTGATATAATAATAAATAAGCTAATTCGTAAAAAAATAATGCCCCCTATTTATCATGATCTATTACCTCTTTTTCAGTAGTTGTATTCTGAAAACCTTCTCTGATTTCGGTATGACGTATTTCTCCTCCTGAAGTCCCAACTTTTTGCACTAAAAAAAGACTCACAACTCCAATACCTACTATGCATAATGAAACTAATTTCTCTTTTGTATTCTTTTTAAAATTCAAATACAAAGCAATTATTGAAAGTAAACCTAGAACATACAAGAGTAGCACTAGCTTCTCTGCTATTTCTTCATGCTCGTGAATAATATCCCAGCCTACATTAGGCATATCTTTAACTAATTCTTCTGCACCTTCTCCAGTCCCCATACTTAAGGCTCCAAATATAGCTGCAACAATAAATAGAACATACGAAGTATTTCTTACTGAATGATTTTTCAAAATTAATCCTACAATTAAAATTCCAAGAGCTAAAATGGTCCCAATAATTGGAAAATGGTTTACTACCATGTGTAAATGTGCTTCATTCATATTTTCTAAATTTTAAGTTTATTATTAATCTATTATTTTTTAATTGGCTACATCGAAAGTGCCTTTAGTTAAAATCTTTGAAGAAGTGTTAATAATCCCATTAGGAAGGATTTCAACAAAATCTTTATTCTTTTCTCCAATGGAAACCGCTACTTTTTTAAATGAATAGACCTTGTCTTTGACATTTTCTAATAAAAGTACAAAATTTTTGTTGCTTTCTGTAATCAATGCTTCCGTAGGAATCGCTACTCCTTTTTTAGAATGTGTTACAATCTTTGCTTCAACAAACATTCCTGTTAGTAATTTCTGTTTTACAGATTCGTCTAAATGTCCGTGAACATTAATTGTCCTGTCATTTCCTTCTATTGATTTTCCAACTAAATGCACTTCTGCTGGAAAAACTTCTTTTGATGCTTCTGGAACTGTAAAATTAATTTTCTGTCCCACTTTTACTTTTAAAATATCTTTCTCAAAAACCGCCAATTCTAAATGCAAATGGTTGGTATCTACAATTTCTAATATCACGTCTGATGGAGCAATATACATTCCTACATTAGCATTCATTACTACTATATCTCCTGTAATTGGTGACGAAATAGTAACGATAGAAGTTAATTTTCCTTTTTCTACATTGGCCGGATTAATTTTTAGTAAGAGTAATTTTTCTCTTAAACTTTGATAGATTCCTTTGGCTTTACGGTAATCGCTTTCGGCTTTTAAGTAATTTTTTTGCGAACTGATTTTTTCGTTGAACAATGTTTTTTGACGTTCGTATTCTGATTTTAGATAGTTAATTTGTTCGGCTACTTCCAAATAGTCTTTTTGAATATCTAAAAATTCGGTGCTTTCCAAAGTAACCAACGCTTGACCTTTATGTACTTTGTCTCCCACTAAGAGTGTAGTAGATTTTACATAACCACCAATAAAAGTAGTAACTTGAGCTCTGTTTTGTGGAGGCACATCAATTTTCCCAGAAGTAACAATACTTACCTCAAAATCTTGTTCTGTTGGATTTGCAATTTGCATTCCTCCCGATTTGAATTGCGTTTCAGTTACGTGAATTAAACCGTCTTCTTTAGTTGTTGGTGCTTCATTTTTAGTTTCTTTACACCCCATTAAAAGAGTAAGTAAAGCAAAAGTATGTAGTGTTTTTTTCATAATAATAGATTAAAAATTAGGGTAATACAATTCTAATTTGGTAGTGTTGTATTGTAACAATGTATCTAAATAATCAACTTGAATATTCGTTCCATTTTCTAAACTTTGAATGTATTGAAAAAAATCAATTTCTCCGTTCTTATAGCTCAAATTAGCTACTTTGATAATTTCTTCAGATAATATTTTTCCGTATTGATTGTAGTAATTAATAGCCTCTTGGTACTTAATTAAATCATTTTTCTTCTGGTCAATATAACGCTCAATTTTTTGTGTTTCAGATTGTTTTTGTTGTTCCCAACTTTTCAAATCCAATTGTGCTACTTTAATTTTAGAAGTAGTTCCTGTAAATAAAATTGGCAAAGCAATCCCAACTTGAAATCCATATAATGATTGTGTTAACCCTGTATTTCTACCTTGGAAATAATCAATAGTAATATCTGGTAACCAATGTTGTTTTTGTAGGCTTAATTGTTTTTTATAATTTGTTGTAATATACTCTAAATAAGACAAATGAAGTTCTTTCACTGAACTATTTGCTAAAGTATTTAGCAGACTCATTTGGCTATTTGAAACTACCACTTTTTCTTCTGATTGAACTAACGAATTAAGCACTTCATATTGTGCTAATTTATCTTTTTCAATTTGAGCTTTTTTGGTTTGAATTTGTCCTGATTTTGCTTGAGCCGTAATTTTTTCTAAATAATTAGTTTCACCCAATTCAAAACGGCGCTTACTTGCTTTAGAAAAATTTTGATACAAACTATCCAAATACATATAGCGTTTTTCCTGATTTTGGAGGTAAACAATATGTTCATATACTTTAGAAACAGCCAAAGTTAATTTGTTTTTTTGCAACTCAAATCGGGCTTTTTCTCTTTCATACTCTGAAGCAAGAAGGTTTTTCTTTGCACCATAAACCGTAGGAAACTCAAATCGTTGTTGTACTCCAAATACTCGTAATGGAGCGTTGTTTAGCGCTAAATTATTTTGGTCGTAACTGTAATATACATTGGTTTTATCAAAAGAATAGGCCGTTTGAATCGATTCTTTTAATTTTTCTAATTGTAATTGCGAAGCCTTGATTTCTTTATTATTTTCTAATGCTAAATTGACAATACGTTCTCGTTCTGAAGCCGTATTTTGTGCCATTATAACTGTAGAACTCAACAAGAATAGCAGTAGATAGGTTGATTTATGATGCATTTTAAATTTAGGTTTCTTAAACTCTTTTGGGTCAAACACTTTAAAAAGAACTGGTAAAACAATCATTGTCAAAATTGTGGCTGTGAATAAACCTCCAATTACTACTGTTGCTAATGGACGTTGCACTTCGGCTCCTGCTGAAGAAGAAATAGCCATGGGCAAAAATCCTAATGCTGCCGCTGCCGCTGTTAATAATACAGGACGCAATCTATTGGTAGTACCTTTTACAATTAATTCATCCATAGTATTCATTCCGTGGTGTTTGAGTTCTTTAAAATGTTCAATTAAAACGATTCCGTTTAAAACTGCAATTCCAAAAAGTGCAATAAAACCAACACCTGCTGAAATACTAAACGGCAAATCACGAATCCATAAAAATAAAATTCCTCCTACTGCCGAAAGCGGTATTGCCGAATACACCATTAAAGCATCTTTTATGGATCCAAATGCAAAATACAATAGAATAAATATTAAAAATAAGGCAATTGGCACTGCTATAAGTAATCGCGCTTTGGCACTTTGAAGGTTTTCAAATTGCCCACCATACTTCACATAATAGCCAGATGGAAGTTGAATTTTAGTATCAACAATTTTCTGAATATCTGTTACAACACTTTGTAAATCGCGATTCCTTACGTTAATTCCCACTACAATTCTACGATTGGTATTATCTCTCGAAATCTTTGCAGGACCCGTAGTATAATCAATAGTAGCCAATTCACTTAACGGAATTTGTTGACCGTTTGGAGTCGACACATATAGGTTTTTCAAATCCTCAATATCGTGTCTATTCGTTTCATTAAGACGTACTACCATGTCAAAACGTTTTTCTCCCTCAAATACATTGCCTACTGTTTTTCCAGCAAAACTTAAAGCAATCATTTCGTTCAAATCAGCAATATTCAATCCATAACGTGCAATTTTAGAACGATCGTATTGCACAAACATTTGAGGTAAACCCTCTGTTTTTTCTATAATGATGTCAGATGCTCCTTCCACATTCTTAATAGCACTTTCTATTTCGTGTGCTTTTTGTGCCAAAATTTCTAGATTTTCTCCAAAAATCTTTACTGCCAAATCCGACCGTGTCCCGGAAACTAATTCGTTAAAACGCATTTCGATGGGTTGTGTAAATTCAATTTCCATATTCGGAATTTGAGTTTCGACCGCCTTTTTGATTTTATCAGCCAATTCATCTTTGGATTTCGCTGACACCCATTCTGATTTAGGTTTTAGTTTTACAATAACATCGCTTTCTTCCATAGACATTGGGTCAGTTGGGACTTCGGCAGCACCAATTCTACTAACTACTTGATCTACTTCTGGGAAATTTTTCAAGATGATTTTTTCAATTTTGGTGGTCGTTGCGATTGTTTTTGTTAAAGAAGTACCAGTTTTTAAAACAGGCTGGATAACAAAGTCACCTTCGTCTAAGGTGGGTATAAATTCTCCTCCCATAGTAGAGAACAATACGATTGCGAAAACTAAAAGACCAAATGCCCCGTACAATACTTTTTTAGTATTGGTTAAAGCCCAAGTAATAATGGGCAAGTACCATGAATTTAGTTTCAAAATCAATTTGCTTGCAAAAGAATCAGCACTTTCTTCTTTCGGTTTTAAAAATAATGAAGAAACTACTGGAACATACGTAAAACAAAAAAGCATGGCTCCAACTAAGGCAAAACTAAAGGTCATGGCCATAGGTTTGAACATCTTTCCTTCTATTCCAGATAAAGACAAAATAGGTATGAAAACGATCAAAATTATCAACTGTCCAAAAACAGCCGAGTTCATCATTTTAGAGGCACTTTTAAAAGTAATTTGGTCAATTTGTAGTTGACGTTCTTCTTTTGAAAGAGTTGTCAAATGTGCTGATTTGTGAACGATTTGAAAAGCAATAAATTCAACAATAATTACCGTGCCATCGATAATAATTCCAAAATCAATAGCTCCTAAACTCATCAAATTGGCATCAATATCAAAAATATTCATTAAGGAAATAGCAAATAATAAACAAAGTGGTATAACGGATGCCACCACTAAGCCTGAACGCCAATTCCCTAATAACAAAACCACTACAAAAATTACAATTAAGCACCCTAGAATTAAATTCTCCGCCACTGTAAAAGTCGTTTTTCCTACCAATTCACTTCGTTCCAAAAATCCGTTGATATACACGCCTTCTGGTAAATGTTTTTGGATTTCGGCTACTCTATTTTTAACATCAGCAATCACTTGTTTAGAATTTCCTCCTTTTAACATCATTACTTGTCCTAATACTTTCTCCCCTTCTCCATTACCAGTAATAGCTCCAAATCGGTTAGCGTGGCCAAAGTTTACTGTTGCAATATTTTTAATATATACCGGTGTTCCATTGGTGTTTTTTACTACGATATTTTCAATATCTTCTAATGATTTTACTTTTCCTTCACCACGAATGAAATAACTTTGATTTACTTTCTCAATATAAGCTCCTCCTGCTATACTATTGTTTTTTTCTAAAGCAGTAAATACATCGCTCATGCTAATGTTTATCGCTTTTAAGCTGGCTGGACTAATCGCAATTTCATATTGTTTTAAATAACCTCCCCAAGTATTAATTTCAACTACTCCTTTAATTCCAGACAATTGACGTTTCACAACCCAATCTTGAATAGTTCTTAAATCAGTAACCGAATAATTGGCTTTAAATTCAGGTTTAACTTCTAAGGTATATTGGTATATTTCTCCTAAACCTGTTGTAATAGGTCCCATCTCAGGCGTACCAAAACCTTCTGGAATTTTTTCAGAAGCCGATTTTATTTTCTCGGCAATTAATTGTCTTGGTAAATAAGTTCCTAAATTGTCTTCAAAAACAATCGTTACCACTGACAACCCAAATTTTGAAATTGAACGAATTTCTTTCACACCTGGTAAATTGGCCATTTCTATCTCTACAGGATAGGTAATAAATTGCTCAATATCTTGCGTGGAAAGATTGCGAGATGTCGTAATAACTTGAACTTGATTATTGGTTACATCGGGGACAGCTCCAATTGAGATTTGGAATAAAGAGAAAATTCCAAAACCAAATATTCCAAGAGTGAATAGTAATACTATTAATTTGTTTTTTAAACTAAAAGCTATGATTTTCTCGAGCATTGTATACTTTTATTTATAAGTCACAAAAATAACATATAAATATAGCTCTTTTCTTAAGAATTACTTAAGTCTTTACTTAGAAACGATAAGTTAACTTGGGTACCAATATTTTCTTCACTAGTTATTTTTACTTCAATTGAAAGCAAAGAACACAATCGTTGTACTATAGACAACCCAATTCCAACCCCCTTTATATCTGGTGAAATTGTAATTGCGTTAGAACGGAAAAAGGGTTGAAATACTTTTTCTAAATCGGCCTTAGGTATTCCAATACCTGAGTCAGAAATGGTACATTCTATTAGATGTAAATTTTGCCTCAGTTCAATTTCAATTACTCCATTTTCTTTAGAATATTTTAGCGCATTTGAAATTAAGTTATTGATAATTATAGCAAGTAAATGCTGATCTGATTCACAATAAAAATCATCTTTAAACAAAGTTGTTATAGTAATTCCTTTTGATTCGATTAAAACGGACTGTCTTGCTATGACTTCCAAAAATAAAGCATTCAAATAGACCGACTCAATTTTTAGGGATTGTTTTTCATTTTCGTACCGTGCTAACAACAATAATTGATCAACTAGATGGTTGAGATGATTGACCTCAGTAATGCAAAAATTAATTTTATCTTCATACTCTTGGGGCGTTCTTGGCTTTCTGGTTAAAACCTCCAAAGTTCCTTTTATAACCGTTAAGGGAGTTCTTAACTCATGAGATGCATCAGAGGTAAATTGTTTCTCGCGTTCAATTGCATTCTCTAAACGATCCAATAAATTATTAATTGTTTTTGATAAAACATACAATTCATCTTTTGTTTTTGGTAATACTATTCGCGACTTTAAATTGTCTTTAGTGATAGCATCAGAAGTTGTCATTATAGTATTGATGGGTTTAATACTTCTTCCTGCAATGATTCGTGCAATTAAAAACAAAACCCCTAAAATAGAAGGATATGCAATTAATAATACTTCTAATAAATCACGAAGAACCATTTGGGCATTTTCTAATGACATGGCTACCATTACATATCCTACAATACTTTTTTCTTGATAAATAGGTAATTGTGTTTGGCGAATCAATTTTCCGTCTAATTTATAATCATACAATTGACCTGAAGAAATTTGAGAATTAAATCTAAGATTACTACGTTTCAAATTGGGTGACTTTTCAACTAATTTTTTGTTTTCATCGATAAACTGAACAAAAACAGGATTCACATCTATGGTATTGTGTTCTCTTTCTAGCCATTCATTCTTATGAAGTAAATGAAAATCATTATTATTAACGGAAATCTCCGTTAAATGTTTGGCCGATTCTGATTGTATATCATCACTGATATGACTATAAACACTGAACCGTACACTAAAATAGATAACAAAAAAAACAACTGCAATCAGCAAAGCAGTGGTAATAATATAATGTGATGCGATTCGATTTTTAAAAGAAAGTTGTTGCATAAATTAGTCATTTGCGATGTATCCTACTCCACGAATAGTTTTGATACAATCTTCTTCTTTTTTTATATTTAATTTCTTGCGAATGGAATTCATAAAAACATCGATTACTCCTGTGTCGTAGTCAAAATGAATGTCCCAAACCTCTTCTATTATTTGGGTCCGTGTACAAACTTTTCCTTTATTTTTAACTAAATAACATAGCAATTCAAATTCACGATGCGTCAAAGTTACTTCTTGATTGTTAACATAAACCAAACGATTACTGAGATTTATTTCGATGCTACCTAAATTTAAAACCTGTGTTTCTTGATTTCGAAAATGAATTTTAATTCGTGCTACTAATTCATCAAAACTAAATGGTTTTTTAACATAGTCATTAGCACCTGCCTGAAGACCTTCAATAGTTTCTTGAACGGTATCCTTTGCGGTCAAAAAAATAATAGGTGTAGTTTTATTTTTTTTACGAAATTCTCTACAAACCTCAATACCAGTTATTTTGGGCAACATCCAGTCCAATAAAACTAAATCGAAATTATTTTCTAAAAGTAGTTGTAAAGCTGCCTCTCCATTTGATGCAGTAGTAATACTATAACCCTCCTCTTCCAATCCTTGCTGTAAGAATTGAATGATTCCAACTTCATCTTCTACAAGTAATATGCGCATTATAAAAATATTTATTGCATAATAAATTTGAAAGCAATTGTTGCTATGCTTGCCTTAAGTTTATCACTTCGTTTATATTGATGGAATCTAAAATCAACATTTTTAAGTCCAAATTGCCAAATTTTGGCTGAAGCAAAAATATCAGTGTAATTAATTCCAAAACCCAACTGCTTGGTACCAAAGTTAGCTAAATCTGGATCAGATGTGTAAAATTGTTCCGAAGAAAGATGCATTTCGTAAGGTGCATAAAACTTGGATGCTGTTTGTTTATAATACCGAAATGTTGGAAATACAGTGAATTTATCCGATAATTTAAACGGCAATTCTACACTAGCTGTATGCGCTTGAATATCCCAATCATCTGAATAATACCTGTAATACGTACGTAAAACCAAATATTCATTGATATAATAATTAATACGAGCTCCAATAGGTAATTTAAAACGGGTATTAGGTAATCGCTCTATATCATCAGCTAATTTGAATACACCTGTATTAGTAGTGTTTTCATAATTAGCAATATATTGCGGTTGACCAATAAAAAAATTAGTTTTATCAGCAAAATAGATACGATGATATGGTGTTGATAATAATCCTTGTTGTTGGAGAACATCAAAGAAAACAGAAAACTGAAATCGTTTAGTTAGTATTTGAGAAAATCCAAATGAAGCCGAATAGGAATTTCTATTCGTCAAAGCTAAATCCTTAAATTTAGTAGGAAGATACGTTTCTGTAGCTGAAATCCCGTTTTCATTGTAAACAGTTACTCCGCTAAAATAACCTTGATTTAAAAAGTTAGTACCATATTTTGAATATTCATGTAATTCCGTTGGATAAATAGGACGCCATTGATCTAAATACACGTTGACTTTTATATTTATCTCTGTGTTTTTTTCATTAAAAAGCGCGGCAATTCCTCCACCAAATCCAGCAGAGGTGTAATCATATTCATTAGAGAATGATACATCTGCATTCCAAATAAAATTTCTAGAATCACTACTATGACTGTAATTAGCCATTACAGAAACTAATTCATCGCTTTTGGAGGCTCCCGAAGATGCCTGCCAAGGGGATCCATATGGCCCTGTAGCTGAAGTTGATTTAGTATTAGCTCTTTTGTCGTCATCGTCATCGTCGCCACCTGAAGCTCCTGAATTATTAGACCCCGAAGCTCCAGATGCATTAAATGGATTAATATTACTTGATGAAGCTGATGAGTAAGCAGAAATTCCAGCATCTATTGTCAAAACATCATCATCATTCAAAGGCATTGCTATGGTAATATTAGAAGCAATATCTGTTAGTTTTTCTGAACCAATTCCACCACCAACAGCTGATTTAGATCCATCCTGTTGGTAATAACTGGCTAAAAAATCAATTTCGGTACTTTCTAAAACCCTTTTTTTGAATGTGGGTTGCTTACTTCCTTGCGAATAAATACAAGTTATACAAAACAGAAACAAAATCGTCGTATGTTTTTTCATTGATAGAGTCATATCTAAATTAACAATTAGTTGCAACCACATCCGCCACCCGATTTTCCTCCATTGGCTCCAGCGGCAGCTTCTCTATAAACTTGAAAAGTTGTTTCATATTTTTCAGCTGTTCGTGCGGCTAATTTCATATCGACATCATTGATTTTTTCTTTTTCATATTCTTTAACAATAGTGCAAGACTGCATTAATAAAAGAATAAACAAGGCTAAGCTTATATTTTTCATTTGTTATATTTTTTAATGTCAATTCCTTTTGAAGCATGAATTTTTCCTTTATCATCGACAATGATACATTCAATTCCTTTTAATTGGTTCACTAAATCTAATCCCACTTCAACTCCCAAGACAAAGATCCCTGTGGCTAAAGCATCAGCAATTTCGGTTTGTTTGGCAAATACTGAAACACTCACCACTCCTTGTGCCGGATAACCTGTTCTTGGGTCAATGATATGTGAATAACGGATTCCGTTGAATACTACGAATTTTTCATAACTCCCTGAAGTCTCAACTGCACTATTTTCTAGAGGGAAAGTAGCAAAAACCTTATTTTTGTTCATTGGATTTATGATACCTACTGTCCATTGTTTATTATTACTTTGTCTTCCCCACGCATTAATATCTCCGGATACGTTTACAATACCTGACTTACACCCGTTAGCTAATAGTACATCCTTGACTTTATCAGCAATATAACCTTGTCCAATACCACCAAGACCTAATTTCATTCCTGCTAGTTTCAAGAAAATTGTTTGATTGGATTTATCCAAAACAATGTTTTTATACCCAATTTTAGCCACCGATTTTTTTATCATTTCTTCAGAAGGCATAGAAGTCATGCTACCATCAAATTTCCAAATTTTATCCATTGAAGCATAGGTAATATCAAAAGCACCTTCTGTTATTTCAGAAATTTTAATGGCTCTTTCTACTAAATCAAAAACTTCTGAGTCTACTTTCACAGCTTGAATACCTGCATTTTTGTTTACTAATGAAATTTGGGTAGTTGGAATCCAATCGGATATTTGATTTTCAATACGTTTTACTTCAGCAATGGCTAAATCTATATACTTTTTAGCTTCAACAGAATCTTTAGCTACTACTGTAATTTCAAATGGACTACCCAACATGGATATTTTTCTCTTATACTCTGCTTGAGCAAACAGTGAAAAACTAACAACTAGGGCTAAAAACGAAAGTACTATTTTCATTTTTTCTCGAATGAATGAATGAGTTGAATATATTCAGTTGCTGAAATATTTTTGTATCCTTCAATCCCTAAAACAGCTCCTGATTTATCTAACAAAAGGACTAAAGGAAAATTACCCGAGGGATTATATAGCCCAGCCAATTTTTTATTAGCCTCAGTTAGAATTGGATTTAACTGATTAACCTTTTTCTTCGGAAAGTCAGCTTTATAAATTACCCAATTAGTCTCTGATTCTTTTTTAAACTCAGCAGATTGCCAAACGGTTTTATCTAATTTTATACAAGGTGCACACCAATCTGAACCCGAAAAAACTAAAACGATATTCTTATTTTCAGCTAAAGCTTGATTTTGTGCTTCTTCAAAAGAAGGCTTCCAATTTTGAGAATATCCAAAGGCTGTAAAAAATAATAGAAATAATACTGTCTTTTTCATTTGAAAACTATAAATATGTATCAATTATACAAAAGTAACTCAAAATCAATGGATTTATTTTAAACGCAATTTAAATTAAGCTAAACTTAAGTTTTGATTTTGCATCACATCAAAGTAAAAAATATCATTTAATAATAAATTATAGAGGTGTTAATTTACATCCATTCATATTACTCTCAAATTGCTTATTTTTGCAAAAAAACTAATCTATTATGTCTTCAATTAAAAACTTATCTCCTTTTTATAATCTGACTTTATTTTATATCATCGTAAGTTTTATTTTAAGAATTGTATTGTTGTTTCATCCCATTACACAAGCAACTTTTTCATGGATAGATACACTAAAAATTTTTAGTCTAGGTGTTGTTTCTGATTGCTTAGTTTTTACAGTAATCAGTGGTTTTTTATGGTTGTATTTGATTTTTATTTCCAACTCAAAATACTTGAAACCAACAGGATACATCATTTTTGGATTACTGGTTAGTTTATTTTTATATGTTGCATTTGGTAATACCATTCTCAATGAATATGGAGGTGCTTTGCCTGAAATAGGAATGGTTTTTATTGGTCTAAAAACACTGCTTTTTGGATTGTTGTTATTTCTTCCAAAATATAGACATACCATTCGTTTTTGGTTGTTTTCATTTGTTATTTTTCTTTTTGTCACTTTGATTCTTCAAAATGCGATTAGTGAATTTTTCTTTTGGAATGAATTTGGAGTAAAATACAATTTTATTGCTGTGAATTATTTGGTTTACACCAATGAAGTAATTGGAAACATCATGCAGTCGTATCCTGTTATCCCAATCTTTACGACACTTTTTTTAGTATCTGGAACAATAACTTATTTCATTGTACAACATTCTAAAAACTATATTGAATCGATTCCTTCTTTTACCGAAAAAATCAAAATTTCAGGAGTATATTTGGTTATGTTAGCCCTTTCATTGGCTACAATTCCATATTTGGCTGCCAAAGAAAATTCTCAAAACATCTTTACCAATGAATTGCAGTCGAACGGAATCTATAAATTCTATTTGGCTTTTATTCATAGCGAATTGGATTATTTTAAATTTTACAAAACGATACCAACTCAAGAAGCCTATACTACTTTGAAAGAACAAATTCCAGGTATTACAACCGAATCTACTTCTAGACCAATTACCGCAAAAGGTCAAGAAAATCATAAAAATGTGGTACTGATTACAATTGAAAGCTACAGTGCTGATTTTATGAAAGTCTACGGAAACGAAAACAATATCACGCCGTTTTTAGATGAGTTAGCGACCCAAAGTTTACAATTTACAAATTTGTATGCTGTAGGAAATAGAACCGTTCGCGGACTAGAAGCGGTAACGCTTTGCTTTCCTCCTACGGCAGGTGAAAGTGTAGTAAAAAGAAAAGACAATAAGAATAAATTTTCGACAGGAAATATCTTCAACCAAAAAGGATATCAAGTAAAATACTTGTATGGTGGTGATGCTTTCTTTGATAATATGGAAGATTTTTTCTCTGGAAATGGGTATGCCATTGTCGATAAAAAATCATTACGCCCAAACGAAATTACCTTTGCTAATGTTTGGGGAGTTTGTGATGAAGATATGGCTAACAAAGCAATTAAAGTGATGAATGCCGAAGCACAATTGGGTAAGCCTTTCTTTAATCATTGGATGACGGTAAGTAATCATAGACCTTTTACGTATCCAAACAATAAAATCGATATTCCAGGCGATGCCAAGTCCAGAGACGGCGGAGTTAAATACACGGATTATGCTTTGAGAAAATTTTTTGAAATGGCAAAAAAACAGCCTTGGTTTCAAAATACGGTTTTTGTGATTGTGGCAGATCATTGCGCATCTAGTGCCGGAAAAACTGAATTGCCATTAGACAAATACAGAATTCCAGCTTTAGTATATAGTCCAGGCTTTATAGCTCCTCAAAAATACACTCAATTAATGTCTCAAATAGATGTAATGCCAACGGTAATGGGATTATTGAACTTCAACTACCAAAGTAAATTTTACGGACAAGATGTGTTCCAATCTGATTACAAACCAAGAGCTTTGATTGCAACCTACCAAGATTTAGGTTTGATAAAAGACAATGTATTAACAATTATTTCGCCAAAACAACAAGTCAAACAATTCCAATTAAGTTTGAAACCCGACCAAAAAACAGCTCCCGAGTTCCAACTCTATTATAACCAAGTATTGTTGAAAAAGGAAAGAACCGACTTAGTTAAAGAAACCGTTTCATATTACCAAACGGCTTCGGATATGCTAAAGAAAAAGAAATACCAAAAAAACTAAGTTAAAAAGGAGCGATTTACATCGCTCCTTTTTACTATTTAATCGAAATCTTTTTCACTTTCTAAACCAAATAATTTTCCTTGGTTCCAAAGCAATAAATCTGCTTTTAAATTTGGTTTATTTCGCTCTGTCAACTCTGGTGTATCTATACTTGATAAATCAGGTTTTCCTGCATTAACCCATGCAGTATACCAATAACTAGACGTCATTACAATCGCTTTTTTTAATTGTTTTTCAACCATTCCATTCAACGCCTGATTGTATTTCTTTACATATTCATCTGTATGAATTAAATCATTAAACTTGTTTTTAGCTATACCTCCTTTTGAATCCAAATTGTACATTTTATCATTAGCCATTGACTCTCTTAAATTTTTATCAGCCAACAATAATGGAGCAATCAAACTATGAGAATCATTGATAATAGCCCAAGTAGTTGCTTCTACATTAGTAATATATTTTGCCTCTTCTGTATGAAAATTATAGTCTTTTCCAAACATCTCTGGAATACGCGCTTCCCATAAAGCGTGAATCCCTTTTTGATTAGTCAATAAACCATCATGATTTACCGCAGTGTGCAAAGGCATATGGGCATCTCCAATGTAATGACCTAAATCAGCTGCCAAAAACAAAATTTCGGTTTTACGTTTGTCTTTAAAGGCTTTAGTTAATTTTACCATTACATCTTGAATGTACCAAGGCAAAATACCATTACTGGTTAAGAATTTTTCATCGTATTTTCTCTTTGCTAATTCCGAAGTTTTGGGAATTGTATCGGCAGCACCATAATTTTCTAAATCAATATAATGACGTGGTTTTTCTGTATTATCTCGCAATGTATATTTTCTTAAATCTGGAACTGTCGATTCCTGTGTTACAAAATCAATATGATTATAAAAAAATGTACGTACAGGTTCTGGAAGCGCTAAAACAGCCGCTTTATTAATGTGTTCATGGCCAAAAGGTCCCCAAGAAATTGTTGCAAATAGTACAAAAGTTGCTATAATCGAGATGGCAACTGTCCTAAGTGAATTTGATTTCATATTTAATAAATTTAGGTTGTAAATGTATTTATAGAGCATTAAAAATTATAATAGTCCATTATTTTTTCTGACGAACCATTCTGACGCTAGCAAAAAAGAAATAATAACGAGTAACCAAAACCAATCTATCAAAGAGGTTCTCACCATTACGTTTTTTTGAACTGGTTTATAGCTTTCTTCTTCTATTAATTGATGTAATAAGGTGTCAATTTGCGCGGGCATATACAGCTTGCCTTGTGTCTGATTAGCCAATTGATTTAATTTTTCAAAATCAGGATTCGTAAATTGTTTTTCGACATCAAAATTGAGTATTTCAAAATAACCCGAATACTTTTCTTTGGAATTTAATTCGGTCACGGTAAACTTATATTTTCCTGCTGGAATTCCATCCAAATTCACTTTGTAAGAATTAGAACCCTTAAGTAAATCATAATTCATAACTGCTTTTGTTTGGATATTTAAAACACTAATATTCAATCTCGCCTTTTCGTCAAACTCTTGATTTTTATTGAAATATTGTGCGCTTATTACTATATTATCTCCTGAATTATAGAATTGTTCGTGTTCGACTTCCAATGATTTTTTACTGCTATTGGAAGCCAAAAACTGAATAATCTTATCAATAAAAACATCATATTTTTCAAAAGAATGATTATCTACAAAGCTTTTTGCACGCCATTTCCAACTATTTTCTCCTAAAAGATACGCAGTACGTTTCTCCTGATTTTCTACAAAAGCAAGCAAAGGAGATTGCGTAGTAATTCCTTTAATTTTTGAAGAAAGTAAAACAGAAGTATTTCCTTTAGTTGTAATTGTTCCAAAACTATTTTGTAAAGGAGGGAAAGATTCAAATCCAATATTATCTAAAGCAAACAAATTAAATTGGGAATTGAAGCCTGCGAAATAGTCCTCCGATTGACTTCCCATTTTGAATTGTAGCTCATTTTGTTGTTGATTTAAAAAACCAAAATCAGTACTCGTTCCTGTAATTATAAATGAATTAATACCCGCTAATTTCATTTCGTCGAAAACGGATTTACAACTAGAGCTGGGTTGATACAAAATAACAATATTGTATTTATTTAACCCATTGATAATGTTAGGTTTGAATATAACTACTTTACGTTGAGAATTAGATTCAATAGCTCGTTTTAAAGTACCAACATCTGGGTGATTTATTGCTGAAATTAAAGCGATATCTGTCTTTTGATTCATCACTTCAACAACAAAGTTTTTAGTATTATTAAAATAATTTTTCTCTTTTTTTGAGGAAGATATAGTGGCTTGAAATAATTGTAATCCTATTGCATTTGCAGGAAGCAATAATTGAATCACAGCTGTTTTATTGGAAGGAGAAAAAGAAACATTTTGGTTAGCAATGACAGCTTTATTTTGATAAATTTTAAAATTAGCTTCGATTTTTTGGTCTCCAGAATAAGAAACAAATGCTTCTACTGGAAATTTATTTTTATAAAAAGCATATTTATTAGCATTAATCTGGTTGATTTTTAAATCAAATACTTTTGACGTATCTCCTAATACAATGGGATACACTTTATTTGCAGTATCAAAACTATATACATAATCAGCACCTGTAGTTTGATTCCCATCTGTTAGAATAATAGTGGGGAAGTTTTTGTTTCTGTAGGTTTGTTTTAATCCTATTGCAACAGCATCCAAATTAGTTTGCTTTCCTTTAAAATTGAATCTTTTCGATAACTGTAAATCTTTTGAAAATTGATACGATTGAATGGTAAACTTTTCCTTCAACGCAGTATTGGAAACTATTTTTTGATATACTTTTCGAGCCTCGACATTGGACTTTAAAAACGGAATGGAAGTCGAATTATCCATAACTACAACTAAAGGCGTTTTTTCTATTTCAAAAGAATTCGTTGTTATCGTTGGATTTATCAATAAAACAAAGATGGCTAGAAATGATAAAAAACGTAAAAAAGCCAAAAACAAATTCAGTTTAGATTTGTTTTTGGCTTTATATAAATATTGGAAAAAGGCTAAACCACCAGCTATGAAAACAGAAAGAATCAGTAATACCTTTGTGATGGTGTCCATTGTGTATTAAAATTTCAGTTTGAGTCTAAAAATCAAACTATTAGTAACCTATTATGTTAGCATTCCGCCACAAACATTAAGTACTTGACCCGTCACAAAAGCACTCATGTCTGAAGCAAAGAAAAGGCACGCATTAGCTACATCATCAGTGGTTCCACCACGTTTTAATGGAATTCCATCTCTCCATCCTTGCACTACTTCCGGACTTAATTTAGCTGTCATTTCAGTTTCAATAAAACCTGGCGCAATAGCATTACAACGAATGTTTCTTGATCCTAATTCTAAAGCAATTGATTTGGTAAACCCAATCACTCCTGCTTTAGATGCAGCATAATTGGCTTGACCTGCATTCCCCTTCACTCCTACCACACTACTCATGTTGATGATAGAACCAGAACGCTGTTTCAAAAAAGTTTTTTGAGTAGCTTTTGTCATATTGAAAACCGATTTCAAATTCACATCAATTACTTGATCATAATCAGCTTCAGACATACGCATTAATAAATTATCCTTAGTAATTCCGGCATTATTAATTAAAATATCAACGGTTCCAAACTCTTCAATAACCGCATCTACGAAAGCCTGTGCTTCATTAAAATCAGCAGCATTAGATTGATATCCTTTGGCTTTAATTCCCATAGCATTCAATTCATTTTCTAAAGCCAAAGCCGATTCAACAGATGAGCTATACGTAAATGCAATATTAGCACCGTGTTTTGCAAACACTTCAGCTACTCCTTTACCGATTCCACGGCTGGCACCAGTAATAATGGCTACCTTTCCTTCTAGTAATTTCATAGTATAAAAACGAAATAGATTATTTTAATTAGATTAATGCTGATTATACTCTTAATTAGAGGTAATCAAAGTTCAAATATAGTAATAAATGAAGAATTTACGAAACGGATTCAGAGTTACATTTATCGAAATAAGATGATGGTTATTTAAAATATTATATATATTTATACAATTAATTTATTACGATTGCGTTATAAATAATCCTAAATCAACTATACCCAAATAATTATGACAAAAACAAACTTAGTAGGTGCCTTTTTGATTGCTATCAGCTTACTATCTTGCAGCAATCACGACAACAATTCAACAACAGATCTTTATCCGAATGTAACCGCTACTTTTTCCGGAAAAATTGATTTATATAATTTGAGTAATTATGCCAATCAATCTAAACCTGCTTACATAACAAAAGATAATACCGCAGGAAATCCAATAACTGACAAAGGCGCTACCTTAGGAAGAGTTTTATTTTATGATAAAAATTTATCTTCTAATAATACTATTTCTTGTGCTTCTTGCCATATTCAAGCTAATGCTTTTGGTGATACCGAAATTGCTAGTACCGGTGTTAATGGAACCACAACTAGACATGCCATGCGATTAATTAATAGTAGATTCGCCAACGAAACTAAGTTTTTTTGGGATGAAAGAGCTGCTACCTTGGAAACACAAGCCTCTGAACCTATCAAAAATCATATAGAAATGGGATTTAGTGGTACTAGTGGAGATGGTTCAATAAGTACATTAATTGCAAAATTACAAGGCATCGGATATTACAAAGAACTTTTTAAATACGTGTATGGCTCAGAAGAAATAACCGAGAATAAATTACAATTGGCATTAGCACAATTTGTTAGAAGCATTCAATCATTTGACTCAAAATACGATACTGGCAGAGCGGCAGTACAGAATGACAACCAAGCTTTTCCGAACTTTACCGCTCAAGAAAATCAAGGGAAAAATTTATTCTTAGCACCTCCTGTATTTGACGCTAATGGAATTAGGACATCTGGCGGACTTGGATGTGCTGGATGCCACGCTCCTCCTGAATTTGACATCGACCCTAACACAAAAAACAATGGGGTAATTGGAATTTTAAATGGTACTGGCATAGATATTAGCAATACAAAAGCCCCTTCATTAAGAGACTTAGTAAAATCCGATGGTACTCCAAATGGTCCTATGATGCATACTGGTAATTTTACAACATTGCAAAACGTTATTGGTCATTACGGAAATATAAATATAGCTCCAAGAAATACTAATCTAGACCCGAGATTAACCCCAAATGGATTTGGGCAGCAATTAAATTTAACAGCAACTGAAGTAAATGCACTGATTGCCTTTATAAAAACATTAACAGGTACTAATGTATACACGGATCCTAAATGGTCTAGCCCATTCAAATAATAAAAGCGCCCATTTTTGTATGGGCGCTTTCGTTATATAAAAAATGTAGAAAATTAAAAGGCTACATTCCACCTTGGTAATCGGTTATTTTCATCTAGAAAATTTTGCAAAATTTGCCCTTCTATATAAGTAGGAATTACTTTTACTTTATCATTAAAAGTAGTGTACCAAAGCACTTCTAAACGTTCAATATTTTCCAATTTCATTTGAGCTGGCCAAGAATATTTTCTTCCCGTTTTAGCAAAATTGATGACCGTTTACAATTTTGTCATACAAACCGCCATTCTTACTTTTTAAAGTTCCATTATTTTGAACAGTTCCTGTAGAACCTACCATAATCAATTCTTTTTCTTCACCATCAATAGAATACACCAAGAAAATTCCACTAGCTGTTTCTGGAGCATTACATACTTCTTCCAAACTATCTTCTTGAACAAAAGTAAAACTATTACTTTCTTTAAACTTTTTTAATTCTTTATACATTTTATATTACTGCATTTATTAAACAAAATACCCCACGAAACCGTGAGGTATTTTACATTCTATATTAAGTTTAGGACTAACCTAAAACTTCTTTTACTTTTTTACCAATTTCAGCTGGAGAATCCACTACGTGAATTCCGTTCTCTCTCATAATTTGTTTTTTAGCTTCAGCTGTATCATCAGAACCACCAACAATAGCACCTGCATGTCCCATTGTACGTCCTGCTGGAGCTGTAACTCCTGCTATAAATCCAACTACTGGTTTACGGTTTCCATCGGCTTTGATCCATTTAGCAGCATCTGCTTCTAATTGACCTCCAATTTCTCCAATCATAACGATACAATTGGTTTCTGGATCGTTCATTAACAATTCAACTGCTTCTTTGGTAGTAGTTCCAATAATTGGATCTCCACCAATTCCAATAGCAGTAGTAATTCCTAATCCTTGTTTAGCTACTTGATCAGCTGCTTCATAAGTTAAAGTACCTGATTTAGATACGATACCTACTGTTCCTTTTTTGAAAACAAAACCTGGCATAATTCCCACCTTAGCTTCACCTGCAGTGATAACACCCGGACAGTTAGGCCCTATAAGTCTTGCATTTCTTTCTTTAACATAGCTATTGGCTTTAATCATATCTGCTACAGGAATTCCTTCTGTAATAGCAATAATTACTTTGATTCCAGCATCAGCAGCCTCCATAATTGCATCGGCAGCAAAAGCTGGCGGAACGAAAATGATTGAAGTATCAGCACCTGCTTGTTCTACAGCATCCTTTACAGTATTAAAAACAGGACGATCTAAATGCGTAGTTCCTCCTTTTCCTGGAGTTACACCACCTACAACGTTAGTACCATATTCAATCATCTGAGAAGCGTGAAACGTTCCTTCGCTCCCAGTAAATCCTTGAACAATTATTTTGGAATTTTTATTAACTAAAACACTCATGATATATTTTTTATATGATTTTAAAAATTGTTATACAAAAGTACGGTTTTGAAATTATTTTTGAACTTTTTAATTGAAAATAAATTAAGAAATTTGACTCATTTGATATCCTCTGTACAATTTATTATCTTTTATTTGCCAAATTACTATAAAATTTGCTAAAAACATCTCTTCTCTTGGATTTTCAATAGTCTTTACATAATGCGAATAGCGAACAGAAACCAAGTCGTTTTCAGAAAGAATATGACTAATTCTAACTTTAGAACGCACGTACGCTTTATTCAATTCACCAGCTAAGTTAACAATAGAATCGTAATTCATTTGAACAAATCCTTTACTGCTGTTCCAATCCAAAATAATTTCGGGATGCAAAAAATCTTTCATGACTTCGGCATCGATCAAGGCATCTGATTTGTAAAAACTTTGCACTAATTTTTTAGCAGACATTATTTCAATTTATTTAATAGTTCAGGTATTTTTTTAATATTGGCCAATTGTTTCAATTTCTCTCTTGATTCTTCTATTGGAGTTCCAAAATACGATTTTCCTCCTTCAATAGATTTGGTCACTCCAGTTTGCCCCATTACTACTGCTTTTGTACCAATTGTGATTCCACTTGTAGTTCCTACTTGCCCCCAAAGTGTCACTTCATCTTCAATAACCACACAACCAGCAATACCAGTTTGAGAAGCTATTAAACATTTTTTCCCAATTACGGTATCATGACCAACATGTACTTGGTTGTCTAATTTACTTCCTTCTCCGATGGTTGTATCTCCTGTAACTCCTTTGTCAATGGTACAAAGTGCACCAATACCAACATTATTTTCAATAACTACTCTTCCTCCCGAAAGTAATTGATCAAAACCTTCTGGACGTTTCTTGTAATAAAAAGCATCTCCACCAATCACGGTTCCTGCATGAACAATTACATTATCGCCAATTATCGTATGGTCATAAATGGCAACGTTAGAATGAATTAAACAATTATTTCCAATCACAACATGATTACCAATAAATGTATTGGGTTGTATTATAGTACCTTGACCAATTTTTGCCGAAGGCGAAATAGATACATTTGAAGATTGAAAAGGCATAAAATGTCTTGTCAATAGATTAAAATCTCTAAATGGATCTTCTGAAATTAATAAAGCTTTACCTTCTGGACACTCTACTTCTTTATTAATTAAAATGATGGTAGCTTTGGACTGTAATGCCTTGTCGTAATATTTAGGATGATCTACAAAGACAATATCTCCTGGTTCTACCACATGAATTTCGTTCATTCCCAAAACAGGAAAACTAGCATCCCCAACAAAATCACATTGAATTATGTTGGCAATTTCTTTTAAAGTTTGTGGTTTTGGAAATTTCATGTGCTATAAAATAATTAAGGTTGATAACACAAGTGCGATCAACCTTTTATAATTTTTGGATTACTTTATTCTTTTACACGTTCCATATAAGAACCTGTAGCAGTGTCAATTTTAATTTTATCCCCTTCGTTAATAAACAAAGGAACGTTTACTGTTGCACCTGTTTCTACTGTTGCAGATTTGGTAGCGTTAGTTGCTGTATTTCCTTTTACACCTGGTTCAGCATAAGTCACTTCTAAAATAATAGAAGCCGGCATATCTACAGAAAGTGGTGCTTCAGTTTCAGCATTAATCTGGATCATTACATTAGTTCCTTCTTTCAATAAATCTGGATTATCTAATACATTTTTATTCAAGGTAATTTGTTCAAAAGACTCATTATTCATAAAATGAAATTGATCTCCTTCTGCATAAAGATATTGGAATGTATGAGTTTCTACACGAACTTCATCAATTTTATGACCCGCAGAAAAAGTGTTATCTAATACTTTTCCGTTAGTCAAAGATTTCAATTTTGTTCTTACAAAAGCAGGACCTTTACCTGGTTTTACATGAAGAAATTCAATGATTTTGTAAATATCGTTATTGTATTTAATACATAATCCGTTTCTAATATCTGATGTACTTGCCATTTTAAATTGTATTTGTTATTTAATCTAATTTTATTAATAATTTCCGCTATATCCTTTCATTACTCCTCTTGACGAATTTCGAATAAAATCTAGTATTTCATCACGTTCTGGAGTAGCTTCCATCTCTGCCTCAATAATACCAATTGCTTGGGTAGTATTGTAATTTTTTTGATACAGAATACGGTAGATATCTTGAATTTCTCTAATTTTTTCTGTTGTAAAACCTCTTCGTCTTAAGCCAATAGAATTAATTCCCACATAAGACAACGGCTCTTTGGCTGCTTTTGTAAAAGGCGGAACATCTTTTCTTACCAATGAACCTCCAGAAATCATAGCATGGTCACCAATATGTATGAATTGATGTACTGCTGCTAAACCTCCAATGACAGCATAATTACCCACAATAACATGTCCTGCCAAAGCAACTCCATTTACAATGATGGCATTATTTCCTACAACACAATCGTGAGCAATATGTGCATAAGCCATTACTAAACAATTATCTCCAATAACCGTCTGTCCGGAGGCAACAGTTCCTCTATTGATGGTAACACATTCTCTAATAGTACAATTATCTCCTATAATTGCTAAGGAATCTTCACCTCCAAATTTTAAATCTTGAGGTACTGCTGAAATAACTGCTCCTGGAAAAATATTACAATTTTTTCCAATTCTGGCACCTTCCATTATCGTAACATTGGAACCAATCCAAGTACCATCACCAATAACTACATTGTTATGGATTGTTGTGAAAGGCTCTATAACTACATTTTTGGCAATTTTAGCGCCAGGATGAACATATGCTAACGGTTGATTCATCTGTTTCGTTTTATAATTTCTATTAATTAGAAAATTCGCAGTAAAACTACAGCGAATTTTCTAAATTTTATTGTTTTTTAGCGATTTGTGCCATTAATTCTGCTTCTGCCACTAATTTACCATTAGCATAAGCATTAGCTTGCATATGACAAATACCTCTTCGTATTGGAGTAATCAAGTCACATTTGAAAATCAAAGTATCTCCAGGGAGTACTTTGTGTTTGAACTTAACATTATCCATTTTCATGAAATAAGTCAAATAATTTTCTGGATCAGGAACTGTACTTAAAACCAAAACTCCTCCTGTTTGCGCCATTGCTTCCACAATTAAAACACCAGGCATTACTGGAGCTTCAGGAAAATGACCTACGAAGAAATTCTCGTTCATGGTTACATTTTTCATTCCCACCACATGATTTTCTGACATTTCGATAATTCTATCAATCAATAAAAAAGGAGGGCGATGTGGCAATGTAGCCATGATTTGATGAATATCCATCAATGGTTCTTGATGTAAATCATAGGTTGGAACAAAATTACGTTGTTCTATTTTGATAATTTTAGACAGCTTTTTTGCAAATTGTGTATTAACATAATGGCCTGGTTTATTGGCAATAACTTTCCCTTGGATTCTTGTACCAATCAAAGATAAATCACCCACAACATCTAACAATTTATGTCTAGCTGCCTCGTTAGGATAATGCAACGTTAAATTATCTAAAATACCATTTGGTTTCACAGTTAGTTCGTCTTTTCCAAATGCTTTTTTAAGATTTTCCATTGTAGCAGCAGAAATTTCTTTATCTACATATACAATAGCGTTATTTAAATCACCACCTTTAATCAATCCATTATCCAAAAGAGATTCTAATTCATGTAAAAAACTAAACGTTCTTGAGTCTGAAAATTCTTGTTTGAACTCAGAAAGACATTTCATTGTGGCATTTTGAGTGCCTAAAATTTTAGTTCCAAAATCTACCATCGTAGTAATGCAATAATTATCACTTGGCATTACTAAAATTTCACTTCCTGTTGCTTCATCTGTAAAAGAAATTACTTCTTTAACTACATACACATTACGTTTAGCCTCTTGTTCCTCAACTCCTGCTTTTTCAATCGCTTCTACAAAATATTTAGAAGAGCCATCCATAATAGGTAACTCTGATGAATTCAACTCAATGATAACATTATCCAAATCACAACCTGTTAATGCTGCTAAAACATGTTCTGGAGTTTGAATTTGAACCCCTAATTTCTCTAAATTAGTACCGCGTTGTGTATTAACAACATAATTAGCATCTGCTTCAATAACAGGTTGACCTTCTAAATCTACTCGAATAAAGGTAAAACCATTATTTGCTGGAGCAGGTTTGAAAGTCATTGTAACTTCTTTACCTGTATGCAATCCAACACCCGTTAATGAGATTGCTGTTTTGATGGTTTTTTGTTTAACCATTTTGTTTATTTTTTTGGTTTAGTATTTCTTTTTTTAACTCTTCTAACTCCGCTACAATTTTAGGTAGGTTTTTAAAATGAATGTATGATTTTGAAAAATCAGTATAGCCAAAAGCAAGACTCCCTTGCATAATTTGTCCATCCTTTACATTTTTAGTGATACCCGATTTGGCCTTAATCCCGACATTATCTCCCACTGTAATATGGCCCGCAAAACCTACTTGCCCCCCAATCATACCGTTTTTCCCAATTTTAGTAGAACCTGCGATTCCTGTTTGAGCAGCTATTACAGTATTTTCTCCAATTTCTACATTATGAGCAATTTGAATTTGATTGTCTAATTTAACTCCTTTACGAATGATTGTAGAACCCATTGTAGCTCTATCTATCGTAGTGCAGGCACCTATCTCAACATCATCTTCAATAACTACATTCCCAATTTGAGGAATTTTTTTGTAAGTACCGTCTGGATTGGGTGCAAACCCAAAACCGTCGGCACCTATAACCGCTCCGGAATGAATTGTACAATTATTTCCAATTACCGTTTCAGAATAAATTTTTCCTCCTGCAAAAATAGTTACATTGTCTCCAATCACTGCATTATCACCGATAAATGAATTGGGGTAAATTTTGACATTATTTCCTAAAACCACGTTTTTACCAACATAACTAAAACTTCCAAGATACAAATCAGTACCATATTGAACCGTTTCATCCATAAAAGAAGGATTTTCAATACCTGTCTTGTTCAATTTTACTTGATTATAGAATTCTAACAGTTTAGTAAAGGCGCTGTATGCATCTTTTACTTTAATCAAAGTAGTAGTTAAATTAGTTTCAGGAACGAATGTTTTATTAACTATCGTTACAGATGCTTGTGTAGTGTATATAAAATTTTGATATTTGGGATTAGACAAAAAAGTTAAAGAACCTTCTTGCCCCTCCTCTATTTTTGACAATTTAAAAACTTCGGCATTAGGATTACCTACTACTTCTCCTTCTAAAATTCCCGCTATTTGTTCTGCTGTAAACTTCATTCTAAAGGATTATTTTTTTCATAGGCATAGAAAAACACCCGTTTAAAGGATTTTGAATATACAATATGAATAGCTTGTTTTTGTTCATTCGGACAAAAATATAAAAAATAGATTTTATTACAGCGTTTTTAAACCAGTTGTTTTGGAAAGCAAATGTAATATTTAGTTACCAATTTTGATAATGATTTCAAATTCAATTGGTCTGACGCTTCTACTACATCTTCAATAGTTTTATCTTTTTTCAAAATACGAATAGGTTCAGCTTCTTTGCTGTAAGCTTGATTTTTTATTTTCCCTTTAAAAATAAAGTAATTACTATCTGAAATTGATATATTATTTTCTACCGAAAAACGTTCTTGTAATAGTGCTATTTCATCAAAAACAACTTTCTCAGAAGCCACTTTTATCTTAGGCAAATCTCTATTGATAATCATTTTACTCAATGAAGACAAAATAAAGTCATCTTGTCGCTGCCACGATTTTAAGGCACTGATAATATCAAAATCATCCAATTGAGAAAACAAATCCAATGTTTGAGCATCAAAATCTTCAAGAGTAATTCGGTTTTGCATAAAAAACAACAACGGCTCACTGCAAGGCAATTGAACTCCTTTTAAAACCAATTCTTTGGCACGTTTCAATGTTTTAGTCAAAATTAATTCAGCGACCAAACTAGTTTTATGCAAATAGGCTTGCCAATACATTAAGCGTCGTGACATCAAGAATTTCTCTACCGAATAAATTCCTTTTTCCTCAATGACCAAAACATCATCCACCACATTCATCATTTGAATCAAACGCTCAGAATTGACATTTCCTTCAGCCACACCAGAATAAAAACTATCCCGTTTTAAATAATCCATTCGATCCATATCCAACTGACTTGATATCAATTGCAACATGAATTTACGATGGTATTCTCCTTTAAAAACCTGAATAGCCAAGCTCAATTGTCCATTGAATTCTTGATTCAATTGATTCATGAACAACAATGATATAGCCTCATGATGAACATCCTCGACAATGCTTTTTTCCATGGCGTGAGAAAATGGACCGTGACCGATATCATGCAATAATATGGCTATGTATAGAGCATTTTCTTCTTCCTCAGAAATAGAAACTCCTTTAAATCGAAGTACATCAACTGCTTTTTGCATCAAATGCATGCATCCTAAAGCGTGATGAAAACGAGTATGATTGGCTCCAGGATAGACCAAATAAGATAATCCCATTTGAGAAATACGTCTCAAACGTTGAAAATAAGGATGCTGAATTAAGTCGTAGATTAAAGCGTTTGGAATAGTTATAAATCCATAAATAGGATCATTAAATATTTTAAGTTTATTGATTGGGTTCACAATGTATTGCTTTAAGGCAACAAATATAGGGAATTTTGAATTGATTTTTGAAATGCTTTTTTTCGTAAATTTGTTAGTAACACGTATTAATTTCTATTTAATTTTCAAACGATGAACAACGAACAATTTCAGAAAGACAAACTTCATTTAATTCATTGGATTACCCAAATTCAAGATCATACGTTGATTGAAAAAATTAAATGTTTAATGAGTGCTTCTAATGAGAATTTACACCTCACTAAAGAACAAGAATTACTACTAGCAATAGAAAAAGGCAAAGAAATCAGCTCTCAAAAAAATGTCGATGAATTGAGTATCGATTCCAAAACTGACTATGAATTATAAAAAAAGGAGAGCTACTGCTCTCCTTTTAGTTTGTGATTATTTTTTATAATCTTCTTAACCAAATGTTTCTGAATTGTGTTTTACAACCGTGATCTTGAAGCGAAATAACATCTTCACCATGAGCTTCTGGGTAATTGTGTAATCCCATATATAAAGTCAATCCATTTATTGTAGCGTTATTTTGAACCACAACTCCATTATGAAAAACAGTGATTCTAGCAGGCGCATCAATCAATCCATTCGCTTTAAAGCGAGGTGCAGTATAAATTACATCATATACATTCCATTCTAAAGGCGTTTTCATCGCATTAACCAAAGGCGGGTGATCCTTATAAATACTTCCTGCTTGACCATTAGCATAAGTTCTATTATTGTACGAGTCTAGTACTTGTAACTCGTATCGATTTTGAAAAAAAATACCACTATTACCTCTCATTTGTCCGCCGTCAACCACTTCATCTGGAGCACTCCACTCGATGTGTAACTGACAATCTCCAAATTTCATTATAGTTTGAATGTCTCCTGATTCCGGAACTACTTCAAAATAATCATTATTTACAATTTTCCATCCCGCAGGCTTACTATTGTCTTTTTTATTCACCCACTGATTTAAGTTTTTACCATCAAATAAGATAATTGCATCCGAAGGTGCATCCCCAATTTTCTTAGCGGGAGTAATTACTTTTACTTCTGGATTCCAAATTTCAGTCATTTCAGGTTTCATTGGCATTGGCGAAACCTCTGGAGGAGTGTTTACAAAAGCGTGTTGTGCAAAAGACGCTGTAACTGAAAATACAGTTAGCAATACAGCGTTTTTAATTGTTTTAGTTTTCATAGTTTTTTGTTAATTTGATAAAGTATAAAAGTAGTAAATTCGTTTTGACAAGCAAGTTAAAGCGAATTATTTTTTTAAGTAGTGGAAAATTCTGTTTGTCACTATTTTAGCTTAAGTAATTTCAAAAAATTATATTTATTTTAGCAAAGCAACGTTTTAAAAACTGTAAATTGCCCTTCGGTAATAGATAACGCTTTATGGAAGACATTATAAAAATACTTTGGGTAGATGATGAAATCGACCTATTAAAACCACACATTTTATTTCTTGAAAAGAAAAATTACAGTGTTACAACTTGTAATAACGGTTTGGACGCTATTGCTATTTTTGAAAAAAATAATTTTGATATTGTGTTTTTGGACGAAAATATGCCAGGAATGAGTGGATTAGAAACGCTTTCAGAAATGAAAGAAAAAAAATCATCCGTGCCTATGATTATGATTACCAAAAGCGAGGAAGAATACATTATGGAAGAAGCCATTGGTTCTAAAATTGCCGACTATTTAATAAAGCCCGTAAATCCGAATCAAATCCTGTTAAGTTTAAAAAAGAATCTAGACCACTCTCGTTTAATTTCTCAAAAAACCACTTTAGATTATCAAAAAGAATTTAGAAAGATCACCATGGAAATGGCTACCGTAAATTCTTTTGAAGATTGGATTGAATTGTATAAAAAATTGATTTTTTGGGAATTACAGCTCGAAAACATCAATGATATTGGAATGAGTTCCATCTTGGAATCTCAAAAAATAGAGGCTAATTCTCAATTTGGAAAATTTATCGAACGAAATTATGAATCTTGGTTTGAACCAAAAGCCAATCGTCCTGTTTTATCCCATACTTTGTTTAAAGAATTAGTTGTTCCAGAAATTACAAAAAAAGACAAACCCGTACTTTTTATTGTTATTGATAACCTGCGTTACGATCAATGGGAAGTTATAGAGAATGCTGTAAGTAATCATTATAAATTAGAAAAAGAAATACCTTATTATGCTATTTTGCCCACAGCAACTCAATATGCTCGAAATGCTATTTTTTCAGGTTTATTGCCTTTAGAAATGGAAAAACAATTTCCAGAATATTGGAAAAATGATACTGACGAAGGAGGAAAAAATATGTTTGAAGCCGAGTTTTTAACTGCACAGTTAAAACGTCTCGGATTGAACATCAAACAGGATTATTTTAAAATTACTAATCTGGCCAGCGGACGTAAATTAGTAGAAAGTTTCAAATCGTTAAAAAATAATGATTTAGTTACAATTGTCTATAATTTCGTCGATATGCTTTCTCATGCTAAAACTGAAATGGAGGTAATTAAAGAATTAGCTCCTGACGATAAAGCGTATCGATCTCTAACCTTAAGTTGGTTCAAAAATTCACCTCTTTTAGGTATGATTCAACAAGCACAAAAAATGGGATTTAAGTTAATAATTACCACAGACCACGGCACTATTAATGTTAAAAATCCTTCAAAAGTAGTGGGAGACAAAAATACGAGCTTGAATTTACGCTACAAAACAGGTCGAAGCCTTACCTACGAAAACAAAGATGTTTACGCTGTAAAAGATCCTAAAAAAATAGGATTGCCTAGCATCAATATGAGTAGTTCTTATATTTTTGCAAAAAATGATTTGTTTTTGGCGTATGTCAATAACTTCAATCATTATGTTAGTTATTATAAAAATACGTACCAGCATGGAGGCATTTCGTTAGAAGAAATGATTGTCCCTTTTTTGGTTTTTAATCCCCGATAAATGGAAATAGTATTTACCATAGACAAACTTGAATTGGTTGCCCAACAAATCATTGCCCAACAACCAAATAAAGTGATCCTTTTTAATGGAGAAATGGGTGTTGGAAAAACGACTTTAATTAAACAATTATGCAAAGAGCTTGGAGTATTAGACGCAACAAGTAGTCCAACTTTTTCTTTAGTTAATGAATACGAAACTACTGCTAATCAAATTGTTTACCATTTTGATTTTTATCGGTTGAAAAATGAAATGGAAGCTTTGGATATGGGAGCCGATGATTATTTTTATTCGGAAAATTGGTGTTTTATCGAATGGGCAGAAAAAATTCCAAACCTTATTCCAGAACATCATTCGGTGATAACTATTGAATTACTTCCTGACGGAAAACGTCATTTAAAGTTAATCCATTTGTAATCATTCAGATGTAGAAAAAAATACGTAAATTGTACCTCTTAATTTGAATCAACAATGTCGCTATCACCTTTTACTAAAGAACAATTATTGCCTCAGGAAGAGAAACTCGAAATTGCAAAGCAAAAAAGCGAACTTTTTATTGGTATTCCAAAAGAAACCAGTCATCAAGAACGCCGAATTTGCTTGACACCTGACGCTGTGAATTCATTGACTTGCCATGGACATCGTGTGATGATTGAGTCAGGTGCTGGTGAAAGTTCGAGTTATTCTGACAAGGAATATTCCGATGCTGGAGCCGAGATAACTCAAGATCCAAAAAGAGTATTTGGTTGCCCGATGATTCTAAAAGTAGAACCAGCAAGTTTGCCAGAGATCGAAATGATGAATCAAAATACTATTGTCATTTCGGCCATTCAGATTAAGACCAGAAAAAAAGAATATTTTGAAGCTTTGGCAAAGAAAAAAATAACCGCTTTGGCTTTCGAATACATTAAAGATGAAGATGGTACGTATCCTGCAGTCAAATCCTTAAGCGAAATTGCTGGAACAGCATCGGTATTAATTGCAGCTGAATTGATGATTACCAATCAATTTGGAAAAGGCTTACTATTTGGCAATATAACGGGGGTTCCTCCTACAGATGTGGTTATTTTAGGTGCTGGAACAGTGGGCGAATTTGCTGCAAAAACTGCTATTGGGCTGGGTGCTAATGTCAAAGTTTTTGATAATTCAATTACCAAATTACGTCGTTTGCAAAACAATTTAAACCAACGTATTTTCACTTCTACAATTCAGCCTAAATCATTGCTAAAAGCATTAAGACGTTGCGATGTGGCTATTGGCGCTATGCGCGGCATAGAACGTTGTCCTGTAGTAGTAACCGAAACCATGGTGGAACACATGAAAAAAGGCGCTGTCATAGTAGATGTCAGTATTGATACAGGAGGCTGTTTTGAAACTTCAGAGGTAACCACTCACGAAAAACCAACCTTTATCAAAAACAATGTGGTGCATTATTGTGTTCCCAACATCCCTTCTCGCTATTCAAAAACCGCTTCACTATCCATCAGTAATATTATTACGCCTTATTTGATGCAAATTGCCGAAGATGGGGGTATCGAAAGTGCCATTCGTTGTAACAAAGGATTAAAAAACGGTGTATATATGTACCACGGAATATTGACCAACAAAGCTATTAGCGATTGGTTTGGCCTACCAGATAGCGATATTAATTTAATTGTTTTTTAAATTAAGTTTCCTTTACCTTTGCTAAAAATTTAGTGTATGAAATTCTTTCAACGTTTTGCGTATTATTTTGTGGGCCTTATTATGGGGCTGTTCTTCGTTTCAATGGTGTTTAGCGGAAAAGATACCCGTTGTAATTATTTCCCAAATGCACGCGTTTTAAATGATTTAAGAAACAAACCATTTAATTATTCTCCAAAGGCAACTCAAATTCTAGCACAACCTTGGATTGATACTACCGATATTAGAAACACATTACAATATGGCGATATCGATTTTGACCAAAGTAATATTGCTGTGGGAAAAGGAAAAAAATATGTTATTGAAGGCAAAACAGTAAAAAATCAAGAAATCATACTTACTATAACCAACTATTCTGATAAAGTAGTTTTAGAGGATATAGCTAAAAAGTAATTATTGATTCAGCCAATTTATTGGTTTCAGGCCTTTAGATTCTAAATACGCATTGGTTTTACTAAAATGCTTATTCCCAAACCATTTTCCTTGATTGGCACTCATAGGCGATGGATGTCCGGATTCTAAAACCAAATGTTTTTCTCGGTTTATCTTAGCTCCTTTTTTGTGAGCAAAACTGCCCCAAAGTAAAAAAACGACATGTTCTTTTTCATCCGATATTTTTTGAATCACGGCATCTGTAAATTGACCCCATTGCAAATGTTTATGACTATTCGGCAAGTCCTCTCTAACGGTCAATCCAGCATTCAATAACAAAACGCCTTGATTAGCCCACGACTCCAAATTCCCAGAATTAGGTATAAATATATTACCCAAATCATCTACTAATTCCCTGTAAATATTACGCAAAGAAGGTGGAATTTTTATACCATCATTGACTGAAAAACACAAGCCATTCGCCTCTCCTTTTCCGTGATAAGGATCTTGACCAATGATCACTACTTTGGTATGTGAAAAACTACACTGTTCAAAAGCAGAAAAAATCAAATCTTTAGGAGGGTAACAGGTGTGATTTTGATACTCCAAATCCACTATTCCTAGTAATTCACTGAAATAGGGTTGCTGAATTTCTTCTGCTAAAATAGCTCGCCATTTTGAATTCAATTGGAGTTGCATAGTACTAATTATAAGTGGGCATAAAATTATACTTTTTCTTCAAGAAACTCTTCTTAAACTTTGTAACTTTGCTCCTTAGCAACAAATTAATCAATGATATCCATTACCGAAAAGACCTTACAAGATTTACAATTTCCTACCGTTTTAGAAACGATATCGGCTATTTGTAATACTGATATTGGAAAAGAGAAAGCACTTGAAATCACGCCTTTCAAAGACAAAGAAAGCTTAATGGAGGCTTTGTTACAAACCTCGGAGTATGTGTCGTCTTTTCAAAATAATAATGCGATACCCAATCACGGATTTGACGCTATCACTCACGAAATTAAATTTTTAGCTATTGAGGATAGTTTTTTGGAAGTGGGTAGTTTTAGAAAAATTGCCAACTTATCCAGTACTGTTAATTTCTTGCTGAATTTCTTGAGAAAATTCCACGATTATTATCCCAATTTAAATAATAGGGCCTCAAGAGTAGCATTCACCAAAGATATCATTACAATGGTCGATGAAGTAGTCGATAAATACGGAGAAATTAAAGATAATGCTTCGCCTGATTTATTGAACATTCGTAGAGATATGAATGTGGTTCGTGGAAAAGTCAATCAAAGTTTTGGAGTGGCTTTAACGCAATACAATTCACTAGGTTATTTGGATGAAATTAAAGAAAGTTTTGTTCAAAATCGTCGTGTTTTAGCCGTTTTAGCAATGTATCGTCGTAAAGTAAAAGGATCGATTTTAGGAAGTTCCAAGACAGGAAGTATTGCCTATATCGAACCCGAAACTACCTTAAAATATTCGCGTGAATTAAGCAATTTAGAATACGAAGAAAAGGAAGAAATTACTCGGATTTTAAAACAATTATCGAATAAAATTCGGCCGTATTTGGATTTACTTATCGAATACCAAAATTTCTTAAGTGATGTTGATGTTATTGCTGCCAAAGCAAAATATGCCAACAAAATCAATGCGATTTTACCAACAATAACCGATGAACGTCGCTTGTATTTCAGAGATGCCTTCCATCCTATTTTGTATTTGACTAATGCAGAAAAAAACGAAATAACGTATCCGCAAACTATCGAATTGCAACAAGAAAACCGAATCATCGTCATTTCGGGACCGAATGCGGGAGGAAAAACTATTTCTTTAAAAACGGTTGGTTTATTGCAATTAATGCTCCAATCGGGAATGTTGATTCCGGTTCACGAACGCAGCGAAACCTTCTTGTTTGATAGAATTTTAACTGACATTGGTGACAACCAATCGATAGAAAATCATTTAAGCACGTACAGCTATCGCTTAAAAAACATGAATTATTTCTTGAAAAAATGCAACAAAAATACGATGTTTTTGATAGACGAATTTGGTACCGGTTCGGATCCAGAATTAGGAGGAGCATTGGCAGAAATTTTCTTGGAAGAATTCTATCATCGTGAAGCTTTTGGAATCATTACAACCCACTATTCTAATTTAAAAATTTTGGCTAACGAATTGCCATTTGCTACCAATGCCAACATGCTTTTTGATGAAAAATCATTAGAGCCTATGTATAAATTGGTTTTAGGTCAAGCGGGAAGTTCATTTACTTTTGAAGTAGCTCAAAAAAATGGGATTCCGTATGGCTTAATTAATCGTGCTAAAAAGAAAATTGAAGTAGGTAAAGTACGTTTTGATAAAACTATTGCCACACTTCAAAAAGAACGCTCTAAATTAGAAAAAACGTCCTTAACACTGAAAGAAGAAGAAACCAAAGCGCGTGAGGAAAGTAAAAAAATGGAGACTATCAATCTCAAAATCAAACAAAAATTAGAGAGTTATCAGGAATTGTACGATAGCAATCAAAAGACAATCTACATTGGCCAAAAAATTGAAGATATAGCCGAGAAATATTTCAATAATAAAAATAAGAAAGAGCTAATTGGTGAATTTTTAAAGATTGTTGAAATAGAAAATTCCAAACGTAAAAAAGCAACTGCAAAAGAAACTAAGGTAATTGCTGAAAAGAAAAAAGAAATAATTAAAGAAGTGACTGTTCAGGTAGAAGAAATTCGTGCCGAGAAAAAAGCTAAAAAAGTAAAAGTCGTAATCGAAAAACCACGACCAATTCTTAAAGTGGGCGATCGTGTCCGAATGATTGACGGAAAAGCCGTGGGAAGTATTGATAGTATTGAGAAAAACAAAGCTACTGTCAATTACGGATTATTTACCTCCAAGGTAAGTTTAGATGAATTAGAATTAGTTGAAGCTGTAAAAAAATAAAATGCAAAACCTCCCTCAACATAAAAAAATCATTTTGTTTGACGGACTTTGCAACTTGTGTGCTACCTCGGTGCAATTCATTATCAAAAGAGATAAAAAAGACATTTTTCGGTTTGTCTCTTTACAATCGGATTTGGGACAAGAATTACTTCAACAGCTTCCAATTTCCGAACAAAAAATAGATAGTATTATTCTATATGAATCAAATAAAGCCTATTATTACAAATCAGAAGCTGTTTTTGAAATTGTAAAAAGTATTGGAGGATTTTTTTATTGTTTACTCATTTTTAAATGGCTTCCAACAGCTGTAACGAATACTATTTATGATTACGTAGCCAGAAATCGCTACAGATGGTGGGGTAAAAAAGAGCATTGTTTAGTTCCTACAAAAGGCCTGCAATCTAAATTTTTAGAATAAATTGTCTTATATGACAAATGTCATAAAATAACCTGTTATATCGAATTAAATTTGGCTTATCTTAAAAGTCTTAATTATGAGAAATTTACCATTATACTCTTGGGCAAACGGTTCCTTTATTATGATAGTTGTTTTTGGTTTGGTAATACTAGGGTTAGTTGGAGCCGTGCTAATAATGATGAATTCTGGTAAAAAGAAATAAAGAGGTAAAAAAAGAGGATATTGTGTGATATCCTCTTTTTATTTATTGAAATTAAAAGTATTAACTTCGTATCAATTTTCTGTATTTCAATCGTTTTGGAGTTAAATCCCCTCCTAAACGTTTCTTTTTGTTTTCTTCATAGTCAGAGAAACTTCCTTCAAAGAAATACACCTCAGAGTTTCCTTCAAAAGCCAAAATATGGGTACAAATTCTATCCAAGAACCATCTGTCGTGCGAAATTACTACTGCACATCCTGCAAAATTCTCTAGCCCTTCTTCTAAGGCACGAAGCGTGTTGACATCCAAGTCATTCGTTGGCTCATCTAATAACAAAACGTTTCCTTCTTCTTTCAAGGTCATAGCCAAGTGCAAACGGTTTCTTTCTCCACCAGAAAGCATCGATACTTTTTTATTTTGATCGCTTCCGCCAAAGTTAAAACGAGAGAGATACGCTCTAGAATTCACTTGTCTTCCGCCCATCATAATTAATTCTTGCCCATCGCAAAAATTCTCCCAAATGGTTTTGTCCGGATTGATATTCGAATGCGATTGATCTACGTAAGCAATTTTAACGGTTTCACCAATAGTAAATTCTCCAGCATCTGGTTTTTCTTCTCCCATTATCATTCGGAAAATAGTCGATTTACCAGCACCATTAGGCCCAATAATCCCCACAATTCCGGCTTGAGGCAATGTAAAGTTCAAATTATCATACAACAACTTATCTCCAAAAGCTTTAGCTACATTTTTAGCTTCAATTACATTGGTTCCTAAACGAGGGCCATTTGGAATATAAATCTCTAATTTTTCATCCAATTGTTTTTGGTCTTCATTTAACAATTTATCATAATTCTGTAAACGCGCTTTTTGTTTGGTTTGACGCCCTTTGGCACCTTGACGAACCCAATCCAACTCACGTTCTAAAGTTTTTCTGCGTTTAGACGCTACTTTTTCTTCCTGAGCCAAACGATTTGATTTTTGGTCCAACCAAGAAGAATAATTTCCTTTCCATGGAATACCTTCTCCTCTATCCAATTCCAAAATCCAACCCGCTACATTATCTAAGAAATAACGGTCATGCGTTACTGCAATTACAGTTCCGGCATATTGTGCTAAGTGTTGTTCTAACCAAAGTACGCTTTCAGCATCCAAGTGATTCGTTGGCTCATCCAAAAGCAATACGTCAGGCTGTTGCAATAACAAACGGCATAAAGCTACACGACGGCGTTCCCCTCCTGACAAATTCTTGATTGGAGTATCGCCTTCTGGAGTACGCAACGCATCCATGGCTATTTCTAATTTGGTATCGATTTCCCAAGCACCTAAAGCATCTATTTTGTCTTGTAAAGCGGCTTGACGATCCATCAATTTATCCATTTTGTCTTGATCTTCATAATTTTCTGGAAGACCAAATAAATCATTGATTTGATTGTATTCTTCTAAAACGGCCATCGTTTCAGCAACACCTTCTCGAACAATCTCGATTACTGTTTTAGAATCGTCTAATTGTGGTTCTTGTTCCAAATAACCAACTGTATATCCAGGAGCAAAAACAACATCTCCTTGGTAATTTTTATCAACTCCTGCAATAATTTTTAACAGCGAAGATTTACCAGAACCATTTAATCCTAGAATACCAATTTTAGCCCCGTAAAAGAAACTTAGATAAATATCTTTTAATACCTGTTTGTTGCTGCTTGAATACGTCTTACTCAATTTTGACATTGAGAATATTACTTTCTTATCGTCTGACATATTGTTTGTTTTTTATTTTAAAATTTGATGTAGCTACAAAGATAGTTTTAAATAAAAATAATGCAATAACTCTAGTTGAAATTATTAGGTTTTAGGATGAAATGATGCCGATTATCGATTAATTACGTCACTCAAAGAAAAAGTATATAGCGCTTTTTGATTGTTAGTAGTTTTATTCATATCAAAATTCTTGAGCTATGAAAAACATCCGAACCATTGATTTATTTGATTTCAATTTAGAAAAAGGGAAACAACTAGAACATATTGCGTTATCGTATGAAGTTGTTGGACAACCCCTTGGCACTGCTCCTATCATTATTGTAAATCATTCGTTAACAGGCAATGCAACTGTGAGCGGACGATACGGATGGTGGAATGGTTTAATTGGCGAAAACAAAACGATTGACATCAACATTTATACAATCATATCGTTCAATATTCCAGGAAATGGATTTGAAGACAATTACGAGGCATTAATCCCTAATTATCGAGATTTTACTATCAGAGATATTGCAGCAATTTTTTGGGAAGGTCTTTTTCATCTAAAAGTAAAAAATGTATTTGCTGTTATTGGCGGTAGTTTAGGTGGAGCAATAGCATGGGAAATGGCCGCATTACAGCCGAACCGAATTGAAAATCTAATTCCAATTGCGTCCGATTGGAAAGCCACTGATAAAGTGATTGCTAATGTTTTGATTCAAGATCAAATTCTAAATAATTCAGAAGATCCAATTGTAGATGCGCGTTATATTGCTAATTTACGGTATAGAAATCAAGAATATGTAAATCAAATTTTTAAGAGAACTAATTTAGAAATTAGTTCCATAAGCCCTATTGAAAAATGTGTATTTACCAATAATAAGTGCCAAATTGCTGGATTTAGATTGATGAATTTTTTACTCTTAAGTAATGATTTAACTCGCAATAGAAGGGATTTTTTATCCATTGCCAATACCATAAAAGCCAATATTCATCTCATTGGAATTGAAGCTTATGGATTATTCTCTGCCGATGAAAATAGAATTACGTTTCTAAAATTGAGAAAAATTAAACCCAATGTTTTTTATCATGAAATTGAATCTAGCTTCGGTAACGATGCTTATTTAAAAGAAACAGAACGAATAGCTTTTTTATTAAAACCTATTTTCAAATCCAAAAAAACAATCATTAGAAATAAATTCAACTATACTATGGGAAATTATTTTATGAATACCTAATACAAATAGCGAATATTTGGATTTATACTCTACCTTTCAATGAGCTAAATACCCAAGCATTAGCTAAAAACCCCACTCCGACAGCAGCAAAGCCCCAACCTGCAACGTCGTCATATCTGAAGGCTCCAAGACCTATCAGCAAAAGTCCCATAACAATCATTAGTAAAGTTGCCCATCCTAAAATGGTATTCTTATTCATTCCCATAACTTGAAATTTTAAATTTTGAGGTACAAATATCTAAATTTTGAACTAATTAAAAATTGTATATAGCATTTCTTTTAACAAATCTGCTTGAGACAAATTAGCACCAACTCCTTTGCTCTTTACATCGATTTTCCTTAGAGAAGTAATAATTTGGCTCACTTTTTTCATTGGATAATTTTTTAAAGCAACATCATAATCATTTAAAAAATAAGTTGAAATTCCCAAAGCAACAGCTACATTTTTAGGATTTTTATCTTTCAATCCGTGGTATTTCAAGACCTTGACAAAAAAACCAAATACAATCCCTGTAGTAACCACTAGAGGATTGGCTTTGGGATTTTCTGAAAAGTAGTGCGCAATATGGAATGCCTTAGCTTGATTTCGAGATCCTAGAGCTTTCAGTAACTCAAAGTTATTAAAGTCTTTACTAAAACCTATATTCTCTTCAATGTGCTGTGGATTAATTGTACTTCCTGCCGGAAGTATAATTTGTAGTTTCTCCAATTCATTATTAATTTTACTCAAATCAGTTCCTAAAAATTCTACCAACATAGCAGCAGCTTTAGGTTCGATAGAGTATTTTTTACCAGCCAAGACACGTTTTATCCAGTCGCCAACTTGATTCTCGTACAACTTTTTACTTTCGTAAACAATCCCTTTTTGTGCTAGTAATTTCGTTGCTTTTTTACGTTTATCCAAGGTTTTGTATTTGTAACAAAAAACCAGGACCGTAGATTCCATTGGATTTTCTAAATAACTCTCTATTTTATCAATTGTTCGAGACAATTCTTGAGCTTCTTTAACAATCACTACTTGTCGTTCGGCCATCATTGGGTAGCGCTTAGCAGTCGAAACAATATCATCAATGATGACATCCCGACCATACAAAACCGTTTGATTGAAACCTTTTTCTTCTTCTGAAAGGACATTTTGTTCAATAAAATCAGATAATTTATCGATATAATACGGCTCTTCTCCCATCAAAAAATAGATTGGTTTGATGTTTCTTGCCTTAATATCATTTACAATTTTTACTACTTCGTCCACAAAAAGTTGTTTTGGTTAGGTCTTTATTCGGAAATTTGAAATTTAAAATAGTAATTTTGGCGTATGCAACAATTGAATTTTTCATCCTATTCTTTCCGTTTCAAAAATAGCGAAAATAAAGTGTCTATTTTTGATCCCATCAGGAAAAAATTTATAATTCTTACTCCCGAAGAATGGGTTCGTCAGCACGTTGTTCAATTTTTAATGGCCGAAAAAAACTATCCCAAGTCATTGATTAACGTTGAAAAAGTTTTAAAAGTCAACGGATTACGAAAAAGATACGATGTTGTGGTGTATAATTCAGATGGTTCTATATTTATATTAATCGAATGTAAAGCCCCTGAAGTGACTATTTCACAAAGTACTTTCGATCAAATTGCTCAATATAATATGACTTTGAAATCAAATTATCTAATGGTGACTAATGGCTTGAATCATTACTTTTGCCAAATGGATTTTGAAAATAAAAAATACCAATTCTTAACAGAACTACCCCACTATCAATTAAATAGAATCTAGATGAAAATAGCAGTTGTTATACTCAATTGGAATGGAAAACAATTACTAGAACAATTTTTACCTTCTGTAGTTCAATTTTCCAAAGAAGCAACTGTTTATGTTGCCGACAATGCATCTACAGATGATTCAGTGGCTTTTGTAAAGGCTAATTTTCCTGAGGTTTCTATTGTGGTAAATCCAACTAATACGGGTTATGCGGGAGGATATAATGAAGCATTACAACATATTGATGCCGATGTTTATGCTTTAGTCAATTCAGATATTGAGGTGACCGAAAATTGGCTACAGCCTATCATCAAAGCATTTCAAAACGAACCTACAACTGCCATTATTCAACCGAAGATTTTAGACTTCAAGAACAAAGACTATTTTGAATATGCAGGAGCAGCAGGAGGCTATATTGACCAATACGGTTATCCTTTTTGTCGCGGTCGCCTATTTGACACTTTAGAGAAAGACAATGGTCAATACGATACCAATCAAGAAATCTTTTGGGCTTCAGGAGCTTGTTTCTTTATTAGGAGTCAAGTGTACAATGAATTAAATGGATTTGACACTTCCTTTTTTGCACACCAAGAAGAAATTGATCTGTGTTGGAGGGTTAAAAATAAAGGATATACAATTAAGTATTTATTTGAATCAAAGGTATATCATGTGGGTGGTGCTACTTTACAGCAAGGGAATCCAAAAAAAACCGAATTGAATTTTAGGAATTCATTGTCGATGCTCACCAAGAATTTACCACAAAAAGACTTGTATCGAATACTTTTTATCCGAATGGTGTTGGACGGAATAGCAGGAATTCAATTTTTGTTACAGGGAAAAATAAAACACTTTTGGGCAATTCTAAAAGCACACTTTGCATTTTATGCTCGATATTCTGAAAATTATGCTAAACGAAGTAATTTTCAACAAAAAGAATACTATATCGTAAAAAGTATCGTTTATAGCTACTTTGTAAAGAAAATTCGTTTTTTTAACGATATAATTACGCTCAAATAAATTTTAAAAACTAAATTTGCTTACAATCAATTAATCCAATAAAATCATCATTTATGAAAAAAGTTGTAATTGCTTTATCGGTGTTAGCTCTTTTAAGTTCTTGTGTTTCTAAAAAGAAATATGCTGAACTAGAAGCTAAAAACAAAGAGACTCAAGACTTATTAAATACTTGTACTGTAAAATTGAACTCCTGTTTAGAAGAAAAAGCATCTTTAGCAGCTACAGCTGCTGCTTTGAAAGATCAAAATAAAAATCTAATGGAAACTTCGAAAGAAATGGCTATTTTATCAACAAAAGGAGCTCAAAACATTGAAAAAGCATTAGAATCTATCAAAGAAAAAGATTTAAAAATCAGCAGAATGCAAGATGCTTTGACCAAAAAAGATAGTGTAACTTTAGCTGTTGTTACTAGTTTAAAAAGCGCAGTTGGATTATCTGACCCAGATATTGAAATCAATGTTGAGAAAGGAGTGGTTTTTATTTCTATTGCTGACAAACTATTGTTTAAAAGTGGTAGTTATGAGGTGACTGACAGAGCCAAAGGAGTGTTAGCAAAAGTAGCAAAAGTAATTAACGACAAACCCGATTTTGAATGTATGGTAGAAGGACATACAGATAATGTACCTTACGTTGGCAATAAAATTTTATTAGATAACTGGGACTTAAGTGTTAAACGTTCTACTTCAATTGTTCGTGTTTTAACAAATCAATTGGGGGTTAAACCTTCTCAATTGATTGCTGCAGGTAGAAGTTCTTATGTACCATTAGTAGAAAACAACTCTGCTGAAAACAGAGCTCGTAACAGAAGAACACGCATTGTTGTGTTACCTAAAATTGACCAATTCTATGAAATGGTAGAAAAAGAAATGAAGAAACAACAAAAATAAAATTGTTTACATTAATAAAAAAAACGTCTTGACTAATCAAGACGTTTTTTTTTATGTAAATTTTTAAAATACAAATAGTTATACACAACTAACTAAAGTATATCTACATTTCCTTTTCCTTCTCTGACAATTATCGGTTCATGCCCTGATAAGTCAATTATGGTAGAGGCTGTATTATCTCCATAACCACCATCAATTACCATATCTACCAAATTTTGCCATTTTTCAAAAATCAATTCTGGGTCAGTCGTATATTCAATCACATCATCTTCATCGTGAATAGAAGTGGATACAATTGGATTTCCTAATTGCCTAACGATTTCTAATGCAATGGAATTGTCTGGTACACGAATTCCCACTGTAGTTTTCTTTTTAAATTCTTTAGGTAAATTAGAACTTCCAGGTAAAATAAAAGTATAAGGTCCTGGCAAAGCTCGTTTTAAAATTTTAAAAGTAGCCGTATCAATTTGTTTCACATAATCAGATAAATTACTCAAATCGTGACAAATGAATGAGAAATTGGCTTTCTCTAATTTCACGCCTTTGATTCGGGCAATCCGCTCTAACGCCTTTGTATTTGTAATATCACAACCCAATCCATAGACTGTATCGGTTGGATAGATTACTAAACCTCCTTCTTTCAATACCTTTACCACTTTGGCAATAGCCGATTCACTCGGTTTATCAGGGTATATTTTTATAAATTCAGCCATAGTTTGTGTTTTTTATTTTATCACCTTGAGTGATTTTACCCAATAATCTCCAATTTTGCAAAACGCAATAACAATTTTTTAATACCACCTACTTCAAAACGAATTTCCGCTTTTCGATCAGCACCCACACCTTCCATATTGATGACTTCACCTTTACCAAAACGCTCGTGCATTACGATATTTCCAGCTACTAATTTATTGTCAAACAAATTAGCATTGCCCGAAGATGGCGCGTTTCCTGCTACAGGTTTCAATCGTCTAATAGGACTGTCCGGTTTAGGTTGATTATCCGTAATGTATTTGGGCGGAGTTCCTGAAATAGGTTTGGCTAACCGCAATTTGGATTTGTCCACATCGCCAAAAATATCACTATCAATCATCGGTTTGTAGCGGTAATTTGATTCGGCAGGCGTTAAATATTCTAAATATTGTCCGTCAATTTCTTCAATAAAACGAGAAGGTTCACTATCGGTTAATTTTCCCCAACGGTAACGCGATTGCGCATAGGTTAAATACGCTTGATGCTCGGCACGAGTTAAGGCAACATAAAACAAACGGCGTTCTTCTTCGAGTTCAGAACGGGTACTCATACTCATCGCACTTGGAAATAAATCTTCTTCCATTCCTACCACAAAAACGTGTGGAAACTCCAATCCTTTTGCCAAGTGAATCGTCATCAACGCCACACGGTCTTCATCGCTAGTGTCTTTATCCAAATCGGTAGCCAAAGCCACATCTTCTAAAAATTCAGATAAAGCACCACGAGCGCCATCAATTTCTTTTTGACCTTCGGTAAAATCCTTGATACCGTTGAGTAGTTCCTCAATGTTTTGAATTTTAGCCATACCTTCGGGTGTAGCATCTTTTTTTAGTTCTTGTACCAAACCTGTTTTTTTGGCCACATGATCTGTAATGTAAAACGCATCTTGATTTTCATTAATAATTTGAAAACTCTTAATCATGTTCACAAAATCAGTTAGCTTTTGCTTGGTTCCCGAATTCAGTTTCAAGTCGATTTTGTCAATGTTTTGCATCACTTCAAAAATCGAACGCTTGTAATGATTGGCTGCAATAGTCAACTTTTCAACAGTGGTATCCCCTATTCCTCGGGCAGGATAATTAATCACACGAATCAGTGCTTCTTCATCTTTTGGATTTATTATCAAACGCAGATAACACAAAACGTCTTTGATTTCTTTTCTTTGATAAAAAGAGAGTCCGCCATAAATTCGATACGGAATATCCCGTTTGCGCAAAGCATCTTCCATAGCTCGCGATTGCGCATTGGTACGATATAAAATAGCAAATTGACCGTTTAGCATTTGGTTTTGCATCTTTTGTTCAAAAATCGTACTGGCGACAAAACGGCCTTCTTCGGCATCGGTCAAACTGCGGTGTACCTTTATTTTTGGACCAAAATCATTGGCCGTCCAAACAATCTTATCCAGTTTGGTTTTATTCTTATCGATAATGGTATTGGCCGCCTCAACAATATTTCGGGTCGAACGATAATTTTGTTCCAAACGAAAGGTTTTCACATTGTCGTAATCCTTTTGGAAATTCAAAATATTGTTAATGTTGGCACCGCGAAAGGCGTAAATACTCTGCGCATCATCTCCCACTACACAGATATTTTGAAATTTATCCGACAAGGCACGAACAATCAAATACTGGGAATGATTGGTATCTTGGTACTCATCCACCAAAATATAGCGGAAACGATTCTGGTATTTGGCTAATATTTCAGGAAAACGAGTGAGTAATTCATTCGTTTTCAATAACAAATCATCAAAGTCCATTGCACCTGCTTTGAAACAACGCTCGACATAATTTTGGTAAATTTCGCCCAAACGCGGTTTCTTAGACATCGCATCGGCTTCTTGTAATTCGGGATTATTGAAATAGGCTTTTACCGTAATCAAACTGTTTTTATAAGACGAGATTCGACCTAAAACTTGTTTCGGTTTGTAGATATCTTTGTCCAATTGCATTTCCTTGATAATCGAAGAAATCAAACGCACGGAGTCTTGCGAATCGTAAATCGTAAAATTTGACGGGTAGCCCAAATGTTCTGCCTCTGAACGCAAAATCCGCGCAAAAACTGAGTGAAAGGTTCCCATCCAAAGATTCTTAGCCTCACTGGCTCCCACAATAGACGCTATACGGTTTTTCATTTCGCGCGCGGCTTTGTTGGTAAAGGTTAATGCCAAAATATTAAACGCATCGATACCTTGGTGCATCAAATAGGCAATTCGAATGGTCAACACTCGCGTTTTACCAGAACCTGCACCCGCAATGATAATCATTGGGCCGTCTTTTTGAAGGACTGGTTCGCGTTGCGCTTCGTTCAATTGATCAATATAGTGCTGCATTTGGAAATTTAATTATGGATAGCAAAAATAAGGATTAGCAATGTATAAATGTAACAATTGGAAAATTAAAATTCATTTGAAAACTAATAAATGATAACCATATTATTTACTTAAAAAACACATCGTATCCAAAACGAATTAAAGTTCCAATTACCACAATCAAAAAGAAGATTCGGATAAATTGATTTCCTTTATTAATAGCCATTTTAGCACCCAAAAAACCACCCAAAGCATTACTAAACGCCATTGGAATAGCAATTGCCCAAATGATTTTTCCTTTGATAAAAAACAAACAAATCGAACCAAAATTAGTAGCCAAATTGACCATTTTTGCATTCGCAGAAGCGTGTAAAAAATCAAACCCCATCAAAGCAATAAACGCCACCACCAAAAAACTTCCTGTTCCAGGTCCTATATAAACCATCATACAATCCCACCACAAAACTGATGGTCACAGCATTGATTAGTTGTCTTTTAGGAGAACTATTCTTTTCAATGTGTTGTCCAAAATTTTTCTTGGCGTAGGTACAAATCACTAAAAAAGACAGCACCACTAACAGAATAGGTTTCATAAAATCATTGCTCACATAGGTCAACAAAGTCGACCCTAAAAACGCTGACGGAAAGGCTAACAACATCATGATCGAAAGCAATTTCCAGTTCATATCTACTTTTTTAAGGTATTGGTAGGCCGCAAACGAAGTCCCGCTAAATGCCGGAATCTTCAAACTTCCCACTACAGTCGAAACGGGTAAATTGGGCAATAAAATTAATCCCATGGGAGTTTGAATTAAGCCACCACCACCCACAACGGCATCGATAAATCCAGCAAAAAAAGCAGCCAAACAAAGTAAAACAATGATGTAGTTTTCCATAAAAGATTGAGGTTAAGTAATTTATTTTATTCTCTACACGTCACTTCGAGTGGTTTAAAAAGAAATGAGCTAACTTTTCTTTTTAAATTGTATCGAGAAGCCGTGACTATTTTTGTAAGTTCTCGATACATTTTTTGTTCCGCTTCACTGCACAAAAAACACTCGAACTGACGTAATATAAATTGATTCGTATGCAATAAAATATTCCGTTACATTTTCAAAAAGCGTATTTTTGTGTTTCAAAAATAGAAAAAAACAAATGGAAACAGTCAAAATACTTGAAATCCTTGGATATACATTACCTTCTTTAGTAACGGGTGGCGTTGCTTATTTTTTATTTGACAACTATTTTAAAGACCAAGAGAAAATTCGTCGTTGGTTATTGCAAAAAGAAAACAAAAAAGACATTTTACCTTTGCGCTTGCAAGCCTACGAACGATTGAGTTTATTAATGGAACGCATCAATCCCTCACAAATATTGTTGCGAAATAGCCCTGTAACCAACGATAAAAAAGAATATGAGAATTTTATCATTGACCAAATCCAACAAGAATTTGAACACAATCTAAGCCAACAAATTTATGTGTCTGGCGAATGTTGGTCTATTATTCAAACGGCTAAGAATGCGACTATCCAATTGATACGCATTGCCGCTCAAAACGAAAAAGTACAAACTGCCACTGACTTGAGAGAATTTGTAGTGAGTAGTTTAGTAGATAAAGCCGCTCCTACTTATGCTGCCTTGGACTTGATCAAACAAGAAGTGGGACAGTTGTGGTAGAATAAATTTATTTTTTATATTTGATTTAATCTGCAACTGGACTTAGATCAAAATTGGTTTTTATTACAAAAATATAACCGTTTGTAACTAGTTGTATGAATAATATGCATAAATAAATGAATGAGCAGTTATTTCAGAACAAGACAAAACAACTAATGAGTTTAAACGGACAGACAGTAAGAATTATTGTAAGTGAGCCTTGGGATTGGAAAGAAATTCTTTTCGGTAAAATTCTTTCTGATAGAGGAGGCAACAAACTTTTAGTTAAGCTGACCAAACCACTTACAGGTGACAAATTGACAAGTGACTTAATTGAACTTAGTCCAAGATACGAAAAAACAACCTTCAAAACGCTTTTACAACATTACTCTGTTACAGTTGCAGGTGCTCTTGTAACAGAAAACCCAGGTGAATTTGATTATATAATTATCGGCAGCGTAATATTAGATTAAAATGACAAATAACGAATTGAGCCATCGAGTTAATAATGCAATCATCTTACTGACGGAAGGACATACGTTCAAAATTGGTGACCTGACTTTTGATGCTAAAGATGAACATCATTTTTCTGTAACAGGTTGGACACTTTGCAATGACATAAAAAACTTGACTAAACAGAGTGCATTGGATGAAATAAACGAAACGAAAACTTTGTTTAATAAAATGATTTCAGTTTCGCCAAAACTTACTAACTTCATTAAAGACAGACAAATTAAATATTCTTTAGGTTATGATTATGGAATGGGTGGAATTGAAATTTGTAATGAAACTAACGGACAAATTAAATGGACTATAGAATTAGAGTAATAAAAAATATCCTTCTTGTTGCCTCACAAAATGAAACTCAACGAAGTTAAATTCTTGTAGTAGTTCAAACATATCGTCCCTACGGGACTTTACTATTAGTTAACATTATTTATTACCAATATTCTGCTCCTAACGGAGCAATTTTTACAAAAAAATGAGAATAATCTCGTAGCGATGCCATATCGGTAGCCCCACAGGGGATTAATCAAACGCATTATACATTTCCAACAACTGCGACACCGTATTCCAATTTCGTATCGTGGCCGTCACATTTAGTTTTTTCTCAATATATTTTTGGTCTAGTCTGGTTTTTCCTGCGCTTACTGCGTATTTGATGTAAATTTTATTGGCATCAATATGCGCTTGATCTGGTTTCACTTGACTCATTTTTAAATCATTAATGGCCTCATTTCGCAAAGCCATCGATACAAAAGCGACATAGAGTTTTTTGGTATCCAAGTCTTTTTCTTTCAAATAGGGATTGTTAGTTAAACAGGCTTCTAAATCAGATTTGGCAATCACCACCACAGGCACTTCGTGACCAAATGCTTTGAAGATTTCTTGTTTGATGAGGAAACCTACTTTAGCTGGATTGTCTTCTTCAGTAGTCACAAACACATTTCCTGATTGAATGTAGGTGGTCACATTTTGAAATCCAATGTTTTCCAAAGTCGTTTTTAATGCCTCCATTTTAATCATATTGTGTCCGGAAACATTGATGCCACGAAGTAAAGCGAGATGGGTTGTCATTGTAATTTACGATTTAGGATATACGATATACGAAGTACGATTTATTGAATTAAGACTTTAATCACTACTTTCTTTACTTCAGCAGCGGATTCTGTTTGAACACAAGGTTGGTGCAAATCATCTGGAAAAAAAATAGTAAACATTCCTTTTGAAACGCGCACTAAAGAAGTTGTACCTTCGTAAAACGTATAGTCTTTATCTTCGTCTTGTTCCAGTATCTTTTGATTGTTTTTTGTAGTTACTCCCATGAATTCCTCACCACGAATCACATATTGAATATCAATGTATTTTTTATGACTTTCTAATTTACATTCGTTCAAAGGCTTGGTTGGGTATTCTTGTACCAACGCAAAAATAGTATCGCCTTCTATATCGTGCCTCCCTGAGGAAATGGTATCTAAATCAGTGTTGTGCAAAAAGGCAAAACCTTTGGCTATTCTTTCGTTTATAGTACTGTACAACTGGTAATTATCTAGGGTATCGAGAATTATTTTGTTAATTTATTTTTTTCAAATATATCATTTTCAAACGCTATTTTCTATTTTCCAAACAAAAAACTATCTTCGCAGTATGCAGCAAAATCTTCTACAAACTCCTATCGAATACCTTAAAGGCGTTGGCCCTCATCGGGGCGAACTCTTGCGTAAGGAATTGGGAATTCATAAGTACGGAGATTTAGTGAATTTCTTTCCCAATCGCTACATCGACAGAACGCGGTATTATAAAATTAATGAGTTACAAAACACCACCTCTGAAGTCCAAATCATTGGCAAAATAATCCACATTAAAACGGTCGAATTTGGTAAAAATAAAAAACGTTTGGTCGCCACTTTTGTTGATGATACGGGTCAAATGGAACTGGTTTGGTTTCAAGGTCATAAATGGATTCGAGAAAGTTTAAAGTTGAATGAAGTCATCGTGATTTTTGGAAAATGCTCCTCATTCAATGGTACGTTTAACATGGCGCATCCTGAAATGGAATTGCTTAGCGAACATCAAAAAAGTCTTCGCTCGGCCATGCAAGCCATTTATCCTTCTACCGAAACCTTGGCGAATCGAGGTGTTTCGAACCGAGTTATTATCAAAATGATGCAACAATTGTTTTTGGAAACACAAAATTTGTTTTCAGAAACTTTGCCCGATTATTTGATTAACGAATTAAAACTGATTTCTAAGAAAGCCGCCTTATTCAACATTCATTTTCCTAAAAGTTCGGAAGCTTTGGCGAAAGCCCAATTCCGATTGAAGTTTGAAGAATTGTTCTTTATTCAGCTGCAATTGATTACCAAAAACCTAATTCAGAAACACAAAATAAAAGGACATCCGTTTACTTCTGTTGGGCAACATTTCAATGATTTTTATCAAAATCATTTGCCTTTTGAGTTGACCAATGCGCAAAAAAGAGTGATTAAAGAAATCCGCACCGATATGGGAAGTAATGCCCAAATGAATCGGTTGCTGCAAGGTGATGTAGGTTCTGGAAAAACCATTGTTGCGTTTATGAGTATGCTTTTGGCTATTGATAACGGCTTTCAAGCTTGCTTGATGGCGCCAACAGAAATTTTAGCCAACCAACATTTTTTAGGCTTGTCCGAATTGGCGAAGACCGCCAATATCAACATTCAATTATTAACCGGTTCTACTAAAACTGCTGACAGAAAAATAATTCATGAAGCATTGGAAGACGGCAGTTTACATATCCTTATCGGAACCCATGCTTTATTAGAAGATAAAGTACAGTTTAAGAATTTGGGACTCGCGGTAATTGATGAGCAACATCGTTTTGGCGTAGAGCAGCGTTCTAAGTTATGGAAGAAGAACGAAATTCCACCACATGTTTTAGTAATGACTGCCACTCCTATTCCGCGTACCTTAGCAATGAGTTTGTATGGTGATTTGGATATTTCAGTGATAGACGAATTGCCTCCGGGACGAAAACCCATTCAAACTGTACATCGTTTTGACAGCAACCGATTGAAAGTTTGGAAGTTTTTGAAAGACGAAATTGCATTGGGCAGGCAAATTTATATTGTCTATCCGTTGATTCAGGAATCCGAAAAAATGGATTTCAAAGATTTGATGGATGGCTACGAAAGTATTTCAAGAGATTTTCCGCTGCCGCAGTATTCTATTTCCATTTTACACGGAAAAATGAAACCCGCGGATAAAGAATCTGAAATGAAACGCTTTGCCGAAGGGAAAACCAATATTATGGTAGCCACCACAGTAATTGAGGTTGGGGTTAATGTTCCTAATGCCAGCGTAATGATTATTGAAAGTGCGGAACGTTTTGGACTGTCACAATTACATCAATTGCGTGGTCGTGTGGGGCGTGGCGCCGAACAAAGTTATTGTATTTTGATGACGAGCCACAAATTGAGTTCTGATAGTAAAATCCGAATGGAAACGATGGTAAGTACCAATGATGGCTTTGAAATTGCCGAAGTCGATTTAAAATTACGCGGTCCTGGTGATTTAATGGGAACGCAACAAAGCGGTGTTTTGAATCTTCAAATTGCGGATATTGTAAAGGATAAAGATATTTTACTATTAGCTAGAAATTATGCAATACAATTACTTCGAGAAGATGCCAGCATGCATAAGCCAGAGCATGCTACCTTGCGTGCTGTATTTATAGAAATGACTAAAAAGAAAAATATTTGGAATTATATAAGTTGAACTAATCAACTCAAAATAATAACTCCAAGTTAGTCTATTATTAAATTCAATACCCTAAATTTGTGAATTGCGTTAATATGACACTATAATAAACTCTTATGAAAATAAAAACTCTTGTTTACTCCTTATTAATTATAGGATTAGTTGGTTTAATTGGTTACCGAATTACAAAAAATAGTGATTCCAAAGGGCCTAAAGACAAAGAAAAAGACAAACAGCCTATTACGGTAAGCGGATCGGTAGTTCACTTACAAACATTTGATAATAATTTAGCCCTTTCGGGTTCTATTGAAGCCAATGAGCAAGTGGAGATTCGTTCTGAGGTTTCAGGAATTGTAAAAAATATCTATTTCCAAGAAGGTAGTAATGTTACGAAAGGCCAAGTACTGTTCAAAGTGAATGATATTGAACTGAAAGCGCAATTGGCTCAAGCCAAAACCAAAGAAAGTTTAGCTTCTGAAAATGAAAGGAGAGCTAAATTACTGTTACAAAAAGAAGCAATTAGTCAAGAAGAATACGATGTTGCACGCGCTGACTATCAATCTGCGAAAGCGCAAAGTCAATTGATTCAAGCACAAATTGAGAAAACTTCGGTACGCGCGCCTTTTTCAGGAAAGATTGGTTTGCGTTCTATTTCGCCTGGGACATATGTTACTCCTACCCTTTTAGTAGCAAAATTGGTCAATGTTAACCAACTGAAAATCACTTTTTCTATTCCTGAAAAATATGCTTCGCAAGTAAAAAAGAATGCCATCATTACGTTTAAAGTAACAGGAGCTGAACAACAAACTTATTCGGCTACAATTTATGCTATTGAACCCGAAGTAGAAATTGCGACACGAACTTTAAAAGTGCGTGCTTTGGCAGACAATAAAGACGGAAAATTATTACCAGGTACATTTGCAAACGTTCAATTGCCTTTGGATATTATCAAAGATGCCGTGGTTATTCCAACAGAAGCGATAATTCCAGTTCAAGACGGAAAAAAAGTATTCGTTGCTAACAAAGGAATGGCGAAAGAAATAATGGTGGAGACAGCCACAAGAACTGATGCGTCTATTTTAGTACTTTCAGGTTTAAAAGCAGGAGATACGGTTTTGACTTCGGGAGTGATGTCTTTGAAAGACGAAGCACCAATTATCGTTAAAGTTAAATAAAACTAATCGATTCACTTTTATTTTAAAAAACAGTAATGAGTTTATCTACTTTAAGCATAAAAAGACCCGTTTTTACTATTGTAATCAATTTGACTATTATATTATTTGGATTGATTGGTTACAGCTTTTTGGGAATCCGAGAATTTCCATCCATTGATCCTGCGCAGGTATCTATACGCACTAATTACACTGGAGCAAATTCTGATATTATTGAGTCGCAAATTACAGAACCTCTAGAAAAAGCGATTAATTCAATTGACGGAATCCGCAATGTTACTTCTTCAAGTATTCAAGGAAGTAGTAATATTACAGTCGAGTTTAATTTGGACAAAAATTTAGAAGAAGCAGCTAATGACGTTCGAGACAAAGTATCTCAAGCTACTCGAAATTTGCCACAAGATATTGATGCACCGCCAGTAGTTTCTAAGGCTGATGCTAATAGTGACGCCATCATTTCGATGACTATTCAGAGTGATTCGAGAAACGCATTAGAATTAAGTGATTTTGCCGAAAACGTAATTGGGCAACGTTTGGAAACTATTCCAGGTGTGAGTGGTATCCAAATTTGGGGACAAAAACGATACGCAATGCGTTTGTGGATTGACCCCGTAAAATTGGCTTCGTACGGTTGCACCGTTTCTGAAGTTCGAAATGCGTTAAGCAAACAAAACGTAGAATTACCTTCAGGAAAAATCACCGGTGCCAATACCGAATTAACGGTGAGAACCATTGGAAATTTGTCCAAAGCGGAAGAATTTAACAATATTATCATTCGTTCAGAAGGAGAAAAAATTGTTCGTTTTAGTGATATTGGCAAAGCCGAAATTGGCCCTGAAAATGTTGAAACTAACATGACACAATCCGGCGTTCCTTTGGTGGGTGTAGCTATTGTACCGCGCCCAGGTGCCAACTATTTGGATATAGCTACAGCGTTTTACAAAGAGTACCAACGATTTAAAAAGGATTTACCAAAAGATATTCATTTAAATATTGTAATTGACAATACCGTTTTTGTTAAACAATCCGTAATTGAAGTAGCGGAAACTCTGGGGATTTCAATTATTTTGGTTATTTTAATTATTTATTTGTTTTTTAGAGACTGGGCTATTGCTTTCAGACCTTTAATTGATATTCCAGTATCACTAATTGCTACGTTTTTTATCATGTGGCTCTTTGGATTTTCTATTAATGTATTGACTTTATTGGCTATTGTTTTAGCCACGGGATTAGTAGTAGATGACGGAATTGTAGTTACTGAAAATATTTTCAAAAAAGTAGAAGAAGGCATGACGCCAATCGAAGCAGCTATCAAAGGATCTAACGAAATCTTTTTTGCGGTGATTTCAATTTCTATCACTCTGGCAGCGGTGTTCTTACCCGTAATTTTCTTGGAAGGGTTTGTTGGACGATTATTCCGAGAATTTGGAGTGGTTATTGGAGCCGCCGTATTGGTTTCGGCTTTTGTATCCCTTACGCTTACGCCAATGCTGAATGCCTATTTAATGAAAGGCGGAAAACAGGAAAAATCTAAATTTTACCAGTTAACCGAGCCCTATTTCCAACAATTAAATGCTGGTTATGCTAATGCTTTGGAGCGTTTCATGAAAAAGAAATGGTTGAGTTTCCCAATTTTGATTGTGTGTTTTGGATTAATTTATCTGTTCTTTAATCTATTAAAAAAAGAAACAGCTCCTTATGATGATCGAAGCGGAATGGTAGTAAGAACCACAACCCCTGAAGGAGCTTCTTATGAATACACCGATAAATTTATGCAAGAATTATCCCGATTGGTCGATGATTCTATTCCTGAGAAAAAAGTTGCTTTAGTAATTACATCACCTGGTTTCAACGCTTCTTCTGTTAATAGTGGATTTGTTAGAATTTCATTAGTTGAACCTAATGAACGAAAGGTTTCTCAAAAAGAGATTGCTGAAAAAGTAACCAAGTGGACCAATAATTATTCTGAAGCAAAAACAGCCGTGATTGAACAACCAACTATTGCGGTAAATAGACGTGGGGGTTTGCCAATTCAGTACATTATTCAAGCGCCTAATTTTGAAAAATTACGAGAAAAAATTCCATTGTTTATGGAAGAAGCGGCTAAAAACGAAACCTTCTCTACTACCGATGTTAATTTGAAATTCAACAAGCCTGAAATCAATGTTAGTATTAATAGAGAGAAAGCCGAAAGTCTAGGGGTTTCAGTACTAGATGTAGCACAAACATTACAACTATCATTAAGTGGGCAACGTTTTGGTTATTTCATTCGCAATGGAAAACAATACCAAGTGATTGGTCAATTTGAGAAAAATGACCGTTCCAAACCTTTGGATTTGACTTCAATGTATGTCAAAAACAACAAAGGCGAATTAATTCAAATGGACAACGTAATTACTATTGAAGAGCAAAGTAATCCTCCTCAATTGTACCATAATAATCGATACATGTCGGCTACTGTTTCTGCCGGATTAGCTCCTGGCAAAAGTATTAGCGATGGAATTGAGGCTATGGACGCAATCAAAGCCAAAGTTTTAGACGACACTTTTACTACTGATTTGGGTGGAGAATCTCGAGATTTTGTCGAAAGTAGCTCCAACACTTCGTTTGCCTTTGGATTAGCCTTACTATTAATATTTTTAATTCTTGCGGCTCAATTTGAAAGTTTTATCGATCCATTTATTATTATTTTAACCGTACCAATGGCCGTTGCTGGAGCGTTATTTTCGTTGTGGTTATTCAATCAAACGTGGAATATTTTTAGCCAAATTGGAACCATCATGTTAATTGGTTTGGTAACCAAAAATGGAATCCTAATTGTGGAATTTGCGAATCAATTACGCGAGCAAGGAAAACCTAAGCTAGAAGCTATTTTGGAAGCTTCAGAAGCACGCCTCCGCCCTATCTTAATGACGAGTTTAGCCATTGCTTTAGGTGCTTTACCAATTGCCTTATCATTAGGTGCCGCTTCTAATAGTAGAATCGGTATGGGAGTTGTCATTGTTGGGGGAACCGTTTTCTCATTAATTTTGACTTTATTCGTTATTCCAGCCTTATATTTAATGTGGTCGAAAGCCAGAAAACATTATCCTGAATTTGATCATATTAACGAATACGAACAAGAAAGTAAATAAGTATGACAAAGTATCAATTCATCATAGCTAGTATTTTATTTTTTGCATTTAGCAATACAAATGCTCAAGAAATCATATCACTTGAAACTGCCGTAAAAGTAGCTTTAGAAAACAATTACGAAATAAAAATTGCTTCGAATAATTCGCTAATCAATGCAACTAATGTAACTGTTGGTAATGCAGGAATGTTACCTACAGTAGCCGCTACAATAACAGATAACAATAGAGTACAAAATAGTTCGCAAACCTTACAAAATGGGACTACTAACTCATTAGACAATGCTAAAAATAATAGTTTGAATTATGGCGTTAATCTAGATTGGACGGTATTTGACGGATTCAAAATGTTTGCCAAATTGGACCAATTAAAAGAGTTACAAAAATTGGGAGAAGCACAGTTGAAACAAACAATTCTGACTAAAATTAGTGCTGTGACTAGTACGTATTTTGATTTAGTACAACAACAACAGCAATTGAAAGCTTTAGATTCTACCATTGTAATTTCGAACCAACGCTTAGCATTGGCACAAAATCGTTTTACAATTGGAAAAGCCTCTAAATTAGAAGTCTTAAATGCTCAAGTTGATTTAAATACTGATAAGGTCTCTCTATTAAGACAAAAGGATTTGTATGCCAATACTAAAATTCTTTTCAATCAAATTTTAGCTCGAGATACCAAAACCGATTTTAAAGTAATTGATACTATTAAAGTCGATGCTAATTTAGTTTTAAACGAATTAACTTCTTTAGCTGAAAAACAAAACCCTCAATTAGAAGCCCAAATTATTGCTTTAAAAGTAGCTGAACTGCAACTAAAACAAGTTAGAGCCAATAGATATCCAAGTTTAAAACTGAGTACTGGTTACAATTTAGCCAATACACAAGCCAGTTTGGGATTTGCTACAGCCACATCTGCCAAAGGTTTTAATTATGGATTTAGTGCTGCTTTAAATATCTTTGACGGTTTGTCACAGAATAGAAATGAAAAAATAGCACATCTTCAAATTGATAATTCAAAGTTAATTCTTGAAGAGCAAAAATTAGCCTTACAATCGCAATTAGCTACTTCATTTCAAACCTATACCACTAATTTAGAATTGATTAGTTTGGAAGAAAAAAATGAAGCGATAGCCAAACAAAATTTAGCTATTACCTTAGACAAATTCAAAATTGGAACGATTACTACCCTAGAATTCAGAGCCGCACAATTGAATTATGTGAATGCGAAAGTGAGAAATAGTAATGCGCAATTCCAAGCTAAATTATCTGAAATTGCTTTGAAAGAATTGGCAGGAATTATTAACTTAAATTAATAATACAAATGACATCTTATAACCCAAAAGACTGGATTAGTTTTATATTTTATTTTAGTAAGGCCGACACCTTTCGAAAGTTAATTCCGATAATGATTATTATCGGAATTTATTCAGGAATTATCGCTTATCTTGAAATTGAATATTGGCACTTACCGGAAGTTAGTCATGTGAAAAATATCTCAATGATGCATGGTATGTTGGGTTTCGTCATTTCATTATTGTTAGCTTACAGAACAAATACGGCTTATGATCGTTGGTGGGAAGGAAGAAAAATGTGGGGAAGTTTAGTAAATAGTTCTCGAAATCTAGCTATCAAGCTCAATGCTATGTTAATAGATGACAATGATCGTGATTTTTTTAAAAAAATGATTCCGCATTATGCTACTATTTTAAGAAAACATTTAAACGATAGCGAAACAGGAAAACAATTATTTGATGATGTTGATTTAGAAGTTGATTACCACAAACACCGTCCGAATCAAGTTGCCAATAAATTATTCGTGAAAGTAAATAATTTGTACCTTTCAAAAAAATTGACTGGAGATCAACTAATCGTTATCAATAATGAATTACAATCTTTTACTGATATTTGTGGCGCATGTGAGCGAATTAAGAACACACCTATACCCTATTCTTACAGTGCATTCATAAAGAAATTTATTTTTATTTATGTTTTAACATTGCCTTTTGGTTATGTGTTTAGTTTAGGATACTATGTCATTCCTGTGGTTGTATTTATCTTTTACGTTCTTGCTAGTTTAGAACTAATTGCCGAAGAAATTGAAGATCCCTTTGGAGAGGATGCTAATGATTTACCTACAAAAAAAATAGCTGAAAATATTAAAAAGCATATTGAAGAAATATTATAAATCCTAATTAAATATATGAAAATTAGTACTAAAATTATTACAGTTGTAATTCTTTCTTTTATTGTCTCTTGTCAAAAAAGTACCACTGAAAATTCATCTGTGTATTTTGAGAAAACAACCGATAGTATTCAAAACGGTGGCGTAAAAGTAATCCCAATTACTACTTCAAAGGGAACTTTTAACGTTTGGACCAAACGCATTGGAAATAATCCAAAAATCAAATTATTGCTTCTTAATGGTGGACCTGGGGCTACACACGAGTATTTTGAGTGTTTTGAAAATTTCCTACCGGCTGAAGGAATTGAATTTATTTATTATGACCAATTGGGTTGTGGGAACTCTGATAATCCAAATGATGTTGCGCTTTGGGATTTAGGACGCTATGTAGAGGAAGTAGAACAAGTTAGAAAGGCATTGCATTTAGACGCATCTAATTTTTATTTGTTAGGACACTCTTGGGGAGGTATTTTAGCGATGGAGTATGCATTGAAATACCAACATAATATGAAAGGATTGATTATTTCTAACATGATGTCTAGCTGTCCTGAATATGGGAAATATGCCGATGAAGTGTTAGCCAAGCAAATGGATACAAAAGTATTGGCCGAACTCAACCAAATTGAAGCAACAAAAGATTTCTCAAATCCAAGATATATGGAATTATTGATTCCAAACTTTTATGAAAAACACATTCTTCGTTTTCCTGCAAAAGATTGGCCAGAACCAGTGAATCGCTCTTTTGGTAAAATGAATCAATCATTGTATGTCACTATGCAAGGTCCAAGTGAATTTGGAATTTCTGGAAAATTAGAAAAATGGGATAGAAAAGCCGATTTGAAAAATATCACTATTCCTACTCTAGTGATTGGAGCTAAATACGACACTATGGATCCCAAACATATGGAAGAAATGTCAAAATTAGTTCAAAATGGAACTTATTTATTTTGTCCAAAAGGAAGTCACATGGATTTTTATGACGATCAAAAAGTATATTTTGGAGGTTTAATTCCATTTTTAAAAAAGAATAATTAAAATAAAAAAATAATTATTTCAAATAATAATAAAGACTTTCAAAAATCAAAAAAATGTTTCCAACTCCAACACGCAATCCTTATATTTGCAAACCTGAAAAAAAATCACAATGAAAATATCATACAACTGGCTTAAACAATTCATCAAAATCGATTGGCAATCTGAAGAAACTTCAGCTTTATTGACCGACTTAGGTTTGGAAGTAGAAGTGGTTGAAAAATACCAATCAGTAAAAGGAGGTTTAGAAGGAATTGTAGTGGGACACGTTTTAACTTGTGCACCTCACCCAGATGCTGACCGACTAAAAATCACAACAGTAGATTTAGGTGATGGCATTCCAGTTCAAATTGTATGTGGTGCTAACAATGTTGCCGCTGGACAAAAAGTACCTGTAGCCACAATTGGAACTATTTTATACGATAAAGTAGGAGAAGCATTTACAATCAAAAAAGGTAAAATTCGTGGACAAGAAAGTCACGGAATGATTTGTGCTGAAGATGAAATTGGTCTTGGTACTAGCCACGACGGAATTATGGTACTAGACGAATCATTGCAACCCGGAACTCCCGCTGCTACCGTTTTTAAAATTGAAAATGACGAAGTATTCGAAATTGGATTAACTCCCAATCGCGCCGATGCCATGAGTCATCTTGGTACCGCTCGTGATTTACGAGCCGGAATGCTTCAAAAAGGGACTCATGTAGAATTGATTACTCCTTCTGTAAGTAAATTTAGAGTAGATAAACGTACACTAAAAATTGATATTGACGTAAAAGATAGTAAATTGGTTCCTAGGTATTGCGGAGTAACTATTTCTGGAATTACAGTAAAACCATCTCCAACTTGGTTACAAAATCGTTTGAAAGCCATTGGATTAAATCCAAAAAATAATATTGTGGATGTTACTAATTATGTATTACACGAATTGGGACAACCACTTCACGCCTTTGACGCTGCTAAAATTAGCGGTAAAGTGATTGTAAAAACAGTACCTTCTGGAACTAAATTCACAACTCTTGATGATATAGAACGAAGTTTGCACGAAGAAGACATTATGATTTGCGACGAAAAAGGACCTTTGTGTATTGCAGGAGTTTTTGGAGGAAAAGATTCAGGGGTTTCAGAAAGCACCAATGCCATTTTATTGGAAAGTGCCTATTTTAATCCAGTAAGTATTCGTAAAACTGCCAAAAGACACCAATTAAGTACAGATGCGTCGTTCCGTTTTGAAAGAGGAATAGATCCTTCGATTACCGAATATGCTTTAAAACGCGCAGCATTATTAATTCAAGAAGTAGCTGGTGGCGAAATCACATCCGATATAATTGACGTATACCCAAAAAATGTAGAAGACTTTAGTGTTTTCTTAAACTTTAACAAAGTAACCAAGATCATTGGCCAAGAAATTCCAAAAGACACTATCAAAAAAATATTGGTCTCTCTTGATATTAAAGTAAATAGTGTTTCTGACTCAGGATTGGGTTTAACAATTCCAGCATACCGAGTTGATGTACAACGCGAAATTGATGTTATTGAAGAGATTTTAAGAGTGTACGGTTACAACAATATCAAATTTTCCAACAAGGTTAACGCTACAGTTTCTAATTCTCCAAGAACGGAAGATTACAAAATCCAAAATGTGGTAGCCACACAATTGAATTCACAAGGATTTCACGAAATGATGGCTAACTCATTGACAACAGCTAACTACATTCAACTTTCAGAAATGTTGAAAGAAGAACATAATGTTAGTATACTAAATCCTTTAAGTAGTGATTTGGCAACCATGCGTCAATCTTTACTATTTTCTGGATTAGAAGCAATTTCGTATAATATCAATAGAAAAAATACCGATTTAAAATTATTTGAATTCGGAAAAACCTATCACAATTTCCCTTCAGGATATGAAGAGCAAAAACATTTAACACTTTTCCTTACAGGAAATAGAAATCAAGAAACGTGGACAGCAAGTCAAAAACCGACAGATTTCTTTTTATTTAAAGGATATGTAAATGCTGTTTTAGAACGATTAGGAATTCAGAAAACACAAAACCAACCATTAACATCTGATGTATTTTCTGAAGGAATTGCAGTTAGCCTAGGAAAAGATACTATAGTAGAAATAGGAGTCGTAAAGAAATCTATTTTAAAACACTTCGGAATCAAACAAGAAGTGTTCTTTGCTGATTTCAATTGGGCAGCTATTTTGAAATTAATTTCGAATAAGATTAAATTCGTCGAAATTCCAAAATACCCTGAAGTTCGTAGAGATTTAGCATTGTTAATCGACCAAACTGTTACTTACGAAAGTATTTATACTATTGCAAAACAAACTGAAAAATCATTATTGAAAAACATTGATTTGTTTGATGTATACGAAGGACAAAACTTACCCGAAGGTAAAAAGTCATATGCATTAAGTTTTAGTATTCAAGACAGTTCGAAAACCTTAACTGATGAGCAAATTGACAAAATTATGACTAAGTTACAGAAGAATTTTGAATCAGAACTAGGTGCTGTTTTGAGATAATTTAATTTAACATCATAAAATTTAAAACCCCAAATCTAATTAGATTTGGGGTTTTTTATCAAAGCTGCTTAAAATTGAATTCGTAATTTATTTTTTAATTACTAATCGAAATCCTTCTCCGTGGATATTTAAAATCTCAACATTTTCATCTGCTTTTAAATACTTTCTCAATTTGGCAATATACACATCCATACTTCGCGATGTAAAATAGTTGTCATCCCTCCAAATTTTAGTCAAGGCTAATTCTCTCGGCATCAAATCATTTTCATGAAGAATCAACATTTTTAATAATTCATTCTCTTTTGGAGACAATTTAATTGGTTCTTCATTTTGATAAGTCAAGAATCGCAATTTAGAATTCAAATGAAATTTACCCACATTAAATTCAAACTGAACTTGTTCTGTTTTTACATCAGAAGATTTTCTCTGAATTATAGCTTTAATTTTCATTAACAAAACTTCTGAATCAAAAGGTTTATTCAAATAATCATCAGCACCGGCTTTATAACCTTTTAACACATCTTCTTTCATCGATTTGGCTGTTAAAAAGATAATAGGCACTTCTGCATTTTTCTCTCTTATTTCTTTGGCCAAAGTATACCCATCTTTATAAGGCATCATGACATCCAAAATACACAAATCATAATTATCTTTTTTAAACTTCTCAAAACCTTCCATTCCATTTTTGGCCAAGGTTACATCAAAATCATTTAATAATAAATAATCTTTAAGGATCGCACCAAAATTGAGATCATCCTCTACTAACAGTATTTTTTTATTGCTATTTTCCATAGTCTAATTGATTAATGGTAATTTTATTATGAAGGTACTTCCTTTCCCTTTTTCACTTTCTACATATATTTGACCATTATGGTCTTCAACTATTCGTTTTACATAGGCTAATCCTAAGCCATGGCCTTTGACATTATGTATGTCACCTGTATGCTCGCGATAGAATTTTTCAAAAATTCTTTTTTGAGCCACCTTGCTCATTCCCAAACCTTTGTCTTGAACTTTAATCAATACCATATCCTTAATATTCTCGGTATAAATATCTATTTCAGGTGCTTCTGGCGAATATTTTATTGCATTCTCTAATATATTCACAATCACATTGGTAAAATGATTATCATTAATTAATACGGTAGTTCTGGTTGCATCAAAATGAGTTGTAATACTCCCTCCTCTATCTTCCAAAATTAAATTAACGTGTTCAATAGCATCGTTAATTACATCTTCAATTGGATTGGGCTCCTTGTCTATCTCCAATTCCTTTTTCTCTAATTTAGATATACGTAACACATTCTCCACTTGAGCATGCATCCGTTTATTTTCATCTCTAATCATTTGAAGATAACGCAAAACTTTATTTTTATCTTCAATAATCTTTGGATTACGAATAGCATCCAAAGCCAAATTAATTGTCGCTATTGGAGTTTTAAACTCATGCGTCATATTATTAATAAAATCTGTTTTAATTTCAGATATCTGACGTTGACGAATCAATTGGCTCAAAGCACTAGTATATGCAATAATGATAATCAACGTAAAAACAATTGAAAGTATTGTAATACTTACTAATTCCGATAATAAAAATCGTTTTTTATGTGGAAAAGTAACCATTAGTTTATACTTTTCGTTGCCTTCATTATCCGTCAAAATAGGAATAGAATAACTAGCATTTTTATCGTATCTAAACTCGTTCGATTTTACTTTAGTCGCTAAGCCGTTGTTGTAAACTCCAAACTCAAACTTCGTATTAACTCCGTATTCTTCTAATTCTTTTTTAATTAGTTTACGAATATTATCAGTAGAAACTCTTTCTTGAAGAGGCATAGCAGTAGCAATATCTTTGTAAAAAATTTCGAACTGAGCATTGTCTAATACATCTAAGCTTCCAGATTTTTCAATCCGCTCATCGGGAATTAAACTTTGACCTAACAAAGAATTATCCAAAGGCTTATTATTATAAATCTCTGTAACTCGTTTTGAACTAAAGTTTTTAAACAACTTTGAACTATCTGTTTTTTTGTCAAAGAGCGAAGCATTAATATTAAAATCTTCTGCTATAATACTATTGGAATAGACTATAGTCTTATTTGTTTTTAAGTTTTTTTGAACATAGGTAAACTCTAATAAATCATCTTTTTTAGGTATTTTACCCGTACTGTCTTTTAAATGATTGTACTTATCATAAAAACTATACGCCTCTTGTTTTTGTAATTTTTCAGCGACATTACCAAGTACTTGTTTTACATGAAATTTAAATTGTTCGTCATTATTTTGAAAAGAGGTATTGAACCAATACACCTGAACAAGAATTATCCCAATTAGGGACAAACTCATCAACAAAATCAACAATCTAAAAAATAGCTTACTCATCAAAACAAATTTAGTATTTTAACAATATAGTAAATGATACATTAACCAAATATTAACATCTACCCTTCATTTTGCTGAATCTTTAAAATTTTAAGAATTTCGTCAAATTGTAATTTTGCAATTTTAGGCTCTATATTTTCAATTACGAAGTTACTTTTAGCAGCCCGTTGTGCATCGGTCCATTGTGCATTAATTCGATTTAAAACCTGTTCTCTCGAACTGTTATCGCGTTGCATTACCCGCACAATTCTGTCTTCTAAAGGAGCTGTAATGGTTATAATAGCATCGCAGTTTTGATAGCTACCGCTTTCAAATAAAATAGCAGCTTCATAAACTACAAATGGCGCCGACTGATGTTGGTCCAGCCAAATTTTAAATTGCTTTTTGACTACAGGATGAATGATACCATTGAGTTGGTTCAACTTTTCGGGTTTAGCAAAAACAATTGAAGCCAATTCTTGTCGGTTCAGTTGCCCGTTTTTAAAAACAACTTCACCAAAAACAGCTTGAATTTTTCTCAAAACTTCAGCAGATTGCATTAATTTTTTGGCTTCTTCATCGGCAATAAATACAGGTATTCCAAGCGATTGCATATATGTCGCAAGGGTAGTTTTACCACTACCAATTCCTCCAGTTAGGCCAATTATTTTAGACATTTGCTATTTTTTAAAAAACAAATACGGAAAGGCGACTTGAGGTTGACGTTTTAAAACAATCACTTTTATATACGATTCTAAAAATCCTAAACCGTATCCGTAAAATTGTTTCCAAACCGCAATTAACGACAAATACCCAATGCGCACACTTCTATTTTGAATACTTGAAGTTACAAACAAAATAAAGAAATACAACATATAGAGTTGTAAAAAATAATCAAATGTGAGTAGCAACAAGGCTACCGAAAGAAAGAATCCTAAAATAAATGCCGTAGGGAAGAAAAAAGTCAACTTGTTATGTTCCGGATACCAACTGTTCAAAATAGGTCGGGCTTTACCAAATTTGCTTACTTGAACAGAAAATTTATCCCAATCAATTCTACGTTTATGATATACAAAGGCTTTAGAAAAAAGTCGGGTTTCAAAACCTAAATTCCACAAACGAATAGATAAATCTGGATCTTCGCCTGGATGAATATTACCAAAACCTTTGGAAGCTTCGAAAGCTTTGCGAGACAATCCCATATTAAAACTTCTTGGTTGGAACTTCCCTATTTTCTCCGATCCTCCACGAATACCCCCTGTAGTTAAGAACGAGGTCATCGCAAAGTTGATGGCTTTTTGGATATCTGAAAAACTATCCAACGCTTTGTCTGGACCACCAAAACAATCTACATAATCCTGTTTCAAAGCTTTGTCCACTTCATCCAAATACTGAGCAGGAATAATACAATCCGAATCAAAAATGATAAAATAGTCTCCACTAGCCTTAGCCATACCATAATTACGAGAATCGCCAGGACCCGAATTTTCTTTATAAAAATAAGCAATGTTCAATTGTGCCATGTACTTCTGAATCACTTCTCCGCACGGAACTGTAGAACCATCTTCTACAATAACAATTTCAAAATCATTTTGGTAGGTCGTTTTAGCTAAACTTTCTAACAACTCATCTACTTCGTCAGGACGGTTGTACACTGGTATAATAAGAGAAAAATGCATATTTTAAATTAAAATAATGATTTGTTTTTGGATTGTGCCACAAATATAGTCTTTATAGCCAATTGGTAGCAAAAAATAGTTTGGGTATAATAGTACTCCCATAATGAATTAAAAAAAAGTAAATCAAATCCTATTTATTAAAATAATTCTGCTATTTTTGAGATTCAATAACACAATGTATTGCACTGCTGAACTCCCCCACCACAAGCAGCTGCACTACAGTGACTTTTCTGTCATTGTATTTTTCAAAAAGAGGTATAATAAATTAATCTAGCAATAGAAGGCTTTGGCTTTTTCATTCATTTAGAAACGACTAGACCGAAGTCCAGCCTTAGGCAATCAATCGAGCCAATGGCTCTTGCACGTAATATGATAGTCCCGTAGGGACGACACATATTGTAGCAAAGGATATTAATCCGTTGCAAATATAAAATGTTATAAACAAGTCCCGTAGGGACGGTAGATTGGAAAATAACGGATTTCAATCCGTTGGATAGATGATATGATGTGATATACATAACGATAGCTATCGACTGGACTGAAGTCCAGCCTTAGGCAATCAATCGAGCCAATGGCTCTTGCACGTAATATGATAGTCCCGTAGGGACGACACATTTTGTAGCAAAGGATATTAATCCGTTGCAAATATAAAATGTTATAAACAAGTCCCGTAGGGACGAAACATCTTGTAGTCCCGTAGGGACGGTAGATTGGGAAATAACGGATTTCAATCCGTTGGATTATGATGAAATATAGCAACATCGACTGGACTGAAGTCCAGCCGTTCAAAATAACCGAGCCGATGGCTCTCACACGTAATGTAAAATTGAACAACAGATTTCAATCCGATGATAAAAATATAAATAATGGCAAACACCTATCATCAAGTATATATACAGGCGGTTTTTGCAGTGAAATATAGAGCTGCAGTTCTAGATAAAGAATGGAGAGCTAATGTTTTTAGTGTTATTGGAAACCTCATTAATGAAACAGGATGCAAAACGATAATCGTAAACGGCGTTGAGGATCACGTACATTGCTTTTTTGGCCTAAAACCAACCGTTTCAATATCAGAATTGATGAAGGTAGTAAAAGCAAAATCTTCAAAATATATCAATGATAACCGATTGTTATTGAATCGCTTTGAATGGCAAGAGGGTTATGGTGCATTTTCATATAGCCATACGCAAGTAGGTACTATATTTAATTATATCAAAAATCAAGAAAAACACCATGCAAAAGCAACTTTTCATGAAGAGTATCAAGCTACATTGGAGGATTTTGCAGTTCCTTTTGAAGAAAAATATCTTTTTGAAGAATTAAAATAAGTATACAATCTCAAAAATTATGAAAATAAAATTCACGAAAAAAAGGTTGATTTATAATTTAGTGTTGAGTATACTTTATCTTACTATTGGATTAGAAGGAATAATCTATCAAGAAAATATTCGTTGGACAAAATACGGAATGTTATCGCTAGGTATACTCTATTTAACAAATTCTCTTTACGAATTGAAATACCAATACCTCTCAATTGAAAACGGAATTCTTAGAAAGAATATGATCTTAGGATTTACTAAAAAAATTAATCTCAATGATATCATTCAAATCAAAGTCTTTACTGATGAATATACTTTAATAACCAAAACCAATAAAATAAAGATTCATACTGAAATAATTGACCCAAAATCTCTTTCAGAATTAAAACGCATTTTATCTAAATTGGATTTACCTCCTGATAAAACGCCGTTTCAGAACACAACAATTGAATAAATAACCAATAACCATAAATGTGGAGTCCAGAAACCACTATAAAAACGGGGCGTAACCGAAAAGCCTTACGATTAGGAAAATTTAAAAAAACATTATGGGATTATTTTCTGCTATTCTTGGAAATGCCGGTGCAGTAAGCCAAGAAGAATTAATTAAAAAATACGGACAACTCCTAACCGAGGGAGAAGAAATCGAATTAGGCTTTAAACTCCTAAGAGATACTTTCATCTTTACAAACAAAAGACTTATTTTAATCGATATTCAAGGTTTAACAGGTAGTAAAACTGAATACAAATCCATTACTTATAAAAGTATTTCTAGATTCAGTATTGAAACTGCGGGTACGTTTGACTTAGATGCTGAGTTAAAAATATGGATTTCAAGTGAAGTACAACCAAGTATTAGAAAGCAATTTAATAAATCGGTAAATGTGTATGATGTTCAAAAGGTTTTAGCACACCATGTTCTAAAATAAAATCTAGCACTCGAAGGTTTCGAACCTTTCTAAGACAACAATAAAAAAATGCACCCAATTGGGTGCATTTATATTTCAATTGAATGAGATATTAGGAGATACTTGGTATTTGTACCATTTCATCCACTTCAGCCAAATAATCTACTCCTTCAAAACCAAAACCAAATAAGTTCAAGAAATCTTGTTTGTATCCTGCTAAATCACCAATTTCTGGTAATGACTCTGTTGTAGATTCTTTCCACAAAGCTGCTACTTTATCTTGTACATCTTCGCGCATTTCCCAGTCGTCAATACGAATTCTTCCTTGATCATCGGTTGGAACAGCTTTACCTGTGTACAAACGTTGTTGGTACAAACGTTGGATTTGTTCGATACAACCTTCGTGAATTCCTTCCGCTTTCATGATTTTGTATAACAATGAAATGTATAATGGAATTACTGGAATAGCAGAACTCGCTTGAGTTACCAATGCTTTATTTACAGACACATACGCTTTACCATTCAAAGAAGCTAAATCTTTCGAAATTTCAAAAGCAGTCGCTTCCAAATGATCTTTGGCACGACCAATAGTTCCTTTTCTATATACCGCTTCTGTCACTTCTGGCCCAATATATGAATAGGCAACTGTTGTAGCTCCGTCAGCTAATACATTAGCCTCTTTCAAAGCATTCATCCACATTGCCCAATCTTCGCCACCCATAACCACTACGGTATTATCGATATCTTCTTGATTCGCTGGTTCAATAGAAACCTGAGTTACATTTCCGGTATGGAAATCTACCGTTTTATTGGTAAATGTACCGCCAATTGGTTTCAAAGTAGAACGATGCAATACTCCTGTTGTAGGGTGCATACGTACTGGCGATGCCAAACTGTATATTACTAAATCAATCTGACCCATATCCGCTTTGATTAAGTCAATAGCTTGTTGTTTTACTTCATTAGAAAAAGCATCTCCATTGATACTTTTGGCATACAAACCTGCTTTAGTCGCTTCTTTTTCAAAAGCAGCAGAATTGTACCAACCTGGTGAAGCTGTTTTTCCTTCCGCTGGTGCTTTTTCAAAAAACACACCAATGGTAGCAGCATTAGAACCAAAGGCACTTGTAATTCTTGATGCTAATCCAAATCCTGTTGAAGCTCCAATAACTAATACACGTTTAGGTCCATCAATAGCTCCTTTTGATTGTACATAAGCAATTTGATTTTTTACATTTTGCTCGCATCCAGCTGGGTGAGCTGTCAAGCAAATAAATCCTCTCATTCTAGGTTCTATAATCATATCTTAAATTCTAATTATTTACTGTTTGTGTTGTTTAATAGTGTGCAAATATAAACCAAATCTTTAGTTCAGCAAGGATTTGGCGTGATTTAGAGCCGAATCAGAAACGACTGCTCCTGATAACATTTGAGCAATTTCTAGGACTCTTTCTTCTTCATTTAATAATTGCAATTCGGATTGTGTGTCCTCGCCAACGGTAGATTTGAACACTTTGAAATGTGCGTTTCCTTTAGCCGCAATTTGTGGCAAATGCGTAATGGCAAAAATTTGCATGGTCTGGCTCATCTCTTTCATAATCTCCCCCATTCGGATAGCAATTTCCCCAGAAACTCCCGTATCAATTTCGTCAAAAATCAAAGTTGGTAATTTGGAATACTGTGCCAAAATCGCTTTGACAGCCAACATAATTCGAGACATCTCTCCTCCCGACGCTACTTTTTTCAATAAGCCAAAATCGGTTCCTTTATTCGCCGAAAACAAAAACTGAATTTCATCTTTTCCGTTTTGATAATAGTTGTCAGCCGCTTTAATTTCAATAGTAAAGCGTACGTTAGGCATTCCCAAAGTAGCTAAAATGCTAATTAATTTGTCTGATAAAACCGGAACTGCTTTCGTTCTTTTTTCATGAATGACCAAGGCTAACGCATCCAATTGACTCGTTTTATCTTGAATTGATTGAGTTAAAGTAGCAATATCGCTTTCTAAATTACCAAGTTCAAATAAGGTATTTTCTAAGTTCGTTTGGATAGCCAATAATTCATCAACTGTAGTGACTTGGTGTTTCTTTTGCAAATTGAAAATCAATTGTAGTTTTTGACTAATCAAATCCAATTGCTCTGGATCATTGATTAGTTTTTCTGAACAATTCGTCAATTCATCCGAAATATCATCTAATTCAATAACCAAACTTGTAATACGTTCTGACAACGAAGCATATTCTGGAGCAAAAGAAGCTATTTTTTGTAAGGCAATTTTAATTTCTTTCAAAGTAGACAATGCTCCTATTTGCTCTTCGTTGGCCAAAGCCAAAGACTTATCCACCGCTTCTTTAATGGTTTCTACATTATTCAGTTTTTCAAAATCAGCTTCGAGCTGTTCTTGTTCACCTGATTTCAGTTGAGCAGCAACTAATTCGTTCAGTAAAAAAGTATTATATTCTTGTTCCTTAATGGATTCGGCCTGCTTTTTTAAAAGTAAATTCAAATTGGATTTATCTTCTTTGTAACTTTTTAAAAGCGTTTGATAGTTCGCAATTTCTTGTTGATCATTGGCAATCGCATCAATAATTTTAAATTGAACCCCTTCGTTTGACAATTCTTGGGTTTGCTGTTGCGAATGAATATCAATCAAAAACAAACTCAAATCTTGTAATTCTTGTAAATTTACTGGGCTATCATTAATAAAAGCTCTTGATTTCCCCGAAGGAAGAATTTCTCTTCGAATAATAGTTTCATCTTCGTAATCCAAATCATTTGCTTCAAAAAAGGACTTTAAATTGTATTTCGAAATATCAAAATACGCCTCAATGACACACTTTTCTTCTTTATTTTTAAGCGATGTTAAATCGGCTCGTCTTCCTAAAACCAATCCCATAGCTCCCAAAATTATCGACTTACCAGCACCCGTTTCTCCTGTAATAATTGAGAATCCTTTTGAAAAATCGATAGCCAATTTTTCAATTAATGCATAGTTTTTTATCGATAGCGATGTAATCATTTTGGTAATTTACCTTGGGTTAGTTTAGTATTTGATTGTGCTCCATTTACTGGAATTCATCGGCGACACTCTATTTAAACTATCTATTAAATCTGTCACAGAAATACTAGGCCCTCCAGAAAAAATTGAAACTATTTCGTCTGATTTAGCATCAAAAAACACTCGAGTTAAAAAAGCATTTGGACGTAATGAATGCATTTTATTCAACCCCAATAATGCTGATTTTATTTTTTCTTTGGATGCTTTCAAATCTTTGTTCATACCATCCAAAGCTGAATTATAATAAAAAGAAGCTAAACGTACTTCATTATATGTTGGCGATAACAAATCGTTAATCAAGAAATATCGGTTTTGATTACCATCTGCCTGAGACCATCCTTTGTAACCACTTTGTTGGGCTAAATTTGCAATATTTTGAGCCGCTTCTAAATAAACAGTACCTGATTGCTCTACAAATGAATCGGCATCCAATCCAATAATCACGTTACAATAAAAAGCAATAATCGCTACCAAATTAGAATCAAAAGTGGTGGGGTTATATTGCAAATTTTCAAATTCTACATATTTGAAATTAAAATCTTTATCATTAAAGTTAAATATTGGACTAGTATAAGAAGAATCGAATATAGGTCGGGAGGATTGTATTTGAATTGTTCCGGAAAATTGATCCGCATTACCTGTAAGCAAAGTAATGTACATCGAACAATTGATTCTTTCATTTTGATTCAAATTTTGTCCTGTCCAATCGGTTTTATTAATAAAATCAGTCAACGAACTCTGTAATGTTTTAAAAACTTGTTGATTGGGATTTGCCATCCTTTGAGCATTCACTGTTACAGTGCAATTCAATTGTTGTGAATGAACAATTGAACCCACAAAAAACAAGAATAAAACAATTAATTTATGCATTGAAATAAGTTATTACTTTATTAATAATGTCATTTGCAACAGCTTCTTTAGATTTCAATTCCATTGACTCAATAGTAAAATTTTTATCAATAAAAGTGACTTTATTAGTATCTTTTTGGAAACCAGCACCTTCATCTTGAAGTGAATTTAAAACAATCAAATCTAAGTTTTTTTTCTGAATTTTCAACTTTGCATTCTCAATTTCATTTTCGGTTTCCAATGCAAAACCAATTAAAAATTGTGTTGTTTTAACAGCACCTAATGAAGCCAATATATCTTTAGTCTTTTCTAATTCAATCGAGAATTCAGTATCTGATTTTTTAATCTTTTGCGAAGCAATTGTTTTAGGTTTATAATCGGCAACAGCTGCAGCTGCAATAGCTACATCTACTTGCGAATAATAGGTATGACAGGCCTCATACATTTCTTGAGCAGCAACAACAGAAACCAATTGTATACCAGAGTGATTTACTTTGCAATGGGAAGGTCCCGAAACTAAAACTACCGAAGCACCTAATTGTGCTGCGCGCAAAGCAATATCGTAACCCATTTTTCCAGAAGAATGATTGCCTATAAAACGGACAGGATCAATTGCTTCATACGTTGGTCCCGCAGTAATTAATATCCTTTTCCCTCTAAGTGGTAATTTATTAACTATATCCGCTTCGATAAAAGCAACGATGTTTTCGGGTTCTGCCATTCGCCCTTCTCCAGATAAACCACTTGCTAATTCACCGCTTTCTGCAGGAATTATGATATTGCCAAATTCATATAAGGTTTTAAAATTAGCTATTGTACTTGGATGTTTGTACATATCCAAATCCATGGCTGGAGCAAAATACACAGGACATTTTGACGACAAATAAGTAGCTAAAAGTAAATTATCACAGGTTCCCGAAGCCATTTTGGATAACGTATTTGCCGTAGCCGGAGCAATAACCATCAAATCAGCCCAAAGTGCCAACTCAACATGATTATTCCAAACACCTTCTTCAATGAGTTGAGGAATTTCAGAAACAATGGAATCCTTTGTATCGTAAAAAGTAGAATAAACAGGATTCTTGGATAATGTTGCAAGAGTAAGTGGGGTAACAAAATCCTTAGAAGCAGGTGTCATGACCACTTGAACATGCGCACCTGCTTTTATAAATAATCGTACCAATGAGGCTGTTTTATAGGCAGCAATTCCACCAGAAACTCCTAGTAAAATTTTCTTACCGTTTAAAACTGACATGGTAATTATATTATTTGTTGGAGTCTCTGTGGTAGATTTTTCCGTCTAACCATTCTTGAACTGCTAAAGCGTGTGGCTTAGGCAATTTCTCATAAAATTTTGAAACTTCAATTTGTTCTTTATTTTCAAAAACTTCTTCTAAACTGTCGTTGTAAGTAGCAAACTCTTCTAATTTTTCAGTCAATTCTTTTTTGATTTCAGAATTAATTTGATTTGCTCTTTTGGCCATAATGGTTATTGCCTCATACACATTTCCTGTTGGCTCTTCAATAAGTGACTTATTGTAAGTAATTGTGTTTACTGGAGCATTCGTCTTTTTTAAATCCATGACTTTATTTATTTAATAAATTTTGTAAATCTTTTTCAATGCGTACTAACATTTCATCCGCTTTTTGTCTGTATTTAGTATCGCTTTTAAATTTAATTAAATTAGCATAGGCTACCTTTGCTACATTCAATCGCTCTTCCATTTTAGAAGGAATACTGTTAATTCCTAACTGGTAGGCAGAATCTAATTTATAATACAATGCATCTTCCTTAAAAGGCGTTCCAGGATAATCAGCAATAAAATTATCAAGTGCTACTAATGCTGCTTTGTAATCTGAGATAGTATTATACCCTTTTGCGTTTTCAAAAACTTTTTGCTCTAATTTTTCATTTAGCTTTTTCATTATACCATTAGCTTCAGCTAAATATTCTGAATTTGGATAGGTATCAATAAAAGCTTGTAATTTTTCAATCGCTTTGGTGGTATCTGTTTGATCCAAACTATATGATGGAGACAACATCGAATAGCTCTTTGCTCCTAAAAAAGAAGCTTCTTGTATTTTTTCGCTTTTAGGGTAACTTGAAGCAAAATTTTCAAATTGGTATCCTGCTAAATAATATTGTTTTGTGTTGTAATACGATTGGGAAAACATATAAAACAATTTTTCTGCCTGTGGTTTACCTCTGTAAGAAGAGGCTATTTGTTCAAATAAACGGATGGCTTTGTTGTATTTTTTTTCCTCATACATTTTTGTAGCCATAGTATATTTTACAGCCACATCTTCGGACTTTAATGCTTTTTGATACTCATTACAAGAAACCAAAAAAACAACAATAAGTAACAGAGATACTATTTTTTTCATTTTTCTACTTTATTCTTATTTGCTCGAATTTTTGATTCGATGCAAAACATACCGAAGTTAAGGTGGCAAATTTAGCTATTAATTTGCCGACTACAAAATATTTTTTTGGTAAAAAAATGTGAAAAGATTGAGCTTATCTATTGCTTTTTTGAACAAATAAATCAATTCTGTTAGCTAAAGAATCATCTACTGTAACCAATGGCAATCGCACTGTATTTCTTGCTATTCCTAAGGACTGAAACACTTGTTTGATTCCTGCCGGATTTCCTTGTTCAAAAATCATATCAATACAATCAGACAGTTCATATTGAATTTGGAACGCCTGATCTACTTTACGATTTAACCCCAAACGAATCATTTCTGAAAAAGCAGCTGGAAAACCTTGCCCAATAACTGAAATAACCCCAGAACCACCTGCTAAAATTAAAGATAAAGCTGTCATGTCGTCTCCTGAAATCACTAAAAAATCTTTTGGTTTTGTTTTCAATAACTGAAATCCTTGTACTAAATCTCCTGAAGCTTCTTTAATAGCTACAACATTTTTAAAATCGTTAGCTAGACGTACTACTGTTGCTGGTAACATATTACTTGAAGTTCTACCCGGAACATTATATAAAATAACTGGCAATGGAGATGCTTCAGCAACCGCTTTAAAATGCTGATAAATTCCTTCTTGAGTTGGTTTGTTATAATATGGAGATACTGAAAGAATTGCGCTAAATGCAGATAAATCTCTAGTTTGTAGTTCTGCAACCACTTCCATGGTATTATTACCCCCTACCCCTAAAACTAAAGGCAATCTTCCTTTATTAGCTTCGATGACAGTTGCAATAACTACTTCTTTTTCAGCTGCTGACAATGTAGCATTTTCAGCCGTTGTTCCCAAAACTACAAGATATTCTACTCCTCCATCAACGGAAAAATTAACAATGCGACTTAAAGCCTCTATATCTATTGAAAAATCTTCTTTAAAAGGCGTTACAAGTGCAACACCAGTTCCTATTAATGATTGCATATTACAATTCAATTTTGTTTAATATTTTTAAATATTTACATAACTCATGAACGAAAATCGTATAATTTTCGATTCCTGTAGTAATCGTCAAATGGTGTAATCTTTTATCTATTGACGAAAACCCCACTTTAAATTTAGCCTTCGAATTATTTGTTATGAGTAGTAAAATTGCTTTTTCTGTTTCATAATAACTAACCAACAAATCAAATTCTGTTTGAATAAATTGACTAACAACTGTGTCTGCAATCTCTCCATTCCAACTCAAAACAGCCGTATTAAAAGTGTACCTAGATTGAGTTTCTTTTTTATTTATTACCTCTTTATAAACAATAACCGTGATGTTGCTCTCAAGAAAACCACTTGAAATTAATTCTTGAATTAAGCTCTCTTTTTTAAAAAAATTAGTTTCGTCTAGTAATAAACCAACTGTTTTTATAGTGTTTGTAGTGGCTAAGCTACTTACTTCCTGCCATTTATTTTTTAATGTATATTTTAAAAAAAAATTCTTTATATAATTTAAAAACATAGTACATTTACCTGATTACAAAACTAATTAATAAAGTGGCATTTGAAATGGTAAAACTAAAAAAGTATAATCAATTTTTCAAACTTTTTGTTATATTTATAACATTTGTACTAACTGTTTCTTGTGGAAAACCTAATTATCAATTAACTAGAATTGAAGGGAAACGCATTCCAATTAAAGAAACAATACAAAAAACTCCTGAAATTGAACAATTTGTAAATCCGTATCGCGAACATATCGATGCCGATTTAAGTGCTGTTTTGGCCTACAGCCCTGAAACTTTAGATAAAAGTGGCAGCAAATGGCAATCTTCATTAGGTAATTTATTAGCTGATGTAGCATTCAAAGCAGGTGATAAAGTTTTTCAATTAAGAGAAAAAAAATCGGTCAATATCTGTTTGTTAAATAGTGGCGGAATTCGTTCTATACTTCCTAAAGGAAATGTAACTGCTCGTACCGCATTTGAAATCATGCCGTTTGAAAACAGCTTGGTGGTAATTGCTTTGAAAGGCGAACAGGTACAAGAATTAGTAGATTATTTCATAGCCACTAAAAAAGCCCATCCAATTGCCGGAATCACTTTTACCATTCAAAAAAATAATATTCCTAAAAATATTCTAGTTCAAGGAAAACCTATCGATTTGAATACTATTTATTATGTGGCTACCAATGATTATTTGGCAAACGGTGGAGACAATATGAATTTTTTCAAAAAAGGTATTGAAAAATTTGATTTAGAATACAAACTACGCAATATTCTAATTGATTATTTTAAAGAAGTAGATACTATTCCCGTAATCAATGACATCCGAATTACTGAAGAATAAATTCCAAAAAACAGAAAAATGAAAAGAAGAGATTTTATAGAAAAAACCGCAGCAGGTTCTGCTTTTGTAGGATTAGGATTATCATTGAGCAGTTTCAAATCGGACGATATTAAGAAAATTACCATTTTACATACTAACGATGTGCATAGTCATATCGACCCATTTCCTGCCGATGATCCTCGCAATGCCAATATGGGCGGTGTGAGTCGAAGAGCAGCATTAATAGAGAGTATTCGCCAGGAAAATCCCAATGTATTGCTTTTGGACGCAGGTGATATTTTCCAAGGAACACCTTATTTTAACTATTATGGTGGCGAATTGGAATTCAAATTAATGAGCATGATGCAATACGATGTTTCTGCTATTGGAAATCACGACTTTGACAATGGTATAGAGGGTTTACACGCACAAATGCCTCATGCTACTTTTGAATTTGTCTCAGCCAATTATGATTTTAAAAATACTGTAATGGACGGGTTGGTAAAACCGTACAAAATTTTCATCAAAGACGGAATTAAAATTGGGGTGTTTGGATTGGGAATTGAGTTTGACGGACTTGTAGATAAAAAATTATACAAAGAAACGGTGTACTACGACCCTGTAGAAGTTAGTCAAGATATGGTGCGCATTTTGAAAAAGGAACAAAAATGCGATTTAGTAATTTGTCTGTCTCACCTTGGTTACAAATACACAAAAGAAGATGCCGACAAGATTAGTGATTTAAAACTGGCTGCTCTAACCGAAGATATTGATTTAATTATTGGAGGACACACCCATACTTTCTTGGATAAACCAACTGTAGTTAAAAACAAAGCTGGAAAAGAAGTGCTAGTCAACCAGGTAGGGTGCTACGGTATTAACTTAGGACGCATTGATTTTTACTTTGACAGCAATAAACAAAATATTGCGAAAGGCAAATCGATTGTTGTCTAATTTATATACTGCTTTATGAAAAATTTCTTCAACTTAAAAACAACCTGGACTAATGCCGAATTCATTCCGTTGAAATTGTGCATCGCTTCTGCTTATATTTTAATAGGCATTTATTTTGTCGATTTCTTCAAAACCTACTGGCAATGGGTAGCCCTTGTTTTTTTCATCACGGTAATTGCATCAGTATCCATGTGGATAAAAAAGATGAAACAGAATAATTAAGCAATCATCGCTTTGAAATCTTCTTCTGAGATAATCGGAATGTTCAATTTATTAGCCTTATCTAGTTTTGCTGGTCCCATATTGTCACCTGCTACTACATAATCGGTTTTAGCCGAAATAGAACTCCCTACTTTTCCGCCATTATCTTCAATAGCTTGTTTCAACTCGTCTCTTGAATACAACGAAAAAACTCCCGAAACCACAAAGGTTTTACCTTGTAATTTATCCGTAGCATTGGGGTTGATTTTTTCTACGATTTCAAATTGAACACCATAGTTTTTCAGTCTTTCAATAATAATTTGATTCTCTTGATTGTCAAAAAAATCAATCACACTCTGTGCTATACGCTCTCCTATTTCATCAACTAAAATCAAATCCATCAAACTAGCTTGACGTAACGCATCAATATTCTTATAATGTTTGGCTAATTTCTTAGCTACAGTTTCTCCCACATAACGAATTCCTAAAGCAAACAACACGCGCTCAAAAGGAATGTTTTTAGAAAGTGCCACACCATTGACTAAATTCTCCGCTGATTTTTGAGCCATTCGTTCCAAAGGCAAGATTTGCTCCACTGTTAATTCGTACAAATCAGCATAATCACGAACCAAACCATTGTTGAATAATAAAGCCACCGTTTCTCCACCAAGCCCTTCAATATCCATTGCTTTTCTAGAAATATAATGTTGGATTCGGCCAATAATTTGTGGTGGACAACCATAAAAATTAGGACAATAATGATTGGCTTCTCCTTCGCTACGCACTAATTCGGTTTGACATTCTGGACAATGTGTTATATAATACGTTGGCTGGGTAAATAAAGGGCGTTGTGCCAAATCAACAGCAATAATTTTAGGGATTATTTCTCCGCCTTTTTCAACAAAAACAGTATCTCCAACACGAATGTCTAATTTTTCAATTTGATCGGCATTGTGCAACGAAGCCCGTTTTACAATGGTTCCCGCCAATTGTACAGGTTCTAAATTAGCTACAGGCGTAATTGCGCCCGTGCGTCCAACTTGGTAAGAAATGGAATTTAACCGAGTAGCCACTTGCTCAGATTTAAATTTATACGCTATTGCCCAACGAGGCGATTTGGCAGTAAAACCTAATTCTTCTTGATGTTGGAATGAATTTACCTTGACTACTACTCCATCCGTTTCATACGGCAAATTATGACGATGCGTATCCCAATAGTCAATAAATTGAAACACTTCATCCAAATTTTTGGCTAATTTCGCTTCTTTGGGTGCTTTAAATCCCCAAGCTCTTGCCGATTCTAAACTTTCAAATTGGGTATTAAAAGGCAATTGATTACCAATTAAAAAATAAAGTAAACAATCTAAAGGACGCTTAGCCACTTCGGTGCTATCTTGTAACTTCAAACTTCCAGAAGCAGTATTTCTAGGGTTAGAATACGGAGTTTCTCCAATTTCAATTAACTCTTGATTCATTTTCTCAAAACCTGCAAAAGGCAAGATAATTTCGCCTCGCACATCAAATTTTGGAGGATAATTCCCTTTTAGCTGTAACGGAATCGATTTGATGGTTTTAATATTATTCGTTACATCATCTCCTTGAAAACCATCACCACGAGTGACTGCACGTTGTAACTTTCCATTCATGTATGTAATACTAATCGATGCTCCATCGTATTTCAACTCACAAGTGTATTCCAAAGGAACATCACCCAATACTTTTTGAATTCGTTTTTCCCATTCTAACAAGTCTTCTTTAGAATACGAATTATCTAAGGAATACATTCGGTGTTCGTGAACCACCGTTTCAAAGTTCTTAGTAATAGCTCCCCCAACGCGCTGTGTAGGAGAACTTTCGTCAAAAAATTCAGGGTGTTGCTTTTCTAATTCTTGTAATTGAGCCAATTTCAAATCAAACTCATAATCCGAAATAGTAGGATGATCTAACACGTAGTAATTGTAGTTGTGTTGATTTAATTCTTCTCGTAAGTTTTGAATCGTATTTTGAATATCCATAGAAAAAAATTGGCTATTTTAGTTTTTGAAATAGTGTACTAAAATAGCCAAATTAATAGAAAAACCAATACAATTATGATTCAATAATCGAATTTATTTGTTGGTACAGTTGTCCGTCGCTCAAGAAAGCACCTTGTTGAATTAGTCCAAATATAGAGGCATTTCGCTCTTCGGTAAATACTTTTTTACCTATTTTCATTTCAATAGTTTCTGTAAACATATTATCACTCAACCATTGTAAACCTTCTTTGGTTAAAAAATCTACGTCTGGAACCAATGATTTTAAAACAATTGAATTTACATAGGTATCAAAACATTGAAAAAGAAAAATATGATTCTTAGAAAAATGTTCCAAATATTCCGCTTTGGTCAAAACCCCTTCCCAAATCAAATCAGAAAAAACGTCTAATTCTTGTTCCGCGACTTCGGGTTTATTTTCTTTGATTATATCCCATTCGGCTTTATCAATGGATTGGCTTGCCAAAAAATTAATAAACTCGGGATGTAATTCTTCAAATTGTTCTTTGGTTAATCTTGAGTATTTCATATCGTTGAGGGAACATTCTAAACTAGTTCCAAATAGTTAAAAATAATAAAATGAGATTGCTTCGTTCCTTACAATGACATTAAACAAAAAAATCCCGATTTACATCGGGATTTAAAGGTATAGTTTTAGAAATTAAGCTTTTTCAGCAACAATTTCGTAAGCTAATTCTACGATAACATCTCTGTGTAAACGAACAGTAGCATTGTATTTACCGATACGTTTTACGATTCCACTAGTGATAAATTTTCTATCAATCTCGTGACCCGCAGAAGCTAAAGCGGCTGCAATATCAATATTAGTAATAGAACCAAATAATTTTTCACCACCTGCTTTTGCAGTGATTTTAATTTCAAGAGCTTTCAATGATTCAGCTAGAGCTTTAGCATCATTAACCATTTTAGCTTCTTTGTGCGCTCTTTGTTTCAAGTTTTCAGCTAATACTTTCTTTGCAGAAGGAGTTGCTAATTGTGCGAAACCTTGTGGGATTAAATAATTACGACCGTAACCGTTTTTTACAGTAACTACGTCATCTTTAAAGCCTAAATTTTGAACGTCTTGTTTAAGAATCAATTCCATGTTGTTGTCCTTGTTATAGAAGTTAGGTTCTCCGAGAGAAACCAACAACTGAGTTTAAATTATTTTAATAAATCGGCCACGTATGGCATTAAAGCTAAGTGACGTGCTCTTTTTACAGCAACAGACACTTTTCTTTGAAATTTCAATGAAGTTCCTGTTAAACGACGAGGAAGAATTTTTCCTTGCTCATTCACAAATTTTAGTAAGAAATCAGGATCTTTATAATCAACATATTTGATACCTGATTTTTTGAAACGACAATACTTTTTAGTTTTGTTAGTTTCTATGTTCAAAGGCGTAAGATATCTGATATCTCCGTCTTTTTTTCCTGAAGCAGATTGTTGTAATGTAGCCATGATAATTACGCTTTTTGAGATTTAAGTTTAGTTCTTCTTCTTTCAGCCCAAGAAATTGCGTGTTTGTCTAAACTTACAGTTAAGAAACGCATTACTCTCTCGTCACGTCTAAATTCAGTTTCAAAAGCAAGCAATACTTCACCAGCAACTTTGAATTCGAATAAATGGTAAAAACCACTTTTCTTGTTTTGAATTTCGTAAGCCATTTTTTTAAGACCCCAGTCTTCTTTAGCTACCATTTCAGCACCACGACTAGTAAGAAATTCTTCAAATTTGCTTACTGTTTCCTTTACCTGAACTTCAGATAAAACGGGATTTAAAATGAAAACAGTTTCATAATGATTCATAAATAATACTTTTATTTGTTAAAATTGGGTGCAAAAATAGTCAATTCTTTTAAATATACAAGCTATAATTAGATTTATTATTACTTATGTAAATATTTACTTTCATTTGTGATTTCTATTTTAATTTTCACTAACTTTAATACTGATAATCAACAATTTAAATCACTATGAAATTAAACTGCTTAATAATTGAGGACAGTGCTGTCCAAAGAATGATTATAACACGACTGGTTAACAATCATACTCAATTAAACCTAATAGGTGACTTCTCCAATGCTATAGAAGCAAGAAGCTACATGAATATTCATCCAGTAGATTTAGTATTTTTAGATATTGAAATGCCTGTAATCAATGGATTTTCTTTCCTAGAAGGTTTAAAAACAAAACCTCAAATCATTTTTGTTACCGCTAAAGCAGAATACGCTTTAAAAGCATTTGATTACGACGCTACTGACTACCTTCAGAAACCAGTTACTCAAAATCGATTTGAAACTGCCGTAAAACGCGCCTTGCATTTACATTCTCTCGAACATGAAATCAAAGAAGATTCTGGCGAATATATTTTTATTAAAAGTAATCTCAAAAAATTAAAAATATTCACTTCTAAGATAAAGTGGATTGAGGCTTTTGGAGATTATGTAAAAGTAGTTACCGAGGAAGGGAATAATCTTGTACTTTCTACAATGAAATCATTTGAAGGCAACCTAAGCAAAGAGAAATTTGTAAGAGTACACAAATCCTACATCATTAATATTGACAAAGTAGAGCGCTACAATAGCAAGTTTGCCGAGATTGGTTCTTCTAAAATTCCTTTAAGTAGACATAAAAAAGAAGACTTAATTAAAGCACTCTCCTTTGCGTAGCTCAATAATAATCTACATTGATTGCCCCTTTTATTGCCCTATATTGCGGAACTGCTTCAAAACTATTAAGCATTTTTTGAATTGTTTTTTTAGCACTACCCATTGAACTACTTTGAGGAATTTTAATCAAAATAGTTCGAATATATTCATTTCTTATCCTACTAATAGGTGGTTCTTCGGGACCCAAAACAGGTAATGCTAAATTTTGACTCATTACCTGATACAACCACATCGCCCCTTCTTTTAATTTATCAAAATCACGATGCTTCAATGTTAGTTTAACTAGTCTGAAATAAGGTGGGTATTTATATATTTGGCGGTCATACAACTGCTCTTTATACATTCCAATATAATCATTATTAGTTACTTGCTGTATCGTATTATGATTCGGGTTATAGGTTTGAATCACCACTTTTCCTCGTTTTTCTGAACGCCCTGAACGACCCGAAACCTGAGTCATCATTTGAAAACTCCTTTCAAAAGCTCTAAAATCAGGATGATACAACATAGTGTCAGCATTCATTATACCTACCAAACTCACGTTATTAAAATCCAAACCTTTAGCAAGCATTTGAGTTCCAACTAAAATCTCTATTTCTTGATTTTTAAAACTATCAATGATTTTTTCAAACCCAAACTTAGCTCTGGTGGTATCTTGATCCATTCTTCCTATTTTGGCATTCGGAAAAATAGTAAGCAATTCTTGTTCGATTTGTTCCGTACCAAAGCCTTTTGTAGCCAAATCAATACTCGAACAACTGTGACAATGCGTTGGCTTTGCCATTGAATAGCCACAATAATGACAACGCAACTGATTTTTGTGCTTATGATAGGTCAAACTCACATCACATTGCTGACATTGCGGTACGTTACCACAACTAAGACATTCCATTATAGGCGAATAGCCTCTTCTATTTTGAAATAAAATCACTTGTTCTCCTAATGACAAAGCGGTAGTGATGGCTTCGATTAATGAATCACTAAAATGTCCGGTCATTTTTTTACGGAAGTAGCTGTCTTTTAAATCAACTAACTCAATTTCTGGCAACTGAACATTTCCGTAACGTTCCGTAATTTCGACCAAACCATATTTATCTGATTGCGCATTAAAATACGATTCAATACTTGGCGTTGCCGACCCCAGAAGCACTTTAGCTTTATGCATATTTGCTAAAACTATAGCAGCATCTCGAGCGTGGTACCTTGGCGCAGGATCTACTTGTTTAAAAGTTTGTTCGTGTTCTTCATCCACAATAACCAAACTCAAATTAGAAAAAGGTAAAAACAAGGCCGACCTCGCTCCTATTACTATTTGTGCTTTTGGGGATTGTTCTAAAACTTGTTTCCACAATTCAATACGTTCATTATTGCTGTATTTGGAATGATACACCCCTACTTTATCTCCAAAATAGGCTCGTAAACGACTGACTAACTGCGTAGTTAAAGCAATTTCAGGCAAAAGATACACTACTTGCTTTCCCGTCGCTATTTGTTCTTCGATTAGCTTAATGTAAATTTCCGTCTTTCCACTTGAAGTGACTCCGTGTAATAAGCAAACCTCTTTTGATTCAAAACGTTCATTAATCTGATCATAAGCTTGCTGTTGTGCTACACTCAATTGCAAAGCTGCTTCTTGAGCATTGCCGCTAAAATTAATCCTGTCTTCTTGAATAAAGTATTCTTCTAGTATTTCTTTTTCAATCAATGCTTTTACGATTGACGATGTTGAATTTGCAGCTTCCACTAATTGCTTAACCGAAATTGGCTTTTTCTCTGCTGCGTTCAAATGAAAATAAGTCAACACAATTTCTCTTTGTTTGGAGGCACTTTTTAGTGTTTCTAACAATTCACTTAAGCCCGAATTAGAATCATATTGGGAATGCAGTCGCACATAGCGAACTAATTTAGGCTTGTACAATTCTTGAACTTCTTCATGAAGCACCAAAATATTTTTGTTAATCAATTTCTGAACAACTGGAAAAATATTTTTCTTGTTCAAAATAGCCGTAATATCTTGAATACGTAACGAACTTTGTTGTTGTAAGGCTTGATAGATTAAAAACTCCTCATCCGAAAGCAAACTTTCGTCTATCACCACAGATTGTTTTTGCGAAATAATCGTTTCACTTTCTAATAACAAAGCACTCGGCATAGCGCCTCGATACACATCTCCAATTGCGCACATATAGTAGCTCGCAATCCATTGCCAATGTGCAATTTGAAACTCAGTTACAATCGGTTTTTCATCTAGTATTTGATCAATTTCTTTGGCTTCATACAGCGATGGCTCATTTTGATGCTTATCGATAATCAAAGCCGTGTACATTTTACTTTTGCCAAAAGGCACCACCACCCGCATCCCGTTTTTTACAAAATGAAATTCAGCTTCTGAAACCTTATACGTAAAGGTTTTAGCAAGTGATAACGGTAAAATTACTTCGACAAAATACATGTACTAATTATAAATTAATTCACTCGATGCCAATATTGTGTTCTTCCCAATAACGAAAAACCAATATAACCACGAACCTTAAGTTTATCTTTTGATTCCAAAGAAAGTGCGCATTTGTACAACTTCCCATTTTTAGGATCCAAGATTTCACCTGAATTGTATTCAGAACCGTCTTTTGACAATCCTTTGATAATGGTTAAGCCCAAAATGGGTTTATTTTTGTCTTCGCCAGCACACTTTTGGCACAAACTATTTTTATGAGCCAAATCCAACACTTCAACTACTTTTGCATATATCTTTCCTGACTTAGAAAATACTTCAACGATAGACTTAGCTTCTCCAGTTTCATCATCAATAGTTTTCCATTTCCCAAGAATAGATTGAGAATTCACATTAATTGAGAAGAGCACAAACAATAAAAGAACACAAAATTTATACATATTAAAATTGGATTGAGTTATGATAATTGGGTTGCGTTTTGTTTTTTTAATTTGGCTATGGTGGCATTCAATTCAAAACCTAACAAAAGAATCATACAGTTAATCCAAATGTAAAACATCAAAATTAACAAGGTTCCAATGGAACCGTATAGCTCGTTGTATTTAGAAAATTTAATTACCCAAATTCCGAAGAAATAAGACGAAATAATAATTAAAATAGTGGTAAATACAGAACCAATACTTACAAATCGCGGTTTATGAAATTGCTTCGTCCCATAACGTAAAAGAATAGAACTTGTAATTAATATCATCAAAATTACGAACGCATAACGTCCCATTTCTATTAAAGGCACTTGGTCACTTAGCACATCTTGAATAATCGTTTGTTGGATAATAACCTCAAATATTACGATGGCAGCCACTGTTACAATCAACAAAATAGACAATACCATTGAAATACCCAAAGCCACAACATATTGTCGTAAAAATCCATGTTTTACTATAACGTGTTTAGAAGATTCAAAACCGCTTATGATTCCCGAAATTCCATTGGCCATTAAAAAAATAGACAATACAAATCCTGAAGACAACAAGCCCGAATGACTGTTATTCAAGATATCATTAATAATTTTATAAATCGCATCATAGGTATTAGGAGGCACCCCTTCCTTAACAAATTCCAAAAAATCAGATTGAAACCCTTCAATCGGAATATACGGAATCAAGTTCAAGATAAATAAGGCAAAAGGAAACAAAGCCATAAAGAAACTAAAAGCGACCGCACTAGCGTGATAGGTCAAACCACCCTCAACTATTCCAAGAAGATACAATTCCATCAAATCATACAACGACAAACCTTCTAACCAAGGTAATTTGATTCGTTGTAACACCTGAACTAAATTTCTTAGTATTGGCACTTTTAAAAGCCTACTTTCTATCGCCTTCGACATATTAAAATGCTTTTAAACTTAAATCCATATTAACAACTGAATGTGTCAAAGCCCCTGAGGAAATATAATCCACACCACAATCCGCATAGTGTCGAATGGTAGTTTCATCTATATTTCCTGACGATTCTGTTTGGCATTGATCTCCAATTAAAGCAACAGCTTTTCGAGTATCTTCGTAATTAAAATTATCTATCAAGATACGATCTACCCCATCGCTTTCTAAAATTTCTTTAATTTCATCTAAATCCCGAGCTTCTACTATAATTTTTAAATCTAAATTATTCGCTTTAAGATAGTCTTTGGTTTTGGCTATAGCCAAAGTAATTCCGCCTGCAAAATCAATATGATTGTCTTTCAACATAATCATATCATACAAGGCAAAACGATGATTTTCGCCTCCGCCTATTTTTACTGCCCATTTTTCTGGAGCGCGAAACCCTGGAGTAGTTTTACGAGTATCTAGAATTTTGGTTTGAGTTCCTTTTAATAATTGAACATACTCATTTGTTTTTGTAGCAATAGCCGACATGCGTTGCATAGAATTCAGCACCACGCGTTCGGCTTTCAAAATAGATTGTGAACTTCCCGAAACATGAAAAACTACATCACCTTTCTTCACCACTGAACCATCTTCAATAAAAATTTCCAACTGTAAACTAGCATCTACATAATCGAATATCATTTTGGCAAATGCAACTCCTGCAATAATCCCGTCCTCCTTCACTAATAATTTAGCTTTTCCTTTGGCCGAAGCAGGAACACAAGCTAAAGAGCTATAATCACCCGCACCCACATCTTCACGTATCGCATTGGCAATCAAAAGTTCTAACTCCTTTTTGAATTGGGAATCACTAATCATTTTCTACTTTTTTTAGGAATTGCTAAAGTAGGATATATTTTGGGGATTAAAAACTTAGTCTTACTCTTTTTCATAAATCTCTATATTTGCAGTTCAAATTTAGTCCAAATTATGAATATTAAACTCATCGCAATTGGCAAAACAGACAACAAGGCATTGCAATCGTTAATTGACGATTACACCAAACGATTGTCTTTTTATATCAAATTTGAGTTGGATATTATTCCTGATATTAAAAACGTAAAAAACTTATCTGAAAGTCAACAAAAGGAAAAAGAAGGCGAGTTGATTTTAGCTAAAATAAGTCCGACAGACCAGCTAATTTTATTGGATGAAAATGGAAAGAATTTTTCAAGCGTGGGATTTTCAGAAGAATTACAAAAGAAAATGAACTCTGGCATCAAAACTTTGGTTTTTGTAATTGGTGGCCCTTACGGATTTTCGGATACGGTATACGCTAAAGCGCAAGGAAAAATAGCACTTTCACTAATGACCTTTTCACATCAAATGGTGCGTTTATTCTTTATTGAGCAGCTCTACCGCGGATTTACAATTTTAAGAAACGAACCGTATCATCATCAGTAAATTTACGATATACGATTTAAGATGTACTATCTTGAGCAGAGTACTAGTAGACGAATTCTTCTTGTGAAACGTTAGACAAATGTGAATTTTGAATAGCAATTTTACATTGAAGATAGTCTCCAAAACTTAAATTCTTATCAAACCCCAAAGTAATTTTACCTGAAATACTTTTTAACTTTTGAAGCGAAAAATCATTTTTTGAAAAATACGCAATGGCTCCCGACTTTGGATTTGTGAATTGGTATTTTACTCTCGTAAAAGATAAGAAGGCTAAATTCTTTTGAATACTATCTGAATACGAAAAATAATTTTCTGAAGTTTCGCTTTTATGCATACTTCCCTCCTTTTTAGCTTGCAATTTTATAATTTCTGGAACCACCAATCGCAACGGCAACCGTTTGTCAATATGAAAAATCCAATTGGTCGAACTAATTGAATTTTTTCTGTTTACTTCTACCAAAGTGTCTTTTCCCTTGGTTTTAAAAAACAAATAAATTGGCGAATAATCCTGAACCTCCTTAATAAGAGTTACGTTTGATTTTGACAACAATATCGTTTCTTGATTTCCACAAGAAAATAGAACAAAAAACAACAACACACTTAGGTTTTTCATGAATTCATTTTATTAAATAAAGTGATACACTCCACCGCTTCTTTTACATCATGAACACGAAGAATATTCGCTCCCTTCAACAATGAAATTGTGTTTAAAGTTGTGGTTCCATTAAGAGATTCAGATGCATTATTATTCAATGTTTTATAAATCATTGATTTTCTTGAAATACCAACTAAAACTGGCAATTTTAATTGCTGAAATAATTCCATCTTCTGAAGCACTTCATAATTCTGTTCTAGTGTTTTGGCAAAACCAAATCCAGGATCAACAATCAAATCATTGATACCTAAACTTCGCGCTACAGCTATTCGTTCTGAGAAATACAAAAGCACTTCTTTAACCACATCTTCATATTGCGTGAGTGTTGACATTGTTTGGGGAGTTCCTCGCATGTGCATCATAATGTAAGGCAGATTGTACCTGGCAACAACACCCAACATTGCATCGTCTAATTTTCCTGCTGAAATATCATTGATTAATGCGGCTCCTTTTTGAATACAAGCTTCAGCCACTTGAGAGCGAAACGTATCAATTGAAATCAAGATATTTGGAAATCGTTGCACCAACAAGTCAACTATAGGAACAATTCGTGCCATTTCCTCTTCTGTAGACACAAATTCTGCATTGGGTTTACTAGAATAGGCACCAATATCAATAAAAGTAGCCCCTTCTGAAAGCATTTTTTGAACTTGCGCTATAATTTCAGTTTCGTTTTTATACTTTCCACCATCAAAAAAAGAATTGGGAGTTAGATTCAGAATTCCCATTACTTTAGGGTTTGATAAATCGATGAGCTGTCCTTTACAATTAATCGTCATTTCAATCTGGTTTTAAAGACCTTGTTTTTCTTCTTTCAGAAAAATTATTCTTATTTTTGAAAAATTTTGAATACAAATATACATCAATAATGAAGAATACTTCACAAGAATATGATGCCGTTGTTGCGGTATGCCGCTCTTTATTTATCAATAAAATGAAAGATTACGGAAGTGCTTGGCGCATTTTACGCTTACCATCACTTACTGACCAAATATTTATCAAAGCCCAACGCATCCGAAGTTTACAAGAGAATGAAGTTCGAAAAGTAAACGAAGATGAGTCGGGAGAATTCATCGGAATCATCAACTATTCTATTATGGCATTAATTCAACTGGAATTAGGAATTGCTGACCAACCTGATTTGGATGTCACTAAAGCCAGTGAATTGTACGATGCCAAAATCAAGGAAACTAAAAAATTAATGGAAAATAAAAACCATGATTATGGCGAGGCTTGGCGCGATATGCGAGTGAGTTCCTTGACGGATTTGATTTTGCAAAAATTACTTCGCGTAAAGCAAATTGAAGACAACAAGGGAAAAACATTAGTATCAGAAGGTATTGACGCCAATTATCAAGACATGATCAATTATGCCGTTTTTGCATTGATTTTAATGAAATAAAAACAACCGGTATCTCAAATTCTACATTATGACAAAGCTGAAAAACATACTCACCCAATTTTCTCGAATTTTCGTAGGGATTCTTTTTATTATTTCGGGATTAATCAAATTAAATGATCCTTTAGGCTTCTCTTATAAATTAGCGGAATATTTTGGAGAACCTGTATTTAATTTACCTTTCTTTGTGCGATTTTCATTAGCAATAGCTATCTTTTTAGTCATTCTTGAAGTTGTTTTGGGAATTATGCTTTTGTTAGGCTTCAAATCAAAACTAACCGTTTGGCTTTTGCTAATTCTTATCATTAAATTTACTTTCCTAACTTTCTATTCGGCTTATTTTAATGTGGTGAAAGATTGTGGATGTTTTGGAGATGCTTTGCATTTAACCCCTTGGGAATCCTTTACAAAAGATGTGGTTTTATTATTTTTTATTTTGATTTTATTTTTCAATGTCAAATTAATTCAACCTTTATTTAAAGCCAAAATCCAGAATATTTTAGTTCTTATTAGTATTGGACTATGTAGTTTTATAGCGTATTGGGTATTGCATCACCTACCAATTATTGACTTCAGACCTTTTAAAGTAGGCAACAATATCCAAAAAGGAATGGAAATTCCAGAAGGAGCACCACAATCTGTTGTAGAAATGACTTTTATCTACAAAGTAAACGGAGTGGATACTGAATTTACAGAAAAGGATTTAATGAAAATACCTGCAGGAGCTACTTTTGTAGATAGAAAAGATAAAGTCATTGTAGAAGGTTATGTACCTCCTATTCACGATTTTACAATGGAAAAAGACGGTGCTGACTATAAAGACGAGTTGTTGCAAAATCCAAAACTAATGCTATTTGTTGCTTATGATTTGGCTATTGCCAACAAAGAAGGGTTAACCCAACTAGAACGTCTCAAACAACAAGCTGACGCGAAAGGATATACTGTTATCGGTATGACAGGTTCGGCACCTGAACAAATAGAAAAAACAAAGAAAGAATTTGGATTCACATTTGATTTTTACTTCTGTGATGCCACCGCTTTAAAAACCATTGAAAGAGCCAATCCGAGTATTGTAATTCTTGAAAAAGGTACTGTAAAACAAAAAGTACATTATAATGATATTGAAGATTTGAAATTATAACTTCATTTCATCGTTAATAAGTTGCTTATTTATTAACTATAACGATATTGAAATCAAGTGGTATTCAAACAAAAACAAACTTTCTATTGCGTTTAAATTAACTTTGTAAATATTTATCAAGATGAAAAAACTAATTGCTATATTAATTGCTTTCGCTTCTTTTTCGTGTACAAGCAATGCACAGAAAAAAACATTTTCAGAAACTGCTTTGTCTGAAACGCTATTATCGACTGATGGGAGTCAGGTAGCTTTTAAAGATATTATCAAGAAACAAAAAGGTAAAACTACCGTAATTGAAGTTTGGGCGTCATGGTGCGGAGACTGTGTCAAAGCAATGCCTAAGGTAAAAGAATTACAAGCCAATCATCCAAAAGTAGCTTTTACATTTATCTCGATGGATAAAACTTCCGACAAATGGTTAGCCGGAATTGAAAAACACGAATTAAAAGGAGACCATTATATGGCGAATGACCAGATGAAAGGTATTTTTGGTAAAGCGATAGATTTGGATTGGATTCCGAGATATATTATTTTAGATAAATCAGGAAAAATTGTACTATATCGAGCTATCGAAACTGATTTCGATCTAATTAATGAGACATTAAACAAATTAAAATAAACTAAAAACTATTAAAATAAATACAACTAAAATGAGAAAAAAGATTGTTGCAGGAAACTGGAAAATGCATAAGAACGCAGAGCAAACAGAAGATTTATTGAATGATTTAATTGCTAAAGTACCTACAGATAGTACTGCACAAGTTATTGTAGCACCTACTTTTGTAAACCTAGCTTCGGCGGTGGATCATTTAGAATTTACCAATATTGATGTAGCTGCTCAAAACGTTCACCAAGCTGAAAGTGGAGCATTTACTGGAGAAATATCTGCTGATATGTTAAAAAGTGTTGGTGTAAACACAGTAATCCTTGGACATTCTGAGCGTAGATCTATTTTTCACGAAACAGATGCTTTAATCGCAAGCAAAGTAGATGCAGCTTTAGAACACGATATGACTGTTATTTTCTGTTTTGGTGAAGAATTAAAAGACCGTCAATCTAACACTCATTTTAACGTTGTAGAGAATCAATTGAAAGATGGTTTATTCCACATTAGTGCTAACGATTGGAAAAATGTTGTTTTAGCTTACGAGCCTGTTTGGGCTATCGGAACTGGAGAAACTGCTTCTCCAGAACAAGCACAAGAAATGCACGAATTCATTAGAGAAACGGTACGTAAATCTTTTGGAAGTGATGTAGCTGAGAATGTTTCTATCCTTTACGGAGGAAGTGTGAAACCTGAAAATGCAAAAGAAATTTTCTCTAAACCAGATGTTGACGGAGGTCTTATCGGTGGAGCGGCTTTAAAAGCAGATGATTTCGTTGCGATTATCAACGCTATCTAAATTTTACAATTCTAAATTATAAAAAGAGGTTGGTTCATTCAAACCTCTTTTTTTTGTTTTGATTGGTCTCAATAAATAAAGAGAAACTGTACCTTTGCAAAAAAAATAAACATGTCAAATAGTTATATCGGATACCATTTTACAATCGAGCCAAAAGAACTAGGGTCAGAAATTCTAATTGCCGAATTAGGAGAAAAAGCATTTGAGAGTTTCACGGAAACGGAAACAGGAATTGATGCTTTTGTTCAAAAAGAATTGTGGGACGATACCATTCTTGATGATGTTTACATTTTACAATCGGAAGAATTTACCATTGACTACACCTACGAAGAAATAGAACAAATCAATTGGAATGAAGAATGGGAAAAAAACTTCGAACCTATTGAGGTAGACGGTAAATGCCATGTTCGCGCTCCTTTTCACCCTAAGACAGAAGCTGAGTTTGATATCGTTATTGAACCTAAAATGAGTTTTGGTACTGGACACCACGAAACTACACACATGATGATTCAGCATCTTTTAGAAATGGAGGTAAAAGGTTTAAAAACCTTAGATATGGGATGCGGAACTGCAATTTTAGCAATTTTAGCGGAGATGAAAGGCGCCCAACCTATTGATGCTATCGATATTGATAATTGGTGTTATTTGAATTCTATAGAAAATGCAGAGCGTAACTATTGCCAACACATTAGCGTGTATGAAGGAGATGCAACTTTGCTTAAAGGCAAGAAATACGACTTGATCATTGCGAATATCAACCGAAATATTCTATTAAATGACATGCAATCGTATGTGGATTGTTTGAACCCTGGCGGAACGATTTTATTTAGTGGATTCTACGAAGAAGACATTCCCTTTATAGATAGTTCTTGTACCGAAAAAGGTTTGACTTACGTTAAAAAGTTTCAAAGAAACAACTGGGTTTCATTAAAATATGTAAATTAGTTTTGTAATACCAAAGTACAAACCTACCTTCAAATGAGTACTAAAGAAAAAGTAAAAGAAAGAGTCCGTTTTCAAGAAACAACAATAGCAAATAACGAAATTGTTGTTTATAATGATGATGTCAATACTTTTGATCACGTAATTGACACCTTGGTTCGCGTGTGCGACCATACTCCTGAACAAGCTGAACAATGTTCGCTAATTATTCATTACAACGGGAAATGTACTGTCAAAACTGACGTGTATGACAAACTCAAACCACAATGTATTCAATTATTGGAAGCTGGATTGAGTGCCGAAATTATCTAGTACTTTACATTTTTTATCATTTCTTCATAAATTTTATAGTTTTATTCTATATTTGATTAAAGTTATAGGTATTTATGAAAGAATATGCTACAGTATTATTATTGGCTATGCCCTTGTTTTTGGTATTAATAATTATCGAAAAAGTATACGGCTATTATAAAGGAGAGGACACAGCTCCCATTATGGATTCTGTATCAAGTATCAGTTCTGGAATTATTAATTCTTTAAAAGATGTACTCGGTCTAAGCGTCACCTTACTTTCTTATGAATGGATGGCAACCAAAATTGCCTTGTTTCATCAAGACGCTTCGATTCTTACGTACTTAATTGGATTTATTGTTATTGATTTTTATGGTTACTGGTCGCATCGATGGTCACACCAAATTAATTTTTTTTGGAACAAACATGCCATACATCATAGTAGCGAAGAATTCAATTTGTCGTGTGCTTTACGCCAAAGTGTATCTAGTTTTGTCAACCTATTTACTTTCCTATTAATCCCAGCAGCTTTACTTGGTGTTCCTGCCAAAGTTATAGCCATCACCTTACCTATTCATTTGTTTTTACAATTTTGGTATCATACCAAACACATTAAAAAAATGGGGATTTTGGAACAAATACTAGTTACCCCTTCGCATCATCGAGTGCATCATGCCATCAATCCCGAATACATTGATAAAAATCACAGTCAAATTTTTATTTTTTGGGACAAATTATTCGGAACCTATCAAGAAGAACTAGATACCGTACCTCCCGTTTTCGGAATAACAAGACCCGCTCAAACTTGGAATCCGTTCCGAATTAACTTTCAACATCTTTGGCTGTTAATTTGCGATGCTTGGCGAGCGGAGAATTGGAAAGACAAATTGACCATTTGGTTTAAACCAACCGGTTGGCGTCCAGAAAATTTTGAAGAAAAATATCCTGTAACCAAAATTTCGAACGTCTATAGTTTTGATAAATATGGTACACATTATTCTAAAAAATTAATGTATTGGTCTGTGGTACAATTGTTTGTTACTTTAGGATTAGTAAGCTATTTATACCTTTCTATTGCAAGAATAGACATTCAACATGTTTTCGTTTACGGAACTTTTATTTTTATTAGTGTGTATAGTTACACCGAATTAATGGACACCAACAATTATTCGTTGTTCTGGGAAAGTATCCGATTTGTTTTTGGAATTGGGATAATTACTTATTTCGGAAATTGGTTTGAAATTGACACTCTGATTCCTTTTGGAACCTACTTAGTAATGGGATATTTAACTCTTTCGTTAATTATCAACATCTATTTTGTAAGCTCGGGGTTCAAATCTAAAAAATTGGCTCTAACCTAAATTCTAAAACGACATGAAAAACAAATTATTCTTATTCATCTACTTAGGTTGTAGTGTTTTTTACTTATTCATTACCGCATTTAACCAAGAAGAAATTGCCCGAGTAGTAAAACCTTTTCTACTTCCTATTTTATTAATTGCAGTGTATTTTTCAGAAAGCTTTAGAACCAAAAAAATCTTAATAACGGCATTAATCTTCTCTTGGATAGGCGATGTAATTTTGCTTTTTGCAAATAAAGGCGAAATCTATTTTATACTAGGACTAGTAGCATTCTTAATTTCCCATCTCTTTTATATTGTACTATTTAACAAACAAACTAGGAGTAAGTCTATAAGCAACAAATTAAGTTTTGGAGCCGGAGTTGGATTGATTCTAATGTATTTTTCAGTGATGATTGGAACGCTAGGTCCTAAACTAGGTTCGCTTACTCTGCCAGTAGTAATTTATGCAATAGTAATCAGTACCATGTTATTTTTTGCTCTAAAAGGAAGTTATCAATGGAATGCCATTCCGTATCACTCCGTTTTGATAGGAGCTATATTTTTTATCAGTTCAGACAGTATTTTGGCTTTTAACAAATTCTACCAGCCCATTTCTCAAGCTTCCTTCTTAATAATGCTTACTTATTTACTAGCGCAGTATAGCATTGTTTGGGGTATTTTAGATTTGAATCAAAAAAAATAGCATCTCCTTTTATAAGAAAATGCTATTCTAAAAATTGTATTTATCTTTTTAGTGAGGTAATTTATCTTTTAAAACACCATACAAAATAGTACCTAACAAAGCCCCCAAAAGCACTATAACAACTGGTAAAATTCCAGCACCTAACAATATAAATATTGGTCCAGGACAAGAACCAACTAATCCCCAACCTAAACCAAAAAAGATGCCCCCAATCCAATAACGAGCCGAACCTTTTTCTTTAGCTTTAATAACAATTGGAGTACCATCAATTGCTTTTAATTGATACTTTTTGATGATTTGAATTCCAATTACACCTGTTGCAATAGCTACCGAAATAATGCCGTACATATGAAACGATTGAAATTGAAACATTTCGTAAATACGATACCAAGACACCGCTTCTGATTTGGTTAAAACGATTCCGAAAACAAACCCTACGATTAGAAATTTAATGAATTTCATGTTTTAAAAAATTAGAGGTAAAACAAAATGTACCATAATGAGTCCGCCAATAAAAAATCCTATAACCGCTTTTAAAGATGGTAATTGTAAATTACTCAAGCCCGAAATAGCATGACCAGAAGTACAACCTCCAGCATAGCGAGTACCAAAACCAATTAAAATTCCTCCAATGAGTAAAATAAAAATACTTTTAGGCGATGTAAAGATTTGATTTCCAAAAAGAACCTCTGGAGCCAACTTTCCGTTAGGTGCATCGATTCCAAGTACTGCTAATTGTTCAATAGTCTTTGGATTAATCGATACATTACTTGGATCACTCATAAAATGTACAGCAACAAATCCGCCAAGCATTGCACCCAATACCACTATCAAATTCCACTTATTAGCCTTCCAATCAAAGTCAAAATAAGCTACTTTTTTACCTAACCCTGACATTGAACACAGCGACTCTAAATTTGAGGACATTCCAAAATGTTTCCCAAAGTAGATCAAACAAAGCATAATCATACCTATTATAAATCCGGAGATATACCAAGGCCAAGTCTCAAAAAACGCATTCATAAATTTTATTTTTTGTAAAAATAAGGAATCCAATTTTGCAATCAAAACATTTAATTTAGGCATAATTCTTGTCTGAAAGAATAAAGCATTTGAAGTTCTCATTATATTTGTATTCAGTTTGTATTTAAAATTAAGTTCAACAAAACATTAATACGGTCATGAAGAAAAATATTCTCTATATAGCACTTAGTATACTTATAAGTTCCTGCGTTAGTACTAAATCTACTTTAAAAAATGTAGATGATACAGCACCTGATTTAGTAGTAAATAGTAACAATACCTTTGAAATAAAACTATTTAGTACCGACAAAAAATATGGGTACGACAAAGATTATCCTATTAATATTTTTTATCAAACCAGTAAATCCGATGCTAATCAAGAACGTTTTTTAAATGCTTTGGCTGGGCCAAAAGGAGAAAAAATAAGCTATACAAAATTAGAAAGCTGCTGTCCCTTTCCTACTAAAAGAAGTGATATGGGTGCTGGTTTTTTAGATGTTTACGAGCTTAAATGGGAGGGACAAAAAAAACCTGTCGTATTGTATCTAAACATTTACGAAAAAGGAGTATTGATGGTTCCTTTTGGTTTGCGACTAAAAGACAAATAATTCATCATTGCTATTCCTTATTAATTCCAATTAAAAAACGATTCTATGGAAGAATGTATATCAGTATTTGATATGTTAAAAATTGGAGTTGGTCCATCAAGTTCGCATACTTTAGGCCCTTGGCGTGCTGCCGAACGATTTTTATCAGAGCTTAGAGGAAATAATTTATTGGCTAAAACTGAAAAAATTCAAGTCGATTTGTATGGCTCATTATCATTAACAGGCAAAGGTCATGCTACTGACTTAGCTATTTTATTAGGCTTAAGTGGACAAGACCCTGAAACAATTCCAGTAGATAGCATTTCTAAAATAACTACTCAAATTCATACAGATAATGTAATTCATTTAGGAAATGAAAAGACAATTCCGTTTTTTCCTAAAAGCGAAATTATTTTCAACAAAAATTTTCTAGCATTCCATTCTAACGGTCTACAATTCACTGCTTTTGTTGGAGATAAAAAAACATTTAAAGCTACCTATTATTCTATTGGAGGAGGATTTGTAGTCAAAGAAGAACGAATTAATGCCAAAAAGAAACAAGTACTAAAATGTGCTTTTCCGTTTCCTATTACTAAAGCCACCGAACTGCTAAATTATTCTATCCAAGAAAACAAGTCGATTTCAGAAATTGTATATGAAAACGAAAAATCAATGCGTTCTGAAGATCAAATTCATAATGAATTGCTGCGTATTTGGAATACTATGTTAGAATGCATGTACATTGGCTGTCATTCTGAAGGAATATTACCTGGGGGATTGCATGTTAGACGAAGAGCTTTCGATATGCACCAAGATTTGATTGGATTATCCAATTACAATTCACCTCAAACTTGGTTAGAACAAATCCGAAAAACAGAGGTGAAATTTCGCCAAATTTTAAAATGGGTAAGTTGTTTTGCTTTGGCAGTTAATGAAGTAAATGCTTCACTAGGCAGAGTTGTTACAGCGCCTACCAATGGTAGTGCTGGAGTAATTCCTGCAGTATTAATGTACTATTTAGTAATCGAAAATCATCAAGCTGGAGAAAAAGAAATCAAACAATTTTTGATGGTAGCCGGTGAGATTGGAAGTATTTTCAAAAAAGGAGCTACTATATCAGCTGCCATGGGAGGCTGTCAAGCCGAAATAGGCGTTTCGTCAGCAATGGCTGCAGCAGCACTCTGTGAAGTAATGGGAGGAACTCCTAGTCAAGTTTTAATAGCAGCAGAAATTGCTATGGAACATCATTTAGGTCTTACTTGTGACCCTGTAGAAGGATTAGTTCAAATTCCGTGTATTGAACGAAATAGCATGGGAGCTATCAAAGCAATAAACGCAGCTGAACTAGCATTGGCTACCGATCCCAAAAATGCAAAAGTACCTTTAGATAAAGTAGTCGATACCATGTGGCAAACCGCCAAAGATATGAACTCAAAATACAAAGAAACCTCTCAAGGAGGATTAGCAATAGCTGTAAATATGGCTGATTGTTAAATTATTTTCGTCTGGTATCAATAATATAAACAATCTTCCAATTTTCATTTTCTTTATACATTGTAAATGCATTAACACCTCGATGGCTAAATTTTCCATTAATAAAAAACTCATACGGTGTCCAAACATGGGCCATTGCTCCATCAACTTGAATCGTATAATCTAATAGCTTTTCTTCGAAAAGAGTAGCAACTGGAATAGTTGCAATGGAACGATAAAAATCTTTCGAATTCTCATTGATTAATTTAGTCCCTTTTACATTCGAAATAATAGATTGCAAAATCAACTTATCTGAACAAACCGATTTCATAACAATAGAATCTTTAGCATGAAACCCTTGAAAAAAAGTTTCAATAACATTTTTGACTTCTTGATTTTGCGAGTAGAGAGATCCTGTTATGAACAACAAAAACCCCAATAGTATTTTTTTCATGTTACGAATTTAAATAAACTTATTGTTACAAATAATATTAATCAGCGATTTTGAGTTAAAAAAATTACATTTTATTACCTTTACCGCAATTAAATACATTACTATGTCAGTCGCAAAAAAAGATTACAAAAGAATTACTACCAAGTCATTGATTGAGATGAAAGCAAATGGCGAAAAAATTTCAATGCTTACTGCCTATGATTATACTATGGCAAAAATAGTAGATTCTGCTGGGGTAGATGTAATTCTTGTGGGAGATTCTGCATCTAATGTTATGGCAGGACACGAAACTACTTTACCTATCACGCTGGACCAAATGATATACCACGCTTCGTCAGTAGTTCGTGCTATTGAACGCGCATTAGTTGTGGTCGATTTACCTTTTGGAAGTTACCAATCAGATTCAAAAGAAGCCTTGCGTTCTGCTATCCGAATTATGAAAGAAAGTGGTGGACATGCTGTAAAATTAGAAGGTGGTAGCGAAATAAAAGATTCTATCAAAAAAATATTAAACGCAGGGATTCCGGTTATGGGACATTTGGGTTTAACTCCTCAATCCATTTATAAATTTGGAACATACACTGTTCGTGCCAAAGAAGATGCAGAAGCAGAACAATTAATGGAAGATGCAAAACTTTTGGAAAGTTTAGGTTGTTTTGCAATTGTTTTAGAAAAAATTCCAGCCCATTTAGCCGAAAAAGTAGCCAAAAGCATTGCTATTCCTGTAATTGGAATTGGAGCTGGTGGAGGTGTTGACGGACAAGTATTAGTTATCCATGATATGTTAGGAATGAACAATGAATTCAGCCCTCGTTTCTTAAGACGCTATATGAATTTGTACGAAGGAATGACTTCGGCTATAAGCCAATATGTAGAAGATGTAAAATCAACTGATTTCCCTAATGCCAATGAACAATATTAGTGACTCGTAAATAGTGATTAGTGTGTTCAATTAATAATATTTGTTTTATTACTATTTTATTTTGGGAAAAATTATTTCTAATAAGGATAATCTACAGGTACTTCACGAAGACAATCATCTCATCGTAGTCAATAAACGCGTTGGTGATATCGTTCAAGGAGATAAAACGAAAGACAAACCACTTAGCGAAATTGTCAAAGAATACATCAAAGCAAAATACAACAAACCAGGAGAAGTGTTTCTAGGAGTAGTGCATCGTTTGGATAGACCCACAACTGGCATTGTCCTTTTTGCAAGAACGAGTAAAGCGTTGTCCAGAATGAACGAGCTTTTTAGTAATCGAGAAACTCAAAAAACCTATTGGGCTGTTGTAAAAAATAAACCTAAAAAACCGCACGACAAATTAGTTCATTACCTCAAAAGGAATGAAAAAAACAATACTTCTAAAGCACACTTAAAAGAAGTACCTGATAGTAAATTAGCTAGTTTGGATTACCAAATTATTAAAGAATTAACCAACTATACCGCTTTAGAAATTCATCTTCATACAGGAAGACACCACCAAATTAGAGCGCAATTGGCTGCAATTGGTTCTCCCATTAAAGGGGATTTGAAATACGGTTTTGACCGAAGTAATCCTGACGGCGGAATTCATTTACATGCCAGAAAACTGAGTTTTACTCACCCTGTTTCCAAAGAAGCTTTAACTATAATTGCCCCTACTCCTGATGATGTAATTTGGAATTTTATTTGATTTTAATTAATGAATGGTATTTTATTCCATTTTAAAATTTATATTGCATAGCATTTTAAGCAGTATGGATATATGAATTACAAAACCGACATTGGTTACCGAAAGGAAATTCTGACTCGTTTGTTAAGCAATATCATTTCGTATGAAAATGAAATTGTAAAGGCATTACAAGAGGATTTTAGCAAGCCTGCTTTTGAATCTGTAGTTACCGAAACGAGTTATGTTATCTCTGATTTAAAATACACTATTAAAAATTTATCCCGTTGGGCAAAACCAAAAAAAGTTTTCCCTTTTGTATTAAACATTCCTTCTTCAGATACCATTTACAAAGAACCCTACGGAAAAGTATTAGTAATTGCACCTTGGAATTACCCTTTTCAATTGGCACTTTGTCCTGTAATAGCAGCTGTTGCAGCAGGAAATCAAGTAGTTTTAAAACCTTCGGAGTTAACACCCAAAACCGCCGAAATTATCGAAACTATCCTTAGTAAAACGTTCCCAACCAATCATGTGGAAGTAGTACAAGGTGGTGTTGAAATAACAAGTCGTTTACTAGAACAACGTTGGGATTATATTTTCTTTACGGGTAGCGTAGCAGTTGGTAAAATCATTGCGAAAGCCGCTGCGAAAAACTTAACTCCCGTAACTTTAGAATTAGGAGGTAAAAATCCTTGTATTGTTGATGAAACCGCTAATTTAAGATTGGCAGCCAAACGAATCGTTTGGGGGAAATTCATCAATGCTGGACAAACTTGTATAGCTCCCGATTATATTTTGGTTCATAAAAATAGTAAATCGTATTTTATACAGTTCTTAAAAGAGGAGATTACCAAAGCTTATGGTGAAAATCCTGAACTTTCTCCAGATTTTGCTCGAATAATCAATACTAAAAACTGGTCCCGTTTAGTCGAAATGATTGAGGATACTAAAGTTCTTTTTGGTGGTAAATACACTAGTGAAACCCATTACATCTCTCCTACTCTAATTGAGGAAAATAATCTTGATAGTTTAATTATGCAGGATGAGATATTTGGTCCGTTATTACCCATTCTGACCTATGAAGAGGAAACCGAAATCGATAGTATTATTTCAAAATACGAAAAACCGTTGGCTTTGTATATTTTCAGCGAGAGAAGATCATTTTGTAACAAGATAATTGCTACACATTCTTTTGGAGGAGGTTGTATTAACGATACTATGATTCATTTCTCTAATAAGCAATTGCCTTTTGGAGGAGTTGGAAATAGTGGCATTGGGGCCTACCATGGAAAATTAAGTTTTGATGTTTTTTCGCACCATAAGGGAGTGGTCAAAAAAGCAACTTGGATAGACTTACCGTTACGATATGCACCTTATAAAGACAAATTAGCATCAGTAAAAAAAATATTAAATTGGCTATAAGCCAAAAAACAATCAATGAATTAATTAAAGAATGGAAACAATCAATCAAAAAATTGCACACTTACAAGCAAATGGGTACGAATTGAAATTTGAAGAGGTATTCAATAAAGCATTCGAAAACTATAAAAAAATAGCACTTTATGCAGGTTTAGCTATTTTGGTTTTTGGTTTTCTTTTCATTTTTCTTGCGGCTATTGGAGTAGTTAGTTTTGTAGGCGCGGAGCATTTAAATGAAAATGTGATAAAACAACTTGAAGCTAAAATGCTAAAACAAGAATACCTTGATTACCAATTTATAGCTGTATTAGCTATCAATAGTCTTTTTAGTCCAATTAGTGCGGGCTTTTTAAAAATGGCTGAATCTGCTGATAAAGATGTGGAATTTAAAATGCGTCAATTTTTCTCTTTTTACAAATGGACGTATTTCAAAGAATTATTTGTTGCTACTTTTATCATTACTCTTTTGAGTACTGGCATCGATAGTGCATTAACTTTCTACAAAATTCCTGTATTAGGAGGAATTATTTCTTTTGCAATCGGAATAGTTACTGTTTTGAGTACGCCACTAATTATTTTTGGCAAACAAAAAGCGATTGCAGCTATAAAAGCAAGTATCAGTTTAACTAGCTCACAATTTCTAACGCTATTTCTACTTTTATTCGTTGCTTTTTTAGGTTCTTTAGTCGGTTTGATTGGTTTTTGTATCGGTGTTCTTTTTACTATACCTTTCAATATGTCAATGCAATACGCTATCTATGATACAGTTATTGGTATCGAAAATGAAGAAATTGTTGTTCCCGAATCAGAAGAAAACTAACCCAACCAACCGTCTCTGTCTAAACTTCGGTATTGTATCGCTTCGGCAATATGATGGGATGCTACTTTTTCAGCAGCTTCTAAATCGGCAATTGTTCGTGCTACTTTCAAAATTCGGTCATACGCTCGAGCGGAAAGATTCAATCGTTCCATTGCGTTTTTCAGTAATTCTTTAGAAGGTTCATCCAATGCACAAAATTCTCTAATCTGTTTGGTACTCATTTGAGCATTGTAATGAATGGTTGGTATCAATTCAAAACGAGACGACTGGATTTCGCGAGCATTAGTTACTCTTTTCCGAATATCGACACTACTTTCTGCTTTTCTATCGTCTGATAATTTATCAAATGGAACGGGTGTTACTTCAATATGAATGTCAATTCGGTCTAATAATGGTCCGGATATTTTATTCATATACCGTTGCATTTCGTGGGGAGAAGAAGTTTGAGGAGCATCCGGATCATTGAAAAAACCACTCGGACTCGGGTTCATACTCGCTACCAACATAAACGAAGATGGATAGGTAACCGTGAATTTAGCTCGTGAAATAGTCACTTCTCTATCTTCTAAAGGTTGTCGCATTACTTCGAGTACATCGCGCTTAAACTCTGGCAATTCATCCAAGAAAAGAATCCCATTATGTGCCATCGAAATCTCTCCAGGCTGTGGATAACTCCCCCCGCCGACGAGAGCCACGTTTGATAAATGTTATAATGTGGCGGATAAATTTATAATACTTATTAACAGAATAATTCTTTTAAAATCAACGATTTAAGCATAATTAAGCTACTATATTGTTAATAAACTACTTAAACAGTTATACCGAAATTCTCTCTTTATCTAAACGATGTTTAACATAACAGTAGTAAAAATGGAAGTAAAAAACAAACGCAAGGTAAAAGAAAAATTAATCGCTTTCAGATTAGCTGAAGCCGAATTAAAGCAATTAAAAGATTATGCGAGTAAAACTAAATTGAACGTTAGTCAGTTCATAAGACTGATGACTATTGGACAAGCGTAAATAAATGGTTTTAGTACTATTAGTATTAGTTTTCTTAATTCAAGAGCTAATAGAAATTAATAATAAAAAAAATAACAAATAAATAGAAAATATGAAAAATCAAGTAGAAGTAAGTTTCAATCAAACAGCTTATGAGATTGACGCACAAGCATTAAAAGACAATTTGAATAAGTTGATTAAATCTTTAGATTATATAGAATTAATAACGTCTAAACGAGAGCTATTAACTCTTGAACAAGTTGAACAAGTTATCATATCTAAAACAGGATTTAAGAATATTTTAATGTCTGCTACACTTCTTGGAGTTGAAACAGAGTATGCTTACTTACAACGCAATTTAGACGCTATTAGATTAGATGTTATTGAATTTAAGGATAACATACCAACTTTAAAAGATAGTGCTTTAGAAGAGCTCAAATCAATTCATACAACCTATTTAAAAGATGAATTAGTAAAAGACTATAATATTCTAAATGAAGCTTGTACAATTCTTAACAAACTGTCAAATCCAAGTTTCACAGATTGCTTAAATAGGAATTATCTCGGTCAGTGGAGCGTGAATATTTTAAAATTGAATAACTCAAATTTTTAATAGAATGGATAAGTACACACATAAAGCAGTGAACAAGACTTATATCTCAAGTGAGGAAATAAAAAGTAGGTTGGAGAAAATGAAACAATTAGATATAGAAGCTAAAGAGCCTGAATTTAATTTGATTATAATTCAAACTCCAAATGGCAATTTAAAAATAAAAACCAAGCTCACTAAAGAGCAATGGTTGGAGAAATATAAAAGTCAAGCCAAGAAAAAAGATATTGTGAAATTTAATTTAGATGAAAATGTTTTTTAAGAATAAAAAAAAGAAACCTCAACAAATGCAGGTTAGATTTACTCCAACACAGAGGATTGAAATAGCCAAGAAGTTAAAAATTGCAAGGTTCAATAGATTGACTACTGCACTACTAAAAGAAAAAGGAGTTTCCGCAGATGAAAAAGCAAGGTTGATAGTTCAGATTAAAAAGAAATTACAAATTAAATAAAAAAAATATAGATGAACATTTCAGAATATAACGCGGTGAACGGAAATAGCTATTACATAGATGTTAATAGTCCAGGAACGGAACCTGGAATAAAGGACATTGTTATTAGCTCACAGGATGCTACTAAAAGGAGTTGTTTGATTAGTTTCACTTTTACTAATAAACTTGGAGAAGAGGTTAAGACTTCTAGATACGTGCCATTTGGAGCCAAACAATTCGCTAAAGGTTGGTTTAGCTATAACACTAATACAACTGCTTGTTTAGTTTTTATTGAATCGCTCTTAAACGCTCAAACTGCTTACGAGCAGGCTAATAATGTGACTTGGTAAAAAATATAATAAAATAATAATAACAATAAATTAATAAAAAAAAATACAATGACAGCACTAGTAAATCAAATGATAGTATCTCACATAAAGAGTTCTTTAAAACCAAATGACAAATTTTTTACAGCTCTTCAGTTCAGAAGCCTATTAGAAGAGTTGACAGCAACAGAGTTGAAACAAGTAATATCACAACTTGAAAATAAATTAGATACAATTCACTTCTCACAATCACAAATCATTATAGACAGAGAGCAATTAATTGCACTCTATGACAGTATTTTTCTGAATGATAGTGAAAGGTACTTCACTTTCAATATATGCCTTCACGGAGCTTCTATTGATGTTAGAGAGGTTAGAATTGCAAGTAAAAAGAAATTCCAATTGAAGCAGGAAAAAACTGCTGAAAGTGTGAGAAGGTTCTACCGTTATGAGATGATTGAAGAGATTGAATCTATTTCTTTTTTCAATAGATTAAAGTACTTATTTAATCCAAACAGCTTGAGTAAAAAATTAAAAAATAAATAAAAATGGAACTACAAATAAATAATATAACTGATTTAGAGCAATTAGTAATTAAAGACAAGATAACACCATTACAAGCTGAAAAAATATTAATTAAGTCGTTAAATCTTTTAGCTGTTGATTTCGGTATTAAGACAGTGACGAAAGAACGTATTTTAAATACAATTGATGTATTGAAAAATAGTTTAGAAAATAACGAAGTACCTCTATTTAGTTTAAGTCAAATTAGAGATGAAGCAATTCAGGAATATAGTATTAAAAATGTTTTTAAATAATTAAAATAAAATAAAATGGCATTCAAACAAGGTAATAATTTCGGTAGTAAAAGTAAAAGAGGTAAAGCTAAAATCAATAAAGAGTTAAAAGACTTTTTAGAAGTTTTAACATTTGAAGCATTAGAACAAATAGAGATAGATAAGCTGACTAATAGTGAGAAACTTAAGTTTATTAATTACTCTTTACCGTATCTTTTAAATAGATTACAAGCGGTTGATTTAAACAGTGATACAGAGAATAATTTATTTAAGCCTGTTGTGATTAATATGGCTGATTGGAAATAACAAGTAATAATAACACAGAATAACGTAGAACGATATAAAACTGATATTTATGCCTTTTAGTTTGAAAGATTTAGAGCAACTATCACAATATAAAAATCATACTATTAAATTTGATGGTTACGATTATTGGTGGTATAGTAAGATAGATAATAAATGGTCATTACATTGTATTAAACCATTTAAGAGCTATCAACAAGGTTTAGAATATATTAAATATTGGTTGGTTAAATATGCTCAAGAAGTAATTAATAACGAAGCTATATTTGAAAGAATTACTGACAACGTCATAAAAGACGTTAATATATATGAAATAGCTAATAGTAATCTTAAGCCTTTAAATAAAGTAATTAAGATATTAGAAATTAGACCTAATCTTAATCAAACAGAAATAAGCGAATATCTAAATATAACTAAAATGGCTGTTTCTAAACATTTTAAAAAGCTGAAATATGTCAGATAAAAACAGAGGTGGCTTTAATTTAGATTATAGTGATGGATTTAATATTGAAGCTGAAAATTTCATTAAATACAAGTCAATCTTACAGCGTTTACTAACCGCTTCTAATATAGAATTAGTTACAAGAGGAATGATGGATAAAGAGTGTGGAATTGATGCGATAGCTAAAATAGAAAGTCAACATTACTTTATTGGTTTAAGATTTAGGAAAACTAAAAGAGATTTTAATTCTATAACACTTTCACGTCATATAAACGATTCAGCAAGTGAAGTAAAGAAGTTTTTAAGGAATAGATTAAGACCTGACTTTTTTATTCAAATAACAGAATTAATAAATCATATTAGAATTACTGAAGTGAATATTGATGCGTTTAATTTATTTTTAGAAAAAGCTTTTAAGGATGGTATTTTAGAGAAGTATTATAATAAAAAACTATTAGCTTATGAGTTTCCTTTAAATGATTTAGATAGCAATAAAAATAAAGTAATAGGCAATTATGGAATAAGGAATTATTTAATAGAAAAAGACAAACTGTTTACTTAATATACATTTTATAAATAGTTTAAAAATATTAAATAGTTTATTTTCAATAAGTTAACTTAATTTAGCTAATATTTTATATAAAAGTGTTTACATTTTATTATTATTATGTAAACATTTTTTTATATTTGTACTTTAAATTTATCTAATATGAAAACTAAACCACTACCTATTCAAGAAGTAAAAGATTTTTATACAAACGAATTTTATTCAGTATTAGAAAGTAATATAGGATACAAGTATGAGAGATTAACAGAATGCTTATTATTCACACTACAAGCTAAAACAGGATTAAGAATAAGTGATATTTTAGAATTAAAATATAGTAATCTAATTGATAAAGGTTTAGAAACTTATTTGGAATTAGTACTAAAGAAAACTAAAAATACATTAACATTACCAATAGACAGAATAATGTTAAAGATGTTACAAGACTATAAAGAATATTGTAATTTAGTTTTTAATGTGGCTACTTCAGGAAATTCAAGTCAAGAAAGAATTTTTTATAATTACAAGTCTAATAATGGAAAGATTTTCTCTTATATGTGGTGTAATAAGAGAATTAACAAATTAAATAATTCAGGTGTATTAGGTAAAGTTTATGATAATGTAGGAACACACTCAATAAGAAAAGGATTAGCTGAATATCTATATACTAAAAAAGGATTAAGAACTACTCAATATTTATTAGGTCATAAAAGTATGTTAACCACTGAAATTTATTTAGAATTAGATAAGGAACAACATTTAAAAGATATTAAAGAAGCATTAAGCATATAGGTGTTTTTTATTTATTTTTTAAAAAGGTTTACAAATTAATTTTTAAAAGTAAACTTTTTTACTTCTTAAGTATTGATTTTATTGACTTTTTAATTTCTATTATATAAAATTATTTCAATATTTAAACTAAAATACTTTATCACTTCTTATAAAAGTATCTATTATTAATTAAATATTCATTAGGAACGTCAATAATGTTTAGGTTTACACTTCCATATTCTATTAATTCATTATTTGACACATAACTTTCAATAAACTTATACATCTTATCAAACACATAAGTAAATAAAACCTTATCATTGAATGAAGTTATGTAGGAAATACAATATACATTATATGTATAATTAAACTCTATTCTTATATTGCTTATAATATTCTTGTAAGTAGTTTTATTTTCAGAGTTTAAAATGAACTTAATTTTAGATTGTATTTCTTCCTCTAATAGATTAATTGATTGTAATTTAATTTTAGCATCATTTTTACTTATAATTCCATCAGCTATAAAATCTAATAAATTACTTCTTTTATTTTCCAATTCAATTAATTTGTCTTTTAAAGTATTAATTTCTAAAACGTCGTTATCGGTTTCTTTAATCAAATAAGAAGCGTTATCTATTATGTATTGATATTGTTTTTCATTTATGAAGTAATCAGTCAAACTTTCTAAAAAAGGAATATTAATACCTCTGTTATTACAATTAAGATGCTTATAACGTTTAGAACTACATATATAAGCGTTATCACGTTTATTTACTCTTGTTCTTCCGTAGTAGTTTCTTCCGCATTTAGAACACGTTAAAAAGCCTTTTAGTTTATAATTATGCGTTACTTTTTTTCCACTGTTATTTCTATTCCTTACTAGATTATCGTTTACCAACTGCCAATAATCAGCAGATACAATTTCAGGAACTTTATAATCAATACCTTGAAAAACTCTAATACCTTTATAGATAGGATTTTTAATGATATGAAGTACAGTTGTACCGCTCCAACGTATCTCTTTTTTATTAATTGTTTTTAATTGTTTTAAGACATTATTTCTATTAGTAGTAGTTAGTGTTCCATTTAGCTTATTATAAGCTGTTAATACGCCTCTATTCGTTAATATTTCAGCAATGGAATTAGTGCCTTTACCACTTAAAGACAAACTAAAAATTTCTTTTATTATTTCAGCCTCTTCAGTATTAATTTGAAATTTATTATTAACGTCTTTATTATATCCGTACGGTGGTAATGCGTGTACCTTTCCGTTTTCAGCATTAATTTGAATAGCGTTAACTATTTTCTCTTTAGTCAAATCTACAAACATACCATTAACAATACTTAATATGTTCATTAAGCCTTCAGTTTGCACATCTACATCTAAAAGCGTATTGAAAATATGAACGCTTATATTGAATTTTTTAAATTTAGTAAACAGGAATAACTTAACCTCAATACTTCTTTCTAAACGTGATTGGTCATATATCCAAACGTCTGTTATTATTTTACTTTCAATGTCTTTTAATAACTGAATTAATGACGGCCTATTGCTTGTAGTACCGCTGAAACCTTTATCGGTATATATCTTATATTCTTTACCTATTGAATTAGCGTACTCGATTCCTTTTTTAGTTTGAGCATCAATAGAAATCTGTTTCTTTCTGTCTTTAGATATACGGCAATATATAGCTATCATAATTATACTTTTAGAGCTACAAATATAAATAAACACATTATATCAACAAACATTTGAGATCGTATGGTGCGGACTACGAAATGGACGCTGATTCATCAACCCCACTTCTTTTAATTTTCCTGCAACGCTATGAATTTTAGTAGTTTCTAAAGCTTCACGCAAAGTCATGGGAGGCAAAATACTTGGTAATCGTTTGGCTAACATGGTCTTTCCAGCTCCAGGTGGACCAATCAAAATAATATTATGCCCACCGGCTGCGGCGATTTCCATACAACGCTTAATGCTTTCCTGACCTTTGACATCCGAAAAATCAAACTCTGGAAAATCTAAAGTTTTATAAAATTCGGCTCTAGTATCAATTGTAGTGGGTTCTATAGTTCCTTTGCCTTCAAAAAAATCAATTACTTCTTGGAGATTTTCCACACCATACACGTCTAAGTCAGAGACAATAGCGGCTTCTTTTACATTTTGCTTGGGCAAAAAGAATCCTTTAAATCCTTCTTCCTTGGCTTTTATTGCTATAGGCAGGGCACCTCGAATAGGCTGTAAACTTCCATCAAGAGACAATTCGCCCATAATTATGTACCGCTCAATTTCATCTCCTTTAATTTGAGAGGAGGCGATTAGAATCCCAATAGCTAAAGTCAAATCATAAGCCGAACCTTCTTTTCGTAAATCAGCGGGAGCCATATTAATAGTAATTTTTTTTCCTGGTAAAGCATAGCCATTATTCTTCAACGCAGCGGCAATTCGATAACTACTTTCTTTAATGGCATTATCAGGTAAACCTACTAAATGATAACCTATTCCTTTGTCTATATTTACTTCAACTGTAATCGTAGTCGCTTCAACTCCAAAAACAGCACTTCCAAAAACTTTAGTCAGCATATTTTTTATTCTTTTTTTAAAAATAACTAAAAAGCTGATATGTTTTGTAAAATTTGTAGTTTATATTTTAAAATTTACTTATAATTTAAAATTTTTAAGATGAGACAAATGTTAAAATTTAGAGTATAGAGAAATGAAAATTAAATTTTTATACATTTAAAAAAATTTTAAACCTAAATTATGAAAAAAGTACTGCTATTTGTTTTTGCAATGTTACTAACTACAAGGGTACAATCGCAAAATTACTTTCCTAATAATGAAAGTGTTCAAAGTAAAAATGAAAATTATACCGCATTTATCAATGCAAAAATCTATGTTACACCCACTCAAATAATCAATAAAGGAACACTTTTAATTCAGAAGGGTAAAGTAATTAGTGCTGGTACAACAATTCCTATTCCTAAAAACACAATTGTGGTTAATTTGGACGGTAAAACAATTTATCCTTCATTTATAGATTTATACACCAGTTTTGGTATTGAAAAACCAAAAAGCACTTCTCCAATGTCAAGAGGCCAATTGTATGATACAAAACGAGCAGGGTATTATTGGAATGAAAATATTCGTTCTGAAGTGAATGCTTTTGAGAATTACAAATACGACACATCAAAAGCCGAAGAATTTCTAAAATCTGGATTTGGTGTTGTAGGTACACACGTTCAAGATGGTATCGCAAGAGGTACAGGAACTTTAATAGCTTTAAACAATTTTGACAATAGCAAACGTCTATTAGCTAATAAAATTACCAATCATTTTGGATTTACACGAAGTGCATTAACTACACAATCATATCCAAGTTCATTGATGGGAATGATGGCACTAATTCGTCAAATGTATTTTGATATGGATTGGTACAAAAAAGGAAATTCAGAAACCAAAGACATTTCTCTTGAAGCTTTAATTGAAAATCAAAATTTAGTTCAGTTATTTGCCTCTGAAGACAAATTAAATAGTTTACGTGCTTCAAAAATTGCAAAAGAATTTGGCATCAACTATATTCTAAAAGGAAGCGGAAATGAATTCGAACGAATAGACGAAATTAAAAAAACGAATGCTAAATTTATCATTCCTATCAACTTCCCTGAAGCTTATGATGTATCTGATCCAATTCAGGCCAATCAAATGGAATTGAAAGATCTTCGTTTTTGGAATCAAGCACCTACTAACCCAAAAGTATTAGCTGAAAACGGAATCGTATTTGCTTTAACCACTGATAATTTAAAAAAGTTAGAAAATTTCAGAACCAATTTATTGAAAGCGGTTCAATATGGTTTTGATGCAACAAAAGCTTTAGAAGCATTGACAACAATTCCTGCTTCAATTATTGGTAAAAACAATGAAATTGGAACATTAAGCAATGGTAGCTACGCCAATTTTATCATTACTTCTGGTGATTATTTTGACAAAAAAACGGTTATCTATGAAAACTGGGTACAAGGAAATCGCTTTGTGGTCAATGATATGACTATAAAAGACATTCGCGGCAACTATGATTTAGTCATTAATAATGAAACTTTTAAATGGAAGATTAGTGGCGAAATGACGAGTCCAAAGTCAGAGATTACAACTGCTGATAATAAAAAATTAAATTCCAAAATCACAATTGCAAATCAATGGTTGACTACTATTATTAAACCATCCGATTCATTAAAAACTAATTTTACTAGACTTAGTACTTATTTAGGATCAACACCTATTTTAGGAGGAAAAGCGATTGTTAAAGATGGAAAAGAAGTGAGCTGGATAGCAACTAAAACATCCGAATTCAAAGCCGATCCAGAAGATAAAAAAGAAGAAAAATTAAATCCAGTTCAACCTGTCACTTTCCCGAATGTAGCTTTTGGTAACGAACAAAAATTAGTAACTCAAAATTTATTGTTTAAAAATGCTACTATCTGGACTAATGAAAAGGAAGGCATTTTAGAAAATACCGATGTATTAATTAAAGAAGGAAAAATAGCGGCTATTGGAAAAAATCTTTCTGACCCAAAAGCAACAGTTATTGATGCTAAAGGCAAACATCTTACTAGTGGTATTATTGATGAACATTCGCATATTGCTATTTCTAGAGGAGTTAACGAAGGAGGACACAATTCAAGTGCAGAGGTAACTATACAAGATGTAGTCAATTCAGAAGATCCTAATATTTATAGAGATTTAGCAGGAGGAGTAACAATTTCTCAATTGTTACACGGTTCAGCAAACCCTATCGGGGGACGTTCGGCTATCGTAAAATGGAAATGGGGGCTTTCGCCAGAAGAGATGTTATACAAAAACCAACCAAAATTCATCAAATTTGCTTTGGGAGAAAATGTAAAACAATCGAATTGGGGCAATATCAACCCTATCCGATTCCCTCAAACTAGAATGGGTGTCGAACAAGTTTTTACCGATTACTTCCAACGCGCAAAAGAATACGATTTGGCTTGGAAAAACTACAACAGTTCTAAAAAAGGAAAAACACCAAGAGTAGACCTAGAATTACAAACTTTGGCTGAAATATTGAATAAAGAACGTTTTATCACGTGTCACTCTTATGTACAATCTGAAATTTTAATGCTAATGAATGTAGCCGAAAAATTTAATTTTAGAGTCAACACTTTTACCCATATTTTAGAAGGATACAAAGTAGCTGATAAAATGAAAGAACACGGTGTAGGTGCGTCTACATTTTCGGATTGGTGGGCATATAAATTCGAAGTAAATGACGCTATCCCATTCAATGGACCTATTATGCATAATAAAGGTATTGTTGTAGCGTATAATTCAGACGATGCCGAAATGTCAAGACGATTGAATCAAGAAGCTGCTAAAGCGGTAAAATATGGTGATGTCTCTGAAGAAGAAGCTTGGAAATTTGTCACATTAAATCCAGCTAAACTATTGCATATCGATGACAAAGTAGGAAGTATCAAAATTGGTAAGGATGCCGATGTCGTACTTTGGAATACCAATCCTTTATCTATTTATGCTAAAGCTGAAAAAACAATTATTGAAGGTGTAGTTTACTTTGATTCACAAAGAGATGAAGAACAACGAAAAGCGATTGCCAAAGAAAGAAGTGTATTAATTGGTCAATTATTAGAAGAAAAAAACAAAGGAATGATTACACAAGAACCTAAGAAAGCAGAACGAACAGAATACCATTGTGACACAATGGAATACTAATTTAGGTTCATTTATTCATTTAAATTAATTATTACAATTATGATACATAAAAAAATAGTTTACTTAACAATAGCCCTAGCCCTATCATTGGTGAGTACAGCACAACAAACTCCAGCACCAAAACAACAAAAATCCGTATTGATTATAAATGCGAAAGCACACATTGGAAACGGAACCGTTTTAGACAATAGTGCTATTGGTTTTAAAAACGGAAAAATTGATTTGGTATCTAATGATAAAAATATTGCCGTTTCAAACTACGAAACCGTAATTGATGCCAAAGGCAAGGAAGTCTATCCTGGATTTATTGCGCCTAACTCAACTCTTGGATTAGTCGAAATAGATGCTGTAAAATCGTCTGACGACGAATCTGAAATAGGAACCTATAATCCACATGTTAGAAGTTTGATTGCTTATACAGCTGATTCAAAAGTTATTGAAACGGTAAGACCTAACGGAATTTTAATGGCACAAATTACTCCTAGAGGTGGAATAATTTCTGGAACTTCATCAATTGTACAATTAGATGCTTGGCATTGGAGTGATGCTGTTATAAAAGAAAATGATGGAATTCATATGGAATTTCCTTCTAGTTTTAAACGAAGTGGCTCTTGGTTTGAACCTGGCACTATTGAAGCTAATAAAGAATATACAAACCAAATTCAAGAAATAAATACTTTTTTTACTAATGCAAAAGCATACAATACTACTCCCGCTAAAGAGCGAAATTTAATTTTTGAAGCTACTAAAGGACTATTTAATGGTGAACAAACTTTATTTATTCATGCTGGCGAAGAAAAACAAATGATAGATGCAATTCAACTAGCTAAAAACAATGGAATTGAAAAAATTGTAATTGTTGGCGGCTATGAAGCTCATAAAATTGGAAATTATCTTAAAAACAATCACATAGGAGTTTTACTAAAACGAGTTCATGAAATGCCTGAAAATGATGATGACGACATTGACTTGCCTTTTAAACTAGCAAAATTACTTACAGATCAAGGAGTCTTAGTTGGATTAGAAAATAGCGGTTCACACGAAAGAATGGGAACAAGAAACCTACCCTTTCTTGCTGGCACTTGCGTGGCTTATGGATTAGGAAAGGAACAAGCTTTACAATTGATTACTTCAAATACTGCTAAAATACTAGGTATTGACACTTTTTGCGGAACATTAGAAGTTGGGAAAGATGCTACCTTATTTATTTCAGAAGGAGATGCTTTGGATATGAGAACTAACAAACTCACCACTGCTTTCATTCAAGGGAGATCAATTAGTTTAGAAACACATCAAACAAAATTAAATGATCGTTATAAAACCAAATTCAACCAAAAATAATCTTCTTTAATTACTAATAAAAATTAAAAAAGGCCAATTACAATTAGTATTTGGCCTTTTTGATTTATAAAAACACTAAAAACTTCTTTATTTACTACTAAATTTGATAGCATTAGATTATCAAATTCAAAAAAACAATTTAAAATTAAATCAAACCCTAAAAAATTATAGGCATAATTTAATTATTTAACAAAAATACATATTTACCCCCTATTTTTTTATGGGTCAATGCGATATTTTTATACTTTTATCAAAAATTTAAAATTAAAAGTTATGCGTAAAATTGTTTTAAGTGTGATTCTAATCACTGTTTTGGGACTTACTTTTTTCTCAAATTATTTTGTTGTTGATTCAGCAAAACTAGGAGCTCATATTGTTGAATTAAAATTAGACACTGGAGATACAGCATGGATGATTGTTGCTGCTGCTTTAGTATTAATTATGACTCCAGGTTTAGGTTTCTTCTACGGAGGTATGGTAGGCAAAAAAAATGTAATTAGTACGATGTTACAAAGTTTCATGGCAATGGTCATAGTTACTGTTTTATGGGTAGTAATTGGATTTGGATTATGTTTTGGTCCTACAATAGGAGGATTTATTGGAGACCCATCAGCTAATATTCTTTTTCAAGGTGTTAGTGCTAATACAGCTTGGGAACTTGCACCAACTATACCATTACTTTTATTTGCTTTCTTTCAGGCTAAATTTGCTATCATCACACCTGCATTAATTACAGGAGCTTTTGCAGAACGTGTTCGTTTCTGGGCCTATTTATTATTTATGGTTTTATTTATACTAATTATATATGCTCCATTATGTCACATGACTTGGCATCCTGATGGATTTTTCTTCAAAGAAGGAGTTCTTGACTTTGCTGGAGGAACAGTTGTACACATGAGTGCAGGTTGGGCTGCTTTAGCTGGCGCTATCTTCTTAGGGAAAAGAAAAGTACAAAAAGTAAACCCAGCACGTATTACTTATGTGCTATTAGGAACAGGATTATTATGGTTTGGATGGTTTGGTTTTAATGCTGGTTCAGCTGTGGGTTCAAGTAGTTTAGCAGCACAAGCATTAGGTACAACAACGGTTGCAGCAGCAGCAGCAGCAATGGCATGGGTTTTCTTAGATAAAATTATGGGACATAAATTATCAGCTATGGGCGCTTGTATCGGAGCAGTTGTAGGGTTAGTTGCTATTACACCTGCCGCAGGTTTTGTTACAATACCTCACGCAGTAACTATTGGTATAATTGCAAGTATCATCAGTAATTTTATGGTGATGAAATTTCCTAAAGGAAAAATTGATGATGCATTAGATGTATTTGCTTGTCACGGTGTTGGTGGTATGGTGGGAATGTTGTTAACTGGTGTTTTTGCTTCAAAAGCGGTAAATCCAATTGTTGGTGACAACCAAGGTTTAATCTTTGGAGATGCTACCTTGTTCTTAATCCAATTAAAAGCACTTGTATTAGTATCTATTTTTGCTTTCTCTGCTTCTTATGCTTTATTCTTTATTGTAAACAAAATTACTCCACTAAGAGTTAGTGAAGACAAAGAAGAATTAGGATTAGATATTACTCAACACGGAGAATTTCTATAATAGTTACTCCACTTGATATTTTTTTTTAAACACCCTAAATTTAGGGTGTTTTTTTATGCACAAAAAAAACCGCAAATTGTATAATTTGCGGTTTATCTATTTTAGAGATTCTTTTATTATTACTTGAACTCTGAAATACCTTCTTTTAACCACGATTCATATTCTTCTATTCCAACAAAACTAATAGTAGGTTGCTTTGAATTCAAATTAGCTCCTTCTAAATCAGTCAACACATACAAAGGCTGTGTATTCGTTTTATATCTTGAAATCATGAAGTCAGTCCATTTATCACCAATAGTTTCAATACTTGCTCCTGTTGATTTAGAAATGAACTGTTCGCTTCTAGGCAACTCTCTTTTATCATCAACATACAAAGAAATTACAACTACCTGATTTTTTAAAATAGTCAAAATACGTTCATCAGACCAAACATTATTTTCCATTTTACGACAATTAACACAAGCATGCCCCGTAAAATCTAACATAATCGGCTTGTTTACTGTTTTTGCATAAGCCAATCCTTTGTCATAATCATCAAAAACTACAATTTGGTGAGGCCCCAGTTTAGCACCTTCTGGCAAAGTTGAAACAGATGAACTGGAATTAACCGAGCTTACTCCTATTCCTAAAGGACTTTCACTGTATTCCATTGGTGGCGGAAAAGCATTGATTAATTGCAAAGGCGCTCCCCACAATCCCGGAATCATATATATCGTAAATGATAACACAATCAGACCGAAAGACAATCGTCCTACAGAAATATGCGTCATCGGACTATCGTGTGGTAACGTAATTTTTCCAAATAAATACAAGGCTAACGTTCCAAAAATAGCAATCCAAATAGCTAAAAACACTTCTCTTTCTAGCAAATGTAATTGTAAAACCAAATCGGCATTGGATAAGAATTTAAAGGCTAAAGCCAATTCTAAAAAGCCTAAAACTACTTTAACCGTATTCAACCATCCTCCTGATTTTGGCAACGAATTTAACCAGCCCGGAAATAGTGCAAACAACATAAACGGTAAGGCTAATGCCAATGAAAATCCTAACATTCCAACAATTGGAGCAATTCCGCCTTTAGAAGCTGCTTGCACTAATAAGGTTCCTACAATAGGACCTGTACATGAAAAAGAAACGATTGCTAACGCCAAAGCCATGAACAAAATCCCTATCATACCTCCTCTATCGGCTTGACTATCGACTTTATTTGCCCAAGAATTAGGTAGCATAATTTCAAACGCTCCTAAAAATGAGGCAGCAAAAACTACTAACAAAATAAAGAAAAACAAATTGAACCAAACATTCGTTGAAAGAGCATTCAAAGCATCAGCTCCAAAAAGCCAAGTTACCAAAACCCCTAACAATACATAAATCACAATAATCGAAACCCCATAAAAAATAGCATTTCGAACGCCAGCGCCCTTTGACTTACTTTGTTTGGTAAAAAAACTTACCGTCATTGGAATCATAGGAAAAACACAAGGAGTTAACAACGCTGCAAATCCAGAGAAAAATGCAATAATAAAAATTGAAAGCAATCCTTTTTCTGGTTCGGCTACAGGTTTTGTTGCAGTAGATTGAACAGTTGTTGAATTTTCCTCGTTTACAACTTCAGCTGGCGCAACAACCGCTTTTGTTTTTGCCGAATCCTGAACCGATACAATATTTTCAACCTCTTTTGATTGAGATGGAATCACGAATGTAAAATTCTTTTCTAAATTGATACAGGCGTCTTTACAGACTTGATAATTCAGACTTACTTCTACTTTTGCGAGTTTCGGATTTATCAAATGAATCTCTTGTGTCAATTGCGCTTTTTTCTCAAAAAAAGTTTCGTTGACTTCAAATATATCATTGTAAGCCGTTTTCGTTTTGCTTTCTTTTGTTTTGCCAATCAATTCAAAATTGCCTTTCTGATTTTTAAAAAGCACCTCTAAAGGCAACGAACCTCCTTCAGCTGTGAATTGCGAATACAAATGCCAACCAGTATCAATCACTCCATTAAAAGTCAACACATAGTTTCCCTCTGATTTTTTTTCAATTTGAGTAGTCCATTTTACTGGATTCAACAGCTGTGCATTTCCTTTGGCAAAAGCCAATGCCATCACTAATAAAACAACTATTTTTTTCATTATTCGATTGCTATTTTTAGTATTTTTTTTGTTTTTGAATCTATTTTAAATCGTTCATCTTGTCTAATTCCAACAATCCAAACTACTTGACTTTCAGAACACAAAAGCCAAACATTTTCTTTATCAATCAAGGACAACTTTTCATCTTTGAATAATTTACTCACTTTTTTTGACCTCCCTCCCATTCCAAACGGTTGAAAAACATCACCCTCGTTCCAACGACGTAAAACCAGTGGAAATTGTAATTTATCTTGGTCAACAAATATAGCTGAATTTGATGTATCACTTATCTCAGTTACATTGTAAAACAGCATATTTAAGGGAAAATTAACTTTCGATTCACTCGATTCAATTAAGAACTCTTGCATATCTGTTGCTAATTTTAAAGGACTTAAAATCAAATAATCTCTATCTTTTATTAGTCTAAACTGAGGTGCAAAAACGTATTTACCCGACTGATTGGTTACCAAATCATAAATATCTTCCCAGGCAGTGAAATCAAATTCTTTCAGCCATTGATACAAATACGAAGTGTAATTAGGTAGTTTTAATAGTTGGTTAATATCAAAATAAATGTCATCTCCTTTTTCTTTTGCTACTTGTTGATATACCATAATAGTAGCATCATCCACCAATTCTTGAGATTCTTGCAAATATGCTTGTGTCTTTTCAAAAGAATTCATGAAATTAGGATTCAACTCTTTCAAAACAGGAATCAAATGATGGCGAATTTTATTTCGCAAGTATTTATCCGAGGCATTGCTACTATCTTCACGCCAAACCAACTTATTTTGGGTGGCATATTCTTCAATCTCTTGTCTAGTAAAAGGAAGCAAAGGACGAATTACAATATCATTTAGTGCAGGAATACCAGTCAAACCATCTAATCCCGTCCCTCTAGAAAGATTAATTAAAAAGGTTTCTAGATTATCATCTGCATGATGAGCTGTTAGAATATAATCTCCTTTTTGAATTTCGAGTTGCTCATAAAACCAACTGTAACGTAACTCTCTTGCAGCCAGCTGGGTAGATAATTTATAATCTTTTGCGAAAGCCTCTGTATCAAATTGCGTAAACGAAAACGAAATCCCATTTTGGCTTGTATATTCTTGAATAAATTGTTGGTCACCAAAACTTTCCAAACCCCGCAACTGAAAGTTACAATGCAACACCACTATTTCATAGCCCAATTGTTGAAAAAGGTGTACTAAAACCATACTGTCCAATCCCCCGCTAACAGCAAGCAAGAGTTTTTTCCCCTCTAAAAAAGGAAATTGATGAGATAAATGATTTTCGAATTGTTTCAGCATGCTCAAAAGTAATTAATTTAACGCAACACTTCGTGCATCGCTTTGGCTTTAAGCAAACATTCTTCGTATTCTTGTTCAGGATTAGACAACGAAGTAATCGCACTTCCTACTGAAAAGGAAACGTATTTTTTTTCTTGGTTATACAAAATACTTCGAATGACTACATTAAAATCAAAATCACCATTTGGGCTAAAATAGCCTATAGCCCCACTGTACAATCCCCTTTTAGTTTCTTCCAATTCGTCAATAATTTTCATTACCGAAATCTTGGGAGCTCCTGTCATGCTTCCCATAGGAAAAGTCAACTTTAAAACATCAACTAATGAATACTTACTATCTAATTTTGAGGTGATTGTGGAAATCATTTGATGTACTTGTTGAAAGGAATAAATTCCGCACAACTCATGAACTTTTACCGTTCCCTTTTGGGCAGTTCGAGATAAATCATTCCGAACTAAATCAGTAATCATAATATTTTCGGCACGTTCTTTTGGATCAGACGCTAATTTTTCTTTTGATTCTTCGTCTTCTTTTGGGCCTGAAAAACGTTTTGCCGTTCCTTTAATCGGTTGCGAAATTAAATTCTCTCCTTCTTTTCTCAAATAACGTTCCGGTGTGGCGGAAAGTAAAAACTGTTTGTTATTCTTAAAAAAAACAGCAAAAGGAGTTTGAGAAATGGTATTTAGTCTTTTAAATTTTTCAAGTGGATTAATTGTAGTATTCTCAGCATAAAATTCCATACAAAAATTAGCTTCGTACACATCGCCACGATGTAAATGTTCTAAAAGTGCATTTACCTTTTCAATATATTTTTCTTTTGAAATACGGGACTGAACTGTTATACTTTCGCACTCTGAAAAATCGACACTAACCCTATTCGTAATTGCATCAAAATCCGTTTCGACCTCATCATCGCATAAACTCAAATATTGAATTGTGAGTTGATTTCCTCTCAATAGAAACAATTTCTTGGGTTGAAAAAAGAACAAATCGGGAAAAGCTAATCCATCAAAATTATTGGATTGCAAATTTTCACTATCGTTCTTTAAATCATATGATAAGTAACCAAACAGCCAATCTTTGGTAGTTTGTAGGTATTGTTTTAAATCCTCAAACGCATTGTGATAATCGGTTTGAATCAATGTAAACGCATCTACCGCTAATAGCGCATCAAAGCTTGAAAACTCTTGCGGATAATCATTACTATCCATAAAAACAACCTCACGAAATTGCTGTGACCAATCCAATAATTGCTTTTTAAAAGCCATCGGATTTGCTATCGTTTTATGAATTTTAGTTCTCAATACATCTCGTTTTAGGTTGCCAAAAATACAACAAAATTCATTCTTATAAGCGGAAAAACAAGCGAGAAAGTGGCTAATCAAATTATTTATTTATAGGTGATTATCCTATTTATAAAATGAGTAATTTTGAAATACTAACCTTAAATCCAAATTAATATGAAAATTGCAACATTGATTGTCCGAATTTTATTAGGAGCATTTATGGTATTTGCTTCTATAACCTATTTCTTTAATTTAATTGAACCTGAGGCTCCAACAGGGAATTTATTAACTTTTATGACCGGCATCATCGCTTCAAAATACCTATTGCCTTTAGCGAAAGCTATCGAATTAATTGTCGGAATAAGTTTATTAATTGGTAAATTGATGAAAGTAACATTGTTAGCCTTATTACCAATTTCAATTAATATCTTTTGTATACATACAGTTACTCAGGTTTCAGAAGTACCTGTGGCAATTTTTGTTCTTGGCGCTAATTTATTTTTAATATACTCCCATTGGGATTCTTATAAAATCTTATTTAAAGATTAATTTTTGAGTTATTCCATACATTTATTATCTATAACAGTGTAGCATCTACAAAGTTCGGCTTTAATTAATTTACCTCACTAAAACTCGCTAATAACATGTTTTATGAAAGTCGCACTAAAAAATCTTAAGTTGCTATTCTATTTTTTGTTTTTTTTGTTTATGTCCAATTAACTTTTTTAGGACAAGACACACAATAAAAAAAGCCTCACAGTAATGTGAGGCTTTTGTATTTAAAAAAGAACTGAGAATTATTTTTTCTCTGTTTTTTCCATTTTAGCTTTCAAAGCAGCTAATACATCATTGTTATCTCCTAAAGTTGCAGCTGGTGCATTAGTCGATGCCGCAGAAGTAGTTTCAGCAACAGCTTTCACATTTTTCTCTTCTTCTTCACGGAAGATCGCAGTGTGAGAAGCAACTACTCTTTTGAATTCTTTATTGAATTCAATTACTTTGAAATCAGCAGATTCTCCTTTTTTCAATTTCTTACCGTCTTCTTTTTCTAAGTGACGTGTAGGAATAAAAGCAACGATATCATCACCAAATTCTACAGTAGCTCCTTTGTCAACAATTTCAGAAATCTCTCCTGTGTGGATAGTTCCCACTGCGAAAGAATCTTCGTATTGATCCCAAGGATTAGCAGTAGTTTGTTTGTGACCTAAAGATAATTTACGTCCTTCAACATCTAATTCTAATACAACTACATCTAATTTTTCACCTACATTTACAAATTCAGATGGGTGTTTAATTTTCTTAGTCCAAGAAAGGTCAGAGATATAAATCAATCCGTCGATTCCTTCCTCTAATTCTACGAAAATTCCAAAATTAGTAAAGTTTCTAACGATACCTGTATGTTTAGAACCTACTGGATATTTAGAAGTAATATCAGTCCATGGATCTTGAGTCAATTGTTTAATTCCTAAAGACATTTTACGATCATCTCTGTCTAAAGTCAAGATTACTGCCTCAACAGTATCACCAACTTTTACGAAATCTTGAGCAGAACGCAAGTGAGTTGACCAAGACATTTCAGAAACGTGAATCAATCCTTCAACACCTTCTGCCACTTCGATAAATGCACCGTAATCAGCGATTACAACTACTTTACCTTTTACTTTATCACCAACAGTTAAGTTAGCATCTAAAGCATCCCATGGGTGAGCGTTTAATTGTTTCAATCCTAATTGAATTCTTGTTTTCTCATCATCAAAATCAAGGATTACAACGTTTAATTTTTGATCTAATTCAAGAACTTCACTTGGGTGATTGATTCTTGACCAAGAAAGGTCAGTAATGTGGATTAATCCATCAACACCACCTAAGTCAATAAACACACCATAAGAAGTAATGTTTTTAACAACACCTTCTAAAACTTGTCCTTTTTGTAATTGACCGATGATTTCTTTTTTCTGAACCTCAATATCAGCTTCAATAAGCGCTTTATGAGATACAACAACATTTTTGAATTCGTGGTTAATTTTAACTACTTTGAATTCCATGTTTTTATTTACATAAACATCGTAATCACGGATTGGTTTCACATCAATTTGAGAACCTGGTAAGAATGCTTCGATTCCGAAAACGTCAACAATCATACCTCCTTTAGTTCTACATTTAACAAAACCAGTAACGATTTCACCTGTTTCGTTTGCAGCGATAACTCTATCCCAAGATTTGATAGTACGCGCTTTTCTATGTGATAATACTAATTGACCTGTTTTATCCTCACGGATGTCAATTAATACTTCTACTTTGTCACCTACTTTTAAGTTTGGATTGTAACGGAATTCGTTTAAAGAAATAACACCTTCCGATTTTGCATTGATATCAACGATAACGTCTCTATCTGTAATTCTAACAACCACACCTTCCACTACTTCTTCTTGATCTGTAGCGATGAAAGTTTTTGAAACTAGTTCTTCGAATTCTTGTAAGTTTTTCTCATCTACTGCATCAATTCCTTCTTGGAAGTTATGCCAGTTAAAATTTGCTAAAAACTCTTCTTGTGATTTTAATTGTTCAGACATGCTGATTAAAAATTTGTATTCTGTATTTTCTTGGATTTCTTTATGCGAAAGAAAACAACAGAAGTTGTTTATATAAATAATTGATACCTAGAGGAAATCCTTATTCACCAAAAGGTGCGCAAAGGTACTATATCTTTATTCAATTATCAAATTTATTTTAATATAAAACAAACGATTAATTCATTGACAATCAGAACTGACACTCTATTTAGATTCGCAACTGAAAATACATTCCTCTTTTTTAATTATTTGGCATAAAAAAAAACCAAGAACACGTCTTGGTTTATATACTATTCGCAAAGCAAATTTTAATGCTTAACTTGTTCTAATTCAGAAGGATTGTGTTTGTGCTTAAACAAAATGGCAAATGCAATCGCTATCAAAAGAGCATACAATGCAAATGATAACCATATTGTATACCAATCTCTAGTTCCATTATGAGTAAAAAATTTTTCTATTGCCCAACCCGATGTAAAACTTCCTAATACAGCTCCAACTCCATTTGTCATCATCATAAACAATCCTTGTGCTGAAGCTCTTATCGTTGAATCAGTTGATGTTTCTACAAATAACGAGCCCGAAATATTGAAAAAATCAAATGCCATTCCATACACAATACAAGATAAAATAATCATCCAAAGTCCTTCTGCAGGGTCACTAAATGCAAACAATCCGAAACGCAAAACCCAAGCCAACATCGAAATTAACATCACCTGTTTAATTCCAAATCGCTTTAAAAAATAAGGAATCGCAAGAATAAATAAGGTTTCGGAAATTTGAGAAATAGACATTATTATTGTTGAATATTTTACCACGAACGAATCTGAATACTCTGGAATATTTTTGAACTCATCTAAGAAAACATCTCCATAAGCATTTGTTAACTGTAACGCCCCTCCTAAAAACATAGAGAAAATAAAAAACAATGCCATTTTATAGGTTCCAAAAAGTTTGAATGAATCCAAACCTAAAGTTGCTACTATAGAAGATGTTTGATTTTGAGTATGTTGTGGTTTACATTTTGGTAACGTAAAAGCATACAAACCCAACACAATGGCTGCAATTCCAGCAATATAAAACTGGTACGCAGTTGCTTTACTTCCTGTCAAATTAGTAATCCACATAGCAGCAATAAAACCTACTGTTCCCCAAACTCTAATTGGAGGAAAATCCTTTACTACATCATTATCTGCATTGTTTTTTAAAGCGGTATAACAAATTGAATTAGACAATGCAATTGTAGGCATATAACAACACATAGCTGAAAGCATCACATAAATAAAATAATCCGGAGTAGTTACTTCTGGCAAATAAAACAAAATCAAAGCATACAAAATATGCAACACTCCATATAGTTTTTCTGCATTTATCCAACGATCAGCTATAATTCCGGTTAAGGTAGGCATAAATAGAGACGCTATTCCCATTGTACCAAATACTAACCCAAACTGTGTTCCTTCCCACTGTTTAGTTCCAAACCAAAAGTTAGCAATTGTAATCAGCCATGCACCCCAAACAAAAAACTGCAAAAAGCTCATCGCTGTCAATCTAAATTTTATACTCATAATTATTTTATGTATTAGTAATAAATAGTTTGTAAATCTAACATTAAAAAAGAAATACGCAAAAATTTAATTCTCATTAATAATAGCATTCACTAAGTCCAAAACAGCTTCAAACTGTTCTTCTCTACTAAGGTGTGAATTATCAATTTCGACTGCATCTTCAGCCATTACTAATGGTGAGTCATCACGATGCGTGTCAATATAATCTCGTTCTTCTACATTTTTCAACACTTCTTCATAAGTTACCGAATCTCCTTTTTGCAGTAATTCATCGTAACGTCGTTGAGCACGAGTGGCAGCACTAGCGGTCATAAAAATTTTCAATTCAGCATCTGGAAATACAACAGTTCCAATATCACGACCATCCATAACAATCGCCTTGTTCTTCCCCATTTCTTGCTGTTGCTCCACTAATTTAGCACGAACTTCAGATACTTCAGCTACCTTGCTCACAAAACCAGACACCTCAATAGTGCGAATGGCTTTTTCTACATTTTCACCATTCAAGTACATTTCAGCGAAACCTAATTCAGTATTAAACTTAAATTCTAAAACTATGTTTTTTAATTTAGTAAGTAATTTTACCTTATCGAAAGAATCAACTGAAATCAAATTGTTTTGCATTGCAAATAACGCCACCGCACGATACATTGCCCCTGTATCAACATAGACATAACCCAACTGTTTTGCCAACTGTTTTGCCAAAGTACTTTTACCAGTAGAAGAAAATCCGTCTATTGCTATTGTGATTTTTTTTGTCAAAATATACTATACTAATGTTATTCGATTTAGTTCTTATGTTGCGAAGATAAAATTATAAATACAATAAACGAAAAATTCCAAACTCCAAAACCGAAAAATATGCAGTTTGGAATTTGGAATTCTATTTTTTAGTAATTAATTGCTATTAAATCAGCTTTTTAGCATTTTTAACTTTCTGATTGGTAATAGCAATCTGAATTACCTCACTCATTTCTTTCACGTAATGAAAGGTAAGTCCCTCTAAATATTCTGGTTTGATTTCGTCAATATCACTTTTGTTTTCGTGGCACAAAATAACCTCCTTAATATTGGCTCTTTTCGCTGCCAATATTTTTTCTTTGATTCCACCCACAGGCAAAACTTTTCCTCGCAACGTAATTTCGCCAGTCATCGCTAAATTTTTCTTAACTCTCTTTTGTGTAAACAAAGAAACTAAAGACGTCAACATGGCAATACCTGCACTTGGTCCATCTTTTGGAGTAGCTCCTTCTGGAACGTGTAAATGGATATTGTGTTTATTTAAAATTTCAGCATTAAGTCCCATAGCTTCCGAATTGGCTTTGATATATTCTAAAGCAATCGTTGCTGATTCTTTCATGACTGTTCCTAGATTTCCTGTAAGAGTCATAGTTCCTTTTCCGGGAGAAAGTAACGATTCAATAAATAAAATATCTCCTCCTACACTGGTCCAAGCCAAGCCTGTTACCACTCCAGCTACATCATTACTTTCGTATTTATCTCTTTCCAGTCTTGGAACACCTAATACTTTTACAATATCTTCATCAGTTACTTTTTTATTATACTTCTCCTCCATCGCAACTGATTTTGCTGCATTTCGGATTACTTGAGCAATTTTATTTTCTAGTCCACGCACACCCGACTCACGTGTATATCCTTCTACAATTTTTTCCAATTGCTTTTTACCAATAGTTAAATCTTTAGAAGTCAATCCATGCTCTTTCAACTGTCTTGGAAACAAATGTTGACGCGCAATTTCCACTTTTTCTTCAATGGTGTAGCCCGACATTTTAATCACTTCCATTCTGTCACGCAAAGCAGGTTGGATAGTTGCCATATTGTTTGAAGTTGCAATAAACATTACCTTAGACAAATCATAACCCATTTCAAGGAAGTTGTCATAAAACGAATTGTTTTGCTCTGGATCCAACACCTCTAATAAAGCCGAAGATGGGTCTCCGCTGTGACTGTTCGATAATTTATCTATTTCGTCTAAAACAAATACGGGATTTGAGGTTCCTGCTTTTTTCAAACTTTGAATAATTCGCCCTGGCAAAGCGCCAATATACGTTTTTCTATGTCCTCTAATCTCCGCTTCATCACGCAATCCACCTAACGAAATTCGAACATATTTTCTACCTAATGCCTCTGCGATAGAGCGACCAATCGAAGTTTTACCTACACCCGGAGGTCCTGTCAAGCATATAATAGGTGACTTCATGTCATTTCGCAACTTTAAAACTGCCAAATGCTCTATCATTCTTTTCTTAACTTCTTCTAAACCAAAATGATCTTTATCAAGGATTTTCTGTGCGCGTTTTAAATCGAAATTATCTTCTGAAAATTCATTCCACGGCAAATCCAAAAATAAATCCAAATAATTTCTTTGAATACTAAAATCAGGGGATTGCGGATTCATTCTGCGCAATTTTGACAACTCTTTCTCAAAATGCTTTTGTGTTTTATCGTCCCATTTTTTAGTTTTAGCACGCTGACTCATTTCATCAAATTCTTCTTCATGCGAAACACCACCCAATTCTTCCTGAATAGTTTTCATTTGTTGATGAAGAAAATATTCTCGTTGTTGTTGATCTAAATCAAAACGCACTTTAGACTGAATATCATTTTTCAACTCCAATTTTTGTAACTCTACATTCATAAAACGTAAAGTTTCTAAAGCGCGATCTTTCAGATTGTTAATTTTCAACAAATCTTGTTTCTCTTTTACCGAAAGATTCATGTTAGACGAAACAAAATTGACTAAGAACGATTTACTTTCAATATTTTTAATAGCAAAAGTAGCTTCGCTAGGCAAATTAGGACTTTCTTGAATAATCTTAACAGCTAATTCTTTCAGCGAATCAATAATTGCATTAAACTCTGTATCGTTCTTTTTAGGACGTTTTTCAGGAACTTCTTTTACCATAGCAGTAATATAAGGTTCTTCTGAAACTACTTCCTCAATTTCAAAACGTTTTTTTCCTTGTAATATAACTGTAATATTTCCATCAGGCATTTTTAGCACACGTAAAATTCGGGCTACTGTTCCAATGGTATTGATATCTACTTTAGTAGGATCTTCGTCTTCTTCGTTCTTTTGTGCTACAACACCAATATTTTTACCTGATGCATTGGCATCATTGATTAATCGAATTGATTTGTCGCGTCCTGCAGTGATTGGAATAACAACCCCAGGGAATAAAACCATATTGCGCAATGGCAAAATAGGTAATGAATCCGGTAATTCTTCGTTATTCATCTCCTCTTCATCTTCGGGAGTCAATAATGGAATCAATTCGGCATCCGAATCAAATTCTTGAAGTGACAGATTGTCAATCGTGAGTATTTTATGATTTGACATAAAGTATAATAAGTCGTTTTGTCATTAATTTTTATAATTCGATTGGTCTTTGTAATAAGCAATGCAATTTTAAAGACCGACTCTTAATAAGTCAATCTCTGTGCCAAAACAGAAAATCAGGAGAAATGATTAATGTGATTCAGTAGTTTTTGGAACACGTCGTAGTAAAACGAGTCCAAGCACAAAAAAGACCCCTAAAAAAACGATGGCGAATCGCGGACTGCCTGTTATTTGGTCAATGATACCATAAATACACATTCCAATAACAATTCCTATTTTTTCGGCTACGTCATAAAAACTAAAAAAAGAAGCCGTGTCCTCTGATTTTGGAAGCAGTTTAGAATAAGTAGAACGTGATAATGCTTGAATTCCTCCCATTACTAGACCAACTAAACCCGCCATCACATAAAAATGAATAGGTAATGTAATAAAATAAGCTAAAACACATAATAGTATCCAAAATGCATTGATAGCAATTAAAGTAGGCATGTTTCCAAATTTAGCAGAAGCTTTAGAAGTAAAAGTGGCTCCCACAATAGCAACTAATTGGATCAATAAAATACAGATAATCAACCCTGTTGTGCTCTCACTTTGAGAAGACCATTGGATTTCTTGCGCTCCAAAATAGGTTGCAATCAACATTACCGTTTGCACTGCCATACTATACACGAAAAAACTAGCAAGGTATTTTTTTAAAGCCTCATTTTCGGCCAATAAATGCCAAACTTTTTTTAACTCTTTGTAACCGTTGAATACAATGTGTTGTTTTATTTTACTTGCTACAATTTTATTGCCTTTTGGTAAATAGTAATAGGTATATTGGCTAAACAGAATCCACCAAATCCCTACCATCACAAAAGAATACCGCATAGCTTTCATAGCCGCTTCGCCTTTAGTTCCAGAGATACCAAATACATCTGGCATCATAATCATAGCCAAATTAACCACAAGTAAAATTACACTACCAATATATCCGTATGAGAATCCTTTGGCGCTAATAGCATCTTGTTGTTCAGTAAAAGCAATGTCTGGTAAGTACGAATTATAAAAAACCCAACTCCCCCAAAAACCTACTAATCCGAAAAAATAAAATACTAAACTGAGGTAAATATTTTCAAGACTAAACCAAAACAATCCGATGCAAGATAACGCGCCTAAATAACAAAAAAATTTCATGAAGGATTTTTTATTACCTATATAATCTGATATTCCTGAGAGGATTGGAGAAATAAAAGCAACAACCAAAAAAGCAAAAGCGGTAACAAAACTAATTAAAGCTGAATTTTTAAGCGAAAAGCCAAAAACAGTGATGTAATGACTGCGTTCTGAAAATAAGGCTTCATAAAAAATAGGGAAAACAGCGGAAGATATTACTAATGAATACACTGAATTTGCCCAATCATAAAATGCCCAAGCATTCAATAACTTCTTATCCCCTTTTGGTAAATCTGCCATAACTATTTTGGTTTAGGGGACTAATTTATTTATTTTTTAATTAGTATCACAAAAAGATACTAGAATTTAAAGGTCAAACCGTATTTCATAAAAAAAAGCTACTCTTTTGTTAAAGAATAGCTTGTTATAACATTTGTAATTTTATTATTTAGCAATAATTCCCACTTTAGCAGCAATCGCTTTTGCTTCTGGTATTAGGGCTTTTAAATCTTCTATACGAGTAGCGTCTGAAGGGTGTGTACTTAAAAATTCAGGTTGGGATTTCCCAGATGATTTGGCCGCCATTCTTTCCCAAAAAACAATAGATTCTTCCACATTATATCCTGCAATAGCCATTAATGCTAGCCCTATTTTATCTGCTTCACTTTCATGACTTCTACTGAATGGAAGCATTACTCCTACTTGAGATCCTATACCGTAATATTTTTGCCACATTTCTTGCTTTTCAGCACTTTCCTTACCTGTCGCAAGCGCAACACCTGCTGCCCCAATTTGCTGCAATTTAGCAGCACTCATTCGCTGTGCTCCGTGATTAGCCAAAGCATGAGAAACTTCATGTCCCATAACCGTTGCCAATCCAGCTTCATTAAGAGTTACGGGTAATATGCCTGAATAGACTACAATCTTACCTCCTGGCATACACCATGCGTTGATATCTTTACTTTCAACCAATTTGTATTCCCATTCATATCCTTTCAAATATTGAGTTTGTCCCAAATAATTTAGATATTTTTCGGCAGCTAATTTAATTCTGACGCCAACTTTTTCTACCAATTTTGCATCAGCAGTACCTATGATAACTTTATTTTCCTTTAAAAACGTACCATATTGTTGGAAAGACGAAGGAAACAATTCGGCATTAGAAACAAAATTAAGCGTTGATTTTCCTGTCAATGGGTTGGTTGCACAAGAAAATAATAATCCGAAAGTGGATAGACCAAGTAAAAAATATTTTTTCATTCGATTTAGATTTAAGAATTACAAAATTACAGTTTTAAAATCTTTACTCAAGTCTAAATCGAATAAAAACAACATATACAGTTGAATTACGAAATTCTAAATACCATTAGCGCTAAAGGAGCTAAATCTAGTTCTATAGAATAATCTCTACCATCATAAGGAGAACTTTCTATGGTTAATTTACCTGAATTAGCTACTCCACTTCCTCCGAAAACTTCGGCATCACTATTGAATATTTCGACTAACTTCCCTTTTCTTGGCAAGCCAATTCTATAATTTTGTCGCACGACTGGTGTGAAATTACACACTACAATCACATCTTCTTTTGAATTGTTTCCTTTACGAATGTATGCCATCACTGCATTATGATGATCCGAATAATTAATCCACTCAAATCCTTCAGGACTGAATTGTTTTTCATATAAAGCAGGTTGACTTTTATACAAATCATTCAAACCTGCGATTAACTTTCTTACCCCTTCATGAGATGGATATTGCAGTAAATGCCAATCCAAACTTTGTTCAAAATTCCATTCACCACTTTGACCAAACTCAGCTCCCATAAACAATAATTTAGTTCCAGGATGCGTAAACATATAGCCGTAAAGCAATCGTAAATTGGCAAACTTTTGCCATTCATCACCAGGCATTCTACCTGCGATAGAGTTTTTACCATAGACTACTTCGTCATGCGATAGCGGTAACATAAAATTCTCCGAAAAAGCATAGGTCATTGAAAAAGTCAAATCATTTTGATGGTATTTTCTGTGAATTGGATCTTTTTTAAAGTATTGTAACGTATCGTGCATCCAGCCCATCATCCATTTCATACCAAAGCCTAAACCTCCTGCAAAAGTTGGTCTTGAAACCATTGGAAACGAGGTACTTTCTTCAGCAATAGTTTGTACACCTTCATAATTAGCGTAAACGGCTTCGTTAAAATCTTTTAAGAAACTAATCGTATCCAAGTTTTCTCTTCCACCAAATTCATTAGGCTCCCACTCCCCGTCTTTTCTTGAATAATCCAGATATAACATCGAGGCTACTGCATCTACACGAAGTCCGTCAATGTGATAATGTTGTAACCAAAATAACGCATTACTAATCAAAAAAGAACGCACTTCATTTCGTCCATAGTTAAAAACCAAACTTTTCCAATCGGGATGATACCCTTTGCGTCTGTCAGGATGTTCAAAAAGATTCGAACCGTCAAAGAAGCCTAAGCCGTGGGCATCATCAGGAAAGTGTGAAGGAACCCAGTCCAAAATCACTCCAATTCCTGCTTGATGTAGTTTATCTACCAAAACCATGAACTCTTGTGGCGTTCCAAAACGAGAAGTTGGCGCAAAATAACCAACTAGTTGGTAGCCCCAAGAAGGGTCATACGGATACTCCATCACAGGCATAAACTCTACGTGAGTAAAACCTGTTTCTTTTACGTATGCCACTAATTCATCCGCAAATTCTAAATAGGTCAAAAATCGATTTTCTGAACCATGACGTTTCCAAGACCCCAAATGCACTTCGTAAACCGAATACGGCTTATCCAAAGCATTGTGTTCTTTACGGGTTTTCATCCAATTAGTATCTTTCCATTGGTAATCCAAATCCCAGATTACAGAAGCGGTAAGCGGTGGTTTTTCACAGTAAAATGCAAATGGGTCTGCTTTTTCAGTAATTATTCCACCATTATCCGATTGAATTTTATATTTATAGGTAATTCCTTTTTGAACTCCAGGAATGAATCCTTCCCAAATTCCAGAAGAATCCCAACGAACATTTAATTGATGCTCGCCTTGAATCCAATAGTTAAAATCTCCAACTACAGATACAGAACGTGCTGATGGCGCCCAGACAGCAAAATAAACACCCGAAACTCCATCTACTTCAATAGGATGTGCTCCTAGTTTTTCATAGAGTCTAAAATGTTTTCCTGCTTTAAATAAATCAATATCAAAATCGGTAAAAAGGGAATATCCTTGTACTTTGCTCATTGTGTGTTTTTATTTCTATAAGTATCAAATATACTTTTATATACTACTAATTTTTATCAAACTCCATAATACTTGCAATTCCGGTCAACGGAATTACGGACCAACGCGGACGTGAATTTAATTCATATCCCAGCTCATAAACTGCTTTTTCTAACAAGCAATATTTCAACAAAAAGTCGATTTCTTTGTTGTAACCAATGTTCAAATTACCTGCTTGAGCCACTTCTACATACGTTTGAAGAAATACCCCAACAAAATATTTAAACAACACTTCCCCTGCTTGAAACAACTCTTTTTGTTCGTAAGGGTACTTATCTTTATTATTAAAAATCGTTGCATAAATAGCATAATGAAACGAACGAAACATTCCCGCAACATCTTTCAATGGTGGCTGCTTCACTTTTCGATCCCGAATGGTACTCTCTGGCTCTCCTTCAAAATCCAAAATGTAAAAATCATCCCCGTTGACCAAGACTTGTCCTAGATGATAATCTCCGTGGATTCGAATACGTTCCGATTTCATTTTGGTCCAATCAAAATCCAAAAATAATTTTCGAATTGATTTTTTATTGTCCAAAAATTGATTGGCTAAATCCAGCGCTAAACCATCTAATTTATGCAAATTATTTTCTAGAATATTCAAACGATTCTGAAATTGATACGTTAACCTGTTTTTAAGCCAAACCGTATAATCTCCGTTGTATGTAGTCGGTGTAAAAGCCGTTTCGTGAATGTCACTTCCTAGAGCAATGTGCATTTCAGCGGTGCGTCTGGCTAAAGTTTGAATACGTAAAATAACACTCAATCCTGCCCAATCAATAATTTCAGGCGGAACTTCATTCAATCGTAATTTTTGAAATAATTCAATATTGGGAAGTTTGTCAATTTTGATTTTTTTAGCACTCAAATTAGAAAAAATTCGATCCACTTCTTCTAACATGTACTTCCATGCATCGCCTTGATTTGGAACCAATTCTTGCATTAATCCCAATGTGATATCGCCCTCAGAAAAATTAACACTGATACTTCCTTTATATTCTGGCGAACTCTTAAAATTCATTCTTTCAGTAAGAAAACGACTGATTTCATAGTCTGGATTCATACTGATATAAATTCTTCTAAAAATCTTTAATACTAAGTTTTCATTATAAATAATAGAAGTATTACTTTGCTCTACCCCCATGAATTTAGAAGAAACGTATTCAATATCGGGCAATTTTACTCCTTTATGAAAGTTTACTTTTGAAATGGTATTTTCATTAGAATGAATTATTTTATCAAACAATAATTTTCTAAAATCTTCTTGATGTAATGCATCTACTAAAAAACCTTCTTTTCCACCTAATTCAACAGGGGCAATAATTGTATTGGTATCCAATTCTTCTTCAAGCATGAAGGCAATTGGCATAAAATAATGTTGAAAAAAAGCCTCTTTAAAATTCACTTCTAATAAAACCCCATAATAATTATTATGTTTTGAAGTAATTTTAAACGAATCAACGACTTCGATATATTTCAAAGTACTCGCCTTTCCCCCATACCAACGCTTATTGATGATGTAATTTTCTAAAATATCTGAAGAAAAAACTTTTACAAACTCTTCATCTTCAAAAGCATTTTTCCAATCTGTTTTAAAAACAAATGGATTTTGAAATTCGGCTTCGTTGATTCTTTTTTCTTTCATTATCGTTGGATTTTAAATAAATGAAAAGGTAACTCTGGTGAAAGTTCTATAAAATTCCACTCTTGATTCCAAAAATAGGTATTACCTGTAATCAAATCTGTAACCTGAATTTGAGATGTTCCTAAATGTTCTACTGGAATTCTAATAGTAGTTTGAATCGTATTAAACGCGTCTAAATTCACTACCATCAAGGTTTCATTTTGTTTCTCATCATCAAATTTATAATAGGCTAAAACTTGATCATTATTGGTAGTACAAAAAACAATATTATTCGTTTGTTGCAAAGAAGCCTGTTCTTTACGAATCAAATTAATTCGGGTAATTAATGTTGTAATTTTATTTTTTTGATTCCAATCCCATTTCACAAACTCGTATTTCTCAGAATTCAGATATTCTTCTTTTCCTGGAGCCTGAGGTTCGCAAACACGATATTCAAATACCGGCCCATAAATCCCAACACTAGAACTCAAAGTAGCTGCCAAAAAATACTTTTGTAAATGCACCGACTCGTTACCACTTTGCAAGGCAAACGGGTTAATATCAGGAGTATTTGGCCAAAAATTAGGACGGTAATATTCTTTTTGATCCGATTGCGTTAATTCAGTTACATACTCTGTCAACTCACTTTTTGTGTTTCTCCAAGTGAAATAGGTATACGATTGGCTGAAACCTTGTTTAGCCAGTTCATTCATGATTTTTGGACGTGTAAAAGCTTCCGCTAAAAACAGTACATCTGGGTATTTTTTCTTGATTTCGGCAATGAGCCAACCCCAAAAGTAAAAAGGTTTGGTATGTGGATTATCTACTCTAAAAACACGAATTCCGCATTCTTCTACCCAAAACAGCGCCACATCAAGCAACTCTTTCCAAAGGTTTTTCCAGTCGCTACTTTCAAAATAAATAGGCAAAATATCTTGGTATTTTTTAGGCGGATTTTCAGCATATTGTACCGTGCCATCTGGACGCCATTTGAACCATTGTGGAAATTCTTTTACATAGGGATGATCTGGAGCTGCTTGTAGCGCATAATCCATAGCCACTTCAATTCCTAAATCCTTGGCCGTTTTTACTAAAGATTTAAAATCGTCAATTGTTCCTAATTCAGGATGCGTGGCTTTATGACCACCATACTGGGAACCGATTCCCCAAGGTGAACCTACATCACCAGGTTCGGCATTAGTCGCATTATTTTTTCCTTTTCTATTGACTTCCCCAATAGGATGAATGGGTGGAAAATACAAGGTATCAAAACCCATTTCGGCTACTCTTGGTAATAACTTTTCACAATCTTTAAAAGTACCGTGTTTGCCTTCTTCTTGCGAAGCAGAGCGTGGAAAAAACTCGTACCAGGTGCTAAACAAGGCTTTTTTTCTATCCACATACACTTGTAATTCCTGTGATTGATTGGCAAGAAAACGAGTGGGGTATTTCTTGAAAATTTGTGTTAACTCGTGCGAAATAGCTTCTCTGACTCCATTATCATATTCTGAAGCTGTAGTGAAAAAATGTACTACCGAATCGAGATATTTTTTTTCTTCTTTACTAGCTATCTTTTGAATTTCCTTTACATATTCGGCGCCTTCTAATAATTCAGATGTTACATTTTGACCATCAAATATTTTGCGTTCAGTACCGTGTTGCCAATTCAAAGCGTAATCTACCCAACCTTCAACAAAATAGGAGTAAAATCCTTGTTTCTCTACTGTAAATTCGGCAAACCATTCGTCGTTATCCATTAGAGTCATTCGAATTTCTTGCCATTTCTTATCCGATTGGTATTTGTACTTCACACAACACTGAATTACATCATGACCATCTGAAAAAACCGCTGCAGTAACGCGTACTTTTTGACCAACAATTCGTTTAACAGCAAAAGCTCCTCCATCCAATTGAGGAGCTACATTTTCTATGATTATACGGGTTTGATTTTGCATTGTATACAATTATATAAAAGTGAAATGTAATAAAAAAATAAATACATACTACATCACTTAAAAATTTACAAAAATTAAAAATTTAAATACTAGTCTATTTTATGGTAAAATTATTTGGAATAGTAGCGCCTTTCTTGATCACAACGATACCATCTTTTACCGCGTATAACTCATTGGAACAATTTTCTAAATGTTTACCTCCATTAATATATACATCGTTACCAATTCGGACATTTTTATCGACAAGAGCATTATTAATAAAACAACGTTCACCAATGCCTACTAATAGTTTATCATTATAAATATCCTCGTGCATATCCTCTAAACTTTGATAATAGTCATTTCCCATAACATAACTATTTTGAATAACAGTATCTACCCCTATTCGGGATCGAATTCCAATAACTGATTTTTTAATTTCTTTAGCATTTAAAATACATCCTTCTGAAATTAAAGACTTTTCAATTAGCGTTTTCTGGAACTTAGATGGTGGTAACAATCGTGGGCGCGTATAGATTTTATTTTCGTTATCAAATAAATTGAATTGCGGAATATCGTCTGTCAATCCAATATTAGCTTCGAAAAATGAATCTATATTTCCAATATCCGTCCAATATCCTTCATATTGGTAGCTCAATATTTTTTGACGACCAACAGCTTGAGGGATGATTTCTTTTCCAAAATCTTTGGTGTCCGGATTTTTCATCAACTCAACCAAAAGTTTTTTATTGAAAATATAAATCCCCATGGAGGCCAAATAATGTTTGCCTTGTGCTTTCATTTCGTCGCTCACATCGGATTCCCATTGTGGCAATAACTCTGCTGCTGGTTTTTCTATAAAAGCCTCAATACAGCTTTCAGAATTGGTTTTTAAAATTCCAAATTCGGGTGCATCTTTTGCATTGACAGGCAATGTAGCAATAGAAATATCGGCTTGAGCAGCGATATGGGCATCAATCATTTCGTTAAAATCCATTTGGTACAATTGATCACCCGAAAGAATCAAAGCATAATCAAAATCATGATTCAAAAAATGAGGCATACATTGGCGCACCGCATCGGAAGTACCTTGAAACCAAGTAGGATTATCAGGCGTTTGCTCAGCCGCTAAAATATCAACAAATGAATGGCTGAAAACACTAAAATTGTAGGTGTTTTTGATGTGTGCATTTAAAGACGCCGAATTAAACTGCGTTAAAACAAACATCCTATAAATATCTGAATTCAAGCAATTTGAAATAGGAATATCGACTAAACGGTATTTCCCACCTATTGGAACTGCAGGCTTTGAACGAGTTTCTGTCAAGGGGTACAAACGAGAACCTTGTCCTCCTCCTAAAATAATCGCTATTACATTCTTCTTTTTTGCCTTCATACCCTAAAATATTAATATTTAATTTATCATAACGCCCCATACAAAACACAAAAAATTACACCTCAAAAAATGTGTATTTATGTTTTTCTAAATTTAGAAAAAAAACAATTACTTTATAACTTTCATAAAAAAATACGAACCCAACATAAATCACTCGTAATCGAACTAATACTTTACGAATTATTAAAATAATTTTATCAATTAGTAAAAATCATATTTTAAAAGCCCATAATCTATTTACAAACCCACTTCTATTTAGCTTATAAAATTCTAAATTTCTATGTCGAAAAAATGATATTGTTATAACAAACACTTTAAGTAACTTTGACTAACCTTAAAATTACTAACTATGAAAATTCTATCCTTTGTATTTATTTTTACAATAGGGTTGTCATTCCAAATAAGTAATGCACAAACTACTATAAGTGATCCAGAAATAAAAAAAATGGTTTCAGAAGTAAGTGCTACAAATATGGAAGCTACTATTAATAAACTTGTTTCTTTTGGCACACGTCATACTCTTAGTGATACCAAAAGTAACACTCGTGGAATTGGTGCTGCACAGCGTTGGGTAAAAGCAGAATTTGATAAGTATGCTTTAGCGTCAAACGGAAGATTAACCGTTAAAATCGATTATTTTACTGTTAAAGCTGATGGAAAAAGAATCGTAACCGACAGTCAATTAGGCAATGTCATGGCAACTTTAAAAGGTACCGACCCAACAGACGATCGAGTTTTGATAATTAGTGGCCATTTGGATTCACGAGCAACAGATGTAATGAATACTACAATTGATGCTCCTGGTGCTAATGATGATGGTTCTGGTGTAGCTGCCCTAATGGAAATTAGCCGAATTATGTGTAGGAGAGAATTCCCTTTTACAATTATTTTTGTGGCTGTTGTTGGAGAAGAACAGGGATTATATGGTGCCAAACACTTAGCAGACCAAGCTAAAACCGAAAATTGGAATATTGTAGCTATGCTTAATAATGACATGATTGGAAATAGTTTATCAAATGGAACAGGTTTACGTGATAACATCAACGTACGTGTTTTTAGCGAAACGATTCCTTATTTAGAAACCGAAGCAGAAGCTAAAATTCGCAAAGCAACCAATCGTGAAAATGATAGTCCGTCCCGTCAATTGGCTCGCTATATTAAATCTACAACTAATCAATATGTAGATCAATTAAACATTCAATTGGTTTATCGAAATGACCGTTTTCTTCGAGGAGGAGACCACACTCCTTTTTCTCAAAATGGCTTTACAGCAGTTCGACTTTGCGAAATGAATGAGAATTATAATCACCAACACCAAGATGTGCGTTTTGAAAATGGAACGCAATACGGAGATTTGCCAGAATTTATGGATTTTGAATACATGCGTAAAGTGACTTGTGCTAATCTTGCTTCTTTATCTAATTTAGGTTGGGCACCAAAAGCACCAACTAACGTTGGCATCAAAATAAACGAATTGACTAACTTTTCTGATTTAGTTTGGACTGCTCCCGAAGGAAAAAAAGTATATGGCTACAATGTATTAATTAGAGAAACTTCTTCTTCGCATTGGGAAAAAACGGTTTTTGTAAAAAATACAACAGCTACAATTCCGTATTCCAAAGACAATTATTTCTTTGCTATACAATCCATTGACGAATTAGGGCATGCTAGTCTGCCAGTATTTCCTATTCCTATGAAATAATATAAAGAGGAGTTCATTAATAAACTCCTCTTTTATACTAAATTCTTAAAGTAATTCAACAGAATGGTATCGTTTTCACGAGTAGGCGTAAATACCTCTAATAATGCCGGTTGGTCGTTATTAGCAAATAAATTTGTCAACGCCTTTTCTAAACTATTCTCATCACTAGCTATGCTGTAATTGAAGCCATACATTTTAGCTAAATGTTCAGCGGTAAGGCAATGCGAAGTTTCAAAAAAAGTAGTAAAAACTGGGGTTTCTTCATGACCTGGAAGAATTCTAAAAATGCCTCCTCCGCCATTGTTGATTAGAATAATTTTGAAATTCTTCGGGATATAATTGTTCCAAAGCGCATTCGTATCATATAAAAAACCAATATCTCCAGTTATAAAAGTAGTTTGTTTTTTATTGGCTACAGCCGCTCCGATAGCGGTTGACGTTGCGCCATCTATTCCACTCGTTCCTCTATTGCAATACACTTCAATAGAAGTATCTATCGGAATCAATTGTGCATAACGAATGGCAGAACTATTACTAATTTGGAGTTGGCTATTCTTAGGCAAATGTGGAATAACTTTATCAAAAACCTTAAAATCTGAAAAAGGAATAGTTGACAAATAATTGTCGTGTTTTGCTTTTCTAATTTGTTTAACGTAGTCCAGTCGTTGTGCATAATCACTTACGATTGCGTTTGTCAGCGGAATAAATTGATTAAAAAACGCTTGCGGACTAACTTGAAAATGCTGAGTCAAAGCTCCAAAAGTATCATAGGCTCTTAAAGTATCTATATGCCAATGGTGTTTGGGTTGGTATTTTCGTAAAAAAGCCTTAATTCGTTTAGAAACGATCATCCCCCCAAAAGTCACCAGTATTTCCGGTTGAAAATCCTCGAAATCTTGATTTGTAAAGGGAGTTATTACGGTGTCAATATTGGCAATGAAACTAGGATGATGAAGATTCGAAGTCGTTTCTGTCCAAACAGTTACCGATTCATCATTTGCAAAGAAATTAAGTGTTGCGTCATCGATAGCATTCGGCTCATTTACCCCAACCAAAATCATTTTTCTTGTAGATTGATTCCAAATTTCGGCGAATGAACTTAGTTCGCCAACAGTACTTGAATTTATTTTTGGTTGAGAAATATAAGACTGAACTGAAATCGATTCAACAGTTTCATACAAAGGTTCCTCAAAAGGAGCATTAATATGCACGGGGCCTTTTTTGGCGAAAGCCGTATCCAAGGCTTCGTTAATTTTTATATCATTTTCTATACTCGCTAATTCGTTTAGATTAGCATTGTATAACGAATGATTTGCAAATACATTTTCTTGACGAATAGTTTGGCCATCGCCAATATCGATTTTATTTTGAGGACGATCGGCTGAAAGGACAATTAAAGGGATTTGGCTATAAAAAGCTTCTGCAAAAGCAGGATAATAATTCAACAACGCCGACCCCGAAGTACAAACCAAAGCTACTGGTTTTTTAGTTTGTTGCGCTATGCCTAAAGCAAAAAATCCAGCTGAACGCTCATCAGCGATACTGTAACATTGAAAAGCCGGATTGGAAGCAAACCCTATAGTTAAAGGTGCATTTCGAGAACCAGGCGAAATGATTATAGTGGTAATTCCTTTGGCTAAAAAAATCTCAATGAGGCTTTGCGCCAAAGGTATTTTTGGGTATCTCATGATGCTGAATACTTCTTTTAGAATAAAAACTCAAATGAGATACAAATTTACAATTGTAATTCTATTCTGTTAGTAAAATCAAGTATAAATTTGTGGTGAATTCTAAAAAACAAAATATATTTGCCATCAATATATAAATACTTTGCTATGAAGCCCCACTTTAAACATTTAGTTAGTTCTTTTCTCTTATTATTTACTTTTACAATTTATGCACAAGATTCTATTCATTTTGATGAAAGTGGTTTAGAAACTATTATACAGCGATCAAAAACTGAAAATAAACCTATTTTTTATATGATTTATGCTGACTGGTGTCCGCATTGTAAAAATATTAAAGCCACTACTTTAAAAGATCCTGAAGTGATTTCTTTTATTAATACTAATTATGTTTTTGCAGGATTAGATTTTGAAAAACCAGGTTCTGAATCTTTCAAAAGCAAATACAACATCAAAACCTTCCCTACTTTTTTAGTGCTTGATAGTAATGGAATAGAATTAGCTCGTTTTACGGGTGAATTAAAAAAAGACAAATTCCTTTCGGAAGTAAAAATCGCTTTAAACCCTAAACAACAATTACCCTATTTAAAAGCCGAATACGAAAAAGACAAAACCAATGGTGTCAATTTAATGCGTTATTTAGTGGCGCTTAAAAAAGGTAATGATCGGAAAGAATTGAATCCGATTGCTCACGAATATTTTGAACAACTTCCTGATGAAAAAATGGTTAGTGAGATTAATTGGAAAATTTTTACTAATGGAGTAAGTGATATTAGCTCAAGAGAATACCTATTTGTGATTAACAATCAACAAGCTTTTGCTGCTATTACATCTCAAAAAAGAGTCAATGACAAGTTTAAAAATAGTGTAATTGAACTGTTAAAACCAATTGTAAAAACAAGTGATACGGCTAATTATACGAAACAACGTGCTATTGCAAAAACGATTGTGGCTCCGGTTATTGATTCTTTGCTATTTCAATTCGATTTAGATCATTATGAAACCAATAAAGATTGGACCAAATACAAAAAAATAGCCACTGAAAACATCAAAAAACACGTTTGGAATAGCCCAAAAAACATCAAAGAGATTGTTTTAAATGTAATGCGAAATTCAACGGATGCACCTAGTTTGAACCAATCCTTAAGTTGGATTAAACATTCCAATGAATTAGAAGAATCGTATGACGGAATTTTACTTGAAGCCCGTGTTCAAAGAAAATTAAACAACATTCCCGTAGCTATTGTCATGACTAAAAAAGCAAAAGCATTTAGCACCAGCATGGGATGGGATGGTAAAGAAGCTGATAAATTGCTTGCGGATCTTTTAGAGAGACAAAGAACAGCAGTAAAACCCGTTCCAAAAACAAAAAAATAATGGCAATTACAATTCGGGATTACCAAAAATCAGACGCAGGAGCTATACTTGATATTATCAATTATAACATCTTACACTCTACAGCTTTGTATGACTATTCTATTCGAAGTTTAGCACAACAAGAAGCAATTTTAGAATCAAAACTAGCATCTGGATTTCCTGTAATTGTGGCAGAAAATGAAGGTGCTGTAGTTGGTTTCGGAATGTACTCTGAATTTCGATTTAGAGAAGCCTATAAATTCACCGTTGAGCATTCTGTCTATGTTGACCAAAATAGTCAAGGATTAGGCATTGGAAAGTTATTATTGACCGAATTAATTCAATTAGCAAAAAAACAAGGATTGCATACAATGATTGGTGTTATTGATGCCGAAAATCAAAAAAGCATTGACTTTCATCATCGATTCGGATTTAAAACGGTAGGAATTATCAAAGAATCGGGTTTTAAATTTGACAAATGGTTAGACTCGGTTTTTGTTCAATTAATGGTATAAAAAAAGGTTGTCAATAGACAACCTTTTTTATTTAATTTTTAATCCAATTGACAATTTCAACATCTGTTGGTAACGTTCTTGGCGAAATTACTTTTACTAATTCACCATTTTCATTTAACAAATACTTTTGGAAATTCCATTCCACTTGAGAATCTTGTACACCATTTTTAGATTGTTGCGTCAAAAACTGATACACTTCGCACATATCACTTCCTTTTACCGAAACCTTAGCCATCATTGGAAAAGAAACTCCATAATTTAATTGGCAAAACTGCGCAATCTCTTCATTGGTTCCGGGTTCTTGGGAAGCAAAATTATTGGCTGGAAATCCAACAATAACAAAACCATTGTCTTTGTAGGTTTTATACAACGATTCTAAATCTTTGTACTGCGGTGTTAATCCACATTTAGAAGCCGTATTGACTACCATTACTTTTTTCCCTTTTAAAGAAGCAAAATCAAATACATTTCCTGATAAATCAGTTACTTTGAATTGATGAATAGATTGTTTAGTCATTGTTACTGATTTATAATTTGTAGTTGATGTAGTAGCGGTTTGTGCTTTGTTTTGACAACTAAGAAGTAATACAATACAAGAAAGAATAGATACTAATTTCATATTTTTTATTTTTTTATAAATATAATAAAATAAAAAAAGAGACCTCAATTGAGGTCTCTTTTTTTTTAGAATCTTCTAATTGGAAGGACAAAACACAACGCTGTTTTTGGTGTCCAACCCACACCTCCATTAGTTTGCATCTTGTATGCGTAAAACTCGTTAGTCTCTGTAGAAGACCAATACTCATGAGCTGGATTATACCCTGAGCCAGAAATTAGCAGTCTATTATTCCACAATAGTTCTAATTCTCCTTTTGAAGGTAAATACCAATCTCCATAATACATACTTTGAGTACCTCCAGGTAAATATTGTGATGCAGAAAGTGCTGCGTATAATGTATTAGTAGTTCTAGAATAATTAAAATATTGTGTATTTGAATTACTGTTTTTAGATATAATTACACTTGTATTTTCCAATCCACCACCAACACCATATCGATAAGCTCCAGTCCATATACCATTACCACCAAAAGTGATACCAGTAGTACTCGTTGAACTCTCAGGACCTAAATCTCCTATTTCAGAAGTAGCAACAATCAAACCATGTGCTCCATTATCATATGTGTAAAATACAATTCCACCTCCATACGATTCACCTACATAGTGGGTATTTCCTCCTGGAGAAGTCCAACTCACATTAGTACCGTCAGACGTTAACACTTTTCCATTAGCACTTGCTTGACTAGGCAACAAAGCATTAATAGCCCCTGTTGCTGTGGTAGCGCCAGTTCCTCCATTGGCTATAGCTACTACTCCAGAAACATTGGTCGCAGATGTAGCATTTCCATTAAAATTAGTAGCTGTTATAGTAGTCTGAATTGGTATAGAAAAAGATCTTACAAATCGTACTCTATTTCTACCATCATCTGTTCCATCTCCTCCATAGTACCCTCTTGTATCTGAAAAAACGACCATTGTTAATGCTTGACTATTTGTCCAAAGACTGGAAGACCAATATCCTCTCGAAGAAGGGAAACTACCTAATAAAGCTTTGTTTGCATGAATTTTTAACAACTCATCTCTTGAAGGTATGTACCAATCATCATATGTTACTCCATTTTCAACGACTGAATAATCCATGGCAATTTTAGGAATTGATCTATTTACACTTCCATAAGCAGTATAAGATGCAACTGTATTGGCTAAACCTGTTCCTATAGCAGTTCCAACATTATTAATGCCTAAAATAGCAGTACCTGCATCATATCTTATTCCTGCAGCCGATGAGATATCCGTAGCAGTAACTATGAGTCCTTTTATTTTTCCTGCTTCATATCCTGGATCCGTTGGTGCTAGAATATAAGCTACTAAACCTCCTTGAAAACTTGAACCAATTGCTGGAGCATTTATTCCTGCAGAAACCCCAGAAGCATCTGTACCAACAGCATTAGTCCATCTGGATCCATTAAATACTTGTAGCTCTCCTAATTCACCACCTGTCTGACCACAATCAGTACACATTATCACTAATCCTTTAGCTGGAGAAGCTATCAAATCTCTCTGCGCTAGTGTAACTCGAGGAAATAAGATTCCTTTTGTCGTAGAATTAACTTCAAGAGCTGCAGATGAATTTGTGGCAGTAGTTCCAATTCCTAAACTCCCTGATATAGTTTCATTACCTCCTACATTAACATTACCTGCTATACCAGCACCTCCAGCCACAACAAAAGCTCCTGATGTTGTAGTTGTAGAAGCCGTTGTATTTGAAACAGTTGTTATACCTGACAATGTTTTATTGCCTGCAACGGTTTGATTCGTTGTCAAATCTACTAAATTAGAAGTATTTACTGAAGATGGTGTAATCCAAGACACCACACCAGATCCATTTGTTGATAAAACTTGACCCGATGTTCCATCTGTATTAGGTAATGTTATAGAACCCGTGGTTAATTTACCACTTGTTTTTACACTAGTTATGTTAGTATCTCCTAATTGAATTGTATTGCTTGCAGATACTATTGCATTAGCTCCAATAACAGTTGTATTTGTTAGATTATTACTACCTACTCTGGTGTTATAACCAATAGCTGTGTTACTACTACCTGTTAAATTTCCGCCCAAACTAGCTCTACCAACAGCAGTATTTTTAGCTCCAGTAGTATTACTACGCATAGCTTGTGAACCTAAAGCTGTATTTTCATCGCCTTGGGTTTCTGAAAGCGTTAAAGTTCCAAAAGCAGTATTGGCAAAACCTCCAGGTGAATAAGCCATTGAACCATTACCAAAATAATTAGTTTCACCAGTTCCTTTCATTCCAACAGCCAAGTTATTAATATTACCAACTGATAGGCTATTTGTTGTTATCTGATTAGCTTGCAAATTATTATTTCCTAAATTAACTGAAGTCGTAGCGCCATTGTATGGAACCCCTGCAGAATTAGATACTGATCCATCAGCCATTAAGAATTGAGAAGCTGTACCATTAGGAATTTTAAACTTTGTAGCAGTAATTGCACCATTAGTTTTAACATCAGTAATTGCGGCATTACCAAGTTGAATCGTATTATTAGTAGATACAACAGCATCATAACCTAAAGCTGTTGAATTAGAAATTGTAGAAGAACTTCCCAATGTTCTAGCTTGAGTTCCTAAAAATGTATTATTAGTTCCAGTGGTCAAACCATCTCCAGAACGGGCACCTACCCCAACATTATTATCTCCTGCAGTATTAATCAGGGATTGATTTCCTATCGCCGTATTATTGGATGCTGCTCCTACATTAAACATTGTCTCAGCTCCAAGAGAAGTATTTCCATACCCCGTAGTTAACCCAATCATATTAAAATAACCTACACCTGTGTTGTTGTCAAAAGTAGTTCCAGCATAATTTGCTAAGGCTAAAGCACCTACAGCTGTATTTCTTGTTCCATTACTATTACTCGAATTTAAAGCACCCGCACCAACAGCAGTATTTTGATCATTTTGTCCTTTTCCTTTCCCTATAGTCAATCCATTTACTTGAATATCAGAAGTAAAATTCTTATTTCCTGCTATAGCTTGATTAGTTGTCAAGTCTACAAATTTATTTGTAACAGCATCAGTAAGTGATGTAACTGTAGCATAACCACTTAAATCAGGAGTACCTGTCAAAGAAGCTAACTTAGTTTTTTCGGCAGTTGTAAAGTCTTCTGTTGACAATCCTTTTCCGCTAATTTTATCAACTTTAGTCTCTAGTGCTACTTGTGTTGCTGTACTTATTGGTTTGTTCAAATCACTCGTATTATCAACATTTTGTAATTGTAAATTTGTTTTGGCACCTAAAATAGTTGTTGCGTTAGTCCCTCCATTAGCAATGCCAACAACTCCTGAAACACTAGCGGCATTACTCGCATTTAAAGCATAAGGTACATAAGTTAATAACTGATTACTTATTTCTTCAAAAACAGTACAATTCCCTGTTTGGTCTAAGCTAACCTTTAATTTTTTTTGACCATTTGACCAAACAATTGTAGAAAATGATGATGCATACCCTCCTGTTTGGGTTCCGTATCCAATAACCAAATTAACCATTCCAAAAGCATCTGTAGTTACAGTGGCTTTCTCTTGGTATTCAGTTTGTAAATTACTATCAATAATAGAAAATTGTAAACAAACCAATTTGTTTGTCATTGGAGAACTTGAATTGTTAATTCCTGGTAACGATTCTGCTTTTGAATTATATAGTACTGCTTGATATGTGATTCCTTGGTTTTGAGCAAATGTCAAAACAGAAAAAAGTAAAGCAATTAAAAGTAGTATTTTTTTCATAGTATTAATTAATTACGTTAAAGTGAAGACCTAAAACAATTTGATTTGAGGTTATTGTTAAATATTCTTTATTTGTAAGTGTAGGCTTGAAAGAAATAGAATGATTATAACCAAAAGATACCGAAGTATTTTCTCTCAATTGATACTTGGCTTTTATTCCTAAATATGGAATTAATTTAATTCCAGAAAAATCAGAATTATTTCGAATATCAAAAATAGCTCCGTTTATTTCTTGCTTGCCGTACACTATTGTTGAAAAATTCATCCCTATTTGTGGTCTTAATTGAACTTTGCTTAATTTGAACAATTCATATTCTAGACCCAATCTTAGACCCAATGATTTTGAATTCCATCGGTACGTATTCGCAGTAGTTCCAGCTAGGGCATTGTATTCATTAATTCCTATCCCAACTTCATAAAATAATTTCTTTTCATGAGTAGTATCTAAATAGGCAATTTCATAACTAGAACCAGAACCAGATTGTAATGGAGTATCAGCAAATGTCTCTGGATTTTTTAAATTAAACTGTGTGAAATTTGTTCCAATAGCAAAGGATATTTCCTGAGAATTTGCAATTGCCGAACTAAGAATAAAAAATAAAATTAGTAGTTTTCTTTTCATTTGGATTTGATTATTTGAGTTGAGTAATTAATATTAGCTCCGGATAACGTTAGTAAATATTCGTTTTCAGGAAATTGGAGATTATCTATTTTTAGATTATTATTTATAACTTCTTTTTGTTCTTTATAGACTAGTCTACCTAATACGTCAAAGATTGTAACCAAGATAAGCCCACTTATCTGTTTTGAGAATTGAATATGAATTTGATCTACAAAAGGGTTAGGATAAAGAATAGTGCTTAACTCATCTGTCAAAACAAAAACATTTGACTTAGTGTAAAGATTTTTTTGAAAACCTTGACTAATAGAAATAGTCGAATAGTTGTAATTTCCAATAACACTTTGTTGACCTACCGTTTGATTTACTTTCACACCATTAGAGAGTAAATTTGATGCGCCTTGTGAAGATAGCATTTGATGGTGCAATTGCTGGCCATAAACAGAAAGACCAATAAAAAGAAATAGTATTGTTTTTTTCATCTAAAAATGGGGATTTATAACGGTACAATACTACTAAATAGTTGTTTTCAAGTAAATCTGTTATTTATTTGACAGATGAAATTTGAAGAATTAAATAATCACTTTAAAATATCCGGTAAGTATTTTATTTTAAAAATTAAATCTTTCAAATAAATAGTATTCATTTTTTAGTTTTCAGTAAGTGAATTTTGAGTAAAAAATGACATTATGATGCCATTCTAACAGATAAAAAAAGGTATTTTTGTAACTGTAATCATCGCCCCGTTTAAATAATTCAAAAGTTTATTATTTATCTACACTCATTGGATGATTGAAAATCTAATTATTTTATTTTCGGGTATTGTTGGGTTAATCACCATATTCTTAATTCTATTTCGATACAAATCGAATCGAATCACGAATGTGTATCTCATCATTATATTTCTGATTGTAGCAGTACGAATGCTATCAATTGCATTATTTAAAATTCAAAATAATAGCTTTATTGAAGAATTACTTCGCGACTACAATAACTTACTAATTATAATAGTCCCTTGTAGTTATTTGTATTTTGAAAATCTAATTAAAGACTGTAAAACAATCTATTTTAGAAATTTTGTACATTTAATAATTCCCCTTGTATTTAATATTATAGATTATTTATTGGATCAAAATTACTTTGATATACAACATGTCGATTTTTATTATTATACTTTCTTTACCTTATATACCATATTTTATTACGCCCTTATTTACAAAATTCTTTACAAAAATGTTTGGAATAGAAAAGGAGAAATTGAGGTGGTTATCAAACAAAATCAATTGATTAGAAAATGGAGTATTTATCTTTTTTCTTTTTTAATTATTGTTGGAGCAAGAGTTATTTTAATATTATTCTGGGAAATTAACAATAACAACTATGCTTATGCTACTAGTTATCAATGGATCCCTAGTCTTTTTTGGCTTATTTTATACTTTAAAATTATTATTTCACCCGAAATCCTTTATGGATATAATTATTTAAATGCAAAAATAAATGAGCATAAGAAGATTAATAATGCAACAATTGCGTTTTGGACCAGTTATCCAATAACTGAAATAAATAACATTCAAGATAATCAGTTAAATGAAAAAATTAAAAACTCAATAGTAGAATACATGAAAGAGGTAGATCAATTTTCATTTCATAATCAAGCCTATCGAGATGCTAAATTTTCTCTAACTGATTTATCAAACAAATTAAATATACCTAAAAGCCATCTTTCCTTCTTGTTCAAATACCATTCTAAAATATCATTCCCAGAATATAAAAAAATTGTTCGAATTTATGATGGTTTGGAATTAATCGACGCAGGATATTTAAAAACAAACACTTACGAATCTTTAGCTAAAGAAATTGGATTCACTTCTTACAATACTTTTTTTGTTAGCTTCAAAGATGTTACTGGTGTTTCTCCTCAAGAATTTTTAATCAGATTGTTAAAGCAAAAACGTTTTAATTAAAAAAGGTTCAATTAAATTGAACCTTTTTTAATTAAAACTTAAATTATTATTTCTTAAAATACTTTTTATATTTTGGATACGTAATTGCTCCTAACAAAGTAATCCCTCCTAGCGTTTCCCAAATCCAACTTAATGATTTTGCCTCCCCACTGGCATACGAATGCAAACCAACTAAGTGAAAGTTTACTCCATAATAAGTAAATAAAATAGAAACAAAAGCCAACATACTCATCAGGTTAAAAATCCATTTCCCTCTCAAAGCAGGTACAAATCGGGCATGAATTACAAACGCATAGACCATAATACTAATTAACGCCCAAGTTTCTTTCGGGTCCCATCCCCAATAACGTCCCCAACTTTCGTTAGCCCATTGTCCGCCAAGGAAGTTTCCAATAGTTAGCATAATCAACCCAATAGTCAATGCCATTTCATTAATATACGTCAGCTCCTGAATATTCAAATCCATTTTGGCTTTGTTTTTCTCATTGGTAAACAAAATCAAGAGTAACGAAACCAATCCTAAAATCATTCCTAAAGCAAAAGGACCATAACTTGCCACAATTACTGCTACGTGAATCATCAACCAATACGAATTCAATACCGGTTGCAAATTAGCGATTTCAGGATCTATCCAATTCATATAAGCCGCCATCAAAATCATAGCCGTTACAAACGCAGCAGACGCTACTGTTAGCTTTGATTTTCTATCAAAGGCCAAACCAAAAAACATGGTAGCCCAAGCTACATAAATAATCGATTCATACGCATTACTCCAAGGAGCATGTCCCGAAATTATCCAACGGGCAATTAAACCCAAAGTATGTAATAGAAAAAGTAACCCGATACCAATATGAATCAAATTAATCCCTACACGAATCGACTTTTTCGATTTGAATAATTCAATTATTGTTAATAATAACATCACTACTGCCGCTGTTAAATACCAATACGGCAAACCTTTAAAAACATCGAATTTATTATAGGCAATCTCTAAATCGATTTTATCTTCCGAAGGCATGACGGTACTTCCAAACTTCTTTTGAAAACCTTTTAAACTTTCTAATAACTCATTCGCCGATTTGTAATCATTAGAAGTAGCTGCTGTGTTTAGTGTACCAAAATACAAAGGTAAAATACTCTTTGTGTAGGTAGCATCCATGCCCTTCATACCTGATTCGTTCAATTCTAAATACGAAATCCATTTACTATTTGGGTCGTTTGGAATAGGGAAAATTTTCAAAATTCGACCACTCAAAGCCGATTCCATCAAATTAACTTTTTTATCCGTTTCGATAAAATCTTTCTCAAACTGATTGGGATTAGCACTTTTAAAAGCCTCTTCTAAATAAGGTGATAACTTATAATTTCCCTTGGCATCAAAAAAAGAAATAAAAGGAGCAAACTTCGCTTTGGAATCTATCCCGATGATTTTACGAATACTGTCATTCCCTGCTTTGATATAGATAATAGGCACCTGAATCCAAGCACTAGCATATTGCGTCATAGATAAAAAAGCTTGATCAGAATTCATTCCGTTGTACGTATCGGAATGACTCACTTTTCGCAACAATTCAGAAGAAAAAGTGTTAATTGGTTTCATTCGTCCACCAGCATCTTGTATAATCAAACGTCCAAATTTTGCTGCGTGTTCTTCAGAAACTTTATATTTTACAATCAAAGAATCAATCTCTTTTAAAGAAGGCATTTTTTGACTATGTCCAGAATGATTGTGTGCGGCTGTTGTTTCATGTGTGTGATGGTGTTCTTGAGACCAACCGTTCCAACTCAACAGTAGAACTAACACCAAAAGTAAATTGGCTTTCTTCGATTTCACGACTTCCAATTTTCGTTTCAAATCAGCAAAACGAGAATGCTTGGTAAACAAAATGGCCATCATAGCAATATATAAAAGAAAGTACCCTAAATACGTGATATTGGTTCCCCAAAAATCATGGTTAACAGATAACACGGTTCCTTTTTCATCAGGATCAAAAGACGATTGAAAGAAACGAAAGCCTTTGTAATCCAAAACGTGATTCATATAAATTTGAGCATCAAAGGTCTCTGTTGTATCTTTAACTGTCACCTGACTTTCAAAAGCCGAATAACTTTTTTCTGTTCCAGGATATTTTTTAGCAATAAAATCATTCAATTTGATAGTAAAAGGCAATTCGTAAGTTTTGCTTCCAAAAAAGAAAGAATAGTCTTTGTTACCTATTTTTACTGTTTGTGGCTCACCCGTTTTTCCTTTCGAACCTAAAATTGTTACCTCTTTTTCTTGTCCTTCGGCTTTCAATTTAATTACTAAAGCATCTTCGTGATTTTTGGCTTTGAAATCATTATTGGATTCATATGCAATAGTTCCTCGAGTGGGAACATCTGGAAAAACAAATCGCTTTTCGCCAATAGAATACAGCGAACGCATCATTAACGGTTGAACAATGTCTTTTTCAACTTTGCCCTGCAACTTATCCGCCATTCGCATAAAATTTCCTTCAAAAGGAGTTTGAATGGTAGGCACTGCTCCTGCAGTATTGATATTGATAGCTCCTGCTGTAGGTTTATTCAATGCAAATAAGACGTTGTGAATATTCTGCACTTCGCCTTCTTTCAAAAAATGTTCTTCTCGACCACCCGCTCCTGCTTCGACTAATTTTAAATACAAAGTTCCCTTATCATTTGGCGTGATTTTTTGTTTGGCACCCATAATATAATTCACATAACGCACCTCAAAAGGGTCATTATCAAATTCTCCCGAAAGTGTGAAATCGTTTTGGGCAACCGGAGAAAGTAATAACGGCTTCTCAAACACACGTCTTTTCATTTCGCCTTTGTACTCCCCATCTACAAAAACAGTCAAAAAAGTTTTATCTGAATATACTTTATTTTCTGTTGCGCCTTCGCGAATAGGCATCACTCCTTCATAACTGATATAACGGGTAATGAACGCTCCCAATAGAATAAAAATAAAAGCCAAATGCAATACTAAAGTAGCCCATTTTTCTTTCTTTAATAACTGGTAACGCTTAATATTGCCAATGAAATTAATCATAAAGAACACCATAATTACTTCAAACCACCAAGCGTTATATATCCATATACGAGCAGTATCTGTATTGTATTTACTTTCAATAAAAGTTCCTGCTCCCATCGCCACCGCAAAAACTATAAAAAGAACCGCCATTAAGCGAGTAGAAAATAAAATTGAGCTTATTTTTTTATCCATTAGTAAGGAATTATATTTTGTAAAAGTGCGACAAAAGTACTTAAAAATGTTGACTTCTATAATGGGACACTTGTTAATTTAATTCAAAATTAAGAGGGATCAGGATTTCAAATATCGAAGACAAAACTCTTTATTTTTTTGCTAAATTTGCAACTATGACTAAAGTAAGTATTATCGGTTCTGGAAATGTAGCACGGCATTTGATTCACGCTTTTCAATCGAATAGCGAAATCGAATTGGTTCAGGTGTTTGCGCGCAATAAAAAGAGTCTGACTCACCTACTCGATTCCAATAGTGTTACTTCTGACTACACCCAATTACAAGCGGCAGATGTTTACATTATAGCAGTATCCGATGATGCTATTGCTGAGGTTTCATCCCAATTGCCTTTTGAAAATCAATTGGTGGTTCATACTTCGGGAACGGTACCTTTGACTACTTTAGAAAGTAAAAATCGTCGTGGGGTTTTTTATCCGTTACAAACGTTTTCCAAAGACAAAGCCGTGAATTTCAAAACAATTCCCATTTGTTTAGAAGCCGAAAATGAAAAGGATTTACAAACCCTGAACCAAATTGCTAGTACTATTTCGGATGCTGTTTACCAAATCAATTCTGAACAACGAAAAGCCTTGCATGTAGCGGCTGTATTTGTGAATAATTTTGTCAATCATTTGTACCAAATGGGTAGCGAAATTTGTGACAACAACAACGTTCCTTTTGAAATTCTAAAACCTTTAATTCAAGAAACGGCGAATAAAATTGTGTCGCTTTCGCCAAAAGAAGCCCAAACAGGCCCAGCAAAACGAAATGACCTTACTACTATTGAAGCACACCAACAGTTTTTGACTGATGAAAACCTATCTACTATTTATACACTACTAACTCAATCTATACAAAATAATGGCAAAAAGCTATAAAGAAATAATGAACGACATCACTACTTTTATTTTTGATGTTGACGGCGTACTTACTGATGGTTCTGTTTTTGTTTCTACCGAAGGAGAAATGTTACGAACAATGAATATTCGTGATGGTTATGCCCTAAAATCAGCGGTAGATTGTGGCTATAATGTATGTATCATTTCGGGAGGAAGTAACGAAGGAGTTCGTGTTCGTTTACGCAATTTAGGTATTACCGATATTCATTTGGGAACACCCGATAAAGTAGCTACTTTTCATGAATACACCGATATTTATAATATCAAACCTGAACAGGTGTTGTATATGGGAGACGACATCCCTGACTATCACGTGATGAAATTAGTAGGTTTACCGACTTGCCCTCAAGACGCTAGCCCTGAAATCAAAGCCATTTCTACTTATATTTCACATAAAAACGGAGGAAAAGGTGCTGTTCGTGATGTGATTGAACAAGTGATGAAAGTGCAAGGAAAATGGATGGAAAATTTTGACGGAAAACACGATTAACAAGTCAATCCAATGCTTAGACATAAATTAGCCAATTATTCATTGATTTTAGCTTCGGGTTCGCCAAGACGCCAACAATTTTTTAAAGATTTGGATTTGGATTTTGAAATTCGGCTCAAAGAAGTCGAAGAAATTTATCCTCCTGAATTGAAGGCCGAAGCCATCACTAATTATTTAGCCGAACTAAAAGCCAACGCTTTTGAAGGAGAGTTAAACGATAACGAAATTCTAATTACAAGTGATACCATTGTTTGGCACAACAATACGGCTTTGGGGAAACCCAAAGATGAACAAGATGCTTTTGCCATTTTAAAATCATTATCGAATGCCACTCACGAAGTCATCACTTCGGTTTGTTTTAAAACTAAAGAAAAAACAGATACTTTTTTCGAAGTGACTAAAGTAACTTTTAATACACTAAGCGATGAAGCTATTCAGTATTATTTGGACCATTACAAACCGTATGACAAAGCGGGAGCTTACGGAATTCAAGAATGGATTGGTTTTGTTGGTGTAGCTAAAATAGAAGGTTCTTACACCAATGTAATGGGAATGCCAACAGATAAAGTATTTGATTATTTAAACAATTTAGACAACTAAACTATGTACATTTCATTTTTCAACGATTTTGCACGCGAAGCTATTGGTACTGGGATTGTTTTAATACTGCTGGTACTATTACGAGTAATCACAACTAAATTAGTACGCCGCTATGCGCGTTTGAGCCAAACAATAGAAAGAAGAACAAATTTGGTAATTAAATACCTGCATTTACTAATTAATATTCTCTTAATAGTAGCTTTAATTATTATTTGGGGAGTTGATGCCAAAGACATTATTATAGCTGTATCGTCAATTGCAACGGTTGTAGGTGTGGCGATGGTTGCACAATGGTCGATTTTAAGTAACATTACCTCCGGAATTATTTTATTTTTTTCTTATCCATTTAAAATTGGAGATACTATTCATATTCACGATAAAGATTTTCCCGTGATTGCAGAAATTGAGGATATCAGTGCCTTTTATATTAGTATGGTGAACAAAGATGGAGAACGCATTATTTATCCAAACAATTTATTGTTACAAAAAGGCGTTTCGATTATTAATACTGATCTTGAACCAACTGATTTTACAGATTAAAGTTATTTAGTACTATCAACGAGAAATCAATTAAGGATGAAGTCAAAAACTAAAATTTGGAAAAAAAGCTATACTTGGGTGCTCGTTATTAATGCCATTTATATCTTGTTGTTTTACTTCATAATGCAGTTATACGCCTAAATCATGCAATTATTTGACTGGATCATACTCGTTGTTACCTTACTATTCATAGTAATTTATGGCGCTTGGAAAACCAACGGAAGTAAGAACGTTCAAGACTACATTCTTGGAAGTAATGAAACGCCTTGGCATGTTGTTGGGCTTTCAGTAATGGCAACACAAGCCAGCGCTATTACCTTTTTATCTACTCCAGGACAAGCCTATCATGACGGAATGGGATTCGTTCAGTTTTACTTTGGTTTACCCATAGCTATGGTGATTGTTTGTGTTACATTCATTCCCATTTATCACAAATACAAAGTGTACACCGCTTACGAATATTTAGGCAAACGATTTGATTTGCGCACCCGTTCTTTGGCCGCAATTCTTTTCTTATTTCAAAGAGGACTCGGAACTGGATTGACTATTTATGCTCCAGCGATTATTCTGTCAGCCTTATTAGGTTGGAATATCAATTATCTGAATATTATTATTGGACTACTCGTTATTATTTACACCGTAACCGGAGGAACCAAAGCGGTCAACGTAACCCAAAAACAGCAAATGTTTATCATTTTAGTAGGGATGCTAATTACCTTTTTTTGGATATTATACTACTTACCCAATGACATGAGTTTCAGCAATGCGATGCACATTGCAGGTGCCAATGCTAAAATGGACATAGTTAATTTTTCGCTAGATCCAGAAGAAAAATATACGTTTTGGAGCGGAATCACAGGCGGCTTTTTCTTGGCTTTAGCCTACTTTGGCACAGACCAATCTCAAGTGGGGCGTTATTTATCTGGGAAATCAGTTAGAGAAAGTCAGATGGGATTATTGATGAATGGATTACTAAAAGTACCTATGCAATTTTTCATTCTATTGACAGGAGTACTCGTTTTTGTATTCTTCCAGTTCAATCCTGTTCCGTTAAATTTCAATCCGAATAATAAACTTATCGTCGAAAATTCGCCTTACAAAAAAGAATACCACGCACTAGAAAAAAAGTTGGAATTGGTGTCTGAAGACAAAAAAGTGATCAACCTCTTGTACATTGACCAACTCAACCAAGATTACGACAATCCTATTCTTAGAAAAGAAATGATTGCTTTGTCTGATAAAGAAAAGGACTTGAGAGATCGTGCCAAAGAAATCATTTCGAAAGCAGATATCCACAGCGAAACGAACGATAAAGATTATGTGTTTTTTCACTTTATTTTAAATTACCTACCCAAAGGGCTCATCGGATTGTTACTAGCCGTAATCATTTCAGCAGCCATGTCATCAACCGCTTCGGGATTGAATGCATTGGCTTCAACCACAACCATTGATATTTACAAACGCAATTTACAAGTAGAAAAATCAGAGAAACATTACCTGAATGCCAGCAAACTTTTTACTTTATTCTGGGGAATTATAGCCATTCTTTTTGCGTGTATTGGTACCTTATTTGAAAACTTAATTCAATTGGTCAACATCATTGGGTCTATATTCTACGGTACTGTTTTGGGGATATTCCTAGTAGGTATTTACTCCAAACGAATTCAATCAGATGCTATTTTTTACAGTGCTATTTTTAGCCAAATTACCATATTCATCATTTACTATTTTGCCATTTATATTTACCCAAGTGGCGAAGAAAAATTAGGCTATTTATGGCTCAACTTCATTGGCGCAGTATTGACAATTGTAATTGCTTGGCTGTTGGAACGATTGCTATTCAAAAATCAGAAAGTCTTTGTTAGTTAAATAAAAAAATCCCATTTAAAATTTAAACGGGATTTTTTTATTGCAATGGATAGCAAATTATTTCTTGCTCCATTCCGCAATACTGTCTTTATTCATTTTTACGTAATCTTGATTTTTAGCTTCCTCTGCAGCCTCTAGAGATAATTTTGCGGTTTCAATAGCACCTGATTTATCACCTTGTTTTGCCTGAATCAACGATTTTAATCGTAAAAACCAAAACGGTTTGTCTTTACTCAACTCTAACGATTTATTTACAAAGACCAATGATTTTGCTAAATCAGTATTGGATTGATATAAAAAGTTCGCTGCTGAATAATAATCATTGGCAGTAGGCCCTGCTAATACTTTGTCAATACTTGCCATCGCTGTTTTTTGGGTAGGCACTTCAAATTTTAAAGCTACAAAAGAGTTTTCCCAGAAAATCTCTAAAAAAGCAAAATTAGTATCTAAACCAGCAATATTAATCGTTAAACTTTCAACAGGTTTCGACAATGCCTCTTCTTTTACCGTAGTTCTGAGCGCTACATTGACTTCATTAAATTCTTGTGGTAATCCCCAATTGTCAGTTGTAGTATAAAAAATAATGTCCCAACTTTCAATTCTTGGCACCGTGTACAACGCATACTTTCCTTTTTTCAATACTTTGCCATCAATAATGACATCATCACTAAATGAAATTGTTGTATTTTCATTGGCACCTGTTCTCCAAAGTTTACCAAAAGGAACTAAATTCCCAAAAACGGGTCTGCCTTTTGCTCCTGGACGCGAATAATTTACCTCCACTTCTGTCAAACCTACCATTTGAGTAAGAACGGCTCTGGGACTCGCTTGAGGTGTTTTAATTTGTGCTTGAGCAACAAATTGAGAAATTAATACTGCTAATGCAAAAATTATTTTTTTCATAGTTTTATTTTTTAGTTTTCAAATTTACAAATTCAATTGAATGTTACGTGTTAATATTAATTTAATGCCCGTATAACTTCAGCAGTCAACTCATTAAAATGATTGATTACTTTGTCTGCCTCGTCCAAATTCTGGTCTTTGGAATGTTCACTATTGTATCCCACACAAAAAATCCCTGCCGCTTTTGCTGCTTTCACTCCGTTAGTACTGTCTTCAATTACAATACAATTTTCTTTTGGAGCAATCGACAAAGAAGCCGCATGTTCAAAAATAGCAGGATGTGGTTTGGACTTTGGAAAATCTTCGCCACTCACAATATGCGTAAAAAAATCATGCAATCCAAAACGAGTAAAAACACGATCAATAGTCACTTTAGAGGCCGAAGACGCCACAATCAATTGAATTCCGTTTTGGTGTAAATCTTCTATTAAAGCACGAACACCTTCTAGTAATTCCAAATCTTCTTTGGTGTCAAAAGCATTATTAAAAATACTTCTTTTACGTTGAATTAAGTCTTCAACTTCCTGCTCTAGCTGAAATTGTTCTTTTAAAGTCTGGAAGGTATTCCGAGTAGAAAAACCAGTGAACGAAGTGTACATCGCCTCGGTTACCTCAATATTCAATTCTGCAAATTGTTTGTAATAAGCATAACGGTGTACTGGTTCTGTATCCACAATTACACCATCCATATCAAAAATTACCGTTTGTATCATTATTCTTCAGTAATTTCTTTGTTCAACAAATAGCGAATCACCGTTTCGGCAGCATACAAACCAAATAACCCTGGCATATAACTATTGGTCCCATAAAACGATTTTTTAAAATTTTGACCATCAGTTACTTTTAAACTCGTTTCGTCTTGAATTTCCGAAGAAAAAACTACTTTAATTCCTTTGTATATTTTTTCGGCTTTTAATCGTCGTTTAATAGTTCTAGCCAAATGACAGTTTTCTGTTTTACTAATATCAGTAACTTTCACTTTAGCCGCTTCCATTTTTCCTCCAGCTCCCATACTGCTGATAATTTTTACTCCTTTTCTTTTGGCTGCCATGAGTAAATTCAATTTTGGCGTTACACTATCAATGCAATCCAAAACGTAATCAAAGTCGGTTGAAACCAATTCATAAGCGCGTTCTGGCGACAAAAATTCTTGGATTCGAGTGAGTTGTAGTTCGGGATTGATATCCATTAAACGGTCGCCTACAATCGTAATTTTAGGTTGACCAACAGTAGAATGCAACGCAGGTAATTGTCTATTAATATTGGTAATATCCACCACATCGCCATCAACTATAGTCATGTTGCCTACTCCTGCTCTTGCTAAAAATTCGGCAGCAAAAGACCCTACACCACCTAATCCAACGACTAATACTTTAGCATTTTGCAATTTTTCTAATCCTTCTTTTTTAAATAATAATTCGGCTCTTTCTGTCCACTCTGCCATGATTGTGTTTATTTGTTTATTTGGTTATTTGTTTATTTGGTTATTTGGTTATTTGTTGTGATCCAAAGACCTTTCGGAAATTGGCATTCACTAGTTCTTGTATTTGGGCTACTGAAAGCCCTTTATATTGTGCTGCTAAATCATACACTTCTTGTATCGTTTGCTCATCCGTATCGGTTTCCAAGAAAAATTGATCGTTGGGCATGGCGCAAAAAACGGATTCTAATTGAGGCATTCGTAATAAATATTTCCCAAAAGAAAGGTAACAACCATTTGCCAACAATTCCTTGGCTACTTGTTCATTTTTAGAAAATCCGTGAATTAAAAAAGGAACCGAAATTTTCAATGCTTTTTTAATAGCAATCAATTCTTGAAAAGCCGCTACACAATGAATTACCACTGATTTTTGGTACTGTTCTGCCAAAAGTAATTGACGCTCAAAAACGGTTTGCTGTAATGCAAACGGAATTTCAATTCGCTTGTCCAATCCGCATTCACCAACTGCCAAACAACTGGACTCCTTTAATTTACTTTCAATGATAGCCAAATCAGCTTCAATACGATCTTCCACAATAAACCAAGGATGTATTCCAATAGAATAATTAGGAATGGTATCGGTAAATTCTTGAGGATATTGATTGACTAATTCCAGAACATCGTCCTGATTTGTATAAATATGAGTATGCAGATTAAAATAATGCATTAGTCATGAAATTTTTTAACGCCGGCGCGAATGGCGATTTTCAAATCGTTTTCCAAAGGTACTTTGGGACATGAATACTTGTAACTGTATGCACAATACGGATTGTAAGCCGTATTAAAATCAATCACTATTGTATCTCCTTTTGGGATTTTCATATCAATGTACCTTCCTCCTATGTAACTTTCATTGCCACAAGTCAAATCAGAAAAAGGCAAGAACAAATAGTCTTTGTACTGCTCTTTTTTAGACAATTCAATATTTTTGTACAAATTAAGCTGAAAATCCTGACCGTCAATGTTAAAATGTGCTTCTCCGTATTTTACATATACAGGCCTTCTATCCGTGGAGGTTTTCATTTCAAAAGGCTGCTCATTTTCTGTGCGAATGAATTTTGCCACCACAAAAAACTTTTCATTGGCAGGATAATACTCTAAAGTATGAAATTTTTTAAAATCTTCTGGCAATAACGGACTTGTCTTGGCATCGGCATATTCGGCATTCAATTCAGTTTGAAATTTCTCTACTGCAGCCAGGCTGAATTGTTCTTGGGCATAGCCAAAACCAAACTGTACCAACAGTACCAATACAAGTAACTTTTTCATTTGAATTTCTTTTCAGCAAAAATACTACAATCCAAAAGAAAACAAAGCGATTTCAAAGCAAATGAAATTAATTTCAAAAAATAAATACTTGACTAAAAGTTGGTACCTTTGCCCTACAAACTACACTATGATTCAATCAGGACTGCAACGCTACATCAATAATTTCAGAGGCTTTCGAAGAGAAGTTTGGATTTTGGCATTGATAACCTTTATCAATCGTGCAGGAACCATGGTATTACCCTTTTTATCCAAATACCTTAAAGAAGACTTGCATCTTTCCTATTCACAAGTAGGTTGGATAATGGTGTGTTTTGGTTTTGGATCGATGCTAGGCTCTTGGTTGGGCGGTAAATTATCCGACAAAATTGGGTTTTATAAAATCATGATTTTCAGTTTGTTTACTAGTGGTGTGTTGTTCTTTTTCTTGCAATATGTCACTTCGTTTTGGGCTTTGTGTGTCAGTATGTTTACCATTATGGTCATTGCCGATATGTTTCGTCCTGCCATGTTCGTTTCGTTAAGTACCTATGCTAAACCCGAAAACCGTACCCGTGCCTTAACTTTAGTGCGTTTAGCCGTTAACCTTGGTTTTGCTGCAGGTCCCGCTTTAGGAGGTTTGATTATTTTGAATCAAGGTTATCAAGCCTTATTTTGGGTCGATGGAAGTACCTGTATCATTGCGATTGTTCTCTTTGCAGTATTGGTTAAAGAAAAGAAAGTCCCTGAAGATTTGATTGCTAAAAAACAAGCTGAATCTGAGCGTGAATCAGTGTTTAAAGACAAAATATTTTGGATTTTCTTATTCGTTTGTTTCATTACTGCGGTCTTGTTCTTTCAGTTATTCACCACGCTCCCGCTCTACCATAGTGAACATTTTGGTTTAACCGAATTTCAAAGCGGATTGATTCTTTCCTTTAACGGAATTCTCATTTTCTTTTTAGAAATGCCCATTGTGAGCTATTGCCAGCGCAAAAATATTAGCAAACTAAGCATCATTCTTTGGGGATGTGTTTTAATGTCGATTAGTTTTTACATTTTGTTATTCAACGCTTGGGCGGGCATCTTAATTGTGAGTTTGCTCTTTATTACTTTTGGCGAAATGTTCATTTTCCCCTTCTCCAATTCTTTTGCTATGAGTCGCGCTCCCAAAGGCCACGAAGGTCGCTATATGGCCTTATTTACCATGAGTTTTAGTTTGGCACACATTAGCAGTTCTAAAATGGGATTGGAAATCATTAGCCAATGGAATTACCAAGCCAATTGGTTTGTCATGGGTAGTCTAGGCATAATTGCTGTGTTGTGTTGTATTTGGCTGCAACGTTTATTGGCTTTGGAAGAGTAATCCATTTTTAGAAAAAAAATGTTGGTGTTTTCTTATCAAAAAGTTAATTACGTTAAATTTTTGTAAAGGTGTTTTTGGGTACAAAAATCAATTAATAGGTTTGCTTCGTTAAAAACAAAAATCAGTCGTATTAATTAAATTGTTTACTATGAATATCAAAAAACAGTATTTTACATTAGCACTTGCTTTTACTTTAATTATTGGTGGTTCTATTGCTGTATTGGCACAAAACAAGAAAAACCAAGACCGCTTAGAAATCAACAACACTTTGGATGATGTGGTGATGACTTGGAATAAAACCACACCCGAATCAGAAATGAATGACGATGTAAAAGCACTAAAAAAATACGGTGTAACCATCAATTATTCGGATGTAAAACGCAATGCCAAAAACGAAATCACCGGCTTAAAAGTGAGTTACGAAGACGAAAAAGGCAACAAAGGCGAATTGAAACTCAACCAACATTCGCCTATTTCGACTATTACTTTTTACAAATCGGGTAATGAAATTGGTTTTGGATCGCCTGCTAGTGCCAATGGAATGGGTAACTTTTTCTTTAATGGCGTACCCAATGGAGACGCATTAAAACAATTTGGTTTCCATGATGAAGACGGCAATCCATCAACTGAAAACTTCCGATTTAATTTCTCTGACAAAAACGATGCTCCAAAATCGACCAAAAAGTCTAAAATCATCATCAAAAAACCGAATAAAAAAGACTTAATTATTGAAGATGGCGAAGTCATTTCAGGAAAAGACGATTACACTGCTGAAGAAATTGAAAAAATCAAAAAAGATGCTGAAATAAATTCCGATAGTTTTGGAACTACAGAAGCGAACCCATTAGGCGAATTTGATTTACGAAATGAAAAAGGCATTCAAGATTTCAAGAAAAAAATCAAAAAAATGATGCGTTCTGAAGATACAGATGCCGACGAAAAATCAGAATTGGCTAAAGCCAAAGAGGAAATGATCAAAGCAAAAGAAGAATTAGAAAAAGCCCGAATCGCCTTAGAGAAAGCCAACCAGTCGAAATCTAAAAAGAAATAAACAACAAAAAGACCATTATATAGATGGTCTTTTTTATTTTTACCAAAAAAAAGCAATGTTCAAAGTGTTAGCCAAAATCAACAAAATACTATTGCCAAGTTTAACCAAACAAGGTTTGGACGTGACCAAAGCGAAGAAATGGCAGATGGCATTGATAGCCTACCGCTATTATGTAACTTCTAGAGCCCTAGACAAATAAATACCGAAAGGCAGTAGTTGTCCCAAAAAAGCAGTTATTTTTTAATTTTCGATTTGGATATCTACTAATTTTACCTATATTTGCACCCGAATTAAGGCCTCGTGGCGCAACTGAATAGCGCATCTGATTACGGCTCAGAAGGTTACAGGTTTGAATCCTGTCGAGGTCACGAATAAATACTAAAACAAGAAAAAAACGCCAAGCTCGCTTGAGCGTTTTTTTGTTTTTAGTATTTTCAAAGCGGAGCTTTGCAGGATATGGAATCCTGTCAAAAAATAATCAAGTTTACTTGAAATTATTTTTGGATTTTTTGTTTTTTCAAAGCGGAGCTTTACTGGTTATGGAATCCCAGCGAAGCTAAATCGTATCACCTTTGAAAACGATCATTTAAAAATTCAAAATTCTCATTAAAAGAACGAATCAAATTCAATTTTTTTTCTCTTCTCCAAGCTTTAATTTCTTTCTCTCGTGCTATAGCTTGTTGCACCCAGCCAAACTTTTCATAATACACAAGATATTCCAAATTATATTTTGAAGCAAATGTCTTAGTTCCATTTTTAATATTATTACTATGCTCAAACAATCGTCTTGACAAATCATTTGTCATACCTATATAAAAAGTAGATCTATATTTATTTGTAATAATATAAACATAATAAGAATGATAACCTTCTAAATATTCAAACATTATATTATTAACTTTCATTTTTTGTTTTTTATATTATATCTTTCTTTTTGTCATTCCGACGCAGGAGAAACGTTAGTTATATTGTTCTTCTTTGTCATTCCAACGAAAGGAGAAACGTCAGTTATATTGTTCTTCTTTGTCATTCCGACGCAGGAGGAATCTTATTTGTTGATTGACTTTATAAGATTTCTCCCGTTGGTCGAAATGACAAGCGCTCTGTGCTTTTATTTGTCATACCGACGCGGGAGAAACGTTAGTTATATTGTTCTTCTTTGTCATTCCGACGCAGGAGAAACGTTAGTTATATTGTTCTTCTTTGTCATTCCAACGAAAGGAGGAATCTTATTTGTTGCTTGACTTTATGTGATTTCTCCCGTTGGTCGAAATGACAAGCGCTCTGTGCTTTTATTTGTCATACCGACGCGGGAGAAACGTCAGTTATATTGTTCTTCTTTGTCATTCCGACGAAAGGAGGAATCACATCCTTTACTCTCGTTATAAGATTTCTCCCGTTGGTCGAAATGACAAGCGCTCTGTGTTTTTCTTTGTCATTCCGACGCAGGAGAAACGTTAGTTATATTGTTCTTCTTTTTGTCATTCCGACGCAGGAGGAATCACATCCTTTACTCTCGTTATAAGATTTAGCTTCGCTGAACTGACGTTTCTCCCGTTGGTCGAAATGACAAGCGAGAACCTCTTATTGTTGCCTTCGAGTGCCTCGGGCAACAACAAAAAACGGTGGCTGACCCCGATTCTTCGGGGCTCGAAGCCACTGTTTCACTCCACTGAACTTAATTTTGCGCAAGAACGAGGATTAAATTTATTGTTTTTATGCCGAACGCGAAAGGATTAGCTACGCTGAACTTCGTTTCGCGCACGAGCGGGGAAAATTATCTCATTAAACCTTTTTAGAAACTGTTTCTACAATATTGTTCACAAAGTTTGAAGTGCTTTTTTCTTCATTGGTATTGTTATAACCGGTAGGTTGTGAGGAAAATAACTCTTTTGCGGCAATATCTAAAAGTTCAGGATTATTACCTTCTCGAGATAAATCTATTGCGACAGATAATGTTAATTTTTTATTTCTGTTAACTATTTCATTATGCTTGTTTGCATTATAATTTTTAACACTCACTTTTAAAGCGTATATCAAAATAGAATAAATTAAAACATATGAACTAATGTATTTGCCATAAGCTATGTATAACATTGTTTTGTCTTGGATTGCTAAACAACATAGGTCTTGTCTAATTTCAATTAGTCCAGATACATTAGTTGACCTAAAACAAACAACAAATATCAATACTAAAGATAATATGATAGATGCTAATAACCATATAATAGCATTTATTTTCGCTTTTCTTTCAGCCTCTCGATAACTATTACCTTCTTTATTCAAAAAAAACTTATTAAATGCTTCTTTTGATTTTTGATCAAATTGAGAATTTACTGAGTTTGCATTATCTAATAATGTATTAAATTCCTCAACTTTTGTGTTTAATTTTTCTTTTTGTGCGTCTAACTCGTCTTTATAATTTGATAATTCTACCCATTTATGAAAATCAGTCAAATCCTTTGATTTATTTAATAAATCTTTAATCTTATTACAAAAATGAACTAATTTTTCAATGGCTTCAATTAATTCCGATTCAGCCATTACAATACAATTAATTTTTTCTAATTGTAACAATAAAATTTCGTTAGAATCAAGATTCTTATTAATAAAATCGCTTACTTTTTGTTTACTTGTAGTACCCCATTCAACATATAATTTTTCTCCATAAATATTTTCCTGAATGTTATTTATTTCATCGATTAATTTATTAAGTTCTTGAATGATTCGTTTAATAATATCATTCTGCTTACCATATCCTCCGTAACCTCCCATAAATTTCTATATATTAAAAATCAATACTCCTTCTTACTAAATCTTGTTTTATTTTTTTAAATTCTTTTGAACTTATTCTAGTTTTATATGGTTCATTTATTTTTCGTTTTTCATAGCGTTTTAATTTAAAGCCGTTTTGACTTTCGAAATAAGCGGTATTGTTTTCAACATCAAAATAACTTGCAATTGATTTATATGGCAAACCATAAAACAACCAAGAAATAATAAAACTGATAGCAGCTCCAATAAATAATAATATAAAATCTTTTTGTGAAATATCCATATTTTTTCTATTTACGATTCTTCTACGATTTTGATTTCCTCCTCACTCAACCCATACAACGCATACACCATAAAATCAATCTCTTTTTCTAAAGCAGCAGTATCAGCTTCTGGGTTGTCTTTTTTGAACGAAAGGATTTGGTCAACTTTAGCAATGATATTTTTTTCTTGTTGAAAACCTCTTTTGATAGGAATTTGTCTTAAATCGTCAGGATAAATACTACTATATGTTCCTTGTAAAGTGTCTGTACTTAAAAATTTGCTGAAGAAATATGTAATTAGATTAGAATTTAGAATTGATGTAATAAATTTTAAAGAAAGATTATCATCGATTATTATATCCCACTTTTTTTCTGGCTTTTGAAATTTTAAAACATTATCATTCCATAAAATTAAATGCATAAGATTATCATTTGAATAATATTTTAGATCATCAAAGCATGCAATAATTTTATTGTTTTTTCCACTTATACGCCTTACTATGATTTTTTCACTCTCGAAAAGTAATGGGAATTTTGGTCTATGAAAATGTTCTTGCTTACTTGTGTAATCAAAAAAATCATTTTCAAATCTTATAGTTTAAGGAGATAAATTTGAACCAATTACATATTTTTTAAAACCTTCTTTATACTCCTTATGAATAACATCATCTTTAGTAAAATTCAAGTTACTTTCTTTCTTTGAATGAGCTACAACTCCTGTATTTATACACACCAAAGAACCTAAAAGTTGTATATTTAAATTTAGTTTCTGATAAATATTTGTATCAATTTCTGAAACATTTGATTTAAATGCATAGTTTTTCAAAGATTTATAAAAATCCTGACTAACTAACTTGTAATCATAACCAATATTAGACTTAAGTTTTATATAATTATTATTTGGGTCATCTTTTGATGTTAAGTAAACTCCAGTTTGTCTAGCAACATCTTCAAACACTAATAATTGATTAAAATCAATAAGTTCAATAATTTTCAAATTATCCAAAAAGAATTTTCTCAGCTCTGTAGAATGCTTTTCTTTATAGAATGAAGTTGGTAAAATATATGAATTAATACCTTTTCCCTTTAACATCTTATAAGCTAAAACAATAAAACAGTTAAATAAATCCCAATGTCCATTTAAAAAAGGGGAATAAAAAATTTCCAATTTATTAACTAAATCTCTATTACTATTTGATAAATCCCAATTAGAGATATAAGGCGGATTCCCAATCACCACATCAAAGCCTACAAAATCGCCTTCATCGTTTAATACTTCAGGAAACTCAAAGCGCCATTCAAAAGCATTTTCATAAATTTTGTTGTTTTTTATTTCTTCGAGTTGGGTTTCTATTTTCTCAATTTTATCCGCTAAGTCTTTTTTAGCTTTTTGCTCGGCTTTGGTGAGTTTGGTTTCAAAAAGTTGGGCGCTATCAAACTTTACGTTAAACTCGTATTTCAGTTTTTGCAACTCTTTAATCTCTTTGCCGTTTTGGTTAATTTCGGTTCTAAAATTGGTTTTTATTTCGGCAATCAGCGTTTCCATATCGCGCTTTTGCTCTTTACTTTCAGCATTGCGGTATTGGTCAACGGCTCTTTTGTAATCCTCAATTTTTAACTTGCTTTTCTTTAACGCTTCTTTCAAATCAGCATCCAAACCAAAACGAGCAATCAACGAGTTCCCGCATTTAATGTTAATGTCAATGTTTGGTAAGGTTTCCAACTCGGTTTCGTTGCGGTAGTAGGCATTTTTCAATAATTCAATCCACAAACGCAAACGGCAAATTTTAACCGAGTTCGGGTTAATGTCTACACCAAACAAACAGTTTTCAATAATGGTTTGCTTTTCATGAAACAAGGTTTCTTGCAAGCGTTGGCTTTCTTTACTTTTTGGGTTATAAGTAAACGGTAAACCATCTTCATCGGTTACAATTAACTCATCGTTTACAATATCTACTTGGTATTCTTTTAAGCGTTTGCCTTCGCGGTCTACCAACACTTTTAAATCGTGCTTAATGGCAATCATTTCATTCAGCGCCGAAACCAAAAAGTGTCCAGAACCCACCGCAGGGTCGCATATTTTTACGCTGTTAATAATGGCATTAGCTTCCTTAGTGTCTTCAATTTTGTTGTATAAGCCCTCAAAGTCTTCGCAGTTCCACCCTTTGGTTTCATTAAACTTTTGCACCACCGCACGGCGTATGGTTTCCTTACACATGTACATCGTAATGAAACTTGGTGTATAAAACGAACCGTCCTTATAGCCGTTAATTTTTTCAAAAATCAAGCCCAATACCGAGGCATTGATTAAGGTTTTGTTGTCTTCTTGAATTTCCTCGCTGCCTTCACTTGCAAAATCGTAAGCATCTAAAAAGTCAAAGAAATACTCAATAGCTTTATGTGTGCCTGTTAGTTTTTTACCATTAGCATCTTTCAATACCGTACCGCTCACAATAGGCAATTGAATATCATCCTCTAATCCGGAAATAAACAAGGTTTGATGTTCTAACTCGGTAGGCTCAAACAACGAACTATTCAAATAAGGCACTTTGGCAAATAACGTTTTTACGCGGTCGTTGCGTTCTTCTGGTTTCTTTGCCAACACCATAAAGAACAAGGCATTCAAATTGTCGTAATCATGCAGTAATCCTTTGTGCAAAAACGCATAACTTTTGTCATTTCTATGATAACTAATCAATTGCGCCTCTAACAATTTCAAAAACAAAATACGATTGACCCACGTAATGCACAATTCCAAACCTACGGTAAACAAGCGTTCTTCGTGTGTGTCGCCATATTGTTTTACATTTGGCAAACGCGATAATTTATCTAAAGCATCCAATTGGTTAATCACGTTTTCCAATAAAGAACCGGCATGTCGCTGTCCAGCTTTAGGGCGTTCAATTAACTTCTTCCCTCCTTCTTTGGTTTCGGTTAACCCAATTAAATGCAGTAATTCGTTATAAAAGTTTTTATCTAAGGAATTGCTATCATTGGCAAACGACAATTTTAATAAATGCTCTGGCGAAAGTAATTTGTATAAGACAATTAATTTAGCATCATCGAGTTGGTCTTCGTTTCTTAGAATTTTGTCGTAGGAAGCCAAATCAAAATAGGTATATTCTAATTTGTCTAGTACAGTTTCAATATAAGGTTTGGCAATTTCTTTGTAGAAAAAATCAGTATTCTTTCCAGAAAGTTTACCTTCTTCAAAGTCTTGAAATTGTTTAACTAAGTTTTTATTTTGAGCAAATAGTTTATCAAATAGTTGAGCATCAAAAATGAACCATTCGTTAACATTGGTCGCTACTACATGTTTTACTTCTAAATTTTTATGAGTGATACGCTCTCGCAAGAAATACAACACCATTTCTTGCAAGGCTTTGCTATTGATGTTCTTTTGCGTTGGCATTTCAGCCTTATTGGATGGACTTTTCGCTTCAATTATAACACCAACATTGCTCTTCGCCTCTTTGCCAATATGAATTACTAAATCGTTTCGCCCTTTGGTATTGATAAAATGATTGGGAGAATAATAGGTGTTTTTCAAGAAATCGGAAATCAAGTTTTTATGAAACTCCTCCGACTCTTTTTCTTTGATACTGTCTAACAGGAGCATCAAATTCTGTTTAAACAACTCAATTCCAGAACGATTGGGTTTAATTTTAAGAAAGGCTTTGTTTAAGGCCTTGCGTGGTTGTATGAGCATGGTATAATCAATTTGGGTATCTAATTCTATTTATAAAAAAAATCTTATTTAAATCTTTTTCTTAAAAGGTTAAATGTATAAATTATTTTTAAATATTTACACTAATTTAAAACATAACTTCCCATTATTTCCCAACAGAAATAAGTAATTTAGCCCCAACAGGAACTAATACAATGCTATGACTACCTATTTCTTTGACAGCACTTACCAAGACACCACGTATGGTGAGGAAGCCATGCATCTCAAAGAATTTGAATCCTGTCAGTTTATCAATTGTGATTTTACCGCTTGTAATTTTATTGGGGTTACTTTTATTGACTGTACATTTACCAATTGCAACTTTAATAGCACCAAACTCAATCATACCGCTTTACGAACCGTACAGTTCAACAACTGCAAAATGCAAGACATTAATTTTGCTATGTGCGACAAATTGATTTTTGAAATAGCGTTTAGCCGTTGTAATTTGGATTTCTCCAAATTTTATGCGCTAAAACTAAAAGAAACACTGTTTAAAAACTGTAGTTTGATTGCCGTTGATTTTATGGCAACTGATTTGTCAGAAGTAGTGTTTGACCATTGTGATTTGTATCGTGCCGAATTTGACAAAGCCAATGCCTCAAAAGCTGATTTTAGAACCAGCTACAATTATACCATTGACCCTGAGAAAACCAAGATTAAAAAAGCCACTTTTGCTTTAGAAGGTCTTAAAGGATTGTTGTACAAACACAATATTATTGTAGAGTAATTACATCTTGAACTCCATTTTGTAGTCTTCCATCAAGTAGCCGTGGTCTAAGGCAACGTCTTCTTCTCCTACAATGTCAAACCCCATTTTTTGATAAAAAGTAACTGCTGTATTGAATCGATTCACATTCAAAGACACTACCTCAGATTGATTTTCTCTAGCCACTTTCACTACCGAATCAATCAACAACTTCCCCGCTCCTTTGCCTTGCGACTCGGGTAGTAAATAAATTTTATGCAATCGGGTCGTATTTTGTCCTAAATAATGGTGTTCATAGGAAGCAAAACCCAAGACCGTTTCGTTTTCTTTCACCAAAATAAATTGATGTCCCTTCTCCTTCATTTGCACTGTCAACGCTTCATCAGAATAAAATAATTCCAACATGTACTCCAACTGAGCCGCAGGAACAATGTTGCCGTACGTATCTGGCCACGTTCTATACGCGATATCACGTATTGTTGCTGTATCTAATGGTGAACCTTTTTGAATGGAAAGCATTTGAAATTAGATGATTAGACAGTTAGACTTTTTAGATTTTGATTTTTTAAAACCATATAAGGAATATAAGAAAATATAAGGTTTCGCTATTGAACAATGAACTTTGAATTTTGATATTGACCTTTGATATTGACTTTTGATATTGACTTTTGATATTGACTTTTGATATTGACTTTTGATATTTACCTTTGATATTGACCTTTGATATTGACCTTTGATATTGATTTTTGATATTGCTATCCGTGGACGGTTTCACTTTTACCATAGTTGGTAATGATAGAAGCTTCAAAATCCAACCATTCTCTCCAGCGTTGCTCTACATCAATGCCTTCTCCATATTTTCGGGCATAGCCAATAAAAGTAGTATAATGTCCTGCCTCACTTTCCATCAAATCACGGTAGAAGGTGGCTAATTCTGGGTCTTCAATATTTTCAGAAAGTACTTTAAAACGCTCACAACTTCTGGCCTCAATCATAGCCGAAAACAACAAGCGTTCTACTAAGCCCGAAACTCTACTCCCGTTACTGCTTCTTTTCATGTACAAATACAACTCATTTACATAATCATCTTTGCGTTCGCGACCTAATTTCAGTCCGCGTTTGATAATGATATTGTGCACTTGTTCAAAATGGTCGATTTCTTCTTTGGCCAAAGCCAATAAATCCTGAACTAAATCTTGATGCTCCGAATTGTGCGTAATTATTGTAATCGCATTGGTAGCGGCTTTCTGTTCGCACCAAGCGTGATCCGTCAGAATTTCTTCAATGTTTTTCTCAACAATATTTACCCATCTTGGGTCGGTAGGTAGTTTTAATCTCAGTATGGACATAAAAAATCTTGTTTCAGGTTTTGGGTTTCAAGTTCAGTTTAGGAGTAATAAAATAAGGTTTTGCAATTACTTTCCGTAAAAACAAAACCTTATCATTTGAAACTTAAAAAAATTTAGAAAACGAAAATAGGTCTTTCGCTCATCATTTCATTGACTTCAGCAGCTACTTCTTCGATAACCTCTTCGTCAGTATGATTCATCAAGACTTTGTCAATAAGCGCTACAATAGTTTCCATATCTTCTTCCACTAAACCACGAGTAGTAATCGCAGCCGTTCCTACACGAATTCCTGAAGTAACAAACGGTGATTTGTCATCAAATGGAACCATGTTTTTATTTACTGTAATTTCTGCTTTTACTAACGCATTTTCAGCGTCTTTACCAGAAATATTTTTGTTTCTTAAATCAATCAACATCATGTGATTATCTGTACCACCAGAAATGATTTCGTATCCTCTTTTTACAAAAGCGTCAGCCATCGCTTTCGCATTTTTTTGCAACTGCATCGCATAGGTAAAGAATTCATCTTTCAAAGCTTCGCCAAAAGCAACTGCTTTAGCAGCGATAATGTGCATTAATGGTCCTCCTTGGTTTCCAGGGAAAACAGCCAAGTCCAATAAACTAGACATCATTCTGATTTCGCCTTTTGGAGTCGTTAAACCAAATGGATTTTCAAAATCTTTCCCCATCAAAATCAATCCACCACGTGGTCCACGTAATGTTTTGTGTGTAGTAGTAGTTACAATATGACAGTGAGGCAACGGATCGTTCATCAATCCTTTAGCAATCAAACCTGCTGGATGCGAAATATCAGCCAATAAAATAGCACCAACGCTATCTGCAATTTGTCTGAAACGAGCAAAATCCATATCACGAGAATAAGCCGAAGCTCCAGCGATAATTAATTTAGGTTGCTCTTTAGTTGCAATTTCTTGAATTTTATCATAATCCAATCGTCCTGTTTCTTTGTCAACACCGTAAAAAACTGGGTTGTACAAACGTCCAGAAAAATTCACTGGCGAACCGTGAGTCAAGTGACCACCGTGAGCCAAATCAAATCCTAAAATAGTATCACCTGGTTTAATACAAGCGTGGTATACCGCAGTATTGGCTTGAGAACCTGAGTGAGGTTGCACATTAGCATATTCAGCACCAAATAATTCTTTAGCTCTGTCAATAGCGATTTGTTCTATAACATCTACTACTTCACAACCACCGTAGTATCTCTTTCCAGGATATCCTTCTGCATATTTGTTAGTCAAAACAGAACCTGCAGCTTCCATCACTTCGTCACTTACAAAGTTTTCGGATGCAATTAATTCTATTCCGTGAATTTGTCTGTCTTGTTCTTCTAAGATAAGGTCAAAAATTTGTTCGTCGCGTTGCATTTGTGTAGTTTTCGTTAATTTCCCGCAAAAATACAAAAAATCGTTGGCTAAATAGTCGCTTAGCAATATATTTGGCCTAGTATTTTTTAACAAATTAATTAACAAAGAACCTGTTCTCTTTTTTAATGGCATCGTTTTTGAAAAAAGTACCACATCCCAAACTAAGTAAAACCAATCTATGATGAAAAAAATTACACTCCTTTTTAGCTTTTTAGTTTTTATAACCAGTTGCGCACTCAAACACACCCAAGAATTAGTTCATTCTGGCGACTATGATAATGCCATTACCATAGCCGTTTCAAGTTTAGAATCCAATAAAGATAAAAAGAGCAAGCAAGACTATGTGTATTTGTTGGAAGAGGCTTTTGCCAAAGCCAAAGAAAGAGACTTGAATACTTTAAACTTACTCGAAAAAGAGAATAATCCAGCACAGATTGAACACATTTATCAACTTTATGTAGGATTGAATAACCGACAAGAAAAAATCAAACCTTTGCTTCCATTGCAATTATTGAAAGAAAATCGCACCGCAGTTTTTGCATTTGAGAATTACAACGACAAATTGGTTACGGCTAAAAATGCGCTTTCCAATTATTTGTACGCCAATGCGAAAGCTCTACTTAAAAGCACAAATAAAATAGATTTTCGTAAAGCTTTTGACGATTTCACTTATTTGAACCAAATCAACCCCAATTTCAAAGATGTGAACGAGCTGCTAAAAGAGGCTAAATTCAAAGGTTCTGATTTTGTTTTAGTCAGTACAAAAAACGAAACCAATATGATTATTCCCGTTCGTTTACAAAACGATTTACTGGATTTCAACACCTATGGTTTGAACGACAAATGGACCGTGTATCACAATACAGAACAAGATGGTATTCGCTATGATTTTGGAGTCCGTATCCGTTTTAGAGAAGTTGTTATTTCGCCAGAACAAATCAAAGAAAAAGAGTTCATCAAAGAACGCCGCATCAAAGACGGACAAAAAAAATTAATTGATGCTAACGGTAAAGAAGTGTTGGACGAAAAAGGAAAAGTAGTTTTTGTTGACAATTGGAAAGATGTTACTGTTAAAGTCAACGAATTTAGACAATTCAAATCTTGTATAATAACTGCCAAAGTTGACTTCAGTAATTGGACAACAAATCAGTTATTACAAAGCTTTCCGTTGAGTAGCGAATTCATTTTTGAAAATGTGTATGCCAATTATAAAGGAGACCGAAGAGCTGCTGACGATAGTTATTTTCCAAATTTCAATAAAAAAACAATCCCTTTTCCTAGCAACGAACAAATGATTTACGATGCAGGTGAAGATTTAAAAAACAAACTCAAAGGAATTTTAAACCAAAATCCGCTGCGAAATTAATGGCACGTCAATACATAAATAACTCGTTGAATATCAAATATCAACGAGTTTTTTATTAATACATCCTAACATTGCAGTAAAAAAATGTTAGAAAACACACAATCGTCCTGATTTTATAAAAAAAGTTGTATTTTTGCAGTCGATGAATAAAATCAGTTTACATATAACTTCTTTATCACGGATAAACACACGTATTACCTCTCCCGAGGTACGGACACTATTGGTATAGTATCCGCAATGTGTTTGGTCATTTATTCATTTTTCAATTTACCGTTTTGAATTCATTTTCGTTTTACATTGGATGTACATATCCTAAGGATTACATTTTAACTTCTACAGCGCCACATCATAAGACTTTGGCAAAATGGGCTATAATAATTCCTAAAATGAGCACAAAACAAATTGCTATTGTTTCATCTACTATAAAATTCAACTTTTGTAATGAATATTAAAATTGTTGTAACTCAAGAAGAGCATTATAAGTTTGCGGAAGAAATCTGCGATACTATCGAAACCTCTGCCAAATTAAGAGGAACTGGTATTGCTAAGAGAACTCCGGAATACATCCAAAAAAAGATGGAAAACCAAGATGCCATCATCGCTTTGGCTGATGGTAAATTTGCTGGTTTTTGTTATATCGAAAGTTGGGAACACGGAAAATTTGTAGCGCATTCGGGTTTAATTGTACACCCAGACTATAGAAATCACGGTTTGGCCAAAAAAATCAAATCAAAAGTATTTGATTATTCGCTTCAAAAATACCCTGATGCCAAGGTTTTCGGAATCACTACTGGTTTAGCCGTAATGAAAATCAATTCGGATTTAGGGTACAAACCAGTTCCGTTTTCTGAATTAACTACCGATCCAAGTTTTTGGAAAGGGTGCCAAACGTGTACCAACTATGAAATTTTAAAGAGCAAAGACAATAAAATGTGTTTGTGTACTGGAATGTTGTATGACCCAAAAGAAAAACAAAAAATTCCACCCAAACACCCCTTTAACGTAAAAGTACTGAATAGATTAAAGAAAATTAAAGAAGCCTTATTCTTAAAAAAATAATTATACCATGAAAAAAGTTGTATTAGCCTATAGCGGAGGATTAGACACCTCATATTGCCTAAAATATTTAAAAAACGAAAAAGGATATGAAGTTCATACCGTTTTAATCAATACAGGTGGTTTTGATGAAGCTGAATTGAAAGCTATCGAAGACAGAGCCTATGAATTAGGAAGTGCAAAACACGCCAACCTTACTATTCTAGACAAATACTACGATAAAGCCATAAAATATTTAATTTACGGAAACGTATTAAAAAACAACACCTACCCACTTTCTGTAAGTGCTGAACGTGTTTTTCAAGCGATTGAAGCCATTAAATATGCGAAATCAGTTGGTGCAAGCGCTATTGCTCACGGAAGTACCGGTGCTGGAAACGACCAAATTCGTTTTGATTTGATTTTCCAAACTATTGCGCCTGAAATTGAAATCATCACTCCTATTCGTGATTTGAAATTATCACGTCAGGAAGAAGTGGATTATTTGGCTAAAAACGGCGTACACTATTCTTGGGAAAAAGCACAATATTCGATTAACAAAGGACTTTGGGGAACCAGTGTGGGTGGAAAAGAAACCTTGACTTCTCACGAAGCATTGCCAAGTGAAGCCTACCCATCTCAATTGCAAAAACAAGGAGAAGAAAAAGTAACTTTGGAATTCAACGAAGGACAATTGGTAGCCGTAAACGGTAAAAAAGACACGCCTCCAAACAACATTGTGATTTTAGAAAAATTGGCGAATGCCTACGCTATTGGTAGGGATATCCACGTGGGTGACACCATTATTGGAATCAAAGGAAGAGTTGGTTTTGAAGCCGCTGCTCCGTTGATTATCATCAAAGCACACCATTTACTAGAGAAACATACTTTGGGTAAATGGCAACAATATTGGAAAGAACAATTAGGCAACTGGTACGGCATGTTATTCCACGAAGGACAATTCCTAGACCCCGTGATGCGTAATATTGAAACTTTCTTGGAAGATACTCAAAAAACAGTCAACGGAACCGTGACAGTAACTTTGAAGCCGTATCATTTCTCATTAGACGGAATCGAATCTAAAAACGATTTGATGAATACTGGATTTGGACAATATGGCGAAATGAACAATGCGTGGACATCTGAAGATGCCAAAGGATTCATTAAGATTTTAGGAAATGCACAAAATATATTTTCATCAGTAAACCAATTGAGTCATGATTAAAGTTGGAATAATTGGAGGTTCTGGATACACGGCGGGCGAACTCATCAGAATTTTGATGTTTCACCCTAATGCTACTCTAGATTTTGTGTACAGCACCACTAATGCTGGTAAACCTTTATCTATTGCGCATCACGACTTGTTGGGCGATATCGAAATGAATTTCACTGACCAAGTAAACCCTGACGTGAATGTGGTTTTCTTGTGTTTGGGGCATGGTAAATCAAAAGCGTTTTTAGAACAAAACCAATTTTCAAACGACACTAAAATTATTGACTTAGGCAACGATTTTAGATTGACTAAAGATGCTGCATTTGACGGAAAGCAATTTGTTTACGGCTTACCGGAATTGAACAAAACAGCAATACAATCTGCTAATTATATCGCTAATCCAGGCTGTTTTGCGACCGCAATTCAATTGGCTTTGTTGCCGTTGGCAAAAAATGGATTACTCAACGAAGATGTGCATATCAATGCCACAACTGGAAGTACAGGAGCTGGGGTAAGTCCTTCAGAAACCACCCATTTCAGTTGGAGAAACAATAATATGTCGCACTACAAAGCATTTGAACACCAACATTTAGGCGAAATCAACCAAAGTATACAACAGTTACAAGCTGGATATCCTAACGAATTGATTTTTGTTCCTAACAGAGGGGATTTTGCTAGAGGAATTTTTGCTACTTTATACACTACTGTAACGGATAGTTTGGAAGATATTGTTGCGAAATATGAAGCCTATTATGCTGACCAACCCTTTGTAACAGTGACGACTACCAATATCAATATGAAGCAGGTAGTACAAACCAACAAGTGTATTATTAGTTTAATAAAAAAAGGAAACCGGCTTTTAATTACATCTATAATTGACAATTTAACCAAAGGAGCCTCAGGACAAGCGATTCAAAATATGAACTTGTTATTTGGCTTAGAAGAAACCACAGGATTGCATTTAAAGCCTTGTGGATTTTAAAAAAAAATAATTAAAAGATTAAAGAATTTAATGATTGAAAAATTAGCAAAGCCATAAATACAGACTTGAATAAATCCAATCTTTAAATTTTTAAATCTCAAAATCTTTAAATCATTTGAAATGAACTTATTTGACGTTTATCCTTTATACAATATCACCCCTGTAAAAGCAGTAGATTGCACTATTACAGACGATAAAGGTGTAGCATACTTAGATTTATACAGTGGTCACGGTGTAATTTCGATTGGTCACACCCACCCGCACTATGTATTGAAATTAAAAAATCAATTGGATGCTATTGGGTTTTATTCTAATGCGATTCAAAATCCATTGCAAGTAGAATTAGCTGAAAAGTTAGGGAAGTTATCCGGTTATGAGGATTATAGCTTATTTTTATGTAGTTCTGGGGCTGAGGCCAATGAAAACGCACTAAAATTAGCTTCTTTTCATACTAATAAATCACGTGTTATTGCTTTTAACAACTCCTTTCATGGTAGAACTTCGGCAGCAGTAGCTGTAACCGATAATAAAAAAATTGTAGCACCATTGAATGCGCAACAAGTGGTTACCTTTTTGCCTTTGAACCAAATTGAATTGGTTGAGGCCGAATTGAAAAAAGGCGATGTTTGCTGTGTAATTATCGAAGGAATTCAAGGTGTGGGCGGATTGGATGAAGGAACTACCGAATTCTTCCAAGACCTAGAAAAAGTGTGCGTACAATATGACGTAGTTCTCATTTTAGACGAAGTACAGTCGGGTTACGGAAGAACAGGAAAATTCTTTGCACACCAACATCACAACATCAAAGCCGATATAATTTGTTTAGCAAAAGGAATGGGGAACGGATTTCCAATTGGAGGTATTTTAATCTCGCCAAAATTCAAAGCAAGTTACGGTTTATTAGGCACTACTTTTGGCGGAAGTCATTTGGCTTGTGCCGCAGGGATTGCAGTTTTGGATGTCATTAAAGAGGAAAAGTTAATGGACAATGTAAATGAAGTATATGCTTATTTCTTAGAAGCCATTCAACAAATTCCCGAAGTAAAAAAAGTAAAAGGAAAAGGATTGATGCTTGGAGTTGAATTTGATTTTGAAATCAATGACCTCCGTAAAAAAATGATTATTGACAAGCATATTTTTACTGGAAATGCCAATAACAAAAATCTATTAAGAATACTTCCGCCTCTGACAATCAATAAGAAAGACATAGATACTTTCATTATTGCTTTAAGAGAAACTTTGAAAGAAATTCAATCTTAATTTCATGAGTACACTACTTTCAATAGCAAAAAGAAATGCAGTTTTAAGCCGAATGGCGACACTTCTTGAAGAAGAAAGAGCCAACCTTAAAGCTATCAACAAGCAAGACTTGGATAATTATTCTGGAGCCGATTTAGCTATGAAAAAACGTCTTTTGGTGGACGACGCTAAAATTGACGGAATGATTTTGTCGATGCAACAATTGGCAAGCCAAGACGATCCTATTGGAGTAGAACGATTTCATTTTGTTCATGAGAAAGGAATGAAAATCACCAACAAAACTGCTGCATTTGGCACGGTGATGATTATTTACGAATCACGTCCAGATGTTACTGTTGAAGCAGGTGGTATTGCTTTTAAATCCGGAAATAAAATTCTATTGAAAGGCGGAAAAGAATCCTTGCTTTCCAATTTAAAAATTGTAGCGCTTTGGCACCAAGCCTTGAAAGAGAATGAAGTTTCGGAAAACTGGGTAGAATATTTGAATTACAACCGAACAGAAACCCAAGCTTTTTTGGAAAAACCAACACAACGAGTGGATTTAATTGTTCCTCGTGGTGGCGAACAATTAATTGCTTTTGTGAAGCAACACGCTACTTGCCCTGTGATTGTGAGTGGTCGTGGCAACAATTTTGTATACGTGAATCAAGGAGCGGATTTACAAAAAGCAACGGATATTATCATCAACGGTAAGACTTCTAATATTTCAGTTTGCAATGCTTTAGACAAAGTTTTAATCGACACTAATTTAAACAATTGGAAGTCTTTTACTAAACAATTAATCGAAGATTTACAACAGCATAAAGTAGCTGTTTTGGGTGACCAAAAAGTAGCAGCTGCAACAGGCATTCCTTCTATTGAATCCGATTTAATTTGGTACGAAGAATTTTTGGATTACAAAATTGTGATTGGAACAGTCGATTCTGACCAAGAAGCCATTGATAAAATCAATCACTATTGCGGAGGACATTCGGCTTCTATCATTACAGAAAATGAGGCTATAGCCCAAAAATTTATGGACAATGTTGATTCGGCAGCAGTATATCACAACGCCTCTACTCGATTCACAGATGGAGGACAATTTGGATTAGGAGGCGAATTAGCCATTAGCACAGATAAATTACACCAACGCGGCCCTATTGGCTTACAGCATTTGGTAACTAATAAATGGTATATTTACGGAGATGGACAGATTCGATAGTATTTTAAACACAAAGACACGAAGTAAGCGCAAAGCTCACTAAGTTCTTTAGGTTTATGAACTAATATTTTAAACATAGCTTTGTGAACTTTGTGTTTATTAAAGTTAAATTATAAAAACTTTGTGCCCTTTGTGGTTTAAAAATAATGGCTAAAAAAAGAATTTTATTAAAAATAGGAAGCAACACGCTCACCAAAGAAACCAATCATATTTCGAGAGGAAAGATTGAGGACATTGGAATGCAAATTGCAGCACTGAAAGACGATTACGAGTTTGTAATTGTAAGTTCAGGAGCTATTGCTGCGGCAAAACAGTTTGTTAAATTAGAAGCGCCAGACAACGAGATTTTTGTCAAACAAGCCTTGGCTTCGATTGGTCAACCGCACTTAATGCGGATTTTTCATGAGAATTTCAGCGATTTAGGTTTGCATACTTCGCAGTGTTTACTTTCGTATGCTGATTTTGAAAAAACTGAAACCAAAGTAAATATTATTAACACAATTGATGTATTAGTTAAAAACAGCTACATTCCTATTATCAATGAGAATGATACTGTTTCAACGGATGAGATTAAATTTGGAGATAACGATAAATTAGCCGCTTTGACGGCTGTTTTATTAGATGTCGATATTTTGATTATTGCCACCAATACCAACGGAATTTACACTAAAGCATCTATTCACGATGCACATCCTGAAACGATTCGTTTAGTAACGGATTTACAAACCTTAGAAAAAGAAATTGGAGAGGCTAAATCCTCACACGGAACAGGCGGAATGCAGTCCAAAATTGATTCGGCAGCGATAGCGAAAGCCGCCAATATCGAAACTTGGATTGTCAACGGACTAGAAGATAATTTTATTTTAAAAGCCCTACAAAACGAGATTCCTTTTACGAAGATTATATAAAAGATAAACGAGTTGTCTACTTATTTGGCGATCCAAATAAACAGATAACTAAATAAACTAATACACTTAAAAGTAATGAATTACATCAATATACAAGAAATAGATTCGCTTCAAGAATGGGTAAAAGAAGCGATTGCAATCAAAAAAAATCCGTTGAAAAACAAAGCCTTAGGCAAAAATAAAACCTTAGGAATGTTGTTTTTCAATCCTAGTTTAAGAACGCGTTTGAGCACACAAAAAGCGGCGTTGAACCTAGGAATGAATGTGATGGTGATGAACTTTACAAATGAAGGTTGGACACTCGAATTTGAAGATGGAGCAGTGATGAATCAAGGCGCTTCTGAACACATTAAAGAAGCAGCTCAAGTCGTATCACAATATTGCGATATTATTGCTATCAGAGCTTTTGCGGGATTGACTGACAAGGAAAAAGACAATGCCGAAACCGTAATTTCAGGATTTTTAAAATATGCTACAGTGCCTATTGTAAATATGGAAAGTGCTACGGGACATCCCTTACAGTCTTTGGCAGATGCCATCACCATGGAAGAATACAAAACGGCTCACCGTCCAAAAGTAGTTTTATCTTGGGCGCCACATCCAAAAGCATTACCACAAGCCGTAGCCAATTCGTTTGTACAAATGATGCAATTGCAAGACGCTGATTTTGTGATTACGCATCCTGAAGGGTATGAATTGAATCCAGAAATCACTAAAGATTCAAAAATTGAATACGACCAAAACAAAGCCTTTGAAAATGCCGATTTCATTTACACCAAAAACTGGAGTAATTACAAAGAATACGGAAAAGTAACTAACTCAGACCCAAACTGGACCGTTACTGCTGAGAAAATGAAATTGACTAATAATGCGAAATTCATGCACTGTTTGCCAGTAAGACGTAATGTAATCGTGGCAGACGAAGTGATTAATAGCGAAAATTCAATTGTGATTGAACAAGCCAATAACCGAACGTACGCAGCGCAATTGGTTTTGCAAAAAATATTGGAAGATGGAAAATAAAAAATCAGTATCCATTATAAAAATCGGTGGGAATATCATTGATAATGCTACGGAATTAGCTTCGTTTTTAGCTGATTTTGCTGCTTTGGAAGGCAATACTATTCTGGTTCATGGCGGTGGAAAATCAGCTACTAAATTAGCCCAAAGCATGGGATTAGTCCCTCAAATGATTGAAGGACGTAGAATTACCGATACCCCTATGCTTGAAGTGGTGGTGGGTGTTTATGCCGGCAAAATCAACAAAGAAGTGGTAGCCCAATTACAAGCCAACGGTACCAATGCCATGGGGCTTTCGGGTGCGGATGGTAATTTAATTCTGTCAGATAAGCGAAATCATCCTACAATCGATTATGGTTTTGTTGGCGATGTAAAAAAAGTCAATACAACATTGTTAGCTAGCCTACTTGAAACAGGAATAACCCCTGTTTTTTGCGCCATCACTCACGATGGGAAAGGCCAATTATTAAATACCAATGCCGATACGATTGCGAGCGAATTAGCGATTGCCCTATCTGGTCAATTTGATGTAACCCTTACCTATTGCTTTGAAAAACCAGGTGTTTTGTTTGATGCAGAAGATGATACTTCGGTGATTGAACAAATCAATCCGGATTTGTATGCCAAATTAAAAGCAGAGCAAGCGATTCATTCCGGAATGATTCCTAAATTAGACAATTGTTTCAACAGCCTATCCAAAGGTGTAAAACAAATCAGAATTGGACACCACCGAATGTTACAAAACAAAACGGCGACTTATACGACAATTACTTTATGAAGACTATAGAAATACTTACACAAGAAGCTATTGCCTTATTAAAAGCGCTAATTGAAACCCCTTCCTTTTCAAGTGAAGAGGATAAAACAGCACAATTAATTGAGAATTGGTTTACCCAAAACGGAATTCCTTTTCAGAGAGAGAATAACAATATTTGGGCTTTCAATCAACATTTTGACGAAAGTAAACCAACACTTTTATTGAATTCGCATCACGATACTGTAAAACCGAACCAAGGCTATACCAATGACCCTTTTGAAGCCATTGTTAAAGACGGTAAATTATTCGGATTAGGAAGTAATGATGCAGGGGGATGTTTGGTTTCGCTTTTAGCCACTTTTGTTCATTTTTATGCGCAAGAAAATTTACCTTACAATATGGTTATCGTGGCTTCCGCAGAAGAAGAAAGTAGCGGAAAAAATGGTCTAAATAGCGTATTAAAGCACTTACCAGATCTGGATTGTGCGATTGTGGGCGAGCCTACATTAATGCAATTAGCTATAGCCGAAAAAGGCTTGTTAGTGTTAGATGTTGTTGTCAAAGGAACTGCCAGTCATGCGGCACATCAAAATGAAGACAATCCTATTTACAATGCAATGCCAGTGATTGATTGGTTCAAAACCTATCAATTTGAAAAGATATCTGATGTTTTAGGTCCTGTAAAAATGACTGTAACTCAAGTAAGTGCTGGAAAACAACACAATGTAGTTCCTGCTGAATGTCATTTGGTTGTGGATATCCGCGTGAATGATTGTTATAGTAATGCCGAAATTTTGGCTACTGTAAAAAATCATGTCAACGCAGAAGTAAATCCTCGTTCAATGCATCTAAACGCTTCATCTATTCCGTTAGAACACGGTTTGGTTCAAGCTGGAATCGCTTTAGGTAGAACTACTTATGGTTCACCAACCCTTTCTGATCAGTCGGTATTGAGTTGCCAATCCTTGAAATTAGGGCCTGGAGAAACGCTTCGCTCCCACTCGGCTGACGAATTTATATTTATTAACGAAATAGAAGAAGGAATTCAGTTGTACATCAAAATACTAACTGATTTTTTCAAACAATAAAATTAGAATTATGAAACTTTGGGAAAAAGGAATTGCCACTGATAAGCAAATCGAACATTTCACTGTTGGAAACGACAGAGAATTAGACTTAGTTTTGGCTAAATACGATGCATTGGGTTCTATTGCTCATGCCAAAATGTTAGGTCAAATTGGTTTGTTGACTGAAGTAGAAACCTCTTCATTGGTTATCGCTTTGGAGGAAATTATTAAAGAGGTCGAAGCCGGTAATTTTGAAATCGAAGATAGTTTTGAAGACGTTCATTCCAAAATCGAATACCTATTGACTGTCAAGTTAGGCGATGCTGGAAAAAAAATACACACAGCGCGTTCTCGTAACGACCAAGTTTTAGTAGATGTACATTTATACTTAAAAGATGTTGTCAAAGAGCTCAAAGAACAGGTAAAAGTACTTTTTGATTTATTGATGGAATCGGCTGATAAGCACCAAAATGTATTATTACCTGGTTATACACATTTACAAATCGCCATGCCTTCTTCTTTTGGTATGTGGTTTTCAGCCTATGCAGAAAGCTTGATTGATGATATTACAATGTTGAATGCCGCACTAAAAGTGGTAGATCAAAACCCATTGGGTTCTGCTGCGGGTTACGGAAGTTCCTTCCCAATTAACAGAACGTTTACCACCCAAGAGCTACAATTTGAAACTTTAAAATTCAATGCCGTAGCTGCTCAAATGAGTCGCGGAAAAGCAGAAAAAACAGTCGCTTTTGCTATGAGTAGCGTGGCAGCAACTTTGGCAAAATTTTCTATGGATGTGTGTTTGTACATGAGCCAGAATTTTGATTTCATCAGCTTGCCGTCTCATCTTACAACAGGTTCTAGTATTATGCCTCATAAGAAAAATCCTGATGTATTTGAATTGATTCGTGGAAAATGCAACAAAATCCAAGCGCTACCTTATGAAATCACTTTGATTACGAACAATTTACCAAGTGGTTATCATAGAGATTTACAATTATTGAAAGAAGGATTGTTTCCGGCAATTCAAAATTTAAAAGCTTGTTTGGACATTGCTATTTTTGCTATCAAAGATATTACGGTAAAAGAACATATTTTAGACGATAAAAAATACGACTATCTTTTTACAGTTGATTCACTAAATGAAATGGTAGTTGCTGGAATTCCGTTTAGAGATGCCTACAAGGCAGTTGCTGAACAACTGGAAAATGGCACATTCCAATCGCCTAAAGCCACTAAACACAGTCACGAAGGAAGTATCAATAACTTATGTTTAAATGCGATAAAAGACAAAATGAAACGTTCTTTTTAGTATAACCTAAGTAATAAAAAAGGGAGCAGTACTGCTCCCTTTTTTTGTAAGGCTAAATGAGTCCTACTATCTTAAACTAAAACTAGTTTTAGAAACTAACTCATCTTTATCATAAACATTTACGAAATAAGTTCCTTTTGCAAAATTTTTACCTGCTAAATCTTCTGATACATCAACAGTCTTATTATCATATTTTACACTAGTTGTAAAACTATATGTCAATGATTTTGGGCCAAAATTTTCTGTTTTTTTGTCACCTACTACATTATTTTCGCTATCTATAACTTGAACGTAATACGTTCTCAATCCTGACTTAGCAATTTTATTTTCAGCAATTGTAAAACTAACTTTCAAAATATCAGCTCTATTGGCTTTTTCTGTTTCAATTTGTCTTCCTGAACTTCTTACTTTATAAGCGGCTCCTTTAGTATTTAAAACGGTAAGAATAGATCCTTTTTCTACTGTTTTAGATAAATCTGAATTTTGAGCTGTTAAAACCTCATTAGCTTTCTTTGACTCTACTAAAACAACTCTTGTACTGTCACGCTGTGTTGTTAAAACAACATTTTGTTTTTTCAAATTGTCGTTCTCGGCTAGTAATACCTTCATATTACTTTGTAAAGATGTTAATTGAGTTTTGAATTTAGAAACATCTCCTTTGGATTGCTTCAATTCTTCCATCAATGCAACTACCTTGTCTCTTTCTTTGATTAACTCTTCAGACATCGTTGTATTCTCAGCAATAGCAGCGTCATAAGTCGCTTTCAACTCTTGCAAATCTTTCATTACTGATTCTTTCTCAGTCAATGTTGTCTTCAATTCTGTACGAACAATTTCGGCATCAGTTGACATTTTAAAAATGTAACCTAAACTTCCCAAAAGCAATAATAGTAATACAACTACGACAGCTTTCAAATTTGAATTGCTTTTTTGATTTTCCATCTTAATTTTTATGTTTATAGTTTAATAGTTTTTACAAAAGTAACAATATATCGAGACGACACAAGGTATTTTAAGACATTTATAGTATTTTTGATTAAAAAAAAAAATCGAAATGGATAAACTAATTCCTTTTACAATAACCGACCTTGGTAAAATTACAAATCACAGGAATGGAGAAATCAAATTTGGCGAGAAAATGATTACTGTACCTAAAGGAATTGATCCATTACAATTCTTAGCTACTTGTGATGCTCAATTCGTGATTTTTGGGATACCTGAAGACATTGGAATCAGAGCTAATTATGGTAGACCTGGAGCAGCATCTGCTTGGAATAGTGCCATAAAAAGTATTGCCAACATTCAACACAATCGATTTTGTAAAGGAAATCAAATTGTCGTTCTAGGCCAACTCAATGTTGCTAGTGAAATGGAAGAAGTAAAACATTTAGATTTCAACGATATTGATGACCGATCTAAATTAAGTCAATTAGTTGAACAAATAGATAAAGAGGTTTCTCATATTATTTTCAATATCGTAAAACTCGGAAAAACACCTATTATCATTGGGGGTGGACAAAATAATGCTTACGGAAATATTAAGGGAACCGCTTTAGCCAAAGGAAAGCCAATAAACGCAATTAATTTTGATGCCCATTCTGATTTTAGAATTTTAGAAGGCCGCCACAGTGGAAATGCTTTTTCCTATGCTTATGAAGAGGGGTTTTTAAAAAAATATTTTATTTTTGGATTGCATGAAAATTATACTTCTAAAAGTGTTTTAGATACGTTAAAAAAAATCGAAGATCGTGTTCGTTATGTCACTTATGACAGTATCAATATCAGAAAAGAAAAAGAATTTGAACACGAAATGATACAGGCTTTAGATTTTATCAATCAAGATGCTTTTGGACTAGAAATCGATTTAGGAGCTGTCCCCAATATTGCCAGTAGCACCATGACCCTTACAGGTTTTTCTGTAGAAGAATTAAGACGGTTTGTTTCTTTCTTTGGTAAATTTCAAAATACAACCTATTTACATCTCTGCGAAGGAGCTCCTGATTTAGGAGAAGAAAAAAACGACCACTTAGTTGGTAAAATTATTGGTCATCTAATTACTGATTTTATAAAATCTAGTACTGAAAAAAACGAATCCTCATCCTCAGTGATTACAAAATTAATACATCAAAAATAATAACACTATCTTTGTCCAATATTGTTGTACTTACTACAGCAAGTTTAAACACAAAATATGTTATTCGAAGAATTATCACTTTCAAAAAGTATTCAAAAAGCCGTTTATGAAGAAGGCTATACGCAACCCACTCCTATCCAAGAACAAGCAATTCCATATATTTTAGAAGGCAAAGATGTAATTGGTTGTGCACAAACTGGGACAGGAAAAACAGCTGCATTTGCGATTCCCATCATTCACCAACTGCATCGAATAGTAGGTTCTTCAAAAAAAAGCAAACAAATTAGAGCTTTAATTGTTACCCCAACCCGAGAGTTAGCGATACAAATTGGGCAAAATTTTGACACTTATGCCAAATATACGAATCTAACTCAAACCACTATTTTTGGTGGTGTATCTCAAATTCCACAAGTTGATGTACTAAAAAAAGGAATTGATGTAGTAATAAGTACTCCTGGACGTTTACTCGATTTACATAAACAAGGATTTATCAATTTCGATTATCTACATACACTAGTCCTAGATGAAGCTGATCAAATGCTCGACATGGGATTCATTAATGATGTAAAAAAAATTGTAAAATTAACCCCAAACAACAGACAAACATTGTTGTTTTCGGCCACTATGCCAATGGCTATTAGAGAATTAGCCGAACTATTTTTAAAAAATCCTGCCAGAGTAGAAGTCGCACCTATTTCTTCTACTGCAGAGAAAGTCAAACAACGTATTTACTTTGTTGAAAAAAGTGAAAAAAGAAACTTACTGTATCACTTAATCCGAAATGAAAAGCTATCTGATGTATTAGTTTTTACAAGAACTAAACACGGAGCAGACAATGTTGTAAAATCTTTACGAAAAAAAGGCATCGCTGCTGAAGCTATCCATGGAGATAAATCTCAAAGTGCAAGACAACGTGTATTGGAATCTTTTAAAAATAAAGAAGTAAATATTCTTGTTGCTACAGACATTGCTGCCCGTGGAATTGACATTGATCAACTCCCCTTAGTAATTAATTTCGATTTACCAAATATTCCAGAAACATACGTTCACCGAATTGGAAGAACGGGTCGTGCTGGACATGAAGGAATTGCACTTTCTTTTTGTAGCAAAGATGAGCATCCCTATTGGAAAGATATCCAAAGATTAATTAGAGTTGATGTAAAAACTATTACTGAGCATCCCTATCCTTGGCACACTGACAGACCTGATGGAAGTATAGAAACAATAACTCCATCTACTAAGCGCAGTGGAAAAAATCAAAAATCAAGAAAATCTAACACTTCTAAAAAAAATAAAAAACGCTGGTATTAATTTATCAGTGTTTTCTTGACCTTACTTTTTGTCGGTAATAATTTAATTTACAACGTTTTATATGTTAAATTAAATCTTGTTAACTAATATCTTATTTAAGTTTGCTACTCTTAATCACAAACATTTAAATTGTAATAGTATGGAAACTTTAGTAAAACGAAACAGCTTATTGCCGTTACTCCCAACAAGTAATTTTATCGATGATTTATTTTCAAGAGATATCTTCGATTGGACAGACAGAAACTTCTCTTCTATTGGTAGCAATTTACCTTCTGTAAATTTAAAAGAAACAGATACTAAATTACAAGTAGAATTAGCGGCGCCAGGTATGAAAAAGGAGGATTTTAAAGTAGAAATTGATAATAACACGCTACTTATTTCATCTGAGAAAGAAGAAGAAAAAGAAGAATCTAGAAAAAAAGACAATTACCTCCGAAAAGAATTTAATTATCAATCTTTTTTCAGGTCATTTACTTTACCTGAATATATTGACGAGAATAAAATTCAAGCCAATTACAAAGACGGTATTCTTCATGTAGAAATTGCCAAAAAAGAAGGTAGTAAAAAGAAAAGTAGTAAAACAATTGCTATTGAGTAAAAAATTGTAAGCAAGAATTTACTAAGTTCTTACTTGCAAAGAATCGTTGCGTCTTTTGCCTAAAGGCGTAACGATTCGATTTATTTATAATTTAAAAAACTGCCTACCATGAACACTGCAAAATACATTATTAAAAAAACCAAATTAATGAATCTTACAAAAAAGCAACTGATTGAAAAAAAGCAATATGAAAAATCTGTGATTAAATTAAAGAAAAATAGCGCCTCAGCTCATTTAGATGATACTTATTTTTTATTAGCGCAAATGTATTCACAAGAAAACGACCCTCTTTTTATATAATTTAGAATATAAAAAACAGAAGCTTTTGGACTTCTGTTTTTAATTCTATTTTTAGTTATAGGGTTGTATTACTGTTTTGCTTCTATATCATCTTCCCATTGACCAACTACGGAAGTAGCTAAAGCATTTCCTAAAACATTAGTCGCTGTACGGAACATATCACAAAAATGGTCAATTGGCAAAATCAAAGCAATGCCTTCAACAGGAATTTTAAACATTCCGCAAGTAGCCGCTACGACAACCAAACTCGCTCTTGGCACACCTGCTATCCCTTTACTTGTCAACATTAAAACTAATAGCATCGTCATTTGTGTTCCTAAATCTAGATGTACACCATAAGCTTGAGCAATAAATATACTTGCAAAAGTCATGTACATCATACTGCCATCCAAATTAAAGGAATAACCTAAAGGCAGCATAAACGAAACTATTTTATCTTTTACACCAAAGCGCTCTAATTCTTCTGTTAATTTAGGAAAAACCGCTTCGCTACTTGTAGTTCCAAATGCTACAATCAAAGGGCTCATTATTCTTTTTAATAAAATAGACATTCTTGATTTTAAGAAAATAAATCCAATCAAAATTAATACAATCCAAAGAGAAGAAATACCGATCAAAAACGAACCAAAATATTTAAAATAAGTCATTGCTAATTCTTGAAAATCTCGCACTGCAAAAACTCCTGCTATAGCTCCAAAAACACCTATAGGTGCAAACTTCATCACATAATTGACCATTTTCAAAACAATATGAGAAGTCTTATCTAAAGCATTTATTACTGGTTTAGCATTATCTCCAATAGCTGCCGCAGCTAAACCAAAGAAAATCGAAAAGATTACTATTTGTAAAATTTCATTGGTAGCCATAGCCTCAAAGACACTTTTAGGTACAATATGTTCAATAAAATTTTCAAAAGATAAAGTCTGTGTTTTAGCCGTAACTTCTGAAGCTGCCGCTACATCAATATTAGAAAGATTTAAACCCACACCTGGCTCTAAAACATTAACAAAAAACATTCCGAGTAATAACGAAATGAAAGAAGCGGTAAAGAACCAAGCTAGTGCTTTTCCTCCAATTCTACCAACAGCTTTAATATCACCTAGTTTAGCGATACCCACAACCAATGTTGTAAATACTAGAGGAGAAATAATCATTTGTACTAAACGGATAAAAACCGTAGCTAGCATTTTAATCTTTGAACTAAATGATTGCGCAATTTCGTCAGTGCAATTAGTATGAATAACAATTCCTAATATAGCACCTAAAATCATGGCTGTCAGGATTTGTCCTGTCAGTCCTGAAAAGAAGGAAGTTTTATTGGTGTTTTCTTTCATTTTTTATTGGTTTTGGGTTAGCCCTGATGGAAGCGGCATCCTGTGACGGCGGGGTTCGCCGGCAGAGATACAGCGTACAGCAGGAAATAGCTCTTAATTACTATTTTGAGTACGTTTTATTTAACAAATGAAAATCAGCTAAAACAATAGCCGCCATAGCCTCAACAATAGGAACTGCGCGAGGTACAACGCAAGGATCATGACGCCCTTTACCTGTCATTTCAACGATATTCCCTTGATTATCTAAGGCATCTTGTTTTTGCATAATTGTAGCAACTGGTTTGAAAGCTACTCTGAAATAAATATCCATACCGTTACTGATTCCTCCTTGGATTCCTCCTGAAAGATTGGTTTTGGTGGTTCCATCTGCAAAATACAAATCATTGTGGTCGCTGCCTTTCATTTCGGCACCACAAAAACCACTTCCAAATTCAAATCCCTTTACTGCATTGATAGAAAGCATTGCTTTACCTAACTCAGCATGCAATTTATCAAAAACAGGCTCGCCCAATCCAACCGGAACATTCTGAATAACACAAGTAACTACACCTCCAACAGTGTCTCCTTGTTTACGAATTTCACGAATGTATTCTTCCATTTCTGCCGCTGATTGCTCATCAGGACATCGTACGGGATTACTCTCTATTTTTGAAAAATCTAACTCTTGGTACTTTTTATCTAAATGAATGTGTCCCACTGAAGAAACATAAGCATTTATTTTAATTTCAGGCAACATCTGTTTGGCAATAGCACCTGCCACAACTCTACTTGCAGTTTCACGGGCCGAACTTCTGCCTCCTCCACGGTAATCACGAAAACCGTATTTTTTATCATACACATAATCAGCATGACTCGGTCGGTAATTATCTTTTATATGAGAATAGTCGTCTGACTTTTGATTGGTATTTGGGATAATGAAACCAATTGGCGTACCTGTTGTTTTTCCTTCAAAAATTCCAGAAAGAAATTGAACATCATCTGGTTCTTTTCGTTGTGTAACGATAGCCGATTGACCTGGCTTTCTTCTTGCCATTTCTAATTGGATTGCCTCAAAATCAATTGTAATACCTGGAGGGCATCCATCTATAATTCCACCTAAAGCTTCTCCATGTGATTCCCCAAAAGTAGTGATTCTAAAAAGTGTTCCGTAGCTATTTCCTGCCATTATAATTAGTTTTGAACAAAAGTACCATTTTAGTTTAAAGTTTAAAAATTTAAGGTTCAAAGTTTTTCAATACATAACTGATTAATTACCTTTCTAATAACCCCAAAACACGGATTTTAAACACAAAAACAACACAATTTATTTCTTTTTGGTGCGTTTTTTGATTAATTAGTTAAAAACAAATTACTATGAAAAAATTAATTGTATCCGCAGTACTACTAATGGGATTAGGGTTTACTGCTCAGGCTCAAGAAATTTCAAAAAATGCTTTAGGATTGCGTTTGGGAGATAATAACGGTTTTGGTGCAGAAATCTCTTACCAAAAAGGATTATCTAAAAACAATCGATTAGAAGCTGATTTAGGTTGGAGAAATAATCACGATGTGAGTGCTATTAAATTAACAGGTATTTATCAATGGGTTTGGGAAATTGATAACAATTTCAACTGGTATGCTGGTGCTGGCGCTGGTTTAGGAAGTTGGAGTACAACAGGTAACAATGGGAGTTTTGTTTATGTGGCTGGAGATGTTGGAATTGAGTACAATTTCAAAGAAGCTCCTATTTTACTTTCATTAGATTACCGACCTGAATTTGGTGGTCATGGTTACTTTGACAACAATTATGGAGCCGATATTGCTTTAGGAATTAGGTATAAATTCTAATTTCAAGAAATTAAAAAGCCACTTTTAAAAGTGGCTTTTTTGTACTTATAAATATTTAGCAATGGATCTTCGGTATAAATCTTCATATAATGGCAATATCTTTTTAATATCAAATTTTTGGGCTGTTGCCAAAGCATTTTTCTTAAATTCAGCCAACACTTCGTCATCTTTTAGTATTTTCAAAGCATTCTTTGCCATTCCTTTAATATCACCTACTTCACTTAAAAAACCCGAAAAACCGTCTTGATTCACTTCTGGTAAACCACCTGCATTACTTGATATTACAGGTACTCCACACGCCATCGCTTCAAGAGCAACTAATCCAAAACTTTCCGTTTTTGAAGGCAGTAAAAACAAATCCGTTTGGCATAAAATTTTGTCTATTTCATTACTATTTCCAAAGAAAATAACTTTGTCCAAAATACCTAATTCTTGACATAAATATTCAGCTTTCTCTTTCTCTGGTCCATCGCCCACCATCATTAATTTGGCTGGAATTTCTTTTTGAATAGCGTGAAATATTTTAATAATATCTGGAATTCGTTTTACTTTTCTAAAATTACTAATATGAGTAATAATTCGCTCATCTTCATTGGCCATAACTGAACGTTGACAAGGCGTTTTATCTTCTTTTTGAATTTGATCCAATTCAATGAAATTAGGGATAACCTGAATTTCTTTTTTAATATTGAATAATTTAAGTGTATCGTCTTTTAAACTTTGTGAAACTGAGGTCACAAAATCCGATTTGTTGATACTAAAAGTAACTGCTGGCTTATAGAAAGGGTGATTTCCTACCAAAGTAATATCCGTCCCATGAAGAGTTGTTACCATTGGAATGTCAATTCCCTCGTCTTTCAGCATTTGCTTTGCCATATAACCCGCATATGCATGGGGGATTGCATAATGTACATGTAATACCTCAATCTTATACAACTTTACCATATCAACTAATTTGCTTGACAAAGCCAATTCATACGGTTGATAATGAAACAACGGATACTCAGGCACATTAACTTCATGATAATGTACATTGGGGTTTAATAACGCTAATCGAACTGGCTGACTGTAAGTAATAAAATGAATTTCATGTCCTCGACGCGCCAACTCAAGACCTAATTCGGTTGCTACAACTCCACTTCCTCCAAAGGTGGGATAACAAACAATTGCTATTTTCATTGCTGTAATTTAGAATACGAATGTACAGAAATAAAGTCTGCTTACTTCTTTTTTAAAAAAGAATTTACCAATAATTAATTATTTAATTTTATTGTATTTTCTATCCAACCATTGATTTAATTTGCGAGTAACATAAACCGAACTACTCCCAACAATAGCTCCTATGAAAACATCGGAGGGATAATGGACGCCCAAATGCATTCGAGAATACCCTACTGAACTAGCCCAAACAAAAGAAGGTACAACTACATACCATTTAGGATAAGCCATACTCAACGAAGTAGCCGTTGCAAATGCTGTTGAAGTGTGTCCTGAAGGCATGGAATAGCTGCCTTCTGAAGAGAGTGGTTGTATTTCTGGGTGTTTTACATACGGACGTTCTCGTCGTATTACATCTTTTAAAACAGTTGTAATAAGAGCCGAAGCTAAAAATGATTCTCCTATAAATAATGCTTTTTGTTTCATTAATGAATCCTTTTGAATTAAACCAATTGAATAAATTACTACAGGCGTTGCTATACTTATTGGAACTGCAGAATTAGTAATTGTTTTAAATGTAGGATCTAAATCCGTATTTCTATTGATATTAATTTTTTTCAATAAATCAACATCTAGATTTTGTGCATTTCCTAAAACAATGCTTAAAAACAAAAAAATGATACAATTAAATTTCTTCATCTTTTTAATTTATTATTGCCTCTGAAATGACTTTTTGAATGTCTTCTCGAATATGCTCTTTTGAAAGCGTATTTAAAGGATTTGTTGGATACGTTCTATTCGATATAAACACATATACAATTTCAGTAACTGGGTCAGCCCAAGTCATAATTCCTGTAAAACCTGTATGTCCAAAACTAGATTTTGAAACACAACCACAAGTTGGACTATCCCCACTGAGTTGGGGTTTGTCAAAACCTAAACCTCTTCGATTCCCTTCTGAACAAAAATAACAGGTATTAAAATCATCAAAAGTCTTGGCCGAAAAATAGTGCTGATTCCCATAATTGCCTTTTTGCAAATACATTTGCATTATTTTAGCAATATCCATAGCATTTGAAAAAACACCTGCGTGTCCTGCAACTCCTCCCTCTATAGCAGCTGCCATATCATGGACATACCCTTGAATTTTTTGGTGACGGAAATACGAATCTATTTCGGTTGGCGCTATTCGGTTTTTGTCGATTTTTTGTAACGGATTATAAAAAGTGTTTGTTGCGCCTATGGGTTTGAAAAATTGTTCAGAAGCTAAAACATCTAATGTTTTTCCAGTTATTTTTTCTAAATAATTACCAAGTATAATGAAGGTAAAATCACTGTACTTATACTCTTTTTTGACTGATAATTTACTGTCAATAATAATTTTCATAATGGTGTCATGATAATCATTACGAATATATAAACTATCAGCAACCTTTCTAGAAAATTGAGCATCTGGAATTCTTTTATAATATTTTGCTAAAGGTTTTTCTTTTGCATCTAAAGTAGCTTTGTAAAACGGAACCCAAGAAACTAATCCTGCATAATGTGACAATAGTTCTTTAAACCGAATGTCTCTCTTATCTGAAGTAGCAAAAATAGGTAACATGACACCTAAAGTAGTTTCTAATGTAACTTTTTGTTGGTCGTACTGCTGCATCACATTAGGTAATGTTCCAACAATTTTACTTACTGAAGCCACATCAAAAATAGTTTCATTAGTTACCTTCTGTTCAGAATCGTACGCATATGTACCAAATGCCTTTTGATAAATTACTTTACCTTTTCGTGCTACCAAAACTTGGACTCCTGGCGTCATTTTTTCTTCAATTGCCTTCTGCGCTAAACCATCAATTTTGTTTAACTTTTCAGAACTCATTCCTACATTTTCTGGTGCTGTAAAACCTAACCTATTCAATTTCTCTGTCGAAAGCCCATCATTTACTTTGAAATTATCGTTTATAGAAACTGGTAATTTTCCTTTAGCATCTAGAGCCCCAAAAATAATTTCTGCGCTTACCTTTTGTGCTATTGGATTATTTTGATACGATACAATTAACCCTTCAATTTCGTTGAAATTTATTAAAGTTGCAAGAGTATACGGTTTAGCAAAAACATCTAAAATAACCTTATTACTCCTAGCAATCTCTTGAAGCCAAATTAATTCAGTAGCCGTAAAATCATTATTTTTCCATGGTTTATCTAATTTATGATACCCAACAATAACCGTGGTAAACTCTTTCAATTTTACATTAAGGCTATCAATTGTAGGAGCGGTAACCTCCGTAACTTCGGTATATTTTTTTAGAGTAGAAACAAAAGCGCTATTATCATCATCTCCTAATTTCACATACGCAATTTTATTATTTACCAAATCCTTAATGGGTAAAATTTCAGCTTCATTCTTTAAAACTGTAATCGCATTCTCGTATAATTGGTATTGCAAAGCATCGTTTTCTGGAGGATTAATATCATTCATTAAATTAGAAACAATGATTGGCTTGTACTTATTCAAACCCGCCTTATACTTGTATTTTAAAATCTTTTTAACCGATACTGACAAACGTTCTTCAGACAAAACATTATCTTGATATGCTTTAGAAATAGTTGCAACAGCTAAAGGAACATTCTCTGGAAATAATAAAATATCATTTCCTGCTAATAGTGCATCCAATTCTAGCTCACCTGGTTTTCTATATTTACTAATCCCTTTCATATTCAAAGCATCAGTAAAAATCAAGCCGTCAAATTCCAATTCTTTTTGCAGTAAATTAGTCACTACATTATACGAAATAGAAGAAGGAAAATTTTGACGAAATTCTAAACTTGGAACATCCAAATGCCCTACCATTACAGAGACCAAACCTTGGTCAAACATTCGTTTATACGGATATAATTCTACAACATCCAAGTGCTCTCGAGAAGAAGTAACCATTGGCAATCCCAAATGAGAATCAGTAGCTGTATCTCCATGCCCTGGAAAATGTTTTCCTGTTGAAAACACACCTTGTTTTTGCACCCCATTCATCAAAGCAATAGCTTTTTCCGTCACATTCACCTTGTTTTCCCCAAAAGAACGATTGCCAATAATCGGATTTTTCGGATTGGTATTGATGTCTAAAACGGGAGCAAAATTAAAGTGAACTCCCATTCGCTTACTTTCTTTACCCATCAATTCGCCTACCTTCTCAATCAGTTTCAAATCTTTGATTGCCCCTAGGGTCATGTTCCAAGGATAACGATATGTAGAATCCAATCGCATACTCAATCCCCATTCGGCATCAATTCCAATAAACATGGGAATTTTAGATTTGGATTGATAACGGTTAGTTAAATTGGCTTGACGCAAAGGACCTCCTTGAAAAAATATAACGCCCCCTATTTTTTGATTACGAATTAATTTTTCAATAGAGTTGGTATGAACTGTATCTCTATTAGAATAAGCGGCAACCATAAATAATTGTCCCACTTTTTCTTCTAAACTCATTTTGTTATAGATACTATCTACCCAGCGAGTTTCTGTCTCTGAATCTTTAAAAAAAATTTTTCTTTCCGATTTTAGTTGCGGAATATAAACTTCTTCAAAATCTGAGATTTCAGGTTTTTGAAGTACAATATTGGATGATTGTTGCTTGTGTTTAAATAACTTATCTTTGATAGTACCACAATTGACTCCCAAAAATAAAAGTGATAAATATAATCCTGCTCTTAAAAAAAAAGGCTTCATTAATTAGTGTTTATTAAAAAAAACGGCTATGCCAACTATCGGCAGCAGGAACTTCCCATGATTCATTAAATTCTTGAATGGTATTAATCAGGTTATTGAAAACAATAGTGCTTTCAGTTACCGCTTTGTCTTTGACCATTTTTTTAAAATCAATCAACGGTTTGTGAGCAATATGTTCACCTAATTTAAATGTTACGTTCATTTTATCTAACAAATCAACGTTATATCTTTTTTCTAAACTTTGAATAAATTCAACAGACGCATCAATAGAACAACCCGTTGCACTTTGAACTTCTTGGTTCACTGCAATAATTATAAAACGATTGTACTTTAATTGGTACGATGATTCCAAACTAGTTCCATGTGCCGCCCAGTTTTGAAGAAATGCTTGTAAATCTGATTCTATTTCAGTTATTTCTTCATCTGAGAATTTTCTATTGGATTGGTAAATCCAAATTCTTGACTCTTCTGGTAAACTTTCAAAAGGAACGTACATGTTATAATTGTATAAGGTTAATTGTAAGTGTTTTACAAATCTTGAGCATTAGCAATAAGTTCAGCGATATCTAGCACTTTTACATCACTTTCCTTTTCTTTATTCTTAATTCCATCCGTTAACATGGTATTGCAAAACGGACATCCTGCTGCAATAATATCCGGATGTGTTTCTAGAGCGTCTTCTGTTCTTTCAATGTTAATCTCTTTAGTACCCGCTTCGGCATCTTTAAACATTTGTGCCCCCCCTGCGCCACAACACAACCCATTGGCTTTAGAACGTTTCATTTCAACCAATTCAACATCTAATTTTTGAATTAACTCTCTAGGAGCTTCATACACTTTATTAGCACGACCTAAATAACAAGGATCGTGAAATGTAATTTTCTTCCCTTTAAATTGTCCACCTTCAATAGTCAAACGACCTTCATTCAATAATGATTTCAAAAATTCAGTATGATGAACCACTTCATATTGCCCACCCAATTCTGGGTACTCATTTTTCAAAGTATTGAAACAATGCGGACATGCTGTAACAATTTTCTTTGCTTTATAGGCATTTAACACCTCAATATTCATCATGGCTTGCATTTGAAACAAGAATTCATTGCCTGCTCTTTTCGCGGGATCTCCTGTACAGCTTTCTTCTGTTCCCAAAACAGCAAACGACACATTGGCACGATTTAATATTCGAACAAATGCTTTCGTTATTTTTTTTGCTCTATCGTCAAAACTTCCTGCACAACCTACCCAAAATAAGACTTCGGGTTGTTTCCCTTGAGCTAACATTTCGGCCATTGTTGGCACAACTAAATTTTCTGACATGATTTAGATTTTATATTAATAGTCCCACTACTTGAAAGTAGGATTCTCTATTTATTCGTTTTTCCAGTTCAATCGGTCTTGTTGACTGTATTGCCATGGCGCACCATTGTTTTCAATATTAGTCATCATCGTATTCAAAGACATTGGTGCCGCACTTTGTTCCATCACCAAATAACGTCGCATATCCATAATTATAGACAGCGGGCTAATATTTACAGGACATTCTTCAACACAAGCATTACAAGAAGTACAAGCCCAAAGCTCTTCTGGACTAATGTAATCATTTAATAACGATTTATTATCGGGAACAAAAACACCTTTGTTAGCATCTATATTTTTTCCAACTTCTTCCAATCGATCTCTAGTATCCATCATAATTTTGCGAGGAGATAATTTTTTCCCCGTTTGATTAGCTGGACAAGAAGAGGTGCAACGTCCACATTCTGTGCAGGTATAGGCATTTAGTAACTGAACCCAATTCAAATCTTGTACATCACTTGCTCCAAATTTAGCAGGAGTAGTTATTCCTTCTGGAGCTGCTGCAAAAGGATCTGCATTAGGATCTAACATCAACTTTACTTCATTGGTTACTGAAGCTAGGTTATCAAATTGCCCTTCAGGATTCAAATTAGCAAAATAAGTATTAGGAAAAGCCAATAGAATATGTAAGTGTTTTGAAAAATATAAGTAATTCATAAATGCCAAAATCCCAATTATGTGCAACCACCAAAATAACTCTGAAAGTAACATTACCAATTCATTGGACATACCATTAAATAGTGGTTCTATAAATTGACTGATAGGAAAAAAACCTGCTTTACTGAAATGAGAATAACCTCCTGGAATATTTTGCAAATGAAAATCAGAAGCATTCATCAATAAAAATAAGGTCATCAACACCAGTTCAAAATACAAAATATAGTTGGCATCTTTTTTAGGAGCACCATCCAAATCTGGGCTAACAAAACGTCTTAATTTGATGATGTTTCTTCTTGTCCAAAACACCAAAACAGCCACAATAACAAGAATGGCTAAGATTTCAAAGGAAGCTATTAATACATCATAAACGACACCTAAAGACGAGAAAATGCGATGCGTACCCAATAAACCGTCAATGATGATTTCAAGTAATTCAATATTAATAATGATAAATCCAATATAGACAATGATATGCAAAATACCCGCGATAGGACGCCTTACCATTTTGGATTGTCCCAAAGCAATCATAATCATGTTTTTCCAACGTGCTTTTGGATTGTCTTTACGATTCACATCAATTCCTAAATTAATGTTTCTAATTATCTTTTTTACATTAGTAAAAAAATAACCAAAACCCACACTTAGAACAATTGCAAATACTATATTATCTAAATAACTCATAAAGCCTAGTTTTTAACTTTAGAAACCGAAGTTTGATCAACTTTTACAGAAACAGAATCTTGAACAGGTGAAATATATGGTTTATTTTTTTTTCCAAAAACAGACACATTAATATATCGTGTAGGATGTAATCGAAGATCTTGTAATAACAATTCCATCTCTTTTGTAGTGGCTTTTAAATTATTGTATAACGCTTCATCTTTTAACAACTTGCCTACCGATCCCTTACCTGATTGTAAATCTGTCATCAAACCATCTACTTTTGCCAGTGTTTTATTCAAACCTTCAACCGTGTTACCTAATCCTGCTTTATCTAAAGAGTTAGAAATTGCTACAAAATCAGCAGACACTTTCTTAAAGTTAGCAATGACCACTTTGAAATCGGATTTGTTCTCATTTAAAATAGCACTTGCATTTGTTGAAGTTGCATGAAGCTCTTCCATTGTTTTACTTAATTCAACTAATGATTTCTTTATATTTTCTTGAGATTTCTTATCCAAAACAGCATTAACTCCTGATAATAGTTTATCTGTATTGTCCAATATAGATTCTAATTTTGTTTGTAAAGGAACTAATTTTTCTTGTACAGAAGCACTCAAACTTAATTTCACTCCACCTTTTAAATGCTGTCCATTAGTAGCCAAAGTTTTAGAAGTAAAATCAGGTTCAATAGCAATTTGTTTTCCTCCTATCAAACCAGGTTCGTACAATACTGCAGCACTTGTGGCCGAAATTGGAAAATCGCTTGTAATTTGCAACTCAACTATTAACTTTCCAGTGGTTTCTTCTATTTTAATGTCATTAACTTTTCCTATAGTCAAACCATTTAATGTAACAGGTGCTGACTTTGCCAATCCTTCTACATTTTCATACTCGACATAAAATGTTTTATAATTTGCAAAAAGTTCTTTTCCTTTTAAAAAACTGTAACCCCAAATAAACAATAAAATGGAAGCGATTACAAGTACCGCGGTTTTAATTTCTCTTGATAGTTTCAAAATCTATTTTTTTTTGCAAAATTAATATAAAATAATTGACAATGGCTATAATTTCAATGCTTCCTGAATGCTTACTTTTTCACCATTTTTAAAAGCAACTAAAAAAGCAGAACCATATCCTTTGGTCTTTGCTGTTTTGAGTAACTCTTTAGCCTCTTCATAATTTGTTGTACTTCCATACATGTAGATGTATGACTTTTTGTTACTATCTATTGTTATAGGTTCTAGACCTTTAAAATTTTTAGGCTCTAGATCTACCTTTTTAGGACTAACACCTATTTGAACTTTGTATATGATTTCCGCGTTAGAAGTTTCTTTTTTGGGCTCTACTTTTTTGACTTCTGTTGCATTCACAGGAGTTGTTGAAACATTATTCTGACTTAAAGTATCTTTAACCACGGGTTTAGCCACGATTCGTCTTGATGGTTTTAGTTCTTTTATTTCCAATGGAGTATCACCAAAAAATTCATTTCTATATCCAATTACAGCATTAGCTATTGCTTGCGCTAATTCCTCTTGACCTTCATCAGAATTTAATAAATCTCCCTCAATCGGATTGGATATAAACCCCATCTCAATAAGTACTCTGGGCATATACGCTTTATGCAATACCATAAATCTTTCTTGTTTAACTCCCCCATGACGTAATTTTTTGCCTAATTTTCCAAACTGTTCTTCAATTTTACTTGCAAGTATAATACTATTATCTAAAAATTCTTCTTGCATTAATGTCAATCCTAAAAGAGACTCGGGCGAATTAGGATCAAATCCGTCGTATTTTTGTTTATAATCTTTTTCCTTTGTAATTACAGAGTTTTCCTTTTTCGCAACTTCTAGATTTGAAGCTAATTTACTCAAACCCATAACATAAGTCTCTGTACCATCAGCTGCTGTATTTTTATTAGCATTACAATGAATAGAAACAAAAATATCTGATTTTGCTCTATTGGCAATATTAGCCCGTTCTATTAAGTCAATAAACACATCCGTTTCTCGAGTATAAACCACATCAATTTTTTTTGTTTTTTCGAGTATTTTCCCTACTTTCAAAACAACTGCCAGGGCTATATTTTTTTCGATGCGTCCACTATAAACCGCTCCAAAATCATGTGCACCATGACCCGCATCTAAAGTAACTTTGAATTTTGTGTTTTGACAATACGTTTCTAATGAAACCACTAGGAAAAAGAAAGGAATTAAAACTTTAATTTTAGTACTAAAAGACATATATCTAGAATGTTAATTTTAAGCAACCGATTGTGGTTTTAAATTATTTATTTGACTATTTTTGCCGAAAAATAATATGTAAGTTTGACACATCAAGAAACAAACCATATTTTTACAAAAATAGCATTTAAACCTTTGCGTACAAACTTATTTAATATCGTTTTATTATCCTTTTTCCTAACAATTGGATCTGGTAATTTGTATTCTCAGGATATCAATAAAAAAGCTACTTTAATTTCCCCTAAAAAGGCCCCTAAAAGCAGTCCTGAAACACTTGTAAAAAGTACCGAAAAACAATCTGACACCATAAAAAAAGACTCCCTAAAATCTAAAAAAGCATTTTTAGAAGGTAAGGTAAAATACAAAGCGCAAAATTATACTAAAATAGATCAGAAGAAAAAGCATATTACATTGTATGATAAAGCTGAATTGTACTATCAGGATGTAGAATTAAAATCCGGAATCATTCTTTTAGATTATGAAAAGAATGAGGTGTATGCTGGAAGAATAAAAGACTCTACAGGAAAATACACTCAACTCCCCAATTTTAAACAAGGTGCTAATGTTGTAGAACCTGATTCTATTCGATTCAATTTTAAAACTAAAAAAGCCATTATTTGGAATTCAAGATCGGATCAAGGTGAATTCAAAATAAAAGCAGCTCTGACCAAAAAAGAAAATGATTCTGTTTATTTCTTAAAAGGAGCACGATTTACTACTTCCAAGGATGTTGATAACCCCGAATATTATTTCCAAACAAATAAAGTAAAATTTGTTCCTGGAAAAAAAGTGGTAACTGGAGTTACTAATATGGTAATTGCAAATGTCCCAACTCCTATTGCTTTGCCTTTTGCTTTTTTCCCGATGTCAAAAGAAAAAAGTATCTCAGGGATACTTTTACCAAGTTATAACGACTCAAACACAAGGGGATTTTCTTTGCAAAACGGAGGGTATTATTTTGCTTTAAGCGACCATTATGATTTGACCCTGCTTGGAGATTATTATACTAACGGGAGTTATGGAATGCGGTTGGAATCAAACTATGCTAAGCGATATAATTATCGAGGAAATCTAAATATTCGATTAGAAAATTTAGTCACGAGCGAAAGGGGCTATCCAGACTATACAAAACAAAAGATCTATAATATACAGTGGTCACACTCTAGAGATAGTAAAGCCAATCCAAACTCAAGTTTTTCTGCTTCTGTTAACATGGGAAGTAGTAAATATTTTAAACGTTCGATTAATCAGCTTAATATTGGTTCTAATTTAAACAATACTCTTAGCTCTTCTGTATCATACAGTAAAACATTTAGCAGTTTGGGGCCACAAGCACGACTTTCTTTAACAGCAACACATTCGCAAAATACACAAACAGAACAAATTGACATGACCTTGCCTACACTACAGTTTAGTGTAGATCGTATGTATCCTTTTGTCAAAAAAGATGGTATCAAAAAAGGTTTTTTCAAAAATATCAATTTACAATATGATTTAAGTGCTAGAAACAGTATTACTACTACTGACTCTTTATTTTTTAAACCTAAAATGTTTGAAAATGCCAAAGTTGGCTTGCAACACACCATTCCTTTGAGTACCAATTTCAAACTATTCAAATACTTTAGTGCCTCTTCATCATTGAATTACAAAGAAGTTTGGTACACCAAAACCATACAAAAGGAATATAACAATTCTTTAGGAAAAGTCGTTGATACTGAAATTAAAGGCTTTGATGCTTATAGAACGTATTCTTTTTCATCGAGTCTTGGAACAACAATTTATGGAACTTTTAATCTTGGATCAACTAAAAAAATTCAAGCCATTCGTCATGTCATGAGACCTTCCATAAGTTATAGTTATACCCCAAGTTTTGCTAAATACTACGATACTTACGCCATGGATGGTAGCGGGACTATGTTAAAAGAATATTCTCGATTTGAAGGAGGTATTTTTGGTGCCCCAGGAAATACCAACTCGAATATCCTTGGATTTGAGTTAAGCAATACCTTTGAAGCTAAAGTTACCGATAGTGATAGTACAAAAACAGAACCTAAAAAAGTAATGCTCCTTAACAATCTTAACTTTTCAACAAGTTACGATGTGAATGCTGACGGAATAAAAACCTTAGCTTGGTCTCCTGTGCGCGTTAGTGGAGGTACACAATTTTTTGACAATAAAATGAATGTTAATTTCGGGGCTACTCTAGACCCTTATGCTATTGATAACTCTGGGAAAAGAATTAATATTTACAATATCAATAATGGAGGGAGTTTGTTTCGAATGACTAGTGCTAATATGACTTTAAATTACGCTCTTTCTAGCTCTGACAAAACAAAATCGAAAAATGACAATACCCAAACGCAACGAAACGGAGGTCGTGAAGATGATTTGTTTGGAAGACCTAACCTAGGAAACCATCAGGTAAGTCAATTTGATGATACTGATGAAGAAGGAGAAGATACTATATCGGAATTTTTTCATTCAAAATTACCTTGGGACATGACTTTTGCCTATTCGTTAACTTACGGGAACAACAATAGAGAAAAGAAAATAATTGGTAATTCAATAATGATTTCTATCAATGCCGATTTAACTCCAAAATGGAAAACTGGAATCTCAACTGGATATGATTTTGTCCAAAAAGGAGTTACCTATACCCAACTCCGTTTTGAACGAGATTTATTAAGCTGGAGAATGGATTTTAACTGGTCACCTTTTGGAACGTATGCCAACTGGGGGTTCTTTATTGGAATCAAGTCTGGAGTATTAAGTGATATCAAATGGGACAAACGAAGTACTATAATTAGATAATTAATATATGAAGAAAATAATTTTTACTGAAAAAGCACCCGCTCCAATTGGCCCTTACAACCAAGCCGTACTAACAGGAAACACCTTGTACACCTCAGGACAAATTGCTATTAATCCAGCAAATGGAGAATTAGTTCTCGACACTATCGAGATAGAAACCAAACAAGTAATGGAAAATATGAAAGCTGTTTTAGAAGCAGCAGGGATGACGTTTGAAAATGTAGTAAAGTCAACTATATTCATTTCAAACATGAATGATTTTGGCACAATAAATTCTATTTACGGAGCTTATTTTCACGAAAAAACCGCTCCAGCTCGTGAAACGGTTCAAGTGGCTTGTTTGCCAAAAAATGTAAATGTAGAAATCTCTATGATTGCAGTGCGATAGCGTTGAGTAATAATTGTGCCGTTGCCTCATTAGTAGCCAATGGCACATTATGTACATCACAAACACGTATTAGCATATTAATATCCGCTTCGTGTGGATGACTTGACAAGGGGTCTTTGAAAAAGAAAACCATTTGAGTTTTACCTTCTGCCACTCTACCAGCAATTTGCGCATCGCCTCCTAATGGTCCGGAAAGCATTCGCTTTACATCAAAACCTGCTTCTTCAGCCTTACCCCCAGTAGTTCCTGTGGCTATCAATTTGATTCTTTCTTGCTGCAAAATGGATTTATTTTTAATTAAGAAACGAACTAAATCATTTTTTTTCCCATCGTGTGCAATTACAGCAATTTCCATATACTTTTTTATTTGTTAGCAACGTGATAAGCTATCAATCCATCGATTGGTCTTCGCAATACATTTCCTAATTTAATCTGGTATTTTTCAAAAGTAGTTTCTAATTCATCTTTCAAATAAAACGCAATAGATCCCACAAAATGAACAGGTACTTCTTGATAATTATCGTATTGTCTGATATAATTTTTCACAAAAGATTTCATCCCTTTATAAATAATTTTTTTACAGAAAGGATCTTCTTTATGCTGAATTAAAAATTTAGCAAAGGTTGCTAAATAGGCATTGGGATTAGCTTCTTTATACAATTTACTTTTGATATAATCTGGAGACATATCGTATTCTTTTTCAAACTCCAATGCCAAATGTTGTGGCATTTTATTGAAATAATATTTTCTAATCAATTCTTTACCAAAAACATTACCACTACAATCATCCATAACAATGTACCCCAAAGATTGTACTTTTTGATGTAATTGTTTCCCGTCAAAATAACTACAGTTAGATCCTGTCCCTAAAATACTTACAATGGCACTCTCTCCTTTTGGAGTAGTTGCATATACTGCTGCATAGGTATCTTCTTCAACTACCACAGTTGCATTGGAAAAATACGATTGAAAAACCTGTGTAAGAAAAGATTTCATTCTATCTGTTCCACAACCTGCTCCATAAAAGAACAAATGAGTTGCATTGTTTTTATTTTGTAAAATATCAAAACGATCATTCAATCGTTCAACAACTTGTTCTTCATCAAGAATTTCAGGATTCAAACCTAAAGTTTGCGTAGTAAACAATACTTTGCCATTATCGTCTATCGCAATCCAATCAGCTTTAGTAGAACCACTATCAACTATTAATTTCATTCTTTGTTTTTTTTTGGTTTTGTTTTGTGTTTTGGAAATCTTTGCTAAAACTATAAAATTAAAACTATTATATAGTTCAAAATAAGAAATAAAAATCCCGTTACAAACAAATAACGGGATTTATTATGAGTAGCTTTAAATTATTTTAAGCCTGCGATATGAACAGATAAATCAATTAATTTACTTGAATATCCATATTCATTATCATACCAAGAAATAATTTTGAAGAAAGTAGAATTCAAACCAATTCCAGCTTTTGCATCAATGATAGAAGTTCTTGCATCTGAAACAAAATCATTTGATACAACGTCATCTTCAGTAAATCCTAAAATTCCTTTCATTGTAGTTTCAGAAGCTTTTTTCAAAACAGCCATAATTTCAGCATACGAAGTTTCTTTAGCTAATTTTACTGTTAAATCTACTGCAGAAACATCAACAGTAGGAACACGCATTGACATACCTGTCAATTTTCCGTTTAATGAAGGAATTACAACTCCTACCGCTTTTGCAGCACCTGTAGAAGACGGAATCATATTCACTAAAGCAGAACGACCACCTCTATAATCTTTTCTAGAAGGACCGTCATTAGTCATTTGAGTTGAAGTAGTCGCATGAACTGTAGTCATTAAACCTTCAACGATTTCAAAATTATCGTGAATTACTTTAGCTAATGGAGCTAAACAGTTTGTTGTACAAGAAGCATTAGAAACAACTAAATCAGAAGCTTTAGCAGTTTCGTGATTTACTCCCATTACAAACATTGGAGCATCAGCTGAAGGAGCAGAAATAATTACTTTTTTAGCACCACCTTTGATATGTTCACTTGCTGTTTCAACAGTAGTGAAGAAACCTGTACATTCTGCAACTACATCCACACCTACTTCATTCCATTTCAAATCCGCTGGATTTCTTTCAGCAGTTACACGGATGTGTCTTCCATTTACATATAACTTACCTTCTTTAACTTCAACAGTCCCATTAAAACGACCGTGTACTGAATCATATTTTAAAAGGTATGCTAAGTGGTCTACTTCTAACAAATCATTGATTGCTACTACTTCAACATTATCTCTGTTGAAAGATTCTCTAAATACAATTCGTCCTATTCTTCCGAAACCGTTTATTCCTAATTTTACTTTTGACATTTTAATTTAATTTTAGTTTATTTAGTGTTTTTAATTTAATTTTTAAAGACTACTTTTAGATTGATACAATATCCGAAACACGCAACAATTCTCTGTCAATTTCTGAATGTCCTTTGATAGCTTGTTCTAAAGGAGTCAATGTAATCTTATCAGCAATAATACCAGCCATCAAATTCGATTTACCTTCTAATAAAGACTCTACGGCTTTAACTCCTAATCTACTAGCTAATACTCTATCAAAACAAGATGGAGAACCTCCTCTTTGCATATGTCCTAATACAGATACTCTAACATCATATTCAGGTAAATTGGATTCTACATAATCTTTCAATTCGAAAACGCTTTTCCCAATTTTATCTCCTTCTGCAATTACCACAATACTTGATGATTTTCCTGTAGCTTTACTTTTCTTAAGCGAATCTAATAAACGATCTAATCCCATGTCTTCTTCAGGAATAAGAATTTCTTCGGCACCAGCTCCAATACCGGCATTTAAAGCAATATGTCCTGCATCACGCCCCATTACCTCAACTAAAAATAATCGGTTATGTGAACTGGCCGTATCACGAATTTTATCAATTACTTCAACGACTGTATTTAAAGCAGTATCATATCCTAGTGTATGACTTGTACCAAAAATATCATTATCAATGGTACCTGGAATTCCAATTACAGGAAAGTTGAACTCTGAATTAAATATCAAAGCTCCTGTAAAACTTCCATCTCCACCAATAACAACAAAGGCGTCAATCTCAGCTTTCACTAAATTATCATAAGCCTTTTTTCTTCCTTCAGGAGTTTTAAATTCCATAGAACGAGCCGACTTTAAAATAGTACCGCCTTTATTGATAATGTTGTTTACTGTTCGAGGTCCCATCTCTTTGAAGTCTCCCTCAATCATTCCTTGATATCCTCTATAAATCCCTATACATCCAATATTATGAAATGCACAAGTTCTAACTACTGAACGTATGGCGGCATTCATCCCAGGAGAATCTCCTCCAGATGTCAAAACACCTATTTTTCTTATCTTATTTGGCATCATTTTAGTTATTTGGCGTAAAATTAGTAAACGTGGTTTAGTTTCAAAGCGATGTTTTTAATAAATTAAAGGAACCTTCTTAAATTCAATCGTTTTCGTTGATAAGTTTTCGAAAAAGCGTCAAAAATTAACTTTTTTAGAAAAAATACAGCTATTTATTTATTTTTTAATAATTTACAAAAGAATTATTCGTTTCCTATTAGTCTTCTTCTGGAATTATAGCTTCCTGATTTCTTTTGGGTGCTTCCTTATTTGTCTTTTTTGAATTCGAAAAACGGATATAATCAGGGGTCATTTCTGAATCTTGGTTTAAATATTCTGCCGGAATTGTTTCAAAAACACGTTGCTTTTTAAACATTTTAGTCACTAGCTCTTTAAAAGTATCGAAATCTACCTCATACGAAATACCTGCCCCTTGAGTATAACCAATTCCTTGACCTATGTAATTTACATCATTTTCTTTATTAAAAAACCTCAGGTTCATTGTTCCCTCATCATTTAAACGCCATAATATTTCCAAATTGCCTACAAAAGCTGTTTGATTAATTCCCCCAAAAGGAACTCCAAATTTACCATTAATAGTTAGTCTATCATTAATTTTAGATGAAATTGATGCCTCAAATCGACCATCTGTTTCTTTACCTAGCCTTCTATCAGCACCTACAAGATTAATCCCTACATTAAACTTTTCATCGTCGGATTGTATCACGTTACCCAGTAAGCCTGATGCGGTTTCGAACAAACTCCCTGACAAGTCTGTCTTGCTAATTCCTTCAGAACTTAAAAAACTTCCTGACGATAAAAGATATAATGCTTGTGTTTGACGCACTTCTTTGTCATACAATTTAGTTTGTATCTCTGATTTTAAAACATTACTTACAGTTGGAAATTCAATATTAAAATCAGGTTCTGGACTCATTAAATCTCCCTTAATACCAATTACTACTTCAACCGGTACTTTCTTGTTGAATGAGGAATTATCTATCAATAAAGAAGGATTAGCAGTAGTTTTGTACACCGCTTCTAAATTAAGTTGTGCCCTTAGAGGATTTCCATCCCAAGAAATAGAGCCTCCTTTTTTAACATTAAATTTTTTAGTAATACCGGTTGTTCTAAAATTATACGTTCCTTCATACGCTTGGAAATCTCCCCACATATTAAATTTACCCAAAGTATTAATCTTAAATAACAACGATCCATTCCCCTTACCCTTCATCCCGTGTCCTGAATTTCGATCTAAAATAACCTCTACCTCAGCATCTGGAGTAATATCAAAATCAAATTCTAACTCTAAACCATTATAATCTCTAACTTTCTCTACAATTCCTTGTTTCAAATTGAATTTTTCTTTTGCTGTGATAAAATGCATGAAAGCATTATCACTTACACTTTCTGCGTTATTGATTGGGATTTTTATTGTTGTTCCTTTCTCTGACTTAGCATCAACCTTCACAAACAATGCATTTGTAAGCCCTTTAATACTCGCAACTCCATTAATATAAGCAGTGCCAAAATAGGCCGCATCCTCATTATCTTTAGTATCTAGTGACAGTAATCTTTTAGACGTAACTGTTAAATCCAATTTCCAATCTGAGAAATTCTTATGCTCAATGGTTCCATTTAAAAGTCCTTTGGTGCCATATTTAGAATCTGTTAGCAAATTATTTCTAAATAAGAATTTCTCATCTGTCAAATCAATAATGGTTTTATCAGTCAAAAAATAATCTGTTCCCAAATACGGAATACCCATTCCTGCTTTATCAAGATAAAGACGACCGTTGATTTCAGGTTTTGTAAAATTTCCTTGAATCGTTGCATTTCCAGATACCAAACCTCTGATATTAGACAAAACCTCTCCTCCTATTGGCTCTAATGTTGCCAACTTGAATTCATCTAATTTTAATCGTAAATCTATTACTGTCTCATTGTTTTTTACTTGAAAATTTCCACTCGCATTAAACGATTCGAAACCCTCTTTTTTTATTGTAGAGTTTATAGTGAATTTAGATAAATTTTCATCTCCCTCGATATCCAAATCGAGCATGCCTAAATTCGTTTTATTCAAACTCAATTGATCAATCTTTAACGAGGCTGTTGGGCGGTATACGATTTTGTCTTGTTTAAAATTAACCTCCCCGTTAATTTTACCATCAAAAACAAACAATTCATTTTCTGGAGTAATTTTATTCAAATTCACATCCTTAAAATTCAATTTTAAATCTTTATACGAATTTCCTCTAGTCGTACCTAACAACTCTATTCTTTGATTTTCATGCGATAAAACAATATCTTCAATAGCAAACTCTTTTAGTTCTTTATCAAAAACAATTCGATTGTCTTGGGTATCATTTTCGTTCAAAAACCATAAATAATCCTTGAATTTTACTTCTGATTTACTAATACCAACAACATTTTTTTTGTCTTTATTAATGGTGTGATATAAATTCAAATTGAAATAATCCTCGCCTTTTGCTCCTCCTTTAAATTCCGTACGAAAAAACAAGGAATCTTTCATTGTAACATTAATCAAACTAAAATCACGTATCTTATAATACTTCGATTTAATAGAATCCAATTCGATATAAGCATTATACAATGGATTTTTATTATCTACATTAATCCTAACATTATCAAACGTATTCTTAGCAGCAATTATCTGAGGTGAATTAAAGTTAAGTTTGAATTCATTCTTATCCGAATTGATTTTTCCTTTTACAATTGTATTCGTTTCAATAGAAATTTCAGGAAAGAGTACTTCGACAATTTTATTATTAATTGAAAAATTAAAATTTAAAAATTGCCCTTTCTCTACCTTATTTGGTTTGTAATTGGTATAAAGACTACCTAATGAATTTTCAACTAATTTTCGTAATTGATTGAATTTGTATTTACCCTCAATCTTACCCTCCACAATATCTGGAGAATTAACTGTTATCGTTCTAATATTATTTCCGTCAAAACTAGAATTAACCTTAAAATCAGTAAAGAAATAAGTCGATTTAGAGTTTGTATAGGTAGTTTCGTTTACAAAGACATCTCCTTGTAAGTTATCTACCGAATTCCCAGCAACTTGAACCACAATATCTCCTTTCAGTAATGAAGTCGCGTCTTTAGTAAACTTGAGTTGGTACAAGTTAGCATGGTCAATACCAATATGAAAATCAAATCGGCTATCTTTTTTAGTCCAATCGACTAAACCATCAAATGTCAGGTTCAAATTAGGGTCATGTACAGTAACTTTCCCTTGATAAATAGGCATTTTAAAATTCCCATTTACCTCTAAATTGTGATAGGAATAATTATTATAATCCATTTGAGAGATAGCACCTTTGATTTGTGTATTCAAATATTTCTCAGTAAAACCTATCCCATCAATAGCAAGATTCAAACTGATTTTACCCAAATCTTTTTCAGAAACAAAAGTTCCTAAGTCAAATTTATCCAAAACTACATTTCCAACATAAGAAGCTTTATCAATAAAATCAATAGAATGCATCACAAAATTTGATTTTACATTTCCTAAAGCAGTAGTCATTGTAAAGTTCGCATCAATATCTTTTGTAGTTAATTCCGTTGTTCCAACTAAATTAAACTTACCTAATTTTTCTAAGTTAGCTGGCAATGTTTTTCCGAGAACATTAGGCAATAAAGTCACTAAATCATCATAACTTGACGAAAGCGTACTGAATTTTCCTTTCATGTAGAATTCTTGTCCTTTATTGGGAAACAAATTTTTAAATCGGATAGCGCCAATCATTTTGCTTTTTTTAGAATCCACCAAATTCAATTGACTGACTTTTAAATTATTCAGTGTTCCTAATAAATTGGCTTTAGTATAAAAGAATTGGTTTTTACCTAGTTCTTTGTAAAAACAACGAATATCATTTGAGGCCAAAGTAGATGAGGCCAATTGAACATCAAATTGTACTTTGTTATTGAAATCCGCAAAATCTTCAATCTTATAATTCAAAGTAACATTCGCTTTTAACTCGGAATTTTCCTTAGTTAATGCTTCTAACTTCGTTAATTTGATTTGCTTTTTGGTATAACTAAAGATTCCACTTAATTTTTTTACATACATTCCCCGATGATCTAAAAAAGACATTTTCAGAATATTGGTATTTACATCAGGACCGTACAATTTGAAATCAGAAAGTTGGATATTTAATTTTGTAAAATCAACATCCTTCGGAATAACTCTATTTTCGTCAGTTAAAATAAAATGCCCATTGGTAATCTGAGCATCTTGCGCGGTCAATAAAAAATGTTTTTTAGACGGTTTCCCTTCTCCAAAGGCATTAATAAAAACGTCTATATTAGTCAGCTTTTCTTTCTTATAGGTTTTCAAATTAAATACCAATCCATCTAAACTCAAGTCACTAAAGATCAAATCTCCATCCAATAACTTCTTTCCGTCTAAAATGGTGGTCTTAATTCGATTTGCGTAAATTAAAGTATCTTGATGGTGATCTCTAATCAATACATTTTTAAATTTTACTCCGCCAAAAGGAGAAATTGCCACTTGTTCAAGTGTAATTTCTGTACCAAAATCCTCCTTCAAAGAAGTCATTACATATCGAGCTATCTGAGTTTGCACCACTGGCAAGCTCAACACAATACCAAACACAAGCAACAGGAGTATACATCCTATTAACAAACGAGATACTATTTTTTTGATATTTTTAATACGTCCCTATTTTTTAATTCTAATTTGACCTTTAAACCAAGATGCTTTAAATAAAATTCTTTAATTTTGGCTCCTCTGTTCAACAGATACAGAACGCCAAATATAATTTAAAATTCGCGCTTTTTTATGCAAAATTCCGAGGTTTTTATTCTTGCCATCGAAAGTTCTTGCGACGATACTGCAGCAGCCGTTTTACATAACGATAAAGTACTGTCAAATGTTGTTGCCAATCAATTGATTCACAATCAATATGGCGGTGTAGTTCCTGAACTAGCTTCAAGAGCCCACCAACAAAATATAGTTCCGGTGATTGATGCTGCGCTGCGAAAAGCAAATATACAAAAAGAACAGCTTTCAGCAATTGCTTTTACGCAAGGCCCGGGTTTAATGGGTTCTTTGTTAGTAGGCAGTTCTTTTGCGAAATCAATGGCACTGGCATTACAAATTCCGTTAATAGCAGTCAATCACATGCACGCTCACATTTTAGCGCATTTTATTGACGAAGAAGGATTTGACAAACCTGAATTTCCTTTTTTAGCATTAACTATTAGTGGGGGGCATACGCAAATAGTTCGTGTAGATGGTTTTTTTAACATGAGCATTATTGGCGAAACAACTGATGATGCTGTTGGTGAAGCTTTTGATAAAAGTGCCAAAATACTCGGGCTACCCTATCCTGGCGGCCCTTTGGTAGACAAATATGCACAATTAGGAAACCCTAAAGCATTCCCTTTCACCAAACCTAAAGTCCCTGGTTTAGATTTTAGTTTTTCGGGATTGAAAACCGCTATTTTGTATTTTATTCAAAAGAAAAAACTAGAAAATTCGAACTTCATTGAGGAAAACATCAATGACATTTGTGCTTCCATTCAACACACCATTATTGAAATTTTAATGGACAAATTGAAATTAGCGGTCAAAGAAACTGGAATTAAACAAATTGCCATTGGTGGCGGCGTTTCGGCTAATTCCGGAATACGCAACACCCTAAAAGAAGCTGAAAAAAAATACGGATGGAAGACCTTCATTCCTAAATTTGAATACACCACCGATAATGCTGCAATGATTGGAATTGTAGGTTATCAAAAGTTTTTATCGGAACATTTTGAAACTTCATCGGTAGTTTCGAAAGCAAGAATTCAATTCTAAAATTATGCAATTATTTTATAATGCTACTATAAACGAAGCCACTGAAACCTTTTCGTTCGACAGAGAAGAAAGTAAACATATTATTAAAGTATTACGCAAAAAGGATGGAGATATCTTATTTGTAACTAATGGTTTAGGTGTTTTATTTAAAACTGAAATAATACTGGCTTCGGATTCCAAATGTACGGTTCAAATCGTATCTTTTGAGAAAACTGCTCCTGCTCCATTTCGATTGCATTTAGCTGTAGCTCCGACTAAAATGAACGACCGATACGAATGGTTTTTGGAAAAAGCAACTGAAATTGGCATTCAAGAAATTACCCCTATTATTTGTGATCGTTCCGAGAGAAAAGTTATCAATCCAGAACGTTTTGATAAAATTATTCTCTCCGCAATGAAACAGTCTAACGAGTTGTATTTACCTAAACTGAATCCTGCTATTTCGTTTAAAGAATTCATGAAACAAAAAAACAACGGACTGCAACTGATTGCGCATTGTGAAGAAACAGATAAAAAAACATTAAAGTCTGTTTTACAATCGAACACAGATGTTACTATATTAATTGGTCCTGAAGGTGATTTTTCTAATAAAGAAATTGCGTTGGCATTGGAACAAAATTATATTCCCGTTTCTTTAGGAAATACAAGACTCCGCACTGAAACGGCAGCTGTAGTAGCCTGTCATAGTGTGGTGTTTTTTAATGAGAAATAAATAGACTATGAGAAAAATCCATCTCTTATTGTTATGCCTATCTTTTCAATGCTTCGCTCAGGAAATTGCCTTAGTAAAATACCACGGAGGTGGCGATTGGTATGCTAATCCTACTTCGTTACCCAATTTAATTCGCTTTTGTAATAGCACTATTCAGACGAAAATTAAATCAAAACCGGCAACGGTAGAACCAAGCAGCCCTGATATCTTTAGTTATCCTTATATCCACATGACGGGTCACGGAAATGTGATTTTCAATCCCGAAGAAGAAACCAACCTGAGAATTTACTTGAACTCAGGCGGATTTTTACATATCGATGACAATTACGGGATGAACGAATACATTCGGAAAGTCATCAAAAAACTATTCCCATCAAATGAATTAGTTGAAATTCCGGTCAATCATCCTATTTTTCAAAAACCTTTTTCTTTCCCAAATGGTTTGCCTAAAATTCACGAACACGATAATAAGCGACCACAAGCCTTTGGGATTTTTATAAAAAACCGATTGGTGTTATTGTATACTTTTGAATGTGATTTAGGAGATGGCTGGGAAGATGCCGAAGTACACAATGATCCTATTGAAGTACGCCAAAAAGCACTGAAAATGGGTGCCAATATTATCAATTACATTTTCAATAATTAATGCAACTTACTCACGAAAATACGCATTTCGAAAAGAAAAAATTCCCCATCACCTTAGTGTGTGACCATATTTATTTTCAACAAAATATAGGTTCGCTATTTCGAATTGGAGAAGCTTTTGGCATTGAAAAAATTATTTTTATTGGAAAAGACATTCCTCTGACTCTCAGAAAAATAAACAAAACTTCTCGAAGTACTCATTTGCAAGTACCCTACACCATTATTGAAGAAACAGCAAGTGCAATTGATTATTTATTAGAAAACAAATACGAAATCATTGCTTTAGAAATAGCCGAAACGAGTACACCTATTAACGAAGTAATAGTAAACAAAAACCAAAAAATTGCCTTGCTAATTGGAAGTGAAATAGCAGGCATTAGCGAGCCGCTATTAGCTATTGCAAACCAAATTACCCATATCACTATGTATGGCAAGAACAGCAGTATGAATGTGGTTCAAGCTACTAGTATTGCTTTGTATGAGATTACCAATAGATTGAATCAATAAGAAACGTCCTCTCCTTTTGAATCTTTTCCTATCTTTATGGCATAAATCAATATCTATTTGAAATGATTACATCTAAAACAATTGCTAACGGAATTTTGAGAGCTATAGGAACTTTGGTTGTAATAGCTATTGCTTTCTATTTTTTATACCAAATCCAATCTGTATTAGTTTATCTACTAGTTGCATTGCTGCTTACTTTAATTGGAAATCCTATTTTAGACTTTTTACAAAAGCGATTGAAATTCAACAATACTTTAGCTACAATAAGCACTTTGAGTTTATTTTTTCTCTTAATAATTGGCTTTATCTCTCTTTTCATTCCCTTAATTTTGGCACAAAGCGAAAGTTTATCTTTGCTTAACACCAATAAAATAGAGCAAAACATCAACCAATTAATCAATCAAATTGCATTTTTTTTAGAACAACATAATATTGATTCTAACAAAGTACTCAAAGAGACAAATCGTAGTTCTAGATTAAATTTTGATTTTATCCCTGAATTATTAAACACTATCATTAGCACCATTAGTAGTTTTGGGATGGGATTAGCTTCAGTGTTTTTCATTACTTTTTTCTTTCTGAAAGATAAAAAATATTTTACGGAAACTTTAAAAAAATTGATTCCAGATAGTCATGAAGAACCAATACTTAATTCTTTAACTAAAATTAATCATTTATTATCTCGTTATTTCATTGGACTATTACTACAACTAGGTATTGTATTTATTCTATACATAATCGTCTTGACAATATTTGGCATTCCTAATGCAATCATTATTGCCTTTTTATGTGCGGTACTCAATATCATTCCCTATATCGGCCCTTTAATAGCTTCTATATTAGCCGCTATATTAACTATGATTAGCCATTTAGGTAATGATTTTCAAGCAGTAACATTACCTACTACTATTTACATCTTAATTGGATTTTGGATTGTACAACTGATTGACAATAATCTTTCACAACCTATTATTTTTTCTAAAAGTGTAAGTTCACATCCTTTAGAGATTTTCTTAGTAATACTTATTGCTGGATTTCTTTCTGGTATTTTAGGAATGATTATAGCGGTGCCTTTATACACTATTTTAAAAGTTGTTGGCAAAGAATTTTTTCCAAATAATATAGTCATTCAATTAGTAACTAAAAATATTTAGTATTGGATTCTCTTATTTTAAATCCCAACATACAGGAATTTATACAAAAGCAAATTGGGGTATCCATTTCAAAATTAGCCCTTCAAAAAAATCCCTTTCCTGAAGTAGAATGGATTAGTATTTTGAACCAAATTGAAGCCAAAAACAAAGCAAAAGAAAAGTTACCTACTTGGTTCAAGACTGCTAACATTATTTATCCTTCGAAGATTTCTGTAGAACAAACTTCGTCAGAAAGAACCGCCGAATACAAATCGAATCTTATCAAAGGAGATAGCCTTATTGATTTGACAGGTGGTTTTGGCGTAGATGATTTTTACTTTGCTAAAAAAATTAAAAATGTCACGCATTGCGAAATCAATTCGGAATTATCAGAGATTGTCAAACATAATTTCAACCAGTTAGGGGCTATCAATATTAACTGCATTGCGGGAGATAGCTTAGTTACTTTAGATTCGACTTCCATAAAATGGGATTGGATATACATTGACCCTTCTCGACGTAATGATGCCAAAGGCAAAGTGTTTATGCTAAAAGATTGTTTGCCCAATGTACCTGAGAATCTAGATTTCTATTTTGAAAAATCAGATGCTATTTTAATTAAAACAGCGCCATTGTTGGATATTGCCGCTGGACTATCCGAACTACAAAATGTGAAAACAATCCATATTGTAGCTTTGGAAAACGAAGTAAAAGAATTGCTTTGGGAATTGCACAAAAACTATTCGGGTGCTATTACAATCAAAACGGCTAACCTTACTAAAGAAACTATTGCTACTTTTGAATTTCAACTCAACGAAGCAATCACCGAAGCCAATTATTCACTACCACAGCGCTATTTATACGAACCCAATAGTGTCATTATGAAATCAGGCGGTTTCAATGAAGTTAGTACTGTTTTCCAATTGAACAAACTGCACAGACATTCTCATTTGTACACCTCCGATGAATTAATTGATTTTCCTGGACGCATTTTTGAAATTCAAGAAAGTGTTCCTTATACCAAAAAAGAACTCAAAACTCATTTGGAAAATTCCAAATGCAACATTACTACCCGAAACTTTACTGAAACGGTTGAGAGTATCCGGAAAAAATGGAAAATTAAAGACGGAGGTAATTTGTATTGTTTTTTCACAACCGATATGAATAATGATAAAATAGTTTTAATTTGCGCCAAAATAAAATAACCATGAAACACGTACTTGCTATCGCTATATTCTTATTCAGTTTACAATCATTTGCCCAAAAACCGTGTGAATACACTACTGATGTTACCGATTCTATTGGTACCTATAAATCTACCAAAGAATACATGATAGCCGAGAAAAACTTTGCTGGTACGTCAAGTTACATCTTCTTTTCATTGGCTGTAGCCGATGGAATGCCTTTGTTGAACGTTCAATTGATTCAAAAGAGTAAAGGATTTATGAAAGCCAATTGTTTCGATAAAAACTCGAAATTATTTTTACAATTGAATAACGGAAAAGTGGTTACTTTACTTCATATAGATCAAGAAAACTGCGGAACCATGCTACGGGACGATAAAGGTTTTGATAACCGATTAACACCGGGCACCTTTATGTTTATGAAAGATAGTTTTGAAGAATTAAAAAAATCGCCTGTATCAATGATGCGTATTAAATACTTAACAGATATAGAAGATTACGTGCTTAAAAAGCAATTCACATCCGAATTGAATAATGAAGTGTACGAGCCTGAAACCTATTTTATTCAGAACATTGACTGCGCAAAATAAAAATAATATAATTATTCCTAATTAAATCTACCACAGATTCGCAGATTTTTTACCACATCCCGAAACGTCGGGACGGGACATAGAACTAATACTATTTTTTTTCATAGCTATGTGAATAGTAAAACGTCTATCCCCATCTTTGTAAAACCATCAAGTCTATGTTTCTATGTGGTTAAAATAAAGTAAATGATTCAATGCCGAAAATCACTCACATTTCCATTTTGTATTAGAAACTTTATCTTTTGAAGCATTTTGTAAATTATAATGCCACCATTCCGAATCAAAAGAAACAAAGCCATTTTCTTGCATGATTTGTTTCAGGAATACTCTATTTTGCTTCACCTTATTAGAGAGATTTTGGTAATTATGACCCGCTTCGGGGCCAAAGAAATCAAATGAAGTTCCCATATCTAATGCCATACCTTTGCTATCTACTAAAGTAATATCAACCGCTCCTCCTCTATTATGAATCGAGCCTTTGGCTGGGTCGGCTACATATTCCGGATTAGAAACAATTTGCCACATTCTTTTTTGAATATCCAAAGGACGGTAACAATCAAATAGTTGGATTCGGAAGCCTTTTCGAATAAATTCCTTATTGGCTTTGACCAAGGCTTTTACGGTTTTTAAACGTAAAAAGCATTCGACACAATCATACACTTTGGCTTTCAAAAAATTGTCCGTAGTAGCATATTTCATGTCATACACAAAATCACCGCTATAGTCTTTTAAATTGACAAAGGTAGTGTCCGAAACTGCTTCTACCCGCTGCGCTTTTAGCAAAGTAGTCGCTGCAAAGAAAACCAATAGTAAAAAAGATAATCGCAATCGCATCGCTTTATTTTCTTATAATTATCTGTTAAAAGTATTTCTTTTTTTTGACTCTTTAGTAGCAGTTCGATTAAATTTGAATTCGTTAAATAGAAAATCTTATTTTTGAATAAAATTATTACTATGAAAACCCTATCTATAGTTTGTACCTTCTTTGTTTTTATCACCACTTTTTCGACATTGGCTCAAACCAAAAAAAACATTCCTGCCAGCCAGATTGAATTTCAATCATCGGAATACAAAAACAAAATGTTTTATCTAGCTAGTCATTATGGGAAGTACCAAACTTTGTTAGACTCTGTAAAAGGAACTAATGACGGAAAGTTAGTCTTCAAAAAAGACCAAAAATATGTTGAAGGAATCTATATGCTAGTGACTTCTGACAAGAAAATAGAATTGGAATTCTTGATGGATACTAATCAAAAATTCAATATTCGGGTTACCAATCCTACTGAGAAAACAATCGCTATAGACAACTCACCTCTAAACCAAGATTTCAACAATTTCAATTCTTTTTTCAGAATCAAAATGGAAGGAATCAAAGCCTTAGAGAAAACATTAGCCGACAAAAAGACCAAACAAGACAGCGCTTTAGTTATTAAAGATTTGAAGAAAATTCAAAGCGAAATCAACACCTATAAAAACAATTACATCCAGTCGAATCCTAGCAATACCTTGGCGTTATTATTCCGAATGAGCCAACCTATAGATAATTTCTTGAACAAACCTTCAGATGAAAAACTAGCCAGCAAAACCGATTCGATTGCCTATTTGAAAAAACACTTTTTTGACGGAATTGATTTTAAAGACAATCGCTTGTTGCGCAATCCGTTTTTAGAGAACCGTATCGCTACCTATTTCAACTCTTTTGTTCCCGTTACACCCGAAGCGGTTACCACTGAAATAGTCCAGATTTTAAATCAAACTGATCAGCCTAACGGAGACGTGTTTAAATACCTCAGTTTGCATTTTGTCGATTTGTATGCCGAACCAAAGATTATGGGTATGGACCGCGTATTTATCAATATTTACAATACCTATTTCAAAAACAAAGAATATACTTGGCTGCAGCTCAAACAAAAAGAATTCTTTACGTTCAAAGTTTCGAGTATCAAAGACAATTTAGTGGGAGACAAAGGGCGCAATTTATTCATGCTGACCCAAGACCAAAAACGAATTGACTTGTATGACATCAAAGCCAAATACACTGTAATTGCTTTTTGGGATCCTACCTGCGGGCATTGCGCCACCGAAATCCCTAAAATGCATGAGTTATATGAAAAGGAATGGAAACAAAAAGGCGTAGTCGTTTTTGCTGTAAACAACAACACCAATGAGATGGTAAAATGGAAGGAGTTTATCGATAAAGAAAAACTATCCGATTGGGTAAACGTTTATCCTGCTCCAGTTGTTACAGGAAATTACACCAAAGAAGATGTTGATTTCCAAACCCTATACAATGTAAGACAAACTCCGGTTATCTATCTTTTAGACCAAGACAAGAAAATTATCGCTAAAAAAGTAGGAGCTGAAAATTATACTAAAATTATAGAGCAATTAGAAACTAAGAAATAGAAGTTTAAAAAAATCTCCTTAATTTCTTAAGGAGTTAGAATGTTTAACGTAAATTAAATACTATACTTCAAACTAAAAAGCACCATACCTAAACATCAAATCAATTACAAATTAAAATAATTTTTTTGGTTAAATTCTATTTGTTCTCTTTCATTAGTAGTTATCGAAACAGGGAAAGAAATAATTTCTGAATACCCACCACCATTACTTGTATGATGGCTTGTTCTATCTCTACCTATCACATTCCATTCTGTTCCTGTATTAGGGATTTGGGGAGCTAAAGAAATAGTCTTTAAGCTAGTGTGAAAAGGAGCTACAGAAGGTGAAGTAGCTACTCCATTTATATACAAAGTACCATTATAAACAGAACTCGAAGTAAACGAACTATGGAATAAATTTGTACTTGGTCTTGAATGCCAATAAAAATAGGTATAATCACCTAACAAAAAACCATCTGAACCTGTTATTGAACCAAATTTATTAACCACAATTACTTGTGCATTAACTGCAATAGAAGCGCCTGAAACATCCATATGGTTATATACGGTAGAACTAGGTACTGCATAAAAAGCAATAAAAGGCTGTCCATTTGATGTTACTAATGTACCTGCCATAACAATTTTAGGTTGATAAATGCTAGTTATTTGGGTCAAGTTTTTTCCATTACCACTTTGATCATACCAAATTCTAACATACCCATCATTAGCTCCTATAAAAGATAAAAGTGTTGCAGTATCTAAATTTCCATTGGCATCAAAACCGATATCTCGCGTAGCTCCATCATTACTCCTTCTTACCTGAATACAATAACCTGTGTAGTTTTTAGAAAGCTTTCTAACACTAACTGCTATAGATGGAGTTTGCGATACTGCGTCCAAAACATAATTCCCACTTGGAACAGATTGCAAAATATAAGGTGTTCCTGCTACTTGAGCATGGGCTAAACCAAAGTATAACAAAGAAGCAATAATTATTTTTTTCATTATAAATAAGTTAAAATCCTGTTGCCAAATACACATATACAGTGGTTCCCATTACTAAAAAAGTATATAATGAATGCTTATTTGCTGTAGTAACTCCATTATTTACATATTTAAACGTAAATCCAGTAGCGCTAAACACCGAAGTACCTGCTGTGGCCCCTTGAACAGCTAGAGTATATGTCCCTCCTGTTTTTATATTTGTTAATGTAAATGCACCTGCACTTGCTGTAGTAAAAGCTAGATTACTCTGAGAAAAATCAATTGTTGTGGTAGCTGAGGCATCATGGGCTGTAGTATTAGTAACGGATCCATTTACATCTAATTTAGAAGCCGGACTAACTGTTCCGATACCAATGTTAGTACCATTATCAAAAAGTTGACTATCTATTAAATTACTTCCTGTATTTTGAAACTTTGCTAATTTATTTTGACTTCCTACACCTGTTATTGGGTTATTTAAAATATTTTGTTTAGTAGCAATTGCATTTGACACAAATTCCGTAGTAGCTATTTGAGTTGAATTATTCCCATTTGATGGAGTTGGAGCTGTTGGCGTACCTGTAAAAGAAGGAGACAATAAAGGAGCTTTACCTACTAATCCTGGAACCGTTGGAAAATTTGCAGTTCCTCCTAAATCTCCTGCTAATTGAATTTTTCCTAAAGCAGTTAGCGTTGCATTTGGTGTTGAATTCAAAAGTAGTTGAGAATCAACATACGTTTTAACTGCGTTCTGAGTTGGATACAAACTGTCGCTCGAGCCCAATAAAATATTTGTTGATTTATTTGAGACGTTTTCTTTTGTATTTAAAACTAATTGTGATGCGTTTGATAATGGCTTGTCAATATCCGATGTATTATCAACATTAGATAAACCTACAGTTGATTTATCTAATGTTTGCCATGTTTTGTCACCTCGCCAGTATTGTGATGTCAAGCCAGTACTTATAGTGTTTTCTTTGTATAGAAGCCCAGGAACTAAAGGTGCATCTGCAGTACCGCTTAAGTCTCCAGCCAACTTGATTTTACCTTTAGTCGAAGAGCTTGCGTCTATAACTCCTGCACTTATTTGATTATCAACATACGTTTTAACCGCATTTTGAGTTGGGAACAAAATATCGCTTGTTCCTAAATTACTATCTGATGATTTATTAATTCCGTTTTCCTTCAAGGCTTCTTGAGCTATCGCTCTATTTTTTTCATTTGTTAAATTAGCTGCCAAATTCATTTCGGCGGCAGTAGCCCTTAACATTTCGGCATTTAATGCTGATTGAGTAGCTATGGAGATAGGTTTATTCAAATCCGAAGTGTTATCCACATTATTTAATCCTAAATTAGTTTTAGCACCTGCAATGTTTGTAGCTCCAGTCCCCCCATTTGTAATGGAAACTATTCCTGTTACATTATCTGCTCTTTTTGCATAATTTGAAAAGGGTACTGTGGTAAAAAATTGCTCACTTATTGTTATAAATGTTGAGCAACTTGTAGTTAAATCAACTTCTACTTTCATTTTTTTATTCGCTCCATCCCAAACCACTGTTTGAAAATTTGAAGTATATCCTCCTACTTGATTACCTGTCCCAATTATTAGGTTAACCATACCAAAATCATCTGTTTGAGTTGAAATTGTTTCCTGATATTCTAATTGAGTATTTATGTCGATAATACTAAATCGCAAGCAAATTGATTTATTGGACAAGACTAAATCACTTTGATTATTTCCTGGCAAAATTTGTCCCGATGGATTATAAATTACAGCTTGATAGGTTATCCCTGAGCTAGTTTGTGCTTGAAATTGCAATGTTGCAAATAAGACTATAAATAAGACTATCTTTTTCATAAAACTACAGATTAATATAATTCTAAATGAACTCCAAAGAGGAGTTGGTGATTGTGTATGGTAACTTTTTCATTAGTCGTATTCGAGAGATTATACGATGAAGCATAATTATATCCTAAACTCAAATACGCGTACTCTGAAAGATTGCATTGTGTTTGCAATCCTAAACTAGGAGTAAATTGCAATCCTTTAAATTCTTTATGATTAGAAATAGTATAAAAAGAATTGTTAATTAATTGACTTCCTGACACTATTGTCCCAAGATTGAAACTTCCTTTAACCGCTACATCCAGATGATTTGTTTTTATAAAGGAGTAAGCAATTGTATTCTGAACCCCTATGAATTCTGTCTTCCACTCATAATGATTTGCTCTATTTCCACTTTCTGCATTATATTGATTTAATGTCAAACCTAGGTTATAATTAAGCGGATTATCAAATGGTAATCTTGTAATTGCAATAGGTATTGCTATTCCTATTTCGTATGAATCTCCGATACCCTTATTGGTCAAATTAGTATTTTTTATTCCATTTGATTTTATGCCAAAATTAGCATGGTTTTTACCGACTAATACATAGACAGCTTGAGAGTATCCAACAAAGGAACTTAGTAGTAATAATAAATAAATTTTTTTCATCTAATTGAAAGTATTTGAGTTGTGAAATTTAAATTCGATCCAATTAATTTAGCTATATAGGTTCCCTCTGAAAGATATAAATCTGTTACTGTTATAATTGAATTAATAGGTTTCTTATCTGCTTTATAAACTAATCTTCCCAGATTATCAAACAAACATATGGCAACAGTTGATAGCATATCAGAAGATAATTTAAAATGAATTTCTGAAACAAAGGGATTAGGATAGACTTGTACTTGTACTAGAGAAGTGCTTAAAGGAATAGTAGGTTGACTACTTTGAACAAACCCTTGCCCAACAAAAAATGAAGACGTTTTAAAATTACCGATAACACTAATTTGTCCAATACTTTGATTAACTCTATAACCATTGGACAACATAGTACTTTTCCCTTGTGTACTTAATGTTTGGTGATGTAAACGTTGGGAATATATTTTTCCTGCGATGGAAAAGCAGAATAAAAAAATATGTAGATTCCTCATAACAACCGAGAATTGATTTTTAAAATAAAAATTACTACCGATCTGGAAATCTAAAATGAAATATTAAAGGGGGAAAATAACATTTAGAAAATCAAAACATTAAGCTTGTTTTTCTTTTACAAATTTAAAACTATTTGTAAGAACATTTCTATTAAAAAACGCTTTTACCTAAATATTAATTTTCTTACTAAATAAATACTATCCTAATTTTAAAAGGACATGTTTTTTTGCATTTTTTGCATTTTTAAACCCAAATAAATTAAAAAACAACACGCCAGCACTATTTGTTTTTGAATGTTTTTACTTACAAAATAAATATTTTAAAATTTTTTATAACAAAAAATACAAATAAAGTTAAATTTTATATTTAGCGTAATTATAAAAAAATGAAAAAACAAAAAATACGATTTTAAAAACGAATAAAACCTGAGGGTGCACTATATATTTTAGGAAAAGGCTGTGTCTACAAATTCCATAAAAAAACCTACACCCAACAGGGGTATCATTGGGGTTCTTGCTCAATATTTTAAATAGTAAATTGAAAAACAATATCAATTTTAAAATCAAATGAAAATCAAATTCATTTCAACAAGCGCAAGTAATTAATTTTTAAAAAAAAGATATTACGGTTTTTTTTTGTTTTTTTTTACGGTTTTTATAAACTAATTAAACTGTGAAAGAACATTTTATAGTAGTTCCTTGTTGCAAGACACTTGCTATTACAAATTCAGCCCTAGCCTGAGTTGCACGTTCTTTCATATTCTTCAAACCAATACCTTGATACAAGGAGGTACTATCAAAGCCACTTCCATTATCCGTAATACGCAATATTAATTTTGAAGGTGTTTCTTTATACAATTGGACATAGCACTGGGAAGCATTTGCATATTTATGCATATTGGACATCGCTTCTTGAACGATTCTATAAATAGTAATTTTAACCAAACTGGAGATTGCCCCCCAATCAATCATAGGATCAGACTCAAAATTACAATTAGTCAAACCAACCTCTTGAATCTCTTTAATACATTTAGATAACAAAAAGAGATAATCAAATTGAGTAGCGATTTCATCCGTATGCAAATCATGAACTACTGCTCTGATATCCTTTTCTAAAATTTGTAATTCATCAATGTAGCAGTCTATTTTTTCTTTAGACTCTTTTTTATCACTCGAATTATGTAAGCCCAATTGTAACCTAATACCGTACAAACGGTTCATAATAGTGTCATGTAATTCTTTTGCTATTCGATTTTGCTCCTTTTCCTTAGCTACAGTCAAGTCCGTTTGATAGGATTGCATTAGTTCGAATAATTCTAGTTCGGCATCTTGTAGTTTTTGACGGTAATTAAATTCTTTTTGTCTAGCATACCAAAACCAAATTACTAGAACAAACGACAGCAACAATATTCCCAGCAACAAATACAAATTGCGTTCAGTCAAAACTTTATTATTTTCCTCCACTGTAGAAGTTTCATAGGCTATTCGAGCATATTTATTTCTGCTTTTACGTTGCACTTTAGCCAAACTATCACTTAATGCTATATATCGTTTATTGTATTTCAAACTATTTTTAAAATCTATTTTAGAAAGTAATTCCAAAGCCAACTTACTATTATCTGACTGTTTGAATTGCTCTGCTAATTGCAACGATTGTTTTAAATAATAAATTGATTTAGCGGTATCTCCAACAACAGCAAAATATTCTCCAAGATTACTTAATTTATAAATTTTAGTTGAAGCTATACCGCTTTTTTCAGAAATTGATAATGATTCCAATAATAATGTTTTACTTTTTTTAAAATCTCCTAATTTCATTAGAACATATCCTAAATTACCAATAACTGTTGCATATTCGTTAGGCCATTTATTTTTTAAATCAGGAGTTATTACTAATTCCAACTCTTTTTTAGCTTTTAAAAATTGATGTTGTTTTTCGTATATATTGGCAATATTTACAGATAATGATACATCAAAATTATTTTTCTTAGAATCATATTTTTTCAAATTTGAAAGATTCTTCTGAGCCATCAGATAGTAGTATAATCCTTCATCATATTCTTCCATTCTTTCAAAATTAGAAGCCAATAAATTATAACACGTAAATAGCATTTCTTGATCATCACTGTTTTTTAAAAGCTGCAATGCTTTAGCTACTTGTATTTCACTCTCTAAATAATTTCCTTCATAAAACAACACATACGCTTTATTAAACAACATTCTTCCTGTCATTTTTGTATCGTCTAATAAACGATATAATTTTTCGGCTTCTTGATAATAAAAATAAGCACTATCCTTATGAGTTATTTCATAGGAATCACCCATATAATAAAGTGATTTTGCCATTACAGAACTATCTTTAACTTTTTTTGCCAATTGAAAAGCATTCTTACTTAAATCATATGACTGTTGAGATCGATTTAGAAAATAATACTCTGAAGATAAATGCAATAATGCAGAGCGAGTTAAAGAATCATTGGGGAGCGAATGTGAAAGTGTGCTTAATGAATCTAGGTAATGTAATTTTTGATTAGGAGTGAATTGTTTGTATTTTGAAGATGAAAGTTTAATAAAAGATTGCTCTTTATGCTTAGAGCAAGAGGGTAACATAAACAACATCAGTAAAATAAAGATAAATAGTATTTTCTTCAATTTGTTTTTTTCAAAAATAACAAAAAAAGACCATGTAAACATGGCCTTAATAGATATTTATATAACATAATTATCCTCTAGTTTTAGGTATAATTGGCTCTCCAATATCATTAGCATTGATATTTGATGGGGTAACCGTTCTTTTTGTTTGTTTTAATGTTGTACCTGCTGGCAAATCGTCTACTGTACATGATTGAAATAATATACCAAAAACAAATACAAAGACTAATTTAAATACTAATGAATTTTTCATAATAAATCATTTTAAAAGGATTATACAATTCATCCTAGCTATACCTTCTAAGTATTGCAATTCAATTGATTTTTCTGAAAAGAGGGGATGTCTTTGCAGAGCTGTTTTAGAGTCATACCCCACTCTAAATACAACCATTAAAGCTTTAACGTTATTGATTGGACTAAACAAATGTAACTGCCTAAAAACAATTATCTTTCCTCAAAAGCACTCTGATTAGTAGTTAACTATTTCATTTAAGTATACCACTATTTTTTGCGAGTAATTCACCTCATTTTATGAAATCCGAATAATTATTGTATCAATATTATCTTTATAAGTCCTTGAAAAAGGTACTATAATTTCATTATTCATAAGATAACATTGACTCTTACCTAAATTAATACGGCTGACATGATTCACATTAATAATATAGCTGTGATGAATTCTAAAAAAATAAAATGGCAAAAGTTTTTCAAAGTATTTTAACGTTTTGAAAGCAGTTATTATCTTACCTGATTGCAAATAGAAATCGGTAGTATTATTGTCTGCCTTTAAATACACTATATCAAGTGTTTTAATAAAATGATAATCACCGTTGGATTTAATAGAAATCTTATCTACATACAAAGCCGTATGCTTCTTTTGGTAGCGCAGCAAGCATTTGCGTAATTCATTGGGATCAATAGGGCTCAATAAATAGCCAGATACTCCTCGCTGATACGCATCAAAAGCTAAATCTTTAGACGTACTCAATACAATAGTTGTGGGCAGAGCATCTAAAAACTCGTGGAGCTCACTCAATAAAGAAAGTGAAATGGTCTCTTGAGGGGCAGAATTTGTATTGCTAATATTGATAAAGACTACATCGGGTTTGAGTTCTAATATTGTATTGATTCCTTCAGATCTGTTAGTACAAACAGCTACACACAAAAAAACATCGTGAACTTTTATCAATTCTAATGTTGACTCTTTGGATTGGGATCCATCAATAAGTACATAAGAAAATTGCATTTTTAAACGCAATTTATAGTAGTATCAAATTGTTATTTTACGGTAAAACCGTAATTTTAAACCGTTTTATTTACATTTAAACCGTTTTATTCCCCACATAATCTCCGATAGAAAATGAATATTTTAATTGTTGACGATCATCCATTAAATGTTGATAGCTACACAGCACTATTATCTGCTATTGATACTATTGAAAAACCTATTTTTTATCACGCTTACAATTGCAAAGAAGCCTACGAAACCATTCAAAAATTAAATACTAGTGGTACTCCCATAGACATTGCACTCATTGACGTAAGTTTGCCTGCTTATGAAGACCAAAACATCTATTCAGGAGAAGACATCGGGAAACTACTACAACAACAACATCTCAATTGTAAAATTATCATCATTTCCATGCATAGCGAACCAATCTGGGTTAATCGAATAATCAAGAAATTAAATCCTAACGGATTCATTTCAAAAAATGATATTGATTACAAAAGTTTCTCTCAGATAATAAAAATAATTAATATTGACAAAAGCTACTACAGTAAGTCTATTTTAGAAGCACAGAAAGAATTCTTGGTTAAGAATCTTGACTGGGATGAACATGATAGTAAAATACTGCAATTAATTGCAGAAGGGTTAAAAACAAAAATACTTCCGAACTATATTCCACTATCTTTAAGTAGTATTGAAAAAAGAAAAGCTAATTTAAAGAAACAACTGCTCTTTAATGGTGGTAGCGACAAAGAATTAATTGAAACAGCTAAAGAAATGGGACTTTTTGACCTCCCAAAAACACGATAAAACTACGTAATTAATACAATGGATCCCTTGTAAAAATAGTGCTCCAACCCACTTGATTTCATAATCAACTTAAAATACTTTTTGAGCTGATGTAAAACAACACATTAACAAAGTACAATACATTAACTTCATCTCATTTCTATTAAAAATTAAGGCTAAATTAAGAGAAAATAGGATTAAAAATCAGTGTTGGATATTTTTTGCCACTCCATAAAAAAGCGATACATTAGCACCTTCAAAATTCAGTTTCAATTACAATGAAAAATACCGCTTTAACCCACATTCACGAAAGTTTGGGAGCTAAAATGCTTCCATTTGCAGGATTCAATATGCCCATCCTTTACGAAGGGGTCAATGCTGAACACGAAATTGTTCGAACAGCTGTGGGAGTTTTTGACGTGTCGCACATGGGTGAATTTTTACTTTCGGGGCCCAATGCTTTAGCTTTGATTCAAAAAGTAACATCAAATGATGCTGCCACTCTAACAATTGGTAGAGCTCAATACTCTTGCTTACCTAACAACGAAGGCGGAATAGTAGACGATTTATTGGTGTACAAAATGAAAGAAGATGAGTATTTATTAGTGGTGAATGCTTCTAATATTGATAAAGATTGGAATTGGATTAGCAGTCACAATGATTTGGGGGTAGAGATGCAAAATCTTTCAGACGACTACTCTTTATTAGCTATTCAAGGCCCTAAAGCGGTTGAAGCAATGCAGTCGTTATCTTCTTTAGATTTATCTCAAATAGAATACTATCACTTTCAAGTAGGTGATTTTGCTGGCATTAACGATGTAATCATCTCAGCAACAGGATATACTGGAGCAGGAGGATTTGAAATTTATTGTAAAAACGCCGATGTAGAACACATTTGGAACCAAGTATTTGCAGCAGGAAAAGCATTTAACATACAACCTATTGGATTAGCAGCTCGTGATACCTTACGTTTAGAAATGGGATTCTGTTTGTACGGGAACGATATTAACGATACTACTTCACCATTAGAAGCAGGCTTGGGATGGATAACTAAATTCAATAAAGAATTTACCAATTCAGCTAATCTAAAAAAACAAAAAGAAGCAGGAGTTACTAAAAAACTAGTTGGTTTTGAAATGGTAGAACGTGCTGTACCGAGACACGATTATGAAATTGTAGATGCTGATGGAAATACAATAGGAATTGTAACTTCTGGAACCATGTCACCATCGATGAACAAAGGGATTGGTTTAGGATATGTAAGTTCTGAATTTAGTAGTATCGATAGTACTATCTATATTCGTATTCGTAAAAATGATGTACCTGCCAAAGTGGTAAAACTACCATTTTATAAAAAACAATAAGAATTGTAAAACTGCAAAATAGTAGTATTTTTGCAACGTTTAAAAAATAGTAACAATGGGAAGAGCGTTTGAATTTAGAAAAGGGAGAAAAATGAAACGTTGGTCAGCAATGGCCAAAGCCTTTACTAGAATTGGTAAAGACATCGTAATGGCAGTAAAAGAAGGGGGACCAAATCCGGATGCCAATTCACGATTAAGAGCAGTAATACAAAATGCTAAGGCAGCCAATATGCCTAAAGAAAATGTAGAACGTGCTATTAAAAAAGCAACTGAAAAGGATACCGCTAACTATAAAGAAGTATTATTTGAAGGTTATGCCCCTCACGGAATAGCGCTTTTGATTGAAACAGCTACCGACAACAACAATAGAACAGTCGCTAACATTCGAAGCTATTTCAATAAATGCAATGGAACTATGGGAACTCAAGGTTCGGTTGAGTTTATGTTTGACCACACCTGTAATTTTCGTATTCCAAAAGAAGGATTGGATCCTGAAGAATTAGAATTAGAATTCATTGATTTTGGTGCTGAAGAAGTTTTTGAAGATGAAGATGGAATCTTAATCTATGCGCCTTTTGGAAGTTTTGGAACTATCCAAAAAGAGTTAGAAAATAGAGGTATCGAAATCCTATCTTCTGGTTTTGAAAGAATTCCTCAAATTACCAAAAAACTTACTGAAGACCAAGTAGCTGATGTAGAAAAATTGATTGAAAAAATTGAAGAAGATGATGACGTAATGAACGTTTATCATACTATGGAAGAATAATCCTTTATTTGGTTAAGACCTCCTATTAATTCACATAAAAAAAACTCCAAGAAATTTTCTTGGAGTTTTTTTTATGTTTATACAAACTTTTTTTATTTAATAAATTCAATTCGTTGTGATTCTTCTTGATTTACACTATCAAAAAAACCTTGTTCATTCATCCATTCATCACTAAACACCTTACTCATATAACGTGAACCATGATCTGGAAAAATAGCAACAATATTACTATTTACATCAAACTCACCCTCATCTGCATATTGTTTAATTGCTTGAAAAACTGCCCCCGAGGTATAACCTACAAACAATCCTTCTGTTTTGGCTAACTCACGCGTAGAATGAGCACTTTCCTCGTCTGTAACCTTCATGAATTTATCAATAACATCAAAATCTGTTACAGATGGAATTAAATTTTTTCCTAACCCTTCAATACGATAAGGATAAATTTCATCTTTATCGAATTCTCTAGTTTCGTGGTATTTTTTAAGAACCGATCCAAAGGCATCTACACCTAAAATTTTAATAGCAGGATTTTGTTCTTTCAAATATTTAGCAGTACCAGATATGGTACCTCCTGTTCCACTACAAGCTACCAAATGAGTAATTTTTCCATTCGTTTGCTCCCAAATTTCAGGACCTGTACTTAAATAATGTGCATCAAAATTAAGTTGATTAAAATATTGATTGATATATACAGACCCTTTTGTTTCTTCATGTAATCGTTTAGCTACGCTATAATAGGATCTTTCATCATCGGCTGAAACGTGAGCGGGACAGACATATACTTTTGCTCCCATAGCACGAAGCATATCAATTTTATCTTTGGAAGATTTTGAACTAACCGCAAGAATACAATTGTATCCTTTAATAATACTCACCATTGCCAAACTAAAACCAGTATTCCCCGATGTGGTTTCAATTATAGTATCTCCAGGAGATAAAATTCCTTTTTTCTCAGCTTGATCAATAATATAGAGCGCAATTCTATCTTTAGAAGAATGTCCTGGATTAAATGCCTCCACCTTAGCATAGAAATTACCCTCTAAACGTTCAGTCACTTTTTTCAATTTAATAAGAGGAGTATTTCCTATTAAATCTAGAATAGAATTATGCGCATTTATTTCTTCTTTCATAAAAAAATGGTTAATCAAGGACATTATGGGATCGCCTTAACTTTGAGCAAATTTAACATATTTTTTTTATTATTTTTTTATTTTCTCTAAATCTAATAAAAAAGCATATTCTTTAGCAATCTCTTTTAAGGACTCAAATCGTCCTGAAGCTCCTCCATGCCCCGCATCCATATTAGTATTCAGGTACAAAACAGCATCTCCTTTTTTATGGGTGCGCAATTTAGCTACCCATTTTGCTGGTTCCCAATACTGTACTTGCGAATCGTGTAATCCTGTCGAAACGTACATATTAGGATATACCTGTTCTTTCACATTATCATAAGGAGAATACGACAACATATAATCATAGTACGTTTTATTGTTTGGATTCCCCCATTCGTCATATTCACCAGTAGTGAGCGGAATGCTGTCGTCTAACATGGTTGTCACCACATCTACAAAAGGAACTTGGGCAATCACACCATTGTATAAATCAGGTGCCATATTAATAACCGCTCCCATCAGCAAACCTCCTGCTGAACCTCCTTCGGCATACAAATGAGCAGCTGAAGTATATTTTTCCTGAATCAAAAATCGAGAACAATCGATAAAATCAGTGAACGTATTTTTTTTCTTTAATAATTTTCCGTCTTCATACCATTGTCTTCCTAAATCTTCTCCTCCACGAATATGGGCAATAGCAAAAATGAATCCGCGATCCAACAAGGTTAGTCGAGTCGTCGAAAAATACGGTTCCATCGTTACTCCATACGAACCATACGCGTATTGCAACAGCGGGTTAGTTCCGTCTTTCTTCAATTCTTTACGATATACCATAGAAATAGGCACTTTAGTTCCGTCTTGAGCCGTAGCCCAAACCCGTTCTTCAACATAATTATTTTTGTCAAATTGACCTCCTAAAACGGCTTGTTCTTTCTTGATTTCTTTTTCTTTGGTCTTCATATTGAAATCAATTATCGAAGAAGGAGTAGCCAACGATTGGTAACTGTAACGCAAAATATCAGTATTAAAATCAACGTTTGTAGTCGTATAGGCATTATAGGTTTCGCTCCCAAAAGGCAAGTAATATTCCTCTTCTCCATTCCAAGGCATAATGCGAATATGATTCAATCCATTAGAACGTTCTTCTACCACCAAATAATTGCTAAAAATCTCAATATCCTCAATCAACACGTCTTCTCTATGGGCAATCACTTCTTTCCAATGCTTCTTTTCAGTTGCATTTTCATGGGTTTTCATGAGTTTAAAATTGGTCGCTTTATCTTTATTCGTCAAAATATAAAACGAATCGCCAAAGTGGGAAATGCTGTATTCTAATCCGCGAACTCTAGGTTGAAAAACTTTAAATTCACCTTCGGGTGTATCCGAATTTAAAATACGATATTCTGTGGTTAGGGTACTATCAGAACCAATTACAATATATTTCTTTGATTTTTCTTTCCCCACCGAAACGTTGAACGTATCGTCTTTTTCTTCAAAAACCAAAACGTCTTTCGTTGATGAAGTTCCTAATTGATGTCTAAAAACACTATCCGCACGCAAGGTAACTTTGTCTTGTCGCGTGTAAAAAAGAGTTTTATTATCATTAGCCCAAACCGAACCTCCCGTCGTATTTTCAATCACATCTGAAAGGATTTCGTTGGTCTCTAAATTTTTAATTTTAATCGTGTAAATACGTCTTCCAACAGTGTCTACTCCAAAGGATGCAAAGCGATTGTCTGGACTCACGCTCAAACCTCCTAATTGAAAAAAAGCGTGTCCCTTGGCTAATTCATTACAATCAAACAAGATTTCTTCTTGCGCTTCTAAACTTCCTTTTTTTCTAGAATAAATAGGATAATCTTGCCCTTTCTCAAAACGAGTGATGTAATAATACCCATTATACAAATACGGAACCGATTGATCGTCTTCTTTGATACGCCCCTTCATTTCCTCAAACAATTCCTTTTGAAAATCCTTAGTATGCGCTGTCATCGCTTCATAATAGGCATTCTCTTGATTCAGATAATCAATTACTTCAGGGTTTTCTCTTTCATTTAGCCAAAAATAATTATCGATTCGAATCTCATTGTGTTTCTTTAATTTTTTAGGAATTATTTTGGCTATGGGAGCAGCAATAGGTAGAGACATCTTTTAAATTTGTTTATTAAATTAAAGTGCAAAAATAAGGTAAACCCTATTGAGAAATCCGATATTTTAACTTTATTTTAGTATGTAATTACAGTAGGAATATACTAATTTTGTAGTTCAATTTAACAAACAGAAACACAATGGATTTAATGGGAATGATGGGTAAATTAAGAGAAACCCAACAAAAAATAGAAGACACTAAAAAACGTTTAGATACCGTTCTTATTGATGAAAAAAGTACTGACGGAACACTTAAAGTTACTTTGACTGCCAATAGAACAATCAAATCAATCACTATTGAAGATGCATTATTGGAAGACAAAGAACAACTAGAAGATTATTTAATCTTAGTTTTGAATAAAGCCATCGAGAAAGCAACTAAAGTAAACGAGGCCGAATTAGATGCTGTAGCCAAAATGGACATGCCAATGATACCAGGAATGGATAATTTGTTCAAATAATTTAAACTATTCGTATTGCAGGATATCCTGAAACAAAATCAACTACATTTTGTTTCAGGAAATTTAGTAAATGATTGGATTGTAAATGCAATTGAAAATCTGATTCTGAATAAAATCCCTCCCAAACAATAATTTGTTTCGCATCAGTTGTATTCGAATGTAGTTCAAATAAGAAATTACCTGCTTCTAACTTAGTTTCTGCTTGTAATTTTTTTAATGCTTCGATTGCCGTATCAAAATCTACCTCGGGTTTAATTGCTAAAATAGCAGTAGAAAAATAGTGCAAATTAGGTTTTGCAACTGGTTCAATCAAATCCCACAAGTTACCGTACAAGTCTTCAAAAACCAATACTTTCCCATAATTTTCAATTCTAGGTTGACGAACAATTGTAATTTGATGAGCTAACAAATTTTGATGTTCTCTTTCAAAATTATCCGTATTCATAAACAAAAAAACACGACCTCCAGTTTGATTCCCAACAGATTTTAACTGTTCTTCATTGGCTGCTTTTGCCAACAATAATCGGCATTGTGAATTTTTTGGAGCAACAACAACCCAACGTTTGGAATCACTAAGTACCGTATCTTCTATTAAAACAAAATGTAATTTCTGCGTATAAAAAGCAATTGCTTCGTCATAGTCTTTAACTACTAAAGTAATTTGATTGATGTGATTTTCCATCTCTAGACTATTACCTTTTCTAGTGTTTCTAGGACGTAGGTATGCATCACTTCTCGATAATCCAAATGCGTTACAATTCGCAATTTGCCTTGTCCCATCGAACTAATTAAAATATTTTTTTGTTTTAGTTTTTCTATCAAATCGGCTTCCTTTATTTGTGGCGCCAATGAAAAAATCAAAATATTAGTTTCTACAGGCTCCACCGAAGCTACCCAATCTTTTTGTTGCAAAACAGCTGCCAATTCTTTAGCACGTCGATGGTCTTCGGTTAAGCGTTCAATATTATTGTCCAAAGCATAAATTCCGGCTGCTGCCAAATAACCTACTTGACGCATTCCGCCTCCAAAAATTTTACGAATACGCAACGCACGATGAATCGTTTTTTTGTCAGCCAATAAAACCGAACCAATAGGTGCCCCTAATCCTTTAGACAAACAAACGGAAATGGTATCAAATAGTTTTCCGAATTCTTTTGGGTCTTGATTTTTGGCAACCAAAGCATTCCAAATTCGGGCACCATCCAAATGAAATTTTAAATTATGTTCGGTACAAACTTCTTTGATTTGGCGCAGATCATCCAATTCATAACAAGCGCCACCGCCTTTATTTGTGGTATTTTCTACACAAACTAAACTTGTTAACGGACTGTGATAAAACTCTGGATCGTTTATTGCTGATTTGACTTGAGCCGCAGTAATCATTCCGCGATTGCCATTCAACAAACAACAGGAAACGCCGCTATTAAAAGAAACGCCTCCTCCTTCATAATTATAAACATGTGCATATTTATCGGCAATCAACTGTTCTCCTGGTTGCGTGTGTAACTTAATTGCAGTTTGATTCGCCATTGTTCCTGAAGGGAAAAACAATCCTGCTTCCATTCCAAATAATGCTGCAACTCTCGATTCTAATTCAATAACCGTTGGATCTTGTTTGTACACATCGTCTCCAACAACGGCATTGAACATGTACTGTAACATTTCGTGTGTTGGCTTGGTAATCGTATCGCTAACTAAATTTATTTCCATTTTTATGTTGTTATAGTGGGGTACAAACAATTCCTGAATTGTCTTTCTTTAAAAAGTCTTACTTTTGCCACACAAAATTACATAATTTATGACAACTACCGAACAAATAAAAGGTATTGTAGAACGCCTTGGTGCGTTGAGGAGGTATCTTTGACGTTGATGCCAAACTAATCGAAATTACAAACGAAGAAGAAAAAACGTTTGCTCCCGACTTTTGGAACAATGCCAAAGAAGCCGAAATTGTTGTTAAAAATCTTCGAACTAAGAAAAAGTGGATTGAAGATTATGACAAAGCCGTGGCGCTAACGGATGAATTGCAATTGGCGTATGATTTTTACAAAGAAGGCGAACTTTCAGTAGAAGAGTTGGACGAACAATATCATATTACCGAGTCGCATATTGAAGGTATTGAATTCAAGAACATGCTTTCGGAAGAAGGTGATACTTTGAGTGCAGTCTTACAAATTACAGCAGGTGCTGGTGGAACAGAAAGTTGTGATTGGGCCTCCATGCTTATGAGAATGTACTTAATGTGGGCCGAAAAACAAGGATACAAAGTCAAAGAGTTGAACTTTCAAGAAGGTGATGTAGCAGGAATCAAAACTGTAACATTAGAAATTGAAGGCGATTATGCTTTTGGTTACTTAAAAGGAGAAAACGGAGTGCATCGATTGGTGCGTATTTCGCCTTTTGATAGCAATGCTAAAAGACACACCTCTTTTGTCTCTGTATATGTGTACCCATTGGTAGATGATACCATCGAAATTGAAATCAATCCTGCCGATATTGAAATCACTACCGCTCGTTCTAGTGGTGCTGGTGGACAAAATGTAAATAAGGTAGAAACTAAAGTCCAATTGGTGCACAAACCAACAGGGATTCAGATTCAATGTTCAGAAACGCGTTCGCAACACGATAATAGAAACCGTGCTATGCAAATGCTTCGTTCTCAATTGTATGAGATTGAACTAAAAAAACGCTTGGCACAACGTGCTGATATTGAAGCGGGAAAAATGAAAATTGAATGGGGATCACAAATTAGAAATTACGTCATGCATCCGTACAAATTAGTCAAAGACGTTCGTAGCGGATTTGAATCAACGGACGTAGATGCCGTGATGAATGGAGAAATAGACCATTTCCTAAAATCCTATCTGATGATGATGGGACAAAAAGAAGACGAATAAGTAACCACTTTTAGTTGTAGTTCTAAAAATAGTTTTCAAAGAAACACAAACACATAACGTGATTTTGTATTTTAGCACTAACGATACTTGACAAACAATTGCAAATGGATTTGAATTTCAATACAAACGAAGATCACAACAAACTGTTAGTTTCTGAATTACGCAAGAAACTAGGCGACGTAAAATTAGGCGGCGGACAAAAACGCATCCAAAAATTACATGCCGAAGGCAAGATGACCGCTCGTGAACGCATTGATTATTTGCTCGACGCGAATGAAAAAAGTATTGAAATAGGTGCTTTTGTAGGCGAAGGAATGTACCCAGAACACGGCGGATGTCCTTCGGGTGGTGTGGTGGTTAAAATAGGCTACATCAAAGGAAAGCAATGTATTGTAGTTGCTAATGATGCGACTGTAAAAGCAGGAGCTTGGTTCCCAATAACCGCTAAGAAAAACCTTCGTGCGCAAGAAATTGCCATGGAAAATCGCATTCCAATTATCTATTTAGTGGATAGTGCTGGAGTGTATTTGCCTTTACAAGATGAAATTTTCCCAGACAAAGAACACTTTGGACGTGTTTTTAGAAACAATGCCTTAATGAGCAGCATGGGAATTACCCAAATTTCGGCAGTGATGGGAAGTTGCGTGGCAGGTGGTGCTTATTTGCCTATTATGAGTGACGAAGCCTTGATTGTGGATAAAACAGGCAGTATCTTTTTGGCAGGAAGTTATTTGGTCAAAGCCGCCATTGGCGAAAGCATTGATAACGAAACTCTAGGTGGTGCGACAACGCATTGTGAAATCTCAGGAGTGACCGATTATAAAGCCAAAGACGACAAAGACGCTTTGGACAAAATAAAAAATATCGTAGATAAAATTGGTGATTATGACAAAGCCGGTTTTAACCGAATCCAACCCAAAAAACCCACTCAAGACGAAAACGAATTGTATGGCGTACTTCCAAAAGCGCGTACCGATCAATACGATATGATGGAAATCATCAAGCGATTGGTGGACAATTCGGAGTTTGAAGCCTACAAAGAAGGCTATGGTCAAACCATTATCACGGGCTATGCTCGAATAGACGGTTGGGCTGTGGGCATTGTAGCCAATCAACGAAAAGTAGTCAAAACTAAAAAAGGTGAAATGCAATTTGGAGGCGTTATTTACTCCGATTCGGCAGATAAAGCCACCCGTTTTATAGCCAATTGCAACCAAAAGAAAATTCCGTTAGTGTTTTTACAAGACGTAACCGGTTTTATGGTAGGTAGTAAATCGGAACATGGAGGGATTATAAAAGACGGTGCCAAAATGGTGAATGCCGTTTCGAATTCGGTGGTGCCAAAATTCACTATTATTGTTGGCAACTCTTATGGAGCAGGAAATTATGCGATGTGTGGCAAAGCCTACGACCCGCGTTTGATTGTGGCTTGGCCAAGTGCCGAACTAGCCGTAATGGGCGGCACACAAGCTGCTAAGGTATTGGCACAGATTGAAGCCAATTCACTTAAAGCAAAAGGAGAACAAGTAGATGAAGCCAAAGAAGCCGAATTGTTTGCCCAAATCAAAGCGCGATATGACGAACAAGTATCGCCTTACTATGCCGCATCTCGATTGTGGACGGATGCGATTATTGATCCTTTAGACACGCGTACTTGGATTTCGATGGGAATTGAAGCCGCTAACCACGCTCCTATTGAAAAACCGTTTAATTTAGGGGTGATTCAGGTGTAAAAAAGTTAAGGTTCTAACCTCTGTTTTTATAGTACGGATTACAAAACCGTTATAGGGTCTACAACTATTTGATAATTACTTTTTAAATTTATTATTCACCTAAAATATAGTTGTACCTATTCTATTTACAATAACTACTCATTTTGAAAAAAATATTCTTATTTAGTATTCTTTTTCCAATTTTATCAGCGTCACAAAATTATAGTGGCGTTGTGATTGACAACAAAAGTAATCTCCCAATTGAAGATGTTAAAATAAATGTAATTCGTTTTAATGAAAATTACTCAACTAACAAAGAAGGGAAATTTGATATCAAAAAATTTAGTCAACTCCAAGACAATGATAGTCTTTCTTTTTCTCATATCAGTTATATTTTAAAAAAAATTAGCTTTAACGAATTAAAAAAAAACAATTATTCAATAATGTTAGAAGAAAAAACGGAAGTCCTCGACAATGTTATAATTTCATCTTCAACTACTAAAGAGCAAAAAACAAAAATTACTTATCAAAAATTAGCTTCCCAGAAAAAAGCACTTTCTAATTTTGGAGCAGTTGTAAAAAATAATAAAATTTTTATAATTGGTGGAGATGCTTCATACAAAACAGATGCTTGGAAAAAACTACAATATGAAAAGATAGATCCTACCATGGAAGACTATATTAGAGAGCTTAATTTTCAAAATTCAAGTGACGTATACAATGGAAATTTAATGATCTATGATATAAATACTAATCAATGGGAAACTTCTCAATTAAAATTTAGAAAAAGGGCTTACCATAATCTGAATGAATACAACGATAAAATATACATATTAGGAGGCAAAAAAATCTCTGTAAATGGTGTGTATGAATATTTAGATAATACAATCGAAGTATTCGATATAAACAAACAAACTATTACCATAGACAATACCAATCCACATCAAGCAGCTGATTTTGCTTCTTTTACTTACAATGCTAGTTTAATTGTTATGGGAGGATCAATAAAAAAGAACGATAACGGAGTAAAAATATATACCGATAAGGTTCATTTATACGATTTAACTTCTGGTTTTTGGTATCAACTAGAATCAATGCCAATAGCTAAAGAAACATCAGGAGTTGTAATCCAAAATAAAATCTTTTTATTTGGAGGGTTTAATGGAAGACCACTGTCAACCGTGGAAAGTTTTGATTTAATTACCGAAAAATGGAAAACAGAAGGGAATTTATCCACTCCTTTAAGCAATCCTGCAATCAGTTCAAAGGAAGATATGGTTTATCTATTTGAAAATGAAAAAATTTACACTTACAATATTTACTCAAAAGAGCTAAAAGAATACCTAATCAATTTACCCTTGAAAGCCTCTAAAATGTTTTTACTTGATGATAAATTGTATATTCTGGGAGGTTATATAGAAAATTATTATTCTAAATATCCTTCGCCCAACCTTTTTAGTATTGAGATGGATGAATTTAAAAATACAAAACCAAATAAAATTAAAATAATACAATCTCAATAGTGTAGATTCGTGAAAACAAACTATACACTTATCGAAAACTCCTTTAATCTAGGGCTGATCCAAGTTTAACTTTTTTTATCGACTTAAAAATAGTATATTTAATCTCCCATTTCCATCAACCTGTTCATTAATGTAGTAATTAAAATACTATGAAACAGTTTGGAATACTACTCTTAATTACACATCTATGCTTAAGTTCAATTTGTAGAGCACAAGAAAATGATACTTTTTATTTTGAATCAGGAGTACAGGTTTCCATTCCTGTTCATATTATGATGTACCGTTCGCACCGACTTGCAGTGGGAGCTAATTTTAGAATCATGAAACCTATTACCGAAAAAACAACTATTGGAATTCGGGCAGACTATGAATATCGATTTACTAAAATAAATAACCTAACTATTGTTCCTGATAGTACTTTAGCCGAACAAGCACGATATCGCAATTTTATCATTCTTAGTTTAAAACCTAATGTACAATTTAAGCTCCAATCCAATTGGTTTTTAGGAATAGAAACCGGTGTTGGCTACGCCATTTCGGATGCTAACAAAGGAATCGGATTAGGATTTGTATCAGAATTTGCAGGGCCGCAACGTTTTGGACTTTGTTCCAATCTTTTTATTGGAAAACATTTTAACGTACTAAACTATAAAATGAATTTAACGCTCTATTTGTCCCAGTACTTAGCTCACGGTCATGCCGAGAATGCGTTAGGCTTACGATTCAATTATCAATTTAATAAACTCTAAAAAAGGAAGTTAATTTCTACATAGCTAAACCCATGCAAAGTCTCCCGACATTGCGCCTTAATTAGAAGTGATTAAAATCTATCGTCCCACACTTTGATCTCTCATTATTTTACCCGTAGCCGTTTGTTTAAACTCTGGGATAAAAAGAATTTCTTTCGGTCTTTCGTATTTGTCTAAAACCTCAAAAACAGATTCTTCTACTGTCATAGGTTCGCCCTCCACATACAACACTAATTTCTCTCCTAAAAGTTCATCGGCTTGTCCGTACACAAAGAAATGTCTTGGAATTAAAGTCGCCAGTTTTTCTTCGATTTGCTCCGGAATTAATTTAATACCACCGCTATTAATCACATTATCAAAACGTCCTTTCCAAACAAACTGAGTAGCTGATACTAATTCGACCAAATCATTAGTCACGATTTTCTCACCACTAATTTTATGGGCATCAATGACCAAACAATGTCTGTCGTCTGTTGTTATTATTACATTAGGCAACACCGTAAATGCCGCCTCTCCTACTCGCTTGGCAGCAATATGCGTAATAGTTTCGGTCATTCCGTAGGTTTCATAAATTTGAGACGGAATTGTAATTAACTCCTTTTCTAACGACTTATTGACTTTGGCACCACCAATGATTAACTTTTTAATTCGGTGTAAGTCTTTCAATGAGTTTTTAGCCTGCAAAGGCACCATACCACAAAAATCAAACGTTCCCTTCACTCCTTCTAATGGATGTGAACTTGGTGCCACAAATTCCATATCTAGACCCAAGATAAAGGCTCTTACAAACATCATTTTCCCCGCTACATAGTCTGTTGGTAAACAATGTAATACTTTTTGCCCTGGTTGTAAATCGAAAAAGTCACCTGTTGCTAAGGCCGAATTGACCATCGCTTGTTTGTCAACACGAATGATTTTTGGAGCTCCTGTAGAACCTGACGTATTAATTTCTAAATAGGGTTTTGGATCAAACCAATCCAAGATAAATATTCCTAACGGTTTTTCATAATACGACCCTTCTTTTATAAAAGAATACGCCACTCGCAATAAATCCTCTTTAGTAAAACTAAAACCGTTTAATTTAAACCTATTGTGAACATTTTGATACGTTACATTATTCATCCTATATAAATTTAGTTGTGATTGACTTTATTAATTTTTCCTATAAGTTGTTCTTTCCAATTTGTCCATTGGTACTTCCGAGCAAAAAGCACAAGCAAGATAGGAAAAATTACAACAACAGGCAACAGCACATCTATCAGACTGCTTGGATTAGAAACGTCTTTCAAAATAGCATACGTTTGAAAAGCCGACCAATCGGAAGTGACCAGTACCGCTCCAATAAAATTATTGGCAAAATGAAATCCCAAAGCCAGCTCCATTCCTTCATCCATTAAAGTACAAATTCCAAGAAACAAACCTGTACCTATATAATAAATTAAAATGCTGTAGCCCATTTTATCCACTTCGGGATTAGCGATGTGGAGCAAGCCAAAAATCAAAGAAGTCATCAATAAGGGAAACCATTTATTGTGTGCTAAATTGCCAAAACCTTGCATCAAATACCCTCTAAAAATCAATTCTTCACTCCCTATTTGAAAAGGAAACAACACCAATCCTATTGCGAATAATATTAAAAAAGGAACCCCCTGAAATTGAAGGACAAAATCTTCTGGATGTAAAACGTAAAAGACGGTGGTACTTCCTATTGTAAAAGCTGCCCAAATTGAAAAAGAAAAACCCACTCTTTTCCAGTCGATACTTGCTCTAGAAGTGATAATAGATAGTAGCGATTGATGGTGTAGGTTGCGAAGTACAAAATAGATTCCGCCAAATACAAACACAAATGAAAAAAGCAACAAAAACAAAGTAAAATTGGGTTCTAAAAAATGCATCATTGCTGCATTCGAATCGGGGTATTTTTTCTTGTGTACCAAGGTTTCGTACAAAATCCCCATCAATAAAGGAAGCTGTCCAATTAGCGAAGCGCCAAAAAGCAAGACCGAACCAAAGAGGTATTTCCAAAATTTGTTTTCTGACCGTATTCCTTGTTCTATAAACATCGTGTAATTGAAAGTTTCACAGCTCTAAAATACGTTTTTAATTGCAATTTTCTTTACTTCGCGAAAAATTTAAAACCGATGATACAAATATACCATAACCCACGTTGTGGAAAGTCAAGAAATTGTTTAGCATTTGTTACTGAAAAAGAAACAGAGGTAACAATCATCAAATATCTTGAAAATCCTCCGTCAGAGAAAGAAATCAAAGAGGTACTGCAAAAGCTGAACTTCAAACCCATTCAATTGGTTAGAACAAAAGAAAGTATTTGGATAGAAAACTATAAAAATAAAACCCTAACTGATGATGCTATCATTCAAGCCATGGCAGAACATCCCATACTAATCGAAAGACCTATAGTAATTAAAGGCGATAAAGCCATCATTGGAAGAATACCTGAAGAGGTGGCTCAATTTATCTAAAAAAGTAATATTAACTTTTTTTTATGATTTATGAGATGTAACCTTTTAGATGTTTACAAGTCTAAATGAAGTAATTAAAATCACTATTAATGAAAAAAATAAATGCAATTGCATTAATCACACTGTTTTTGAACAGCTTAACATTTTTTGGGCAACAAGCCCCTATAGCAAAATTAAAAGTAACAGGAAAAGTTATTGAAAAAACAAGCAAGCAACCTCTTGAATATGCAACGATAACACTGAGATTACCTAACAATATCAAAGCAATTTCTGGAGGAATTACTAATAACAAAGGAGAATTTTCTGCCGAGGTAACCCCTGGAACCTACGATATTACCGTTGAATTTATTTCCTTTAAATCAACTGAAATCAAAGGAAAAAAAATTGACTCCAACACTAACCTAGGTACAATTGCCCTAAGCGAAGATGCAGCGCAATTGAACGAAGTTATTGTTCGTGCTGAAAAAACAACCGTTGAAATCAAACTAGATAAAAAAGTATTCAATGTTGGAAACGATTTAATGGTAAAAGGAGGAACAGTTAGTGATGTACTTTCTAACATTCCATCGGTATCAGTTGACGTAGAAGGAAACGTTAGTCTGAGAGGAAACGACAATGTGAAAATTTTAATTGATGGAAGACCATCCAATGCCATAAACATCACCGAAGCATTGCGAATTATCCCCGCAGACGCTATTGATAAGGTTGAAGTGATCACCAATCCATCGGCACGTTATGATGCAGAAGGCGGTGGTGGTATTTTAAACATTGTCCTTAAAAAGGGAAAAAACCAAGGTTTTAATGGTACTTTTATTGCTAACGGTGGTATGCCTGACAATAACGGATTGAGTGGTACTATCAATTATAAAAATAAAAAAGTAAGTTTATTTAGTACGCAAGGGTATAGCTTTAGAAGCAATCCTGGAAATATGATTAATGAAACTACTTATTTTAATTCGGATAATTCAATCCGAAATAGTATTGTTGAACCAAGAGAAAATGAACGTTTTGGGAAAGGATATAATGGTAATTTTGGTATTGAATTAGCATTCGATAAAAAAACTACTTGGACTAATACAATTAATTACAGAAACAATAATGGAAACAACACTGATTATGTTTTCCAAAAATATTATACCGCTTTAAATACGTATGATTACACTAAAAATCGTACCAATAGAGAAGGGAGCGATTCTGAAAATATAGAATATACTACGAATTTTACTAAAAATTTCAAAAAAGAAGGACATAAATTCACTATAGATGGTTCAATATCAACTAATAATGATGACACAGCTGCTATAGTAACAGAAACAGGAACTAACACTAGTGTTACAAAACTTGACAACACTATTAATAATCAAAAGCAAAACAGAGTATTAGTACAAAGTGATTATGTTTTACCTTTAGGAAAAGGGAGTCAATTTGAAGCGGGATATCGTGGTGACTTTTCAAAACTAGTCACTGACTATCAAGTTAAAAATGATGGGATAATCAACCCTAACTTTACTAATGTATTAGAGTATAAAGAAAAAGTAAACGCCTTATATACTCAATACGGATTCAAACAAAATAAACTTTCTGTACTATTAGGAATGCGTTACGAAGATTCTAATATAGAAATCAATCAATTAGCTACGAGTGATTACAATACTAAAAAATACGGCAACTTTTTTCCAAGCGCATTCTTTACTTACGAGCTTTCAGATAAAAGTAGTACTTCTATTAGCTATAGCAGACGTATTCAAAGACCAAGAGGACGTATGTTAAATCCATTTAGCAATTTATCGAGTAACATCAATATTTTTGTTGGGAACCCAGATTTAAATCCTGCAATGACTGATGCTATTGATTTTGGGTATATCAAACGATGGACAAAATTAACTTTGAGTAGCTCATTATATTACAATAAAACTACTGATGTATTCCAAATGGCACGAAGAGAGTCGGGGAATTTTGTTAACGGAACTCCTATCATTATTACCTCACCTATCAATGTTGCAACAGAATTTAGAACCGGATTTGAGTTTACTCTGAATTATTCGCCATACAAGTGGTGGAAATTAAATTCTAATTTTAACTTTTTCCAAAGCGATACTAGAGGCAATTTTGTTTATACCAATTTTAATAATGTAGTAGTAACTCAAAATTTTGATAAAATTACTTCGTCTTGGTTCAGCCGCTTAACTTCTAAAATAACACTTCCTTCTAAAATTGATTGGCAAACCAACTTAATGTATATGGGAGGTCAGTCCAACGCACAAGGAAGAGTGTTAGGTAATTTTAGTGCTAATTTAGCCTTTAGCAAAGATGTATTAAAAGACAAAGGTACAATTGCTTTTAATGTCAATGATGTCTTCAACGGTCGTAAACGAATCATGGAAACTTACTTACCTGGGGTACTCAGTTCAAGAGCAGAAATGCAATGGCGCATTCGACAAGTTACCCTTTCATTTACCTATCGTTTCAACAAAACGAAAAACGAAAGAGAAAGACAGCCTAAGAAAATGAATGACAACGGTAGTGAAATGGAATTCCAAGGATAATCTTTAAATTAAATACTAGAAATAAAAAAAGCTCCAATTTGGAGCTTTTTTATTGTTGAAAACAATCAATTTAAGCTGATTGTTCTTCTTGCTTTTTTGCTTTCTTTTCTTTGTAAGCTTCCCAAGAAGCACCACCTACCCAGTATGACACGAATCCAACTAAGAAAAACATTAGCCAGAATCCCATAGTCAAAATGGTTAAGAAAAGTAAAAAGCCTAAATACTGTGAAAAAGTAAACATATTTTCCGGAATTTGTTTGTATACAGTACAAATGTAAGTTTAATATTTTGGCTTAGCAACAAAAAGTATAAAAACTACATAATCTCTAGATAAAAAAAGGAATAATACAATAAAAAATAGTGATAAACAAGCAATTAACATTCAACTATAGACGAGCCTTAGTCAGTATTTCTTGCGAATCTGAACTAAAAAAAGCAGGAAAAACAACATCAATTAAAAACTTTCCGTACTGCTCACTTGCCATTTGAGGCAACTCAACAGCTCCATAAGGTGTTGCTACAACCACAATAGCTGCCGGATGGAACAAATCAACTTCTTTATTCTCAATAGGTAAATAGCCATAAAAAGGTGCTTCATTATTCGATTGACGCACTGTACAAGCTAATTGATTTGAAGGCTCAGGAGCCAAATCTACCACTACTTTAAGTTTACAATCTGTAACTTGCAAACAGCTTGAAGATAATACCACCGGAGAATCATTCAATTGAGCATTTGTAATGAGAATATCGGTTAATTTAGTATACGAATCTAAATGGATTAAGTCCTCTTCGACTACACAATTAAACACTGCTTGAGCATAATTTTTAGTAAGAAAATCGGTCTTACCAACCTCTTTTATTTTCAATGCCTTCATCACTGTTTTAATGCCTAAGGTCATTTGTTCATTAGCTATAATAGCAATCTTTAACGGAGGTAAAACGGGACGTTTCAAATAAGTGATTATACTACTCACGTCCAAAAAAGTAGCCACAGGTGGCAATTTAAATAATTCGAATTTGATTCCAAAAGCACGAAACGCATTATAAGCTCCTACTATTCCAACGATTTCATCAAAATCAATTCCAGGGTTAGTTGCTTCCCAATTTGCACTATCATACAAATAGCTGTTTCTGCTTGCAACAGCTTGCTGATGTGCTTGGTACTTTAAAGGATTTTTTAGCGATTCTAGGAAAAATAAATAAGAAGTATTAGCCTTAAAATCGGTTGCTGCAATAGGAGTTATGCCAATCAATACATCGCAACTCGAACAAGTTTTTGTTACCAATACTCCTTTATTTTGATATTCCTCATCCGAAAAAATGCGTTCTGAATCGCTTTCTATTTCAAATTGCGCTTCAGAATATTTTTGCTGTACATAAGCCAATTGATCTGGAGATAAGGCCACTCTTCTATCAGTAACCGTATTTGTTTCTTTTAAAATTCCGAATTTCATACTGTCTATTTCTCTTAATCTTCTTTCTTTTGAAAAGAAAATTCTGCTTTTTTAGGCATTTTTATAGTTGTTTTTCTCTTTGTTTAAAAATGAGAGTTATTGACACCCAATAAAATACCATTTTAATAACATTGGATTGTGGATAAAAAGTTACTGATAATCGAAAAAAAGCGCTAAAAAAACAATGGATTCGATATATTTGTGACATAAGTACCACACCAAAATGAACTATTTTAAGAAAGCAAATATACTACAAATACTGGTTCTGTCTCTCGTGTTCAACGCTTGCGGAAAAGACCAAGAAGAATCCGATGTTAAAGACTCCGAATTACCTGAAAATGTATTACCTAAGATGAAACCTTTGGTAAATGAGGCTCCTCTTGACGAGGCATACATTAAAACAACCCGACAAAAAATTGCTCATTTTTATAATAAAAACTGGCCTGGAAAAAGTGCTAATGGGGCTTTTTTAGTTGCCAAAAATGGACAAATCATTTTTGAAAAATACGATGGATTGGCTAATTTTAGCAAAAAAGATTCCATTACCCCTAACACTCCTTTACATATTGCTTCTGTGAGTAAAGTATTGACTGCCACCGCAATTTTAAAATTAGTCAATGCCAATCGACTTAAATTAGACCAAAAAGTAAATACCATATTGAAGGAGTTTCCTTTTCCTGATGTGACTGTTCGAATGTTACTCAACCACCGAAGCGGATTGCGTAATTATGCTTACTTCACCGATAGAAATGACGGTGTTTGGGACCGACACAACCGATTGAGCAATCAAGACATTCTAACACTTTTAGCAACTAAAAATATTGGCTTAGAATCTCGAACTAATACCCGCTTTGCTTATTGTAATACCAATTATGCAATGCTGGCACTCATTATCGAAAAAATTACTAAAAAAAGGTATAAAGAAGTTATGACCGAAATGATTTTTAAACCGTTAGGTATGACCAACACCTTTGTTTTTGATTATGAAAAAGATAAAGACCGCATTGTACCTTCATACAAAGCAAATCGCGTTGAAATAGGAAAAGATTACCTAGACGAAGTCTATGGGGATAAAAATATCTACTCTACCGTCAGGGATTTATTGAAATTTGACCGCGCACGAAATCGAAAAGATTTCTTAGAACCTGAATTGGCTAAACAAGTGTATGTAGGCTACAGTAACGAAAAAGAAGGTGAAAAAAATTATGGATTGGGTATCCGAATGATTAATTGGAAAACAGGTCAAAATTTCTACTTTCACAATGGATGGTGGCATGGCAATACTTCAGCCTATATTACACTACCTAAAGAACAAGTAACAATTATTGCTTTGTCTAACAAGATGAATAAAAGTACATACAATGTAAAAAAAGTAGCTCCCTTGTTTGGCGACTATCCTTTTGAAACCGATACGGAAGAATAATTCGAGGTACGATATACGATATACGATATACGATTTACGATATACGATTTACGATTTGGGATTTGAAGTACACAAATCAATTCATTTTTATCTTTAAAAAAGATGTAACTTTGCCAGGCAATTTTTGAACGATTATTGACTATTCAATACATCATGTATGGGGTCGACTGGTTTTGACAGCAAGTCGAATTGAAAAGTAAGCAGGTCGAGAACTGGAGTAATTCTCGTTAATAAAAGGCTTCAAACATTTTAAACGGCGAAGGAAACTACGCTCTTGCTGCATAATCCGAATCATAGTAAGATTAGCCTCGTCCTACAAGGTAGGAAAGCAGGATTCTCCTCAAAGGCTTTGGTTTATAGCATTTGACCCAGGGGAATCGTAAAGATAAACCTAGAGTACGGCAAGTTTCGGGTGGTACTTGAAAAATAAGAAACTAAGTGTTTTGTGGTTGTTTCTGGCCTAGCAAAACATCGAAAATCCAATCAGGAAATAAGCCTGTAGAAAGCTCTTTAGTTGCTTGTTTGGACCCGGGTTCGATTCCCGGCGACTCCACTAGAGTGGACAACTCGATTTTTTTCGAAAATTGTCCACTTTTTTCTTTTCCTAAACTATTGTCTATCTGCAAGATATATCTTAAAACATCATTAATTCTAGTAGTTCGACATTTATTTCCGTCAAATTCAAATTTTTCAGGAAATATCGAACTTATTAGTTGCTGTTTATCTCTAATGGAAGCTTTTACATAGTGTTCTTTGAGATTGTCAAGTGCATTTATTCCGTTTTTAAGCCAGCTTAAATACTCACTGTTCACTTGTTTTATATTTTGCAATTCATCCATCAAATTTAACTTTTGACTGGAGTATCTTGCCATTGTGTCACTATACTGCTGATGGTCTATTTTATTATCAACGAGCAAATCTTGTAATTTTTCAATTCTAGCTGACACTTCGTCTAAACTTTTTTGCAAATGAAGTTGTTTTAACTTTGAATCTTTTGAATCCGTATCAAGTAAATCTTTCACCATGAGATTGTATATTTCACTTGATTCTTTAGTAAAAGTAAAGTCTCCTAAAATACTTTCAAACGTTTCATTTACTTTATCTACAGGATAACGTTCTTTAGCACAATAGTTACAATGATAATAGAAATAATGTCTCCCTGTAGCACTCTTTGAACGGCTACCTGTCAATTTTTCTCCACATTTAGAACATGAAATCATTCCTCGTAATGGCAGCTCAATTCTCATTGACTTATAAGCAGGTAGCTTTCTAATTTTATTTGATTTCGCTAACATTTGTTGCACTTCCAAAAATAATTTTTCGGATATAAGAGCTTCGTGTATTCCATCAACAATCAACATGGGTTCTTCGTCATTTTTGGGAACTACAATTTTTCCAATATATAACGAATTGCGTAGCAACCTAGAAAAATTACTTCGGCTAATTTTTGTTCCTTTTTTATAAAGTCCCATTCGTAATTCTGCTTGCGATTTACCAATTGCAATCTGGTCAAAAATATACTGAACTACTGGAGCATCATCTGAGGGAATCATAATAGGCTTGTTTTGTTGGTCTCTTGAGTTTTTATAACCAAAAGGAGCTTGCCTACACCATCTTCCCGCTTTCAAAGAGCCTCTAATTCCTCCTCTAATCTTAATTGACCTCCTATCATTATCAATTTCAGGAATGGCTAAAAATATAGCTAGCATTGCTTTATTTTCAGGAATTTTCATATCAATGGGCTGTTCAATAGCTTGAACTTGTACTCCATACTTTTCTAATGTGCGTAACATGACTAAAGAATCTGTCAAGTTTCTAGAAAAACGATCCCACGATGTAATTAACAATACATCGACAGCTCCTTTATTCTTCTTCACAAATTCTAAAAAACTTTGAAATTGAGGTCTATTAAAATTCTTTGCAGAATGGTCTTCTTTATAGTGCTTAACAATTAAAAGATTATTTCTTTCACAATATCTAGTGAGCTGTTCAAACTGAACATCAAGGCTATATCCTTTAGCTTGTTCATCACTACTTACTCGACACATAATCACTGCTTTTTTCATGCTTTCTGAGTGCTTTTAGAATTACTTACTGTTTGTTTGGCAAGAAGACTCAAAAAATTGATTACTTCTTGAATTTGTTCATCAGTTAATTCTGGGTTTGCTTTTTTTACTATTTTTTTATATTTCTCAAATACTACCACATTTTAATTAATGTGCGTCACTTTCGGCTTATCCGATAAGTTTACAGTATGTCAATGAATCTGATTTGTTCAGTATTCTATAACTTGTATTTTTTTGTGTTCTCAAAATTCACAATGTTTCCATCTACAGTATCAATATTAATCGATTGATAGTCCCCTTTTTTAATGTGCTCTAATAACCGACTTTCTAATTGTGCTTTCTTAATTGTTGTAACCTCTAACATTTCTATTCTATCGTTTTTAAAGCGAATTTGAATTGATTTTATATTTTTATGCTTTTTACGAATATGCTTTAAAACAGCATGTTCTTCTTTGGTTAAAATTGAAATTGTTCTTGACTCAAAATTATCATTCCCTCTTTTTAGAAAATTAGCAATAATCCTACTCAATGAAACACTTAAATACGTTTGTGTTAATAATGACGACAACTCATTTGTTGTATTTTTCAAATGAAATCCTCTAAGTGATTCAGCCGACATAGGAATACATGCACCTGGAATATCCTTTATAAACAAAAGAGACCAATCTTCATTAGCAGCTATAGCATTTACAACAATAGTATCCAAATTAGTGATTTCAGCACTTGCCTCTAAATCAATTTGGCTTAAATCAAAAGCATTTAGTTTATTAAATGGTTCGTCTCCCAATTTTTCTATGAAATTTTCTTTGTCTTTAGTAACTGATTGCATAAACTTACCAATAGTTATCTCTTCAAATAATCCTTGTTTAATCAATTCAATTTCATCGTAATTAAAACCGTAATTTCTTAATTCAACTATAATCTTAATCCAAATATATTCAGTATAATTTACCTTTTTCCAGTCGCCTTTATCAGAATCTCCTCCTATTGACAACAAGCCTGAACGTTCCCAATTCACAAGGTCAGTATAAATAACATCTAACTCTGTTTTTAAAAAAACTCGTTCTCTAAGTTTATCATATAAATTCTCTGATAAGTCAGGATTGTTTACAAAATTTTCTATTGGCTCCATTGTATTTTTTTTCAAATATAATAATAAGTTTGCTTTGTTACAAACTTTAATGTAATTTTGTTTAGATTTTATCTTCCAGTTAAGAAGATTGCAAATGGTATTACTATTCATTTGAATAAAAGTAAAATCAAACGATATTTAAACTAACAAGTATGTTCAGAAAAGAAAAAAAATGTAAAAATCCCGAATGTGAATCGGTCATTGAATACTTTGAGAATCCAAAGAAGCTATTTTGCAATGCCAGTTGTAAAAATAGATTTCATTACTTATCCGACAGAAAAAAAATCACGAGGTATATGAATTTCAAAAAGCATTAAAAACCAATTACGAAATAGCGATACATTTCTTTAAACAAAACATCTTTGAAGTGGATGCTAAAGTAGCCAAAGCATTAGGATTTAAAAGAAATGTTTACATGGGTATTAAACAGTTTTCACGAAGTGAAAAATTGTATCATTCGTTAAAAAGAATTAAAGACATTTTCTTTTTACACGACATTGAAAAAGACATAATTCTTTTTTACCAGTACAATGATGTAAACTAGGCTGTTGTTTTGTTTTAATTATTGTTTGTTTCATCTATTAGAATTCCATTACAAAACCATTACAAAAATCTATACTAAAACGCGCAACAACTCTTAAAGAAAAAAAGCGGTTTGCTGTATGTAAGATAATACTAAATCGATGCCCCCATCAATTTGCAAACCGCCTAAAGATCCCAAATCTTATAAATCAAAGGTAATACTTGTTGTTCCATATAAACAAATCCAAATTGTTAATTTTTAATGAATTAAAAAGAAAAAAAAGAAAAAAGTTAGTGCGAATTAATAAGCACAAAACACAAACAATAGTATAGAAGAATTTCGAAAGAAAAAATACTATTATCATTAATTAGAAACCATAAAAAAACCATTAGATAGAACTAATAGTCTTTGTTTAGTTTTTTTAGTATTATTTCGAAATAAAACGAGTATTATTTTTTTAAAGAAATAGCAAAGAAACTGTAAAGAAGATGTAAAAGAAATTCATTAGAAAAACCTAATGAATTTATTAATAAAAAGGCTAAAATAAAAGCTATTAGAAACACTATATGGTAACTAAAGGAACTAAAGTGTTTTTCAACGATTTTGAGCTCTTTGTTCCTTTAGAGATTTCTTTGGCTTTTTGATTGAAAAAATGGTGTTCAAGTAGTTGTCTAAACGTTTTTTTTGCCCATTTGACTCATCACCATTGCTCTTTGATTTATAAAACTTATTCTAAATAATAATTTTTATCGGGCGACTAATTTGCAGCTATTTTTGGTTTAAATCGAAGCGAAATACTAAACAGAAACTACTGCCTATTTTTCTTTTACACATCAGGTATTTGCTTATTTTAAGCTCGTAAAGTGGCAGAATTCATCTTCTTATCAAGTGCTGCACTTTTACTTCTTCTAACGTCTTTATCTGCTTTTGAATGATGATTATTGGCTGCAATAGACTTCCTAAGGGTTAAAGAATCTTCTAAGCGTTGCTTTTTTTCTTTTTTGACGAAATCGGCATAATCTAACTCTAAGGCTTCTAATATTCTGAATAATAACTCCGCAGAGATTTTTGCCTTTCCACATTCAACTTTTGTGTAATAGCTTTGTGTAAAATGCAACTCTGTTGCCATAAGTTTTTGGGAATACTTCTTTTCGTTTCTAGTCTTTCTAATCAGTTTCAGACAGGTGGCTATCATATTTAATTACAATTTAGTTGATAAAAATGTTTTATTGAGGGCTAAATATTGGATTCAAAGTCGTTTAAATGATTGTATTTGTATTTGAATGAGTACATAACCTAAAATCAAAAATAAGACAGTCAATGCATTTGGCGTTGTTAAAAAAAGTCCAACCAAACTTAATATAATTCCTAAAAAAATTGGGTTTCTAGAAAATTTAAAAAGTCCAGATGTAATAAGGTCTGTTTTAGTTTCTGTATCAATGCCTATTCTCCAAGAATTTTTCATTTGATTTTGTGCAATAATTGTCCAGATTAGGGCAACTACTAAAAGTCCAATAGCAACATACTTAAAATACAAACCTTCAAGTTGTATAACCAGGGAAAATTATGATAACATGTTGGGAAAAAATCAAATAGGAAGACATAAATAAAAACTAAAATTATTGTCAACTTGAAATACAGTCCAATTAAACCATAAACACTATTGTCTTTAGGTAATACTATTTTTCTTGCTACAATAATACTTTTAGCTACAAATGAGATTCCAAAATAAACGATAAAATACATCGGTAAAAAAAATCGTAATAAATCATTCATATAATTAAAATTTGAAGTGTTGCAACTATCCCAAAAACTTATATCTTCTCCAAAAAATCAATTATTTTAAAAATTCTAAAATCTTTAATTAGAGGATCGTATAGTTCTTGCTCTAAATAGCTAACCATTAATTTATCACCTACCTTTATTTTATTTTCTAACAATAAAGAAGCACTTTCAAAGTAACTTAGCACCAACAATGTATGTAGTTTATTATTACTATCTCTGACAATTAAACTAAGGAACTGATTTGTCTTTATCTCAATAATTGTACATTCAAATAAATTAGTAGGTACCTCACGAACAGACTTTTGGTTCTCTTTAATGTTAGTAGAATTTTTACCTAAATTAAATAAATACTCAGGGCAGTAATTTAGCATCTTAACAGCTATTTCACCACTTAATTTTGTTAATTCGTCAGAGTTTGAATAATCGATTTGACTTATACCGTTTAAGGAGCTATTGTACTTGTTAATATTTGTAATCATACAAAGACCCAGCTCCATTTCAATTTTTGATAAATCAACATTATTTTTTAAATCAAAATTTTTATTTTTCAAACAACTACAAGTTTCTTTAGCAATTGTATCTAAAACAACTTGTCCTCGAGTAAAAAAAGAAATAAAAAAAAATAACAATATATACTTCATACTAAAATAATTTAACCCTTTGATTGCTCTTAATTAAGCCTTAAATACAAACGCTAACTATTCAGGTGTTGAATTAAGGTACTTGTTCATAAAACATCAAGAATAAATTAATCAACATGTGTATACTGAATTTATTAAAACTTAAACTGTAATAATATTTCGTTTGTATTTTTCGATCTTGCCAAAGCAGCAATTGTACTCATTTCATAAGCATAACCAAATACAAATCTATTACTTACCTTAAGAGTTGTTAATGCAGCATATTTATTATCTGTACTATAATTAGCCCCAATTTCAAACTTATCATTAAAACTGAACATGGTTGTTAGATTTAAAATAGATGGAGATTTTTGAATATAATTCCAATTCAATGAAGGCTTTAACATTAAGTTATCGCTAATATCAAAATCCATTCCTGCCCCAATGTACATTTGAGGTAAATCTGTGTATACCAATGCAACTCCTTCTTTCTCTTTTACTTTTGCTAAATCAAAAACTCTTGGAACTGAAAATGTTGCATACCAACCTTCTCCTTTAAGTAATGTACCTACTCCAATATTAGGTGAAAATCTACTGATCGATTGAATAGAGGGGTCTACAAATACATTATAGGTATTTAGACCAGAAAAATTAACCTCATAAAAATCCGCAACAGCCTTTATTCCAAAATACATATCGGTATTTCTTGAAATTTGCAATTTATATGATATATCAAGTCCAAAAAAACCTTGTTTTTCAATAAATGTTTTATTATTTTCTAAAGAAAGTCCTATTGCCAAATTATTAGCTAAAGGTGTCCCAAAAGAAATATATTGAGATTCCGGACCGTTAGGAACACCAGTCCATTGACGTCGCAATGAACTGGTTAGTAACGTTTGCCCATCAACACCTACATAAGCTGGATTAATAATATTCATATGATACCTATAACGTGTGAATATATTTTGCTCCTGTGAATAAATGGCAATACAAAACAGTAAACTTGTTCCTACCAACAAAATATCTTTAATTTTTTTCATTTACTTCTTAGTTAAATTTCATTATTACTTAGTTATATAAAACCATCCTTGTTCATCGATTACATTGTCTCCATCTAAATCGATTTGGTAATAGTAAGAGCCTACACTAAGTTGAGCTTTCCAATCATTTTTATAATTCACTTGCTCAAATACTTTTTTACCGTTACTGTCAAACACATATACTATTGAATTTGGATAGTTTTGAATATTTATAATTACCCATTCGTCATTAATTCCATCACCATTTGGAGTAAATACCTGAGATGGATTTATCTCAACTAAATCACAAACATCTCCTTTTCCATCTCCATCAATATCCTCTTGATTTGGATTAGCTATCAGAGGACAATTATCTTTGGTATCGCTAACACCATCTCCGTCTATATCCGATATTACAGTTATCTTAATATTAGATATTGCATTACCCCCTGTATTCGTAGCCGTTACTACATAAACGGTAGCAATAACCTCCTCTGTCGGTGTACCTGTAATGGCTCCCGTAGCGGTGTTCAAGCTCAAGCCTGTTGGTAATGCTGGACTTACTGAATAACTTGTTGGAGTACCTCCTACATTCGTAGGGGCTGCAATAGGGGTAATCGCTGTACCTTTGGTATAGGTAAACGGTGAACCAATATAAGTCAAGGCTGATGGCGCGATATCATTCACTGTGATACTTAAAGTAGCCGTGGTACTACCTCCTGTATTAGTAGCCGTAATAGTATACGTAGCTGAAGCAGTTACTGCTGTTGGTGTGCCTGTAATGGCTCCTGTAGCAGTGTTCAAGCTCAAGCCTGCTGGTAAAGCTGGTGATACTGAATAACTTGTTGGAGTACCTCCTACATTCGTAGGGGCTGCAATAGGGGTAATCGCTGTACCTTTGGTATAGGTAAACGGTGAACCTGTGTATGTAAGCGCCGACGGAGCTGGTGTAGAATTAATAACTACAAAAGCAAAAGCTGTTGAACTCACTCCATTATAATTAACATCGGAGGCAACCGTAACTACTACCTCATATGTACCAATATTTGTTGGTGCTGTAGTACTTGGTCCATAAGAGGTTGCTCCTGTACCCGTATAAGTGTAGGTTACTGTTCCTGTTGAACCTGTTATTGTAGCCGTAGGAGCTTGTATTGAACCAGTATAAGTAAAACTTGTTCCTGTAAAAGCAACAGTAGTATTGGCTTTACCAATCGTAAAGGCCAATGTTGGTGAAATAGCTCCTTCATAATCAGCATCAGCAGCCACCGTAGCTACTACCTCATATGTACCAGCGTTTATTGGTGCTATAGTACTTGGTCCATAAGAGGTTGTACCTGTTCCACTATACACATAAGTCACTGCCCCTGTAGAACCTGTTACTGTAGACGTTGATGGTCCTTGAGGGTTACCTGTATAAGTAAATACAGTTACGCCTGTTGCGGTAATAGTTGAGTTAGCTCTATTAACGGTGATGTTAATGCTTGCTGTAGTACTACCTCCTGTATTAGTAGCCGTAATAGTATACGTAGCTGAAGCAGTTACTGCTGTCGGTGTGCCTGTAATGGCTCCTGTAGCAGTATTCAAGCTCAAGCCTGCTGGTAATGCTGGCGATACTGAGTAGCTTGTTGGAGTACCTCCTGAGTTAGTTGGTGCTGCGATAGCCGTGATAGCAGTGCCTTTGGTATAGGTAAACGGTGAACCGGTGTACACTAAAGTAGTAGGTGCTGCATCATTAACAGTGATGTTAATAGTCGCTGTAGTACTACCTCCTGTATTAGTAGCCGTAATAGTATACGTAGCCGATGCGGTTACTGCAGTTGGTGTGCCTGTAATGGCTCCTGTAGCAGTATTCAAGCTCAAGCCTGCTGGTAATGCTGGTGATACTGAGTAGCTTGTTGGAGTACCTCCTGAGTTGGTAGGTGCTGCGATAGCCGTGATAGCCGTGCCTTTGGTATAGGTAAACGGTGAACCGGTGTACACTAAAGTAGTAGGTGCTGCATCATTAACAGTGATGTTAATAGTCGCTGTAGTACTACCTCCTGTATTAGTAGCCGTAATAGTATACGTAGCTGAAGCAGTTACTGCTGTTGGTGTGCCTGTAATGGCTCCTGTAGCGGTGTTCAAGCTCAAGCCTGCTGGTAAGGCTGGTGATACTGAGTAGCTCACTACTGTTCCACCACCATTAGTTGGTGCTGCAATCGGAGCGATCGCAGTTCCTTTGGTATAGGTAAACGGTGAACCGGTGTACACTAAAGTAGTAGGTGCTGCATCATTAACAGTGATGTTAATAGTCGCTGTAGTACTACCTCCTGTATTAGTAGCCGTAATAGTATACGTAGCCGATGCGGTTACTGCAGTTGGTGTGCCTGTAATGGCTCCTGTAGCAGTATTCAAGCTCAAGCCTGCTGGTAATGCTGGTGATACTGCATAGCTCACTACTGTTCCACCACCATTAGTTGGTGCTGCAATCGGAGCGATCGCAGTTCCTTTGGTATAGGTAAACGGTGAACCGGTGTACACTAAAGTAGTAGGTGCTGCATCATTAACAGTGATGTTAATAGTCGCTGTAGTACTACCTCCTGTATTAGTAGCCGTAATAGTATACGTAGCTGAAGCAGTTACTGCTGTTGGTGTGCCTGTAATGGCTCCTGTAGCAGTGTTCAAGCTCAAGCCTGCTGGTAATGCTGGCGATACTGAGTAGCTCACTACTGTTCCACCACCATTCGTAGGGGCTGCAATAGCCGTGATAGCGGTACCCTTGGTATAGGTAAACGGTGAACCGGTGTAGGCTAAAGTAGTAGGTGCTGCATCATTAACAGTGATGTTAATAGTCGCTGTAGTACTACCTCCTGTATTAGTAGCCGTAATAGTATACGTAGCTGAAGCAGTTACTGCTGTTGGTGTGCCTGTAATGGCTCCTGTAGCAGTGTTCAAGCTCAAGCCTGCTGGTAATGCTGGCGATACTGAGTAGCTCACTACTGTTCCACCACCATTCGTAGGGGCTGCAATAGCCGTAATAGCCGTGCCCTTGGTATAGGTAAACGGTGAACCGGTGTAGGCTAAAGTAGTAGGTGCTGCATCATTAACAGTGATGTTAATGCTGGCTGTTGTGCTTCCACCTGTGTTGGTAGCCGTAATCGTGTATGAAGCTGATGCGGTTACTGCAGTTGGTGTTCCTGTAATGGCTCCTGTAGCGGTGTTCAAGCTCAAGCCTGCTGGTAATGCTGGCGATACTGAGTAGCTCACTACTGTTCCACCACCATTCGTAGGGGCTGCAATAGCCGTAATAGCCGTGCCCTTGGTATAGGTAAACGGTGAACCGGTGTAGGCTAAAGTAGTAGGTGCTGCATCATTAACAGTGATGTTAATGCTGGCTGTTGTGCTTCCACCTGTGTTGGTAGCCGTAATCGTGTATGAAGCTGATGCGGTTACTGCAGTTGGTGTTCCTGTAATGGCTCCTGTAGCGGTGTTCAAGCTCAAGCCTGCTGGTAATGCTGGCGATACTGAGTAGCTTGTTGGAGTACCTCCTGAGTTGGTAGGTGCTGCAATAGCCGTGATAGCGGTACCCTTGGTATAGGTAAACGGTGAACCGGTGTAGGCTAAAGTAGTAGGTGCTGCATCATTAACAGTGATGTTAATAGTCGCTGTAGTACTACCTCCTGTATTAGTAGCCGTAATAGTATACGTAGCTGAAGCAGTTACTGCTGTTGGTGTGCCTGTAATGGCTCCTGTAGCAGTGTTCAAGCTCAAGCCTGCTGGTAATGCTGGCGATACTGCATAGCTAACTACTGTTCCACCACCATTCGTAGGGGCTGCAATAGCCGTAATAGCCGTGCCTTTGGTATAGGTAAACGGTGAACCGGTGTACGTAAGCGCCGATGGGGCGATATCTTTAACAGTGATGTTAATAGTCGCTGTAGTACTACCTCCTGTATTAGTAGCCGTAATAGTATACGTAGCCGATGCGGTTACTGCAGTTGGTGTTCCTGTAATGGCTCCTGTAGCGGTGTTCAAGCTCAAGCCTGCTGGTAATGCTGGCGATACTGAGTAGCTCACTACTGCTCCACCACCATTAGTTGGTGCTGCGATAGCCGTGATAGCCGTGCCTTTGGTATAGGTAAACGGTGAACCTGTGTAGGCTAAAGTAGTAGGTGCTGCATCATTCACAGTGATACTTAAAGTAGTCGTGGTGCTGCCTCCTGTATTAGTAGCCGTAATGGTATACGTAGCCGATGCGGTTACTGCAGTTGGTGTGCCTGTAATGGCTCCTGTAGCAGTGTTCAAGCTCAAGCCTGCTGGTAATGCTGGTGATACGGCATAGCTAACTACTGTTCCACCACCATTAGTTGGTGCTGCAATCGGAGCGATCGCAGTTCCTTTGGTATAGGTGAACGGTGAACCGGTGTAGGCTAAAGTAGTAGGTGCAATGTCATTAACAGTGATGTTAATAGTCGCTGTAGTACTACCTCCTGTATTAGTAGCCGTAATGGTATACGTAGCTGAAGCAGTTACTGCTGTTGGTGTGCCTGTAATGGCTCCTGTAGCAGTGTTCAAGCTCAAGCCTGCTGGTAATGCTGGTGATACTGAGTAGCTCACTACTGCTCCACCACCATTAGTTGGTGCTGCGATAGCCGTGATAGCCGTGCCTTTGGTATAGGTAAACGGTGAACCTGTGTAGGCTAAAGTAGTAGGTGCTGCATCATTCACAGTGATACTTAAAGTAGTCGTGGTGCTGCCTCCTGTATTAGTAGCCGTAATGGTATACGTAGCCGATGCGGTTACTGCAGTTGGTGTGCCTGTAATGGCTCCTGTAGCAGTATTCAAGCTCAAGCCTGCTGGTAATGCTGGTGATACTGAGTAGCTCACTACTGCTCCACCACCATTAGTTGGTGCTGCGATAGCCGTGATAGCCGTGCCTTTGGTATAGGTAAACGGTGAACCGGTGTACACTAAAGTAGTAGGTGCTGCATCATTAACAGTGATGTTAATAGTCGCTGTAGTACTACCTCCTGTATTAGTAGCCGTAATAGTATACGTAGCCGATGCGGTTACTGCAGTTGGTGTGCCTGTAATGGCTCCTGTAGCAGTATTCAAGCTCAAGCCTGCTGGTAATGCTGGTGATACTGAGTAGCTTGTTGGAGTACCTCCTGAGTTGGTAGGTGCTGCGATAGCCGTGATAGCCGTGCCTTTGGTATAGGTAAACGGTGAACCGGTGTACACTAAAGTAGTAGGTGCTGCATCATTAACAGTGATGTTAATAGTCGCTGTAGTACTACCTCCTGTATTAGTAGCCGTAATAGTATACGTAGCTGAAGCAGTTACTGCTGTTGGTGTGCCTGTAATGGCTCCTGTAGCGGTGTTCAAGCTCAAGCCTGCTGGTAAGGCTGGTGATACTGAGTAGCTCACTACTGTTCCACCACCATTAGTTGGTGCTGCAATCGGAGCGATCGCAGTTCCTTTGGTATAGGTAAACGGTGAACCGGTGTAGGCTAAAGTAGTAGGTGCTGCATCATTAACAGTGATGTTAATGCTGGCTGTTGTGCTTCCACCTGTGTTGGTAGCCGTAATCGTGTATGAAGCTGATGCGGTTACTGCAGTTGGTGTTCCTGTAATGGCTCCTGTAGCGGTGTTCAAGCTCAAGCCTGCTGGTAATGCTGGCGATACTGAGTAGCTCACTACTGTTCCACCACCATTCGTAGGGGCTGCAATAGCCGTAATAGCCGTGCCCTTGGTATAGGTAAACGGTGAACCGGTGTACACTAAAGTAGTAGGTGCTGCATCATTAACAGTGATGTTAATAGTCGCTGTAGTACTACCTCCTGTATTAGTAGCCGTAATAGTATACGTAGCCGATGCGGTTACTGCAGTTGGTGTTCCTGTAATGGCTCCTGTAGCGGTGTTCAAGCTCAAGCCTGCTGGTAATGCTGGCGATACTGAGTAGCTCACTACTGTTCCACCACCATTCGTAGGGGCTGCAATAGCCGTGATAGCGGTACCCTTGGTATAGGTAAACGGTGAACCGGTGTAGGCTAAAGTAGTAGGTGCTGCATCATTAACAGTGATGTTAATAGTCGCTGTAGTACTACCTCCTGTATTAGTAGCCGTAATAGTATACGTAGCTGAAGCAGTTACTGCTGTTGGTGTGCCTGTAATGGCTCCTGTAGCAGTGTTCAAGCTCAAGCCTGCTGGTAATGCTGGCGATACTGAGTAGCTCACTACTGTTCCACCACCATTCGTAGGGGCTGCAATAGCCGTAATAGCCGTGCCCTTGGTATAGGTAAACGGTGAACCGGTGTAGGCTAAAGTAGTAGGTGCTGCATCATTAACAGTGATGTTAATGCTGGCTGTTGTGCTTCCACCTGTGTTGGTAGCCGTAATCGTGTATGAAGCTGATGCGGTTACTGCAGTTGGTGTTCCTGTAATGGCTCCTGTAGCGGTGTTCAAGCTCAAGCCTGCTGGTAATGCTGGCGATACTGAGTAGCTCACTACTGTTCCACCACCATTCGTAGGGGCTGCAATAGCCGTAATAGCCGTGCCCTTGGTATAGGTAAACGGTGAACCGGTGTAGGCTAAAGTAGTAGGTGCTGCATCATTAACAGTGATGTTAATGCTGGCTGTTGTGCTTCCACCTGTGTTGGTAGCCGTAATCGTGTATGAAGCTGATGCGGTTACTGCTGTTGGTGTGCCTGTAATGGCTCCTGTAGCAGTGTTCAAGCTCAAGCCTGCTGGTAATGCTGGCGATACTGAGTAGCTCACTACTGTTCCACCACCATTCGTAGGGGCTGCAATAGCCGTGATAGCGGTACCCTTGGTATAGGTAAACGGTGAACCGGTGTAGGCTAAAGTAGTAGGTGCTGCATCATTAACAGTGATGTTAATAGTCGCTGTAGTACTACCTCCTGTATTAGTAGCCGTAATGGTATACGTAGCTGAAGCAGTTACTGCTGTTGGTGTGCCTGTAATGGCTCCTGTAGCAGTGTTCAAGCTCAAGCCTGCTGGTAATGCTGGCGATACTGAGTAGCTCACTACTGTTCCACCACCATTCGTAGGGGCTGCAATAGCCGTAATAGCCGTGCCCTTGGTATAGGTAAACGGTGAACCGGTGTAGGCTAAAGTAGTAGGTGCTGCATCATTAACAGTGATGTTAATAGTCGCTGTAGTACTACCTCCTGTATTAGTAGCCGTAATAGTATACGTAGCTGAAGCAGTTACTGCTGTTGGTGTGCCTGTAATGGCTCCTGTAGCAGTGTTCAAGCTCAAGCCTGCTGGTAATGCTGGCGATACTGAGTAGCTTGTTGGAGTACCTCCTGAGTTGGTAGGTGCTGCAATAGCCGTAATAGCCGTGCCTTTGGTATAGGTAAACGGTGAACCTGTGTACACTAAAGTAGTAGGTGCTGCATCATTAACAGTGATGTTAATAGTCGCTGTAGTACTACCTCCTGTATTAGTAGCCGTAATAGTATACGTAGCTGAAGCAGTTACTGCTGTTGGTGTGCCTGTAATGGCTCCTGTAGCAGTGTTCAAGCTCAAGCCTGCTGGTAATGCTGGCGATACTGAGTAGCTTGTTGGAGTACCTCCTGAGTTAGTTGGTGCTGCAATAGCCGTAATAGCCGTGCCTTTGGTATAGGTGAACGGTGAACCTGTGTACACTAAAGTAGATGGCGCAACATCATTAACAGTGATGTTAATGCTGGCTGTTGTGCTTCCACCTGTGTTGGTAGCCGTAATCGTGTATGAAGCTGATGTAGCTAACGCGCTCGGTGTTCCTGTAATGGCTCCTGTAGCGGTGTTCAAGCTCAAGCCTGCTGGTAAGGCTGGTGATACTGAGTAGCTTGTTGGAGTACCTCCTGAGTTGGTAGGTGCTGCGATAGCCGTGATAGCGGTACCCTTGGTATAGGTAAACGGTGAACCGGTGTAGGCTAAAGTAGTAGGTGCTGCATCATTCACAGTGATACTTAAAGTAGTCGTGGTGCTGCCTCCTGTATTAGTAGCCGTAATAGTATACGTAGCTGAAGCAGTTACTGCTGTTGGTGTGCCTGTAATGGCTCCTGTAGCAGTATTCAAGCTCAAGCCTGCTGGTAATGCTGGTGATACTGAGTAGCTTGTTGGAGTACCTCCTGAGTTGGTAGGTGCTGCGATAGCCGTGATAGCGGTACCCTTGGTATAGGTAAACGGTGAACCGGTGTACACTAAAGTAGTAGGTGCTGCATCATTAACAGTGATGTTAATAGTCGCTGTAGTACTACCTCCTGTATTAGTAGCCGTAATAGTATACGTAGCTGAAGCAGTTACTGCTGTTGGTGTGCCTGTAATGGCTCCTGTAGCGGTGTTCAAGCTCAAGCCTGCTGGTAAGGCTGGTGATACTGAGTAGCTCACTACTGTTCCACCACCATTAGTTGGTGCTGCAATCGGAGCGATCGCAGTTCCTTTGGTATAGGTAAACGGTGAACCGGTGTACACTAAAGTAGTAGGTGCTGCATCATTAACAGTGATGTTAATAGTCGCTGTAGTACTACCTCCTGTATTAGTAGCCGTAATAGTATACGTAGCCGATGCGGTTACTGCAGTTGGTGTGCCTGTAATGGCTCCTGTAGCAGTATTCAAGCTCAAGCCTGCTGGTAATGCTGGTGATACTGCATAGCTCACTACTGTTCCACCACCATTAGTTGGTGCTGCAATCGGAGCGATCGCAGTTCCTTTGGTATAGGTAAACGGTGAACCGGTGTACACTAAAGTAGTAGGTGCTGCATCATTAACAGTGATGTTAATAGTCGCTGTAGTACTACCTCCTGTATTAGTAGCCGTAATAGTATACGTAGCTGAAGCAGTTACTGCTGTTGGTGTGCCTGTAATGGCTCCTGTAGCAGTGTTCAAGCTCAAGCCTGCTGGTAATGCTGGCGATACTGAGTAGCTCACTACTGTTCCACCACCATTCGTAGGGGCTGCAATAGCCGTGATAGCGGTACCCTTGGTATAGGTAAACGGTGAACCGGTGTAGGCTAAAGTAGTAGGTGCTGCATCATTAACAGTGATGTTAATAGTCGCTGTAGTACTACCTCCTGTATTAGTAGCCGTAATGGTATACGTAGCTGAAGCAGTTACTGCTGTTGGTGTGCCTGTAATGGCTCCTGTAGCAGTGTTCAAGCTCAAGCCTGCTGGTAATGCTGGCGATACTGAGTAGCTCACTACTGTTCCACCACCATTCGTAGGGGCTGCAATAGCCGTAATAGCCGTGCCCTTGGTATAGGTAAACGGTGAACCGGTGTAGGCTAAAGTAGTAGGTGCTGCATCATTAACAGTGATGTTAATAGTCGCTGTAGTACTACCTCCTGTATTAGTAGCCGTAATAGTATACGTAGCTGAAGCAGTTACTGCTGTTGGTGTGCCTGTAATGGCTCCTGTAGCAGTGTTCAAGCTCAAGCCTGCTAGTAATGCTGGCGATACTGAGTAGCTTGTTGGAGTACCTCCTGAGTTGGTAGGTGCTGCAATAGCCGTAATAGCCGTGCCTTTGGTATAGGTAAACGGTGAACCTGTGTACACTAAAGTAGTAGGTGCTGCATCATTAACAGTGATGTTAATAGTCGCTGTAGTACTACCTCCTGTATTAGTAGCCGTAATAGTATACGTAGCTGAAGCAGTTACTGCTGTTGGTGTGCCTGTAATGGCTCCTGTAGCAGTGTTCAAGCTCAAGCCTGCTGGTAATGCTGGCGATACTGAGTAGCTTGTTGGAGTACCTCCTGAGTTAGTTGGTGCTGCAATAGCCGTAATAGCCGTGCCTTTGGTATAGGTGAACGGTGAACCTGTGTACACTAAAGTAGATGGCGCAACATCATTAACAGTGATGTTAATGCTGGCTGTTGTGCTTCCACCTGTGTTGGTAGCCGTAATCGTGTATGAAGCTGATGTAGCTAACGCGCTCGGTGTTCCTGTAATGGCTCCTGTAGCGGTGTTCAAGCTCAAGCCTGCTGGTAAGGCTGGTGATACTGAGTAGCTTGTTGGAGTACCTCCTGAGTTGGTAGGTGCTGCGATAGCCGTGATAGCGGTACCCTTGGTATAGGTAAACGGTGAACCGGTGTAGGCTAAAGTAGTAGGTGCTGCATCATTAACAGTGATGTTAATAGTCGCTGTAGTACTACCTCCTGTATTAGTAGCCGTAATAGTATACGTAGCTGAAGCAGTTACTGCTGTTGGTGTGCCTGTAATGGCTCCTGTAGCAGTATTCAAGCTCAAGCCTGCTGGTAATGCTGGTGATACTGAGTAGCTTGTTGGAGTACCTCCTGAGTTGGTAGGTGCTGCGATAGCCGTGATAGCGGTACCCTTGGTATAGGTAAACGGTGAACCGGTGTACACTAAAGTAGTAGGTGCTGCATCATTAACAGTGATGTTAATAGTCGCTGTAGTACTACCTCCTGTATTAGTAGCCGTAATAGTATACGTAGCTGAAGCAGTTACTGCTGTTGGTGTGCCTGTAATGGCTCCTGTAGCGGTGTTCAAGCTCAAGCCTGCTGGTAATGCTGGTGATACGGCATAGCTTGTTGGAGTACCTCCTGAGTTGGTAGGTGCTGCAATAGCCGTGATAGCGGTACCCTTGGTATAGGTAAACGGTGAACCGGTGTAGGCTAAAGTAGTAGGTGCTGCATCATTAACAGTGATGTTAATAGTCGCTGTAGTACTACCTCCTGTATTAGTAGCCGTAATAGTATACGTAGCTGAAGCAGTTACTGCTGTTGGTGTGCCTGTAATGGCTCCTGTAGCAGTGTTCAAGCTCAAGCCTGCTGGTAATGCTGGCGATACTGAGTAGCTCACTACTGTTCCACCACCATTCGTAGGGGCTGCAATAGCCGTAATAGCGGTACCTTTGGTATAGGTAAACGGTGAACCTGTGTACACTAAAGTAGATGGCGCAACATCATTAACAGTGATGTTAATGCTGGCTGTTGTGCTTCCACCTGTGTTGGTAGCCGTAATCGTGTATGAAGCTGATGTAGCTAACGCGCTCGGTGTTCCTGTAATGGCTCCTGTAGCGGTGTTCAAGCTCAAGCCTGCTGGTAAGGCTGGTGATACTGAGTAGCTCACTACTGCTCCACCACCATTAGTTGGTGCTGCGATAGCCGTGATAGCCGTGCCTTTGGTATAGGTAAACGGTGAACCTGTGTACACTAAAGTAGATGGCGCAACATCATTCACAGTGATGTTAATAGTTGCTGTAGTACTACCTCCTGTATTAGTAGCCGTAATCGAATAAGTAGCTGATGCACTTACTGCTGTCGGTGTGCCTGTAATGGCTCCTGTAGCGGTGTTCAAGCTCAAGCCTGCTGGTAAGGCTGGTGATACTGAGTAGCTCACTACTGCTCCACCACCATTAGTTGGTGCTGCAATCGGAGCGATCGCAGTTCCTTTGGTATAGGTAAACGGTGAACCGGTGTACGTAAGCGCCGATGGGGCGATATCTTTAACAGTGATGTTAATAGTCGCTGTAGTACTACCTCCTGTATTAGTAGCCGTAATGGTATACGTAGCTGAAGCAGTTACTGCTGTCGGTGTGCCTGTAATGGCTCCTGTAGCAGTATTCAAGCTCAAGCCTGCTGGTAATGCTGGCGATACTGAGTAGCTTGTTGGAGTACCTCCTGAGTTAGTTGGTGCTGCGATAGCCGTGATAGCAGTGCCTTTGGTATAGGTAAACGGTGAACCGGTGTAGGCTAAAGTAGTAGGTGCTGCATCATTCACAGTGATGTTAATAGTTGCTGTAGTACTACCTCCTGTATTAGTAGCCGTAATCGTGTATGAAGCTGATGTAGCTAACGCGCTCGGTGTTCCTGTAATGGCTCCTGTAGCGGTGTTCAAGCTCAAGCCTGCTGGTAAGGCTGGTGATACTGAGTAGCTCACTACTGCTCCACCACCATTAGTTGGTGCTGCAATCGGAGCGATCGCAGTTCCTTTGGTATAGGTGAACGGTGAACCTGTGTACACTAAAGTAGATGGCGCAACATCATTCACAGTGATGTTAATGCTTGCAGATGTGCTACCAAATCCATTAGTAGCCGTAATCGAGTAAGTAGCTGATGCACTTACTGCCGTCGGTGTGCCTGTAATGGCTCCTGTAGCAGTGTTCAAGCTCAAGCCTGCTGGTAATGCTGGTGATACTGCGTAGCTTGTTGGAGTACCACCTGTACTGCTAGGCGCTGCAACCGGAGTGATCGCAGTGTTTCTTGTGTACGTGAACGGTGAACCTGTGTAAACTAAATTTGAAGGTGACAATGAATAAAAGACACCCTGATTACCTTCTAAAGTCTGTTTGTCAACTGTTGATAAAATCTGAGAGAAAACAATAGATTCACTAATGAAACCTTCACTAGCAAATGTTTGTAAAGAACCATTATTATCAAATGCACCAATTGTAAACCTTCCTGAGGGATTTTCTATAGCTGAAGTTTCTCCTGAATCTATGGTAGACTGACTACCATTTAAAAATAATCTTGTTAAATTAGAATTAACCCCAGAGGCCTCTTGTGTTAAGGATACTATATTAAGACTATTTGCCGTAACAAAAGAGTTAGATGTCAAATTAGCAACATTTCTCTTTGACGCAATTAGATTTCCTCCAACTCCAATTCTAAAGCCGATACCATTTCCTGAGCCCATATGAGACATACCCAGGTTACTAGTAGTTAAATTATCAAGTCCTGCAACATTAATAATACTAGCTGGTAAACCTATTGAAGCACTTGTATTTTGAAGGTAGGTCACAACAGTAGCAGGCAAATAAACAACAGGCTTACCTGCTCTTGTAATCAAACTACCATTGGTTATAATACTAGGCTGATTTGATGTAGTTGCTTGGGAAATATCTCTGCTATTTCCACTTTGATCATACCAAATAGCAACAGTTGCACTAATAGAACCTGATATAATCGAGCTTAAAGTATTACCACCATTTATACCCGTAGACGTAGAATTAAATGTAGAATAAGCAGCTGATATAGGCGAAGAGGTTGAGAAAGATTTACTTGCTGTGTTATCTGGATAAACATCATAATAATTTGTCCCTACTGTTATACGAACTAATGGTCCATTATAGGTACTGCTTAACTTTCTTAATGAATATGCAGCTGATGAAGGTGTCGATGAACTCAAACCTGCTAAATCAAGTGCAATGTCATTTACAGCAATACTTATTGTAGCTGTCGTACTTCCTCCTGTGTTCGTAGCCGTAATCGAATAAGTAGCTGATGCACTTACTGCTGTCGGTGTGCCTGTAATGGCTCCTGTAGCGGTGTTCAAGCTCAAGCCTGCTGGTAATGCTGGTGATACTGAGTAGCTCACTACTGCTCCACCACCATTAGTTGGTGCTGCGATAGCCGTGATAGCCGTGCCTTTGGTATAGGTAAACGGTGAACCTGTGTAGGCTAAAGTAGTAGGTGCAATGTCATTAACAGTGATGTTAATAGTTGCTGTAGTACTACCTCCTGTATTAGTAGCCGTAATCGTGTATGAAGCTGATGTAGCTAACGCGCTCGGTGTTCCTGTAATGGCTCCTGTAGCAGTGTTCAAGCTCAAGCCTGCTGGTAAGGCTGGTGATACTGAGTAGCTCACTACTGTTCCACCACCATTAGTTGGTGCTGCGATAGCCGTGATAGCAGTGCCTTTGGTATAGGTAAACGGTGAACCGGTGTACGTAAGCGCCGATGGGGCGATATCTTTAACAGTGATGTTAATAGTCGCTGTAGTACTACCTCCTGTATTAGTAGCCGTAATAGTATACGTAGCTGAAGCAGTTACTGCTGTTGGTGTGCCTGTAATGGCTCCTGTAGCAGTGTTCAAGCTCAAGCCTGCTGGTAATGCTGGTGATACGGCATAGCTTGTTGGAGTACCTCCTGAGTTGGTAGGTGCTGCAATAGCCGTGATAGCGGTACCCTTGGTATAGGTAAACGGTGAACCGGTGTAGGCTAAAGTAGTAGGTGCTGCATCATTAACAGTGATGTTAATAGTCGCTGTAGTACTACCTCCTGTATTAGTAGCCGTAATAGTATACGTAGCTGAAGCAGTTACTGCTGTTGGTGTGCCTGTAATGGCTCCTGTAGCAGTGTTCAAGCTCAAGCCTGCTGGTAATGCTGGCGATACTGAGTAGCTCACTACTGTTCCACCACCATTCGTAGGGGCTGCAATAGCCGTAATAGCCGTGCCCTTGGTATAGGTAAACGGTGAACCGGTGTAGGCTAAAGTAGTAGGTGCTGCATCATTAACAGTGATGTTAATAGTCGCTGTAGTACTACCTCCTGTATTAGTAGCCGTAATAGTATACGTAGCTGAAGCAGTTACTGCTGTTGGTGTGCCTGTAATGGCTCCTGTAGCAGTGTTCAAGCTCAAGCCTGCTGGTAATGCTGGCGATACTGCATAGCTAACTACTGTTCCACCACCATTCGTAGGGGCTGCAATAGCCGTAATAGCCGTGCCTTTGGTATAGGTAAACGGTGAACCGGTGTACGTAAGCGCCGATGGGGCGATATCTTTAACAGTGATGTTAATAGTCGCTGTAGTACTACCTCCTGTATTAGTAGCCGTAATAGTATACGTAGCTGAAGCAGTTACTGCTGTTGGTGTTCCTGTAATGGCTCCTGTAGCGGTGTTCAAGCTCAAGCCTGCTGGTAATGCTGGCGATACTGAGTAGCTCACTACTGCTCCACCACCATTAGTTGGTGCTGCGATAGCCGTGATAGCCGTGCCTTTGGTATAGGTAAACGGTGAACCTGTGTAGGCTAAAGTAGTAGGTGCTGCATCATTCACAGTGATACTTAAAGTAGTCGTGGTGCTGCCTCCTGTATTAGTAGCCGTAATGGTATACGTAGCCGATGCGGTTACTGCAGTTGGTGTGCCTGTAATGGCTCCTGTAGCAGTGTTCAAGCTCAAGCCTGCTGGTAATGCTGGTGATACGGCATAGCTAACTACTGTTCCACCACCATTAGTTGGTGCTGCAATCGGAGCGATCGCAGTTCCTTTGGTATAGGTGAACGGTGAACCTGTGTACACTAAAGTAGATGGCGCAACATCATTAACAGTGATGTTAATGCTGGCTGTTGTGCTTCCACCTGTGTTGGTAGCCGTAATCGTGTATGAAGCTGATGTAGCTAACGCGCTCGGTGTTCCTGTAATGGCTCCTGTAGCGGTGTTCAAGCTCAAGCCTGCTGGTAAGGCTGGTGATACTGAGTAGCTCACTACTGCTCCACCACCATTAGTTGGTGCTGCGATAGCCGTGATAGCCGTGCCTTTGGTATAGGTAAACGGTGAACCTGTGTACACTAAAGTAGATGGCGCAACATCATTCACAGTGATGTTAATAGTTGCTGTAGTACTACCTCCTGTATTAGTAGCCGTAATCGTGTATGAAGCTGATGTAGCTAACGCGCTCGGTGTTCCTGTAATGGCTCCTGTAGCGGTGTTCAAGCTCAAGCCTGCTGGTAAGGCTGGTGATACTGAGTAGCTCACTACTGCTCCACCACCATTAGTTGGTGCTGCAATCGGAGCGATCGCAGTTCCTTTGGTATAGGTAAACGGTGAACCGGTGTACGTAAGCGCCGATGGGGCGATATCTTTAACAGTGATGTTAATAGTCGCTGTAGTACTACCTCCTGTATTAGTAGCCGTAATGGTATACGTAGCTGAAGCAGTTACTGCTGTCGGTGTGCCTGTAATGGCTCCTGTAGCAGTATTCAAGCTCAAGCCTGCTGGTAATGCTGGCGATACTGAGTAGCTTGTTGGAGTACCTCCTGAGTTAGTTGGTGCTGCGATAGCCGTGATAGCAGTGCCTTTGGTATAGGTAAACGGTGAACCGGTGTAGGCTAAAGTAGTAGGTGCTGCATCATTCACAGTGATACTTAAAGTAGTCGTGGTGCTGCCTCCTGTATTAGTAGCCGTAATGGTATACGTAGCCGATGCGGTTATTGCTGTCGGTGTACCTGTAATGGCTCCTGTAGCAGTGTTCAAGCTCAAGCCTGCTGGTAATGCTGGTGATACTGAGTAGCTAACAATTGGACCTCCTGCATTTGTAGGCGCTGCAATCGGTGTGATCGCAGTGTTTCTTGTGTACGTGAACGGTGAACCAATATAGGTAAGCGCTGATGGTGCTAAATCAGTAACAGAATAATAAACCCCTTGATTTGTCTCTAACAAAGTTCTACTAACCGTGCTTGGGAATGCTATAAATTCAGAAATAGTTCCATTCAATGGAAAAGTTCCACCTGGTGCATTAAATAATGTAATATTGTTACTAGAACCTGTCGCTGTGCTAGCAGAAGAACTAGCTATTTGTGTTCCATTTGAATATAGTAAACCTGTCGGAAAAACTGCTGAATAGATTCTTAAGTTTGATGTTGCTTCTGATGCTGAAGTAGAAATAACAGTAGCTCCATTAGCTAAAGCTTCAAAATTATCACTAGGATTCAATCTAAAATAGGACAATGGTCCTGCTTGTTGCATGAATGCAGAGTATGTTGAGGAAGCCGTCCCCGAACGACCTACTATACTTACTTGATTCATCGTTACAGGTGATACAGGCGATACATCTAATCTTGTGAAAGAAGCAACAGATGAAAGTATACTCGGTCTATTATTCATCTTTATTACTGCTCCTGATGCTGCAATTTGTGGTTGGCTTGATAAAGTAGTATTGCTTAGATGATTACCATAACCACTTTGATCATACCAGGTATCAACATAACCATTACCATTTCCTAAATTTACAAAAGATACTAATGAAGCCTCATCTAAATTATCTCCAACAAAACCAATATCAAGTGTGTTGTTCAAACTATTACGTACTTTAATTGCACTACCAGTATAAGAAGAACTAAGTTTACGCAAAGAATAGGCTAAACTTGCTTTTACTGGTGATGAGTTTAGCCCAATTTTATCTAATACAATGGCACCAATTTCAATGTTGATATTAGCTGTGGCACTTCCTCCTGTATTAATTGCTGTAATCGTGTAAGATGTTGAAGCTGTTACTGCAGTCGGAGTTCCTGTAATAGCACCTGTAGCTGTATTCAAGCTTAAACCTGCTGGCAAGCTTGGACTTACTGAATAACTTGTAGGTGTACCTCCACCATTGGTAGGGGCTGCAATCGCGGTAATAGCAGTTCCTTTACCAAAAAGGAAGACAGAACCAGAATAAGTCAATGCAGAGGGTGCCACATCATTAACAGTGATGTTAATGCTTGCTGTAGTACTACCTCCAATATTAGTAGCCGTAATCGTGTAAGAAGCTGAAGCCGTTATTGCTGTTGGTATTCCTGTAATAGAACCTGTAACGGTATTCAAGGCTAAACCGGCTGGTAAAGCTGGGCTTACAGAGTAGCTTGTTGGGGTACCTCCAGAATTCGTAGGGGCTGCAATTGCTGCAATCGCAGTACCTTTTGTATAGGTAAACGTTGAACCTGAATAGGATAGATTCGAAGGAGGTAAAGAATAGTAAACAGATTGACTAGAATTTACACTTGTTCTGTTAGTAGAGGTAAAAGCTTGATCAAAAATAACAACTTCAGAAAGGCTACCTGTCCAACCTTCAGTTGTATTAGCCGTATGACCAAAAATACGTACCCTTGAAGCCCCAAAACTACCTGTTGATGAAACAACAGAACCTGTTACACCATTAACATACATCGTACTATTACTACCATCATATACACTCGTTGCAGTAAATAAGGTATTAAGTAAAACTGTAGAGGATCCATTAGCCAGTGAATTTCTATAAGATAAAATAGCATTAAGTGCGCCATTTCTACCAAGAAAAGTAGAAGTAATACTATTAAAATCGGATGCACCTGAACTTGCAGCCAATGAAATCAAACGACCCGAATTAGATGTTCCTGATTGCATTGCGGCAACAACATTTGTAACTAATGAATTAGTTGAAATAGTAGTAGATAAATCTAAAAATTGACTATTCGCGGTGGTAGTTATCGTAGGCTTATTATTGAATAGTTCTAGAACCCCTGCATTAACAATACGAGGTTGATTTGCGTTTGTATTATTCGTTGCATTATTGCCATTTCCTGACTGATCATACCACGTTACAACAAAACCACTACTACCTCCAATAAATGTAGTCAAAGCAGTTTGATTTAGATTACCAGAAAGATCAAATCCTATGTCCTGAGTAGCGTTATCACTACTACGTCTTACAAGAATAGCTGCTCCAGAATAATCAGAAACTAATTTACGTAAGGAATAGGCTACTTTTGCTTTAGGATCTGAATTAGAAAAACCTAATTTATCAAGAGTGAATTCTCCTACTGTAAGTGTGAAAGTAGCCGTGTAGGACCCTTCCAAATTAACTCCTGTTACTGAATAGGTTGTTGAACTTAATAAAGCAGTAGGAGTTCCAGTTATAGCCCCAGTGGAGGTACTAAAGCTCAATCCTGAAGGTAGACTAGGATTAATGGAAAAAGTTGGAGTAGATGAAGCTACAACAGTAGGTACTAAATTAACAACACTAATATTTCTTGCGTAGGTAGATGGTTGACTATAGGTAATTGATAATTTATCTTTTACAGCTAATTCAAATGTGGTACTTCCTGACCCTCCAGAGTTTGTTGCTGTGACGGTATAAGTAGTGCTATTGCTTAATTCTGTAGGTGAACCTGTAATTATCCCAGTTGTAGAATTTAAACTCAAACCAGATGGCAAACTAGGCGATATAATATAAGAGGCAGATGCGAATCCGTTTTTTGTAGGAGATAATGTAGCAGATGTGTTAAGGAGAAAATTAAAATTTGAATAACTAATTACAGGGACAACATCATTAACAGTAAGGGTAACAGTTGAACTACTTGTTCCAAAAGCATTAGTTGCTAGAATAGTATAAATCTTCGAAGCCTCAATTGTTGAGGGCGTCCCTGATATAACCCCTGTTCTAGAATTTAACTGTAAACCCGTTGGTAGAGTGGGTGTTATAGTATAATTAACATTACCATTTGCTGAAACGGGAATTAAATTAGCAATTGCCGTATTAACTGTATAAGCTGTTGGCGAAGTGTAACTTATTGACGGGGCTAAGTTATAATAAGCACCTTGGTTATTTTCGAGAGTTTGTCTATTTGAAGTATTTAGTGCAGAATTAAATATAATAACCTCTGATGATGTACCAGAAAAACCGCCAAATTGTGTTGCCAATCCACCAAATAGACGACCAGCACTAATAGCAAAAGCGTTCGTAATGGCAGAACTCGTACCTACTATTCCATTAGCATAAATAGTTGAATTAGATCCATCATAAATACTAGTACCCGAATATTGCTTATCCGAATTCACGTCAATTGAAGCTCTTGACAAATACACCCGTGTGGAAGTTAAACTACCACCTATACTTAAACCAACAAAACCTGAACTGGAAACTTCGTCGACACCTATACTCGATGAAAGCGAAACTAATTTACCAGAAGCCAATGTATTTCCTGCAACAAAATTGGTTGTTAATAATGAATTAGAAATAGCTATAGAAAAATCTAAATATTGTGAACTAGTGGTTGTCTTGATAACAGGCTTTCCATTAAAAACATCAATTACCCCCCCACTTGCAATACGTGGTTGATTAGCAGGAATTAAATTAGTAGCATCTTTATTATTTCCAGATTGATCGTACCAAGTAACGATGTAAGCATCACTACTACCCACAAAATCCCTTAATGAAGTTTGGTTTAAATTTCCTGATGCATCAAAACCAATATCCATTATAAAATCATCACTACTTCTACGAACTTTTATAGCAGGACCGTCATAATCACTTGACAATTTACGTAATGAATAAGCTACCTTAGGTTTAGGATCAGATGCAGAATACCCTAAATTATCCAATGCAAACTCCCCAACTGTTAAAACAACCGTAGTAGAAGCTGACCCTTGTGCATTTGTTCCAGTAATTGTATAGCTAGTAGGTGTTTGGGTAGCAGATGGAGTTCCTGTAATAGCACCGGTGGATGAATTAAATGACAATCCTGAGGGAAGCGAAGGATTAATTGTAAATGTAGCCGTACTAGAAGTAACTACTGTAGGCACCAAATTAACTACACTACTATTTTTAAGATAGGTGCGAGGCTGAACATAGCTTATCCCTATAACGGCAGAAACACTTAAATCAAAACTGGCTGTCCTGGTCCCAATAGCGTTAGTTGCAGTCACAGTATAGGTTGTCAAAGTACTAGAACCGATCGGCGTGCCACTAATAGCTCCAGTAGAAGTATTCAAATTTAACCCAGCTGGTAAGTTTGGACTTATGACATAAGTACCCACAAATCCGTTAGTAGTGGGTGTTAAAGTAGCACTCGTATTGGTTAACAAATTCCTATTTGCATAACTAAATTGAGGAATAACATTTTTTACTTCAATAGTTAAATTAGCTGTTTTACTACCAAAACCATTTGTAGCCGTCACAGTGTAAGTTGCACTTGCAGTTATGGTTGTTGGGGTTCCGGATATAATACCATTATTAGCATTAATAGATAAGCCCAAAGGTAAGGCAGGAGAAATAGTATAATTTGTAGCTGAACCTCCAGTAATTGTAGGGGATAAATTTGAAATCGTATTGTTAACTGAAAAAGAGTTAAGACTAGTATAACTCAAAGTGGCAGGGGCTAGACCAAAATAGGTAGATTGATTCGCTTCAACTGTTTGTCTGTCAGTAGAACTAATAATGTTAGGGAACAACACAAATTCACTTGTAAATGAATTACTTGAAGCTCCTACACCGTCAAATGAACCTATGGCTAAAGCGCCAGAGGCTGTTAATGGAGTACTAGTTGCTCCAGCGGTAATCGTTGCTTGTGTACCATTTAGGAAAATTTGAGTAGAAGTCGCATTTGCTGGCGATGTCATTACAATTGAATTTAATACATCAGCATTTATAAATGCATTTGTAGGCATTGAGGCCTGACCTCTTTTAGAGCCACCCAAAGATCCCGAAGGACTTAAACTTAATGTTAACCCATTGGAAAGTTCCCCAGATTGAAAAACGGAATGAGTACTTGATCCATCCACTGAAACATTCCCAGATACAGCAATTACAGAGTTAGGCACCGCAACCAATGAAGCAGCAGTAGAAGCTCTCAAGAAAGTACCTGACTCATAAAATAATACAGGCCTTCCTGATTTTATAATTAAATTTCCTGCTAAAACAACTACAGGTTGATTTGCTAATGTAGTTTGACTTAAATTAATGCCGTTTCCAGACTGGTCATATAATGTGGAAACATAACCATTTCCAGATGGTCCCACAAAGTCCAATAAAGCTTGTTGATTTAAATTACCTGAGGCATCAAAACCTATATCTTGTGTAACATTATCCGAACTACGTCGAACTTGGATAGCAGCACCAGTATACGAAGAACTCAATTTACGAAGAGAGTAAGCCACTCGTGCAGGAGTAGTTGAAGTTAAACCAAGATTACCAAGTGTATTCTGTGAATAACTAAAAACACTTAATAACAAAAATAAAACTATTAAGAAACTCTTATTTTTACTAAATAAGACATTGTAGGTGTTGTAATTCATAGAAACTATTTTAAAAATAAATTTCTACAAAAGTACTTTTAGCTTAAAATTCTATATATTCTTATATTTACATATAAAACCGATTATTTACTTTATTTTTTTACTTAAATACTAAAGCTATTAAAAAATAGTTACACCTTTAGAATCATAAAATAATAAAGAGTAAGACCCTAATTATTTCAATAATTAGAATTTACTATCAGCTAAGTAAGTAAAAATTACATTGTGAATATATATAAATTTCTTTCTAAATCAATCAATTAAAACTTATATTGTAATAAAATTTCATTAGTATTCTTAGCTCTAGCCAATGTGGGTAATGTACTCATTTCATAAGCATAACCAAATACAAATCTATCGTTTACAGTAAACGTGGTTAGTAAAGCATACCTATTGTCTGTACCATAATTAGCTCCAAACTCAAAGAGACCAGAGTAATTAACCATAGTTGTAAAATCCAAAACTGAAGAGCTTTTGGGGATATAATCCCAATTTAATGAGGGTTTAATAATTATATCATCTGTAATAAAAAAATCATGCCCAAACCCAAGATACATTTTAGGCATTTCATCTATTATAAAAACAATTCCTTCTTTGTCTTTGAGTCGTGTAGTGTTTAAAATTCTTGGAATTGCTATTGACGCATACCACATATCCTCCTTAAGTAAAAACCCAACACCAATATTGGGTATTATAGAATTAATTGATTGTAAAGCAGGGTCTACATTCAAATCGTGAGTTTTTATTCCCATTAAATTTACATTATAATAATCAGCCCCAGCTTTGATACCAAAATATAATGTTTTATATCTTGACAAGTATAATTTATAGGATACATCTATCGCTGCAAACCCATAATTTTCAATATAGGTTTTATTATGCTCTATTGCTGCTCCAATAGCTAAATTATTATTTAATGGAGTGCTGAATGAAATGTTTTGTAACTCTGGAGCATCCGGTACACCAGTCCATTGTCGTCTTAATGAACTTGTCAGAACTGACTGTTCATCAACTCCAACATAAGCAGGATTGATTATATTAAGATGGTACTTATAGCGAGTAAATATGTTTTGCTCTTGAGCAAAATTTACCTCGCTCATAGAAAGTATCAACGCTAAAATTAGTATCGTTTTTTTCATTTAATTTAATTAATTAATTTGCTATGTAAATCCAACCCTGTGCATCTACAACAGCATCTCCATTTAAATCAATTTGAAAATAATATGAACCTGATTTTAATTGAGGTTGCCAATTATTTTGATAATTTTTTGCCTCAAAAATCTTGTTCCCTTTACTATCAAAAACATATACTCTAGAATTAGGATAATTTTCTATAGTATCAATAACCCAATAATCATTAACACCGTCACCGTTTGGTGTAAATGCCTGAGATAAGTTCAATTCAGTTGTATCACAGACATCGCCAATTCCATTTGCATTGCTATCCTTTTGATTTGAATTTGAAATGAATGGACAATTATCATCTGTATCATTAATACCATCTCTATCTGTGTCTTCTAATTGAGATTCAACTTTAATATTAATAATAGATATTGTACTTCCTCCTGAGTTACTAGCTTTTATTGTATAATTAAATGCTGTTGCACTCATTAATGGAATTCCTGTTATCTCTCCTGTAGTTGTGTTTAAATTTAAGCCTGCTGGCAATGCTGGTGATACTGCATAACTTGTTGGTATACCTCCTGAGTTAGTTGGTGCTGCGATAGCTGTGATAGCTGTTCCTTTGGTATACGTAAACGGTGAACCAATATAAGTCAAGGCTGATGGAGCGATATCTTTTACAGAAATATTGATTACAGCAAATGTACTTCCTGCTGAATTAGTTGCTGTTATTACAAAAATTGTAGAAACAACAGCTGTTGGTGTACCTGTAATAGCTCCTGTAGTGGTGTTCAAGCTCAAGCCTGCTGGTAATGCTGGTGATACTGAGTAGCTCACTACTGTTCCACCACCATTGGTAGGTGCTGCGATAGCCGTGATAGCCGTGCCTTTGGTATAGGTAAACGGTGAACCGATGTACGTTAAAGTAGTAGGTGCAATGTCATTAACTGTGATGTTAATAGTTGCTGTAGTACTACCTCCTGTATTAGTCGCCGTAATGGTATACGTAGCTGAAGCAGTTACTGCTGTTGGTGTACCTGTAATGGCTCCTGTAGCAGTGTTCAAGCTCAAGCCTGCTGGTAATGCTGGGCTTACGGCATAGCTTGTTGGAGTACCTCCTGAGTTGGTAGGTGCTGCGATAGCCGTGATAGCGGTACCCTTGGTATAGGTAAACGGTGAACCGGTGTAGGCTAAAGTAGTAGGTGCTGCATCATTAACAGTGATGTTAATAGTCGCTGTAGTACTACCTCCTGTATTAGTAGCCGTAATAGTATACGTAGCTGAAGCAGTTACTGCTGTTGGTGTGCCTGTAATGGCTCCTGTAGCAGTGTTCAAGCTCAAGCCTGCTGGTAATGCTGGTGATACTGAGTAGCTTGTTGGAGTACCTCCTGAGTTGGTAGGTGCTGCAATAGCCGTGATAGCGGTACCCTTGGTATAGGTAAACGGTGAACCGGTGTAGGCTAAAGTAGTAGGTGCTGCATCATTAACAGTGATGTTAATAGTCGCTGTAGTACTACCTCCTGTATTAGTAGCCGTAATAGTATACGTAGCTGAAGCAGTTACTGCTGTTGGTGTGCCTGTAATGGCTCCTGTAGCAGTGTTCAAGCTCAAGCCTGCTGGTAATGCTGGTGATACGGCATAGCTTGTTGGAGTACCTCCTGAGTTGGTAGGTGCTGCAATAGCCGTGATAGCGGTACCCTTGGTATAGGTAAACGGTGAACCGGTGTAGGCTAAAGTAGTAGGTGCTGCATCATTAACAGTGATGTTAATAGTCGCTGTAGTACTACCTCCTGTATTAGTAGCCGTAATAGTATACGTAGCTGAAGCAGTTACTGCTGTTGGTGTGCCTGTAATGGCTCCTGTAGCAGTGTTCAAGCTCAAGCCTGCTGGTAATGCTGGTGATACGGCATAGCTTGTTGGAGTACCTCCTGAGTTGGTAGGTGCTGCAATAGCCGTGATAGCGGTACCCTTGGTATAGGTAAACGGTGAACCGGTGTAGGCTAAAGTAGTAGGTGCTGCATCATTAACAGTGATGTTAATAGTCGCTGTAGTACTACCTCCTGTATTAGTAGCCGTAATAGTATACGTAGCTGAAGCAGTTACTGCTGTTGGTGTGCCTGTAATGGCTCCTGTAGCAGTGTTCAAGCTCAAGCCTGCTGGTAATGCTGGCGATACTGAGTAGCTCACTACTGTTCCACCACCATTCGTAGGGGCTGCAATAGCCGTAATAGCCGTGCCCTTGGTATAGGTAAACGGTGAACCGGTGTAGGCTAAAGTAGTAGGTGCTGCATCATTAACAGTGATGTTAATAGTCGCTGTAGTACTACCTCCTGTATTAGTAGCCGTAATAGTATACGTAGCTGAAGCAGTTACTGCTGTTGGTGTGCCTGTAATGGCTCCTGTAGCAGTGTTCAAGCTCAAGCCTGCTGGTAATGCTGGCGATACTGCATAGCTAACTACTGTTCCACCACCATTCGTAGGGGCTGCAATAGCCGTAATAGCCGTGCCTTTGGTATAGGTAAACGGTGAACCGGTGTACGTAAGCGCCGATGGGGCGATATCTTTAACAGTGATGTTAATAGTCGCTGTAGTACTACCTCCTGTATTAGTAGCCGTAATAGTATACGTAGCTGAAGCAGTTACTGCTGTTGGTGTTCCTGTAATGGCTCCTGTAGCGGTGTTCAAGCTCAAGCCTGCTGGTAATGCTGGCGATACTGAGTAGCTCACTACTGCTCCACCACCATTCGTAGGGGCTGCAATAGCCGTAATAGCCGTGCCTTTGGTATAGGTAAACGGTGAACCGGTGTACACTAAAGTAGTAGGTGCTGCATCATTAACAGTGATGTTAATAGTCGCTGTAGTACTACCTCCTGTATTAGTAGCCGTAATGGTATACGTAGCTGAAGCAGTTACTGCTGTTGGTGTACCTGTAATGGCTCCTGTAGCAGTGTTCAAGCTCAAGCCTGCTGGTAATGCTGGGCTTACGGCATAGCTTGTTGGAGTACCTCCTGAGTTGGTAGGTGCTGCGATAGCCGTGATAGCCGTGCCTTTGGTATAGGTAAACGGTGAACCGGTGTACGTTAAAGTAGTAGGTGCAATGTCATTAACTGTGATGTTAATAGTTGCTGTAGTACTACCTCCTGTATTAGTAGCCGTAATGGTATACGTAGCTGAAGCAGTTACTGCAGTTGGTGTGCCTGTAATGGCTCCTGTAGCAGTGTTCAAGCTCAAGCCGGTTGGTAATGCTGGTGATACTGAGTAGCTCACTACTGTTCCACCACCATTGGTTGGTGCTGCGATAGCCGTGATAGCGGTACCCTTGGTATAGGTAAACGGTGAACCAGTGTAGGCTAAAGTAGTAGGTGCTGCATCATTCACAGTGATGTTAATAGTTGCTGTAGTACTACCTCCTGTATTAGTAGCCGTAATAGTATACGTAGCTGAAGCAGTTACTGCCGTTGGTGTGCCTGTAATGGCTCCTGTAGCAGTGTTCAAGCTCAAGCCTGCTGGTAATGCTGGTGATACGGCATAGCTTGTTGGAGTACCTCCTGAGTTAGTTGGTGCTGCGATAGCCGTGATAGCCGTGCCTTTGGTATAAGCAGATGGTGATACATAGCGGATAACTGGCACTGCATCATTTACCGCAACACTTAATGTAGTTGTAAAGCTACCTAATCCATTAGTTGCCGTAATCGTGTAAGAAGCTGAAGCTGTTATCGCCGTTGGTGTGCCTGTAATGGCTCCCGTAGCGGTATTCAAGCTCAAGCCTGCTGGTAATGCAGGTGATACAGAGTAACTTACTACCTGTCCTCCTGTACTTACTGGATTTAAAGCAGAAATAGCGGTACCGACTGTGTAGGCACTAGGTGATGTATAACTTACATTTGGTGTAACAGAATAATATGACCCTTGATTTGACTCTAACAAAGTTCTACTAACCGTGCTTGGGAATGCTATAAATTCAGAAATAGTTCCATTCAATGGAAATGTTCCTCCTGGTGCGTTAAATAATGTAATATTGTTACTAGAACCTGTGGCTGTGCTAGCAGAAGAACTAGCTATTTGAGTTCCATTTGAATATAGCAAACCTGACGGAAAAACTGCTGAATAGATTCTTAAGTTTGATGTTGCTTCTGATGCTGAAGTAGAAATAACAGTTGCTCCATTAGCCAAAGCTTCAAAATTATCACTAGGATTCAATCTAAAATAAGACAATGGTCCTGCTTGTTGCATAAATGCAGAGTATGTTGAGGAAGCCGTCCCCGAACGACCTATTATACTTACTTGATTCATCGTTACAGGAGAACTAGGCGTTACATCTAATCTTGTGAATGAAGCAACAGATGAAAGTATACTCGGTCTATTATTCACCTTTATTACTGCTCCTAATGCTGCAATTTGAGGTTGACTTGATAAGGTAGTATTGCGAAGATGATTACCGTAACCACTTTGATCATACCAGGTATCAACATAACCACTTCCATTTCCTAAATTTACAAAAGATACTAATGAAGCCTCATCTAAATTATCTCCAACAAAACCAATATCAAGTGTGTTGTTCAAACTATTACGTACTTTAATTGCACTACCAGTATAAGAAGAACTAAGTTTACGTAAAGAATAGGCTAAACTTGCAAATACTTGTGACGTATTTATACCAATTTTGTCAAGCACAAATCCTCTAACTTCAATAGTAATATTAGCCGTAGTGCTACCTAATCCATTAGTTGCCGTAATAATGTAAGAAGCTGAAGCTGTTATCGCCGTTGGTGTGCCTGTAATGGCTCCCGTAGCGGTATTCAAGCTCAAGCCTGCTGGTAATGCAGGTGATACAGAGTAACTTACTACCTGTCCTCCTGTACTTACTGGATTTAAAGCAGAAATAGCGGTACCGACTGTGTAGGCACTAGGTGATGTATAACTTACATTTGGTGTAACAGAATAATATGACCCCTGATTTGACTCTAACAAAGTTCTACTAACCGTGCTTGGGAATGCTATAAATTCAGAAATAGTTCCATTCAATGGAAAAGTTCCACCTGGTGCGTTAAATAATGTAATATTGTTACTAGAACCTGTCGCTGTGCTAGCAGAAGAACTAGCTATTTGTGTTCCATTTGAATATAGTAAACCTGTCGGAAAAACTGCTGAATAGATTCTTAAGTTTGATGTTGCTTCTGATGCTGAAGTAGAAATAACAGTAGCTCCATTAGCTAAAGCTTCAAAATTATCACTAGGATTCAATCTAAAATAGGACAATGGTCCTGCTTGTTGCATGAATGCAGAGTATGTTGAGGAAGCCGTCCCCGAACGACCTACTATACTTACTTGATTCATCGTTACAGGTGATACAGGCGATACATCTAATCTTGTGAAAGAAGCAACAGATGAAAGTATACTCGGTCTATTATTCATCTTTATTACTGCTCCTGATGCTGCAATTTGTGGTTGGCTTGATAAAGTAGTATTGCTTAGATGATTACCATAACCACTTTGATCATACCAGGTATCAACATAACCATTACCATTTCCTAAATTTACAAAAGATACTAATGAAGCCTCATCTAAATTATCTCCAACAAAACCAATATCAAGTGTGTTGTTCAAACTATTACGTACTTTAATTGCACTACCAGTATAAGAAGAACTAAGTTTACGCAAAGAATAGGCTAAACTTGCTTTTACTGGTGATGAGTTTAGCCCAATTTTATCTAATACAATGGCACCAATTTCAATGTTGATATTAGCTGTGGCACTTCCTCCTGTATTAATTGCTGTAATCGTGTAAGATGTTGAAGCTGTTACTGCAGTCGGAGTTCCTGTAATAGCACCTGTAGCTGTATTCAAGCTTAAACCTGCTGGCAAGCTTGGACTTACTGAATAACTTGTAGGTGTACCTCCACCATTGGTAGGGGCTGCAATCGCGGTAATAGCAGTTCCTTTACCAAAAAGGAAGACAGAACCAGAATAAGTCAATGCAGAGGGCGCAATATCATTAACCGTGATGTTTATACTCGATGTTGAACTTCCTAAACTATTAGAAGCAGTTATAGTATAATTTGAGGATGGTGATATTAAAGTTGGAGTACCTGTAATAGCACCAGTTGTTGTATTCAATACTAATCCTGCTGGTAAACTTGGGCTAACGGAGTAACTAATTGCAGTAGCTCCACTGTTTGAAGGTAATAGAGCTGGAATAGTACTACCTTTAGTAAAAGTAGCTGACGAAATATAGTTGATAAAAGGCCATATTAAATAATATAAACCCTGGTCAATTTCTAAAGTGTGTCTAAAATCTGATGATAAAATTTGAGAAAAAACAATAGACTCACTAATAAAACCTTCACTCGCAAAAGTTTGCATGGAACTATTATTATCAAATGCTCCAATAGTAAATCTACTTGATGGGTTAAATATATAATCCGTTTCTCCTACAGTAATTATGGACTGACTACCGTTTAAAAATAATTTTGTTAAATTAGAATTAACCCCAGAAGCCTCTTGTGTTAAGGATACTACATTAAGACTATTTGCTGTAACACTAGAGCTAGAAGTCAGGTTAATAACATTTCTTTTAGAAGCAATTAGGTTTCCACCAAGTCCAATTCTAATGCCAATACCATTTCCTGAGCCTAAATGAGAAACACCTAAGTTACTTGTAGATAAATTATCTATTCCAGCAACATTAACCATACTTGCTGGTAAACCGATTGAAAAATTTAAATTTTGAAGGAAGGTCAAAACTGATAGAGGAAAAAATACAACTGGCTTTCCTGATCTTACAATCAAACTTCCATTATTAATAATTTGAGGTTGATTTAAAGTAGTGGGTTGAATAACGTTTCTACCGTTACCACTTTGATCATACCATATCGCCAAAGTTGCGTTTGTAGAACCTGATAAAATTGAGCTTAATACATTAACGCCATTAACACCAGTAGAGCTAGCATTAATTGTACTATAAGATGCTGAAATTGGTGAAGATAAAGATATAGTTTTAGAAGTAGTAGCATCCGGATAAACATCAAAATAATTAGTACCAATTGTTATTCTTACTAATGGTCCACTATATGAATTACTAAGTTTCCTTAAAGAATAAGCAGCAGCAGAAGGTGCAGCAGAGGTTAAACCTGCTAAATCAAGTGCATTTTGTGAGTAACTAAATACACTTATAAAAATAATAAAAAAAATCTTTTTTCTAATAAAAAACATACACTATTGTGGGATAGCGGGTTAAGGGAAAAATAATTTGCAATAATACTAATAAAAATCAAATAAAATCAAATTTTAATTTATAAATTACATTTGATATAGCTAAAATCGATACCAAATCTATTATTAATTCGGTTTGAATTAATTCTTTACTAATTCTCTAAAAAAATATTTTAGTTTTGATTGAACAATGCAAAGAATAATCTTAAAAATAATCAATAATGTGGAATCGTTATTTTTCAATACAATTTATATTACAGCTACCTAATTTAAATCAACAATAGCCTTAATAATCTTACTCTAATTGAATTTGAAATATAATTTATAATTATTTTGTTTAGATTAAAATTTAGAATTTTACTTTTCTAAAGCATGGAGTGGAAATTATTAAACTCAATATCTTTAATAATTTTAAATATTTAATATGGCTTCAAATAAGCAACCAAGCCTACCTAAAAATTAGTTTAAAACTAATTTTTAGGACAAGTGAAGCATTTAGTATATAAATCAAATCGATACAATACTGAAAGTTCATATACTCCTCCTGTGCTTACTCCTTTTAACGAATTAAAATCATAGGAGTAACCAAATTGTAAATGTTCATAATTTAATCCTCCAAACAAACTATACGAATTAAACGTAGTTTTTCCCCCTGAAGAATCTTGTAGATTTGAATTCGCGCTAATCCCGAAAAAATAATTAGAATAAACTAATGCTCCTCCGAAATCAATTCGTCTAAAATTGCCTTGCTTTATGTAGTTTGAAGTCAATCGTAGTTTTGTTTCATAAGGAAAAGAAATAATATCAACATAATCAGCTATAGTAAATTGATATCCTACATTGACAGAAAAAAACATATCTAATGGAACATTACCATTGGATAGCACTGAAACGTTTGGTTTATTAATGTGCTTTAAAGAAGTCCCGATGAAAAAGTTTTCATTGTTTAAAAGCATTCCCGTAGAAAAATCAAAATAATTGATTTTTTCATTAAAACTTGAAAACTCAGATGAATTTTGATTAATTACACCATTCGAAATATCAATTTGGTCTTCTAAGACAATCCCGTTCGAATTAAATCCTCGTGAACCATATCCAATAGCAATAGAGGGATGAAAAATCCAATCCTCTGTCAGTTGCACCTTATAAGCATAATTCATATCCACTTTGGTGAAATTATAATTCGTGAAATTTTGTCTTTGATTAATTATACTAATACCTATTCCACTATTAATTCTGTCACTCCAAGTATTTATAAATGCAAATTCCGAATCTAATTGCAAATTCAAATTTGGCCATTGTGTTCTATGCAACAACCCCACACTGTTAGATTCTGACAACCCTGTAAAAGCAGGATTCAATGTTTCTGGGAACAAAAAACTTTGGGTAAACAAAGGATCTTGAGCCATTGCCGTACAGGTAGACATAATTAAAAAAAAGAGTGTTATAATAATTCGAATCATTTGCTATCGTGCTAAAATAAATGGACCACTAAACTCTTTTACATCTCCATAAAAAGTTGTAGCAACTACTTTATAATAATAATTACCACTTTCTACAAAACGATTATTGATTTCCCCTGTCCATCCTTGTAATGAAGTTCCTTCTTCAGAATATAACAAACCTCCCCAAGTGTTAAATACTTCCATTTTAATAGTACTCAACCCTTTAAAAACAGGCCTAAAAGTGTCATTTAATTTATTATTGTTGGGCGAGAATGCATTAGGAACAACAACTTCATAGCCTTTATCAACTTTAATGGTTGTAGTGTAGGAATAATTACATCCAAAAGGATAGTCTACTATTTGCGTTATAGTATAACTACCTTCTTTTAAATAGCTATGTGATGGACTTATTTCAGTAGATACGCTACCGTCTCCAAAATCCCAAGCAACAGATTCAAAATCTCCTGAAGAGTTATTTACAAACTCAATTGGGTCTTTGATAGAATATATTCCATAAGTTGACAGTCCTATTGAATTAGTAGTAAAATTAGGATAACCCAAGATTGGAATTTTTACATTTAAACTATAATTAGATTCACATCCTAAACCATCTTGTACTTTTAAAACTACTATTCCATTTTGATTGGTAGTCATAATTTCATTATTCAATCCACTTACTTCACCACTCAACCAATTGTATTTGTAAGGAGCTATACCTCCAGAAGTCTGTGCAACAAATGTTTGTTTAACAAATCGTGTCTCACAATCAAATTCATTATTGGTTTGTACTTTTATAACAATTGGGTCTTGCCTCGTAACACTATAGGATTCTTGCTTCACACATCCCCTACTATCCGTTACAGTTATACTATAATTTCCTGCTGACAAAGCTGATACATCTTCGGTTTTGGCTCCATTAGACCATTGGTATGAAAAAGGTGCAGTACCTCCTGCTACTAACAAATTAATAGAACCGCTATTAGCATTGGTACAATCAAATGCATCAATAGTGTTTGCTGTCAAAACTAATTCTTGTGGGTCTACCAAAAGAAATGTTTTAGTAAGGGTACATTTACTTCCATCTGTAACCGATACTTTATAGATGCCGGGTTTTAAATTATTCCTGTCTTTGCCTGCTAAAGGGCTATCTTCCCAAACTAATTGTATTGGGGCTTGTCCTCCTATAATAGCTACAGTGATACTACCATTATTAGCCCCGTGACAACTTATTTCTTTAACTGCTGTATCTATCCTGAATAACGGAGGTTCAGGAATAGTAATGGTAACATTCTTTATACAGTTTTTACTATCGGTAACACTTACCTGATACTCCCCTGCAGCAAGATTGTCTTGAGAGACCCCTCCTCCCAAATTACTCCAAGAAGTTTGATAAGGAGCTGTTCCTCCTGTAATATTTAATGCAATAGACGCATCATTTGCTCCTGAACATTTTATAGGAGAAGTAACCACATTAACTTTAATCTCTGGATTAACAACTACTGTAACTTTAAAGTCAGCCCCTATACAACCATTTGCATTTGGTGTTACAGTATAAACCGCATTAGCTGTACTTAATCCAGAATTAATTAAATTTTGTTGAAAATTTTCTTGTCCAATTGATTCTGTCTGAGCGCCTGTAATATTAATGCTATTTATTTGAGGATAGGTCCAAGTATACGTTGTACCTGATGGAATGACATTTCCTGAACTCTCTGATGGAATAACCAAAATCTTTTCTCCACTACAACTAAAGGTTTCTATTGAACCAATGATTGGATAAGTACTCACAGTTATTTGAGCGGTATTAGATGTAATTTCATTGCACCCGCTATCTAGAAAAGAAATAACACAATAGTAATACTTCTTACTTAAAACATTAGATGGGGGTATAAAATTCGAATTGGTTGCTCCAGCAATTAGTATTCCTGACACATTAGAATCTATAGTATTAGAATACCACTGGTACTGAGGTGTACCTGCTCCATTACTGTAGCTAACTTTCAAATCTTTAGCAATTGCATCTAAACAAACTCCATCAGAAAGTGGCTGTTCTGAAATTGTTGGGGGCAATACAATTTCAACTTTAGCCGGTTGTGAAATCACTTCACATCCTTTATTAATTTGAGTAATTGTACAATAGTAGTAAGATTCTCCTACTTCTAAAGTTGGGGGTGTGTAACTCTCAAACTCTTCGAAAGGGATCTTTCTTGCACCGGTTATAGTATTAGTCGTATTTTTATACCATTGGTATTGGTAACTCGTTCCAGCCCCTCCACTAACACTAACTTTTAGTTCATGAGCGCTTGTATCTCTACATAAAGTTTGAGCCAGCATGGGCTGATTTGTAACGGATATGTTATCTACAACAATAACTTCAGCTGGATTACTTTTAGCAATGCCACAACCACTGCTACTTAATGAAATAACAGCATAGTAATAGTACTTGCCTACTGTAGTAAAAGCAGGAGGTGTATAACTTAATGATGTGGCAGAAGAAATAAGTGTTCCTCCTGTATTACTACTAACAGTATTGATATACCATTCATATTTAGGGGTACCTGCTCCTCCATTATAATCTACTACCAATGGGTCGATTGTCCCACCCAAACAAACTGTTTGACTTGCCTGAGGGTTCTTTTTTATAGTTACTAAAGCATTTACATAAAAAGTTTTGCTTGATTGACAACCCTTGTTATCAGTGTATATTATGTCTGTATGTCCTACAGCAACGCTGTTTATAAACCCTGAATCAGAAATAGTAGCCACCGAAGTATCTGTAGAAGCCCAAGGCGCAACTAAGGCATTGACCGGATTAGTTTGTAACTGAACAGCTGTGCCTCCTAAACACATTTCTAAATCTCCTGTAATAGTTGTGATAGGATTGACAATAACTTCAACAGGTTTAATTAAGGAACATCCTGTGAGTTTATGAGTAGCTTTTATATAATATGTCCCTGAAACTGAAATTTGGTATGGTTTAACTAAAGAACTTGTTGCATTATTATCTGTCCAATACGTATAGTCCAAATTGGATTCAGAGCCTGTTGTCACTGAAGCATCTAATAAATCGACAACTTTAGGAGCACAAACAGGTGTTGGATTTTTCACTACAAATCTTGGCAAAGGAGCTATAGTTATCTCTCTATTTTCCGCTACTGTAATTCCACATTCATTTGTTATTGACAAAGAAATAGTATGGGTCCCTGGAAGATAACTTACCGTTGGACTTTCATCAGTTGAAGTAGCTGGTGTTCCTCCTGGAAAACTCCAAGCATAGGTTACGTTTCCTGTTGATGCACAATTCTTTATTGTAGCGGTAGGATGAACTACACTAACAGCTCCTTCTTTTTCTTGACAAATAGAAGCTATAGAATTGATTATTACTTCCGCCCTTTTATTTACTTTAACTTCCTGTGATGAAGAAGTAACTGAACCACAAACGTTAATTGCCGAAAGTTGTATAGTGTAAATACCAGAATTTTCAAAATGAAAAGAAGGGTGTATTGATTTATTATCAGTAGAATTTGTATAAGCCCACCCAGGGGTGTCTATACTACAAATTCCGCTTGTATAGGATACTGTCCATAAATAAGAAGGGACAGCTGCTATATTCGTATTTATAGTAGCATTAGTTGCGTTTATAGCTAATGGACTACATCCAACAGTTGTGTCTAAAGAAAAACTAGGAACCAAAGGAGCATCAACGGTAATGGTTGTAGTCGTCTCTGAAACACCACATCGATTACCAACACGCATTTTTATAGTATAAGTCCCTGCAACGGTAAATGTTGGGCAAATGATAGCACTTCCCTTATCCCATAAACCTATCGAATTAGAACCATAATCTTTCCCGAGTATACTACCTGAGGGTAATGTAAATCCAGTTGAGGGTGTTATGACCCAAACAGTTGCAGGGGTTGAGTTACAAGAAGCATTCCCGCTAGCTACTTCAACTGAACCTGTTGACGAATTTTGAATGCACACAGTACTATTTAAACAACTATTTAAAGGTGCAGTAATTGCTGCTTTGGGAGGAGAGGAAACAAAAATAGGCCCCACACTAACCACAGCAGTACCACAAGGGTTAATAGCCTTTACAGTACCCGAAAAAGAATTAGAAATTGAAGACGATCCACTTACATAAGTATAACCACAAGAATTTTTATCAAATTTATGCGTGATTTGAGCAGGCAAGTTAGCTTGCGTATAACGTTCGGCATCAGTACCATCACTAAAACTAACCTCATAGGTTGTTCCGGGAGGATTATTTGTAGTACCAGACAAAGGAAACGACAATGTTTCCCCTACACAAATATCAGCATTTAAAGCTGCAGTAAATCCTACAGCAGGATTACTGCCTAAAAAAACCTTATATGTTTGCGTTGCGGTACATCCAGCGCTATTAGTTACAGTATAAATCAATGTATAATAACCCACATTATAGGTGTGCTTTTTAGAAGTCCAAGAATTTAACGTTTCTGTTGTTCCGTCTCCCCAATCAATTGTGTAAGATGTATTAGTACTTGTAGTTGTGGATGCATTAACAAATTCAAATTCAGAGGCAGAGTTGCCACAAATTTTGAATACTGTATTTCCATCAAACTCAAACTTTCCGGTACCGTTTATCTGAGTGTTTGGATAGGGCGTAGTATTGACAGTTACATTAACAGATTCATTTATTAAAGTAACTATTCCAGTGGCATCTTTATAAGAAATTAAGTTGTAAATAAAAGTACCTGCAGTAGTTGTAGGAACTTCTATTTTGGCAGTATTTTTGTCAGAAGATAGTACCATAGAGTCTCCTCCATTAACGTTATAAACAAAATCACAGGCGGTGGTACTTGTAGAAGCTGTAAAAGTAATTACGGGTTTAGGAGCATTTAAACAAACTGAATTAGTAGATATAGTTATAGGAGATACTGAAGTAGGTAATTGATTTAAATTATATAAAATACGAGGAACATTATATTCAAAAGCATATATTACTTGAGCTATAAATAAAAAAATCAAAATAAAACTTATACTCTTTTTATTCATAGTACAACGAATACTTTAAAGTTTTATCCAAAAATTGATCGTATACAGTTATAAAATTCCATATTTAAGTTAGACTTGCCAGACATATCAACAACAAAAAAAGAATCTATTTTTTTAATTTTTTTTAAGATATTTAGATTCTCTGAACCAACAACAATAGGGCAAGGACAATTAGAATTTTTTAATTTTAAAAGTTCAAGTATGTCTCTGTAATCATAAAGAACTACAAAAAACAAATTAATCCCTGTTATATTTTCATCATCTTTTGAAACAAATGTTGATTTTAAGTGATTAAGTGAAAATTTATTTTTTCTCAGACCATCAAATAGAAATGAATACTTCTCTTTTTTGTCTACTAATAATATTTTGCAACGTGAATTTGACATAATACTAAACTTTAATTTTAAAACGTTAATCCAAAAAATCCTTTATATTTAAGCCACTATTTTTGTATTGAAAAATTCTTCAATTATTAAATTATCGTTTTCCTTTGAACCGATTTTTAAAGTCGAACTTTCTCCATAACACTTTGCTGAAAATTTATTTATTTTCTTATCATAACTAATAATCACGAAACCTGCTGATAAAACATGAACTAATACATCACTATGTAATATGTTTGTATCAAATAAAATTGGAATATTTTCCTTACTTACAACGTATTTCAATACTTTAATCATATCAATTAATTTTAAGAATTAAAAAATCAATGTTTTTTTTCAGATATATAACTCAGTAACTCTTTGTTATTTTTAAGAACAAAAAAATCAACCAAACAATTTAAAGCAAATTGTTTTGTATCATTATTTTTAGAGAATCTTTCAAATACTACATCAGCACTTCTTTTAAACTCCTTTTGCATTTCATCCTCACTAAAAGGATGATGTTTAGAAATATCATAAACATAATTCAAGTAATTATTTATTTGTTCTGTATACAAAGGTGTATTAATCAATTTAGGATTATTTGTATCAATCCCTTCCCAATAATAATCATGTCGTAAAAAATCTCGAACAACTGGTTTTTTTCTTAAATTAGAAAAGTAATAAGGATTATTAGCAACTATCAATCCTGCCCAATTATCAGAATTATTTTTAACAAAATTTGAAAAAATTTTATAATACTGTCGTCTTTCTTTTTGGTAATACCTTAAAATTTTATTGTCTAATTGAGAAGGGAATAGTGCAAAAAAATCAAATAAATTATTCAATCTCGCAACTCTAATTTGTGTCTGATTAAGATATTCATACCATTTTATATTAATAACTGACTCTTTAAAAATTGGCAAGGGTTGATAAAAAAAATTGCCTTTTTTAAGTTCAACACATATAGTTTTTTCATTATTATCTATTATAAAATCCGTCTTAATTGATTTTTCATTTATATACTGAAGATAATATATACCTGGCTCAATTTTTTCTGAAAGCGAAAAAGAAAAACTTTTACCTGATATGTTTTTTTCAACAATTGGCACTTTTTTATTATATGCAAATAAGCTAACCTTAGAAACATTAAAATCCCCTTGAAAGCTCCCTTTAATTATTATACTATCCTGCTTTACTTTACCAAAGGAAAATAGAGAAAATAAAATACCAAATAAAAACAATAGAATAGATTTCATTTTAAATAAAGTTAAATACCATGTTTAATAAGATGTTTTATTATTAAAAAAAACGGGCAAAACCTGCCCGTTTTTAATTTATTACCTTAAAATTTAAAAACATATCCCTTGTTATGTCTTCGAGGTAAATAATTAAAGTAACAAACTTACTCACTTGTAATTCAAACAAAAATTACGCGCACCCCACATGCTAGCAAGTAAAATAATCTCAAATCTTAAAAGTTGAAAAATATTTGAATACAAAATTACATTAGTAAAAAACAAGAAGCTTGCTTATTAATTAGTTAAAAAGCGTATTATTTACTTTATTTTATTTTAACGAAAACAATTCAATCTAATAATAATCTAATAACAAAAAAAAATGACCCGAAAAGGGCCTTCTTTTAAAATTAATTATTCTAGAAAAATTAAGTAATCCTAAACTTTTTAGAGAAAATTTTTCTATATTGATCTGGTGTGTAGTTTGTTTCTCTTTTAAAAATTTTAGAAAAATTACTATAACTTAAAAACCCTAAGTCAACTGAAATATCAACTAAAGAATAAACATCATCTACTATTAATTCTTTAGCTTTCTGAATTTTTTTCTTTAGAATATACTGATAAGGAGTAGTCCCTAAATATTTATTAAAAATCCTAATGAAATGTAAATGATTGTATTTAGTCATTGAAGACAATATTTTTACATCAATTTTATGTTCAATATTTTCATTAATATAATTAACTACTTCTTTCAATACGAAAGGAACATATTCAGCCTCTTCATCTTTATTCAGTTCTTTCTGTTTGTTTTTAAAATTGTGCAAAACTACCGACACTGTAGTTCTAATATCACTAGATTTAAATGGTTTAATAATTATACCATCAGGGTTCGTATCTTTTATCCTGTCCAACGTTACGTTGTCAGAAGAAGAAGTAATATATACAAATGGAATTGTGTGTGTTTTCCTGAGATATTCACCTAAATGTATTCCATCCTTATCGTGCTTCAAGTTAATATCTAACAGCACTAAATTTGGATTATATATTTCAATTGCTTCAATAGCCTGTTCTACACTAGTAATATTCATAATCACCTTGTATCCTTCTTTTTCCAGAACCATACTAATATCTTTGGCAATTAACAATTCATCTTCAACAACAATGATCGTAGGTGTCATAATTTCCATTATTATATTTAGTTATTTACTTCTTCAAAATTTATTTTATAAAATGTCCCTGGTCTCTCTAATCTAATAAGATTACCATTTAATTGCATTGCTAAAAGATTAACTAATTCTAAACCAATAGAAATTGAACCGTCAGATTTGTTTCGACTTCCACATCCATTATCTCCAAAAATTAATTCAAATTTATTATTATCCAATTTATTTATTTCCAAATAAATAATTCCATCTTCCTTATCTTTAAATGCATATTTAATTGCATTACAAGACAGCTCACTAATTATAAGACCTAATGAAATTGAGGTTTGAATATTAAATCGGTTTTCGTTTGCAACAATTTCATATTTAATTTTACCAATCTCCGAAAAGCTATCCAATATACAAGAAACCAATTCGTCTGTATATGTCTGAAAATCAACTTTGTCTAAATTTTCAGTCATATACAAATTTTGATGGATTAATGCAATTGACGAAATTCTATTTTGACATTTATCTAAAAACTCAGAAACTGAAACATTTGGAGATTCATTTGCTTGAATATTTAAAATACTTGAAACCAATTGTAAATTATTTTTAACTCTATGGTGTATTTCTTTTAATAAAAGTTCTTTCTCTCTCAATGATTTATTCAACAACTCGTTACTATTTTCTAGTTTTTCGTTTTTGTATTTTAATATTTGTGACACTTTAATTCTAATTCTATAGATATAATAGACAAAAATCAAAATGACCATTAAAATTATAGATACAATAATTGAATTCCTTAAAAATTCTTTTTGTTTTTTAATTTCTAAATCATTTTTTAATTCTTTAATTTTTAAATTTTGAATTTTAAACTCATTATCTTTTACACTATATAATACTTGCAATTCGTTTAAATTATCTTTTTGATTTAAAATTAATTGTTCAATTTTTTTTTCCTGAAAAATACGTTGGCTCTCAAACGCTTCCTTATATCTATGCAATTTGTATTCTAAGTTTGAAATATCTTCATAAGTTTTCGAATCTACTTCTTTAAATTTTAAATTCTTTCGACATGATTCTAATGCTAACTCATATTGCTTATAAGCAGTCCATATATTAGATTTGATACTATTTATATATTTTAAACTATTCTCAACCTCAGGATCTGTTAAATATTTTGGAATTTCTTTTTCTATACTTCTAATCAATTTTGTTGCTTCAAAATTATTTCCTAATTTTTGATATGCGTCAGCTTTAATCAATTTAATTTCAATTAATATTATTAAAGTAAAATCAGTTTTTTCAATTAAATTTATTGCTGTATTAGAAAAACGAATTGCTTCAACGTACTTATTAATTCTAATTAAGTTTTTCGCCATGTAAAAATTAAAAACAATTTGATATTCTGGAGCGCTTTTTAATTCGTCTGGCAATTCATCAATTTCTTTAACATATTTTATTGATTCAGAATAATTTTCTAAATAAAAATATACATCTCCAATAAAAAGGTTGCACTGTGCTATTCCATGAAAATTCTTAGTTTTTTGAAAACCATTTAATGCAATTTTTGCATACATTATCGCTCTTTTGTAATTTTTAGTTTCAAAATAATACTCAGCAATAAAAAAATATAAGTCTCCTAATCCAGATAAATTAGAAAATGATTTAAATAATTTCACTTTGTTTTGAGCTAACTGAAAAGCTTCATAACCTCGACCATCATTTTTTAGAAACATACATAGTCTTGAAATTGAATTTAAATAATCATCAAATTTTTTATCCTCATAAAACTCTTTACAGGCCTTTTTTGAATATGCTATAGCTAATTTATAATCTGATTTTGAATATTTTATAAACGCAGTATTATAATAAAAATCCCCCATTGCAGACTTTAAATTATATTTCTTAGCATTATTGTAAATAATGGTATTGTATCTAATAGCCTTTGTTTCATCCTTATATAAATTATCATTAAATAGTTGCAAATACAATTTATGTTTCCCCTGGACTTATTTTCCCAGCCCTTAGTTGAGTAATCAAACTATCAATATTTATTTTTTGTGAATATATTTGAAAGCAAGTAAAAAAAAAGAATATATATATAATTCTCATGGGGTGATTTTTATTCATAATTTTAGAAGCTAGTAGATATTAAAATTGGTTAAACTAAAAAAGGCTTTTTTTTAATGTTCATTAAATAAATTCAATCATAATATAAAAAAGCAATATTTAACTTAAAAAACATCTTATTAACACAAATTAAATATATTTAACTATTAATGTATATAAACAACAAACATATTAATTATATATACATATATTATATTTATAAGTTACTAAAAAAATTAAATATTTACTTAAAGTTATGTATTGTAATGTATCAAAATTAGTGATGGCTCAAAATTTATAAGTTACTATATTGATAATCAATATTTAAGTTAATTTATTTTACAAAAGGGAGGACAAACAGCCTCTACTTTTGAATATTTGGTATAGCTTAAATCTTTTAAAAATGGCTTTTTGTCAGTCCTCATGTATCAAAATTAGTGATATTAAAATTTGTCCTAATTGTAATGCTCCTACCCTTATTAATAATGGTTTTACTGCTAACCAAAAACAATAATTTTATTGTAAGACATGTACGAAACGGTGTATTGATTTTTATACAAGTAAGGGTTGTCGTAAAGAAATCAATACCTGTATCATAATGCTTATTAAAGAAGGAATGGGAATTAGAAGTATTGCTAGAGTTTTAGGTATCTCTACCTCCACTTTACTAAAACGGATAGTATTATCTCTAAAGGAGTTCAATCGCCACACATTAGTCCGGGTCAAATCTATGAAGTAGACGAGATGAGAACTTTTTTAAGACATAAAGGCAAGGTAATCTGGATTGTTTATGCTTTAGATCGGGTCAACAAAAATGTAATCAGTTTTGCAGTTGGTTCAAGAACCAAGAAAACACCCAATCAAGTTATTAAAACCGTAGTACTTTCCAATCCCAAGAGGATTTATACTGATGGATTGATTCACTACAAATTTTTAATTCATAAAATATTCATAAAGTCACCCGCTTTGGAACCAATAGAATTGAAAGAAAGAATTTGAGCCTCCGAACTCAATTGAAACGCCTCAATAGAAGGTCAATTTGTTTCTCCAAAAGTTTGATTATACTCAGCGTAGTGCTAAGGATTTATTTTTGGTTGTAGTTTTTTTAATTTTTAAACCTAAACATTATTTATAAAATGATTCTAACGGGTTGCAGATTTGAGATGGGCGGGATTTTTACCACTAATGCACATTCGGAGAACTGAACTTCCACCTTGCACAAAAGTTTCAACGAAGAACTAAACCTCGCCTATTGCAAATGTGCTGTTATGGGCTGGCCTTCTTTTCACGCTAATGTTTTTAAGTCTTTATACAATGTTTTTAAATGGTCGTCTGTTAAGTCCATTAGAGGCTCATACATAAATGAATTAACGTGTATGTTTTCCGCTGTCATTAGATTTACTCTGTCTAAAATGGCAATGTTATCAGTTTCGTTTGGAAATTCAGTTCTATACTTCTCTACGATTTGTCCTGTGACTTTTTTTAATATGTGATTATGAAAATTTGGGTCAGTTATTTTTGATATAATAAACTTTTCTGCATAAAGTCTTATACCAATTGAAATACAGATTTTATACTTTATGTCCAACGGATTTCCGTCTGCCAGATTGGATATTTCTTCTGCTTTGGCAAGGATTAGGTCATAAACTTTGTCCGCAGAGTTTACTTTTGTTTTAGTCTGTTGAAATGTAGCGTTAAAAATATCTAATACAGATTGAATTGTTAAGTCTTCCGTTTTGTCAATTCCTTCATCAGCCCTTTCAGGCTTCATATGGAGCAATGAAGTTAAAAGTAGATATTGATTATTTTCATCACTGATAGTAAATTCAATTAAGTTTCTAACGAATGGAATACAGGCAATAAAGGTAAAATCACAACTATCATAATTACTTCTTAGATTTGGAAATACATCTCGTTTTTCACCAATAATAAGTTCTATTTCACCTGCTCTTCTGATTGAAGTCCAATTTCCTTGGTGGTTAATTTTTGCACCTAATCTGCTTTTGATAGTTTTGTAAAAATCGAAATTGTGAGTAAGGACAATCATAAAAAAATGTGGGTCGTCCAACACATCTTTTAGATACTCAATTATTGCGTATTTATTCTTGTAATCGAAAGAGTCTGCAATATCATCAACAATTACAAGTTGGTTTTTATATAGCTTCCTTCTTGTTTCAATTTGAAAAATAATGTTTAACAAATAGAACACACGCTGTTCACCTGTGCTAAGTGATTCTTGTAATTCTGCTCCGCCTAAAAGTTTTGTGTCGTCTGGTCCATTGCCATCAGTGTATTTGAATAATAATGAAGCTGGCTCGCTATTAAGAATTACATCTTCTTGGTTTTTTATATGAACTTCAAAGGGAACCGTAAATCTTCTCTTAAATATATCTATTACCTTCTTCCAATCTTTTTGTTCCTTTTTTGCTTCTAAGATTATTTTGTCGCGTTGTTCAGAAGTATCTTTGTGGAGTTTTAATAGAACATTGAATTCGCTTTTAAACTTTGCCAAGTAGTTTAGAATGAGTTTTTTCTTGAAATTTGATAAATCTGCAAATTCCTTGATGATTTCTTGATTCTCTTCAATGTAACTTCTAAACTTTCTTAATTCAGCATTGCTATTCAATGATTTGTCAATTTCATTGAACTTGTTTGCTAACTCAGGGTCTTTAAGAACTTTTTCCTTCTCACTAAAGATTAAATCTTCAAGTTCTTTGGCATTTGTGATTTCCTGCTCTTTGATTTTAACTTTATGATTTGCGGAAAAGAAATTATTGTCTTTAAGTGATTTTGTTACTGTGTCAGCATTGTAGTGATTGAAAGTCCCTTTCATAAAAAGGGAGTTGTTCTCATTAACCAGGCTGTCATAAACTTTTATGTACTCCTTAATTTTTGATTTGAAATCTTTACTCTCAAGAAACTTGATGGATTTGTCATTGAATACTTCTGAATACTGGATATTTGAGTAGATTGGTTCTTTTATGTCATTAATTTCCGTGTCATAGGTTTCAAACATTTTAAATAGGTCTTGCTTAAAAACCGATGTGATTTCACTTTCGACTTGATTTGCTTTAATTCCAAATAATGGCTGAATTTGTTTTAAGAATTCATATTTAGATTCATTTAGTTTTAAGTTTATCGTATCGTATTCATTTTTGAGTTTTTCATTTGCAAGAATTGTCGAGGCTTCATTGAACTCTGCCGATTTCATTCTTTGTATAACAAAAATTTCATCCTTGTCGATATCAACTCCATCAACTTTTACTTCTCTGTGATTTACTCTATGAGAGAATATTCTGTCCTTAGAAACTCGTCCTTCTGCAATATCTTCCAATGTCAATGCAAGAGAAGATTTCATAACACCGTTCGGAGCATAAACAAGTTGTGTTTTGGATTGTCCAAAGTTGAATTTGTGTTTAAATCGTCTTATGCCGTAACAGTTTTCTAAGTGGATTTCTAATTCTGTCATTAGGTTTTATTTTATCTGTTGGTGTCTTTTAGGCTTGCCCAAAACACCCAAATATAAGCATTGCGTACATTCGAATTTACAAACTTGCGTACATCCATTTAATGATTAAATTATTTATTGCGAGAAATACCCCATTTCAATACAAAAAACAAAAAAACGTGTAGGCAAACTAATTTATTAGACGCAGGTTTATTATTTTTACAATCCCAACCCAAATCGATTACTATGAATATTCAAGATTACTTGCAAAGCTTTACTGAGCGTTTACAAATTCAACGCTACAGCCCCTCCTCTATCAAGAACTATAATAGCAACTTGTTCCAATTTTTAACAATGCCTTCTCATAAGTATGCCTCAGCCGAAGAAATTGAAATAGACGCAATAGAGCAATACATTTTTTGGAAAATCAAAAAAGATAACATCAGTGCTTCTCATCAACGCATCATTTTGGCTAGCATTGCCAAATTTTATGAGTTGGTATTCGACAAAAGAGTAAATCTAAAACATCTTTATCCACAAAGGAAAGAACATAAACTACCCAACTATTTAACCTTTAATGAAGTAAAGAAAATCATTGAAGTGACCCATAATTTAAAACACAAAAGTATCATCATGTTATTGTACTCTGGTGGCTTGCGACTTAGTGAAGTCATTAATTTAAAAATAACGGATATTGATTCAAACTCTATGACCATTACTATTCGTCAAGCTAAAGGCAAGAAAGACCGTCAAGTAATGCTGTCAGAGAAATTTTTGTTAATTATTAGACAATATTTCTTAAAATACCAACCTAGCTGTTACTTATATGAAGGACAAAATAACGTACAATACTCAGGAAGAAGTATTCAACAAATAGTGAAAGAAAGCGCAATAAAATCAGGTATAAACAAAACCGTTTCGCCTCATATTCTTAGGCGTAGCTTTGCAAACCATTTACTGGAAGCTGGAACAGATATTCGTTATATCCAGGAACTTTTAGGGCATAACCATTTAAAAACAACCCAAATTTATACTCATATTTCAGATGTGGCAAAAAGCAAGATTAAAAGTCCTTTGGATCGATTGTAAGGATTGGAGTTAGGTTAATATTGAATTTTTAATTTTAATTGACGCTCAAATCAGTAGACTAAATTACTGTGGCAATAAAGCTAATTACGTCAAAATAAACCACTAAAGCTATGTTAAAAAAGACTATTCTAATCGAAAACAAATCTTCTATTTCTGTAAAAAAATTTCAATTAATTATCAAATCTGAAATAAGAGAAAGTTCAATTCCTATTGAGGAAATTGGGTTTTTAATACTTGACCATCCTGAAACGTATTTAAGTATCCCAGCAATGAATTTATTAGTAGAGAATAATACTGCAATTATTATTTGCTCCTCTAATCATTTGCCTAATGGAATGTTTTTAAATCTCAACAGCCATAACACACAACAAGAGATTTTTAAACATCAAATTAATACATCTATACCTTTAAAAAAGCAATTATGGCAGCAAACCATTATAGAGAAAATTACAAATCAAGGAATTCTATTAGAGAAAATAGAAAAATCCAAAAATCAGTTTGAATTTCTAGCTTCGAAAGTATTGAGTGGTGATACTACTAATATGGAAGCTGTAGCAGCAAGTCAATATTGGAAACGTTTTTTCGAAACGGGATTTAAACGAGAGCGTTTTGGTAATTATCCAAATAATTTTTTGAATTATGGTTATGCTATTTTAAGAGCAGCTACCGCTAGAGCATTGTCTGGAAGCGGATTATTAAATACTTTGGGAATTCATCATAAGAGTAAATATAATGCTTTTGCACTGGCAGACGATATTATGGAACCGTTTAGACCAATTGTAGATGAAGCTGTTTTACACATCATGCAAAAATATGAGGAACAAGAACTGAACACAAAAATTAAAGCCGAACTTTTACAAATTTTAACAAGAACAGTCTACTTCGAAACAGAAAAAAGTCCTTTGATGGTCGCTTTGCAAAAAACAGCTAGCTCCTTACAACAATGCTACACGGGCGAACGAAAGAAAATTAAATATCCTAAACTATGGAACTCAACGGATACAGAATAATGTGGTTGTTTGTGTTTTTTGATTTGCCTACAGAAACCAAAAAAGATAAAAAAAACGCTTCTGGCTTTCGAAATAATTTACTAAAAGATGGTTTTAGCATGATGCAATATTCTGTTTACGTTAGGCATTGTGCTAGTGGAGAGAGTGCTGATGTTCATGAAAAACGCATCAATAGACTACTACCGCCTTTAGGAAAAGTGAGTGTTTTACGCATAACCGACAAACAGTTTGGGAATATTACTAACTTTTGGGGTCAAGCCGAAGTGCCTAAAGCTCCCCAACCCACACAACTCGAATTGTTTTGAAAACAAAAAATGCCTCAATACAGACTTATCAATCCTGTAAAGAGGCATTTTTTATAACGATATTTACACTTAATCCTTTGAATACTAAAAGGTCACAAGCCAACTAATATCGTGTTTTCTAATCTTTAATCAAACCACAACTGTGTAACTCTACAAATAATACATTTAGAGAATATCGTGTTTTCTAATCTTTAATCAAACCACAACGTATCGTTAACCAATTAAAACAAATCACTAAATATCGTGTTTTCTAATCTTTAATCAAACCACAACCGGTTGTACTCCGTCTTTTCTTTCTGTGTAAATATCGTGTTTTCTAATCTTTAATCAAACCACAACAATGAAGATGTCGCCAAAGGAAATACAGCTAATATCGTGTTTTCTAATCTTTAATCAAACCACAACAAACAAATATTTGTAATTGTATTTAAGACAAATATCGTGTTTTCTAATCTTTAATCAAACCACAACATCCACGTAATTTCCATACATTAACCTGTTAATATCGTGTTTTCTAATCTTTAATCAAACCACAACGTATTTGCACAGCAAGCACCAACAACAGATAATATCGTGTTTTCTAATCTTTAATCAAACCACAACGAGCAATTTAAATACAACGACCAAACAAGTAATATCGTGTTTTCTAATCTTTAATCAAACCACAACGTTTTGTATTTTAACTTCAATTTGTCCTAAAATATCGTGTTTTCTAATCTTTAATCAAACCACAACGTTGTGGTTCATTTGAGTATCAGCATAACTAAATATCGTGTTTTCTAATCTTTAATCGAACCACAAATGAAAATCCGTTGCAGAAAATCGGAAGATTTTCCGTTATGGTTTGGCTGTTTAAGAATATGAAAATTGTATGTCAATGAACTTTAAAAATCTTGTCTACCAATAATTGTGATAATTTCAATTTCATCACCTTTAACATTGAAATATATAGTATCCACACCACAAACACAAAATCTATCAATTTTATTATACTTGGTGTTTGCAGGAAACATAAAAGGATTAGAGGCTATTTTATTGAAACATTCATATAGAGCATCATAATATTTTGATGCTTGTAAAGCTCCAAATTGCCCAAGACCATATTCAAATATTCTAATAATGTCGCCCTCTGCCTCAATAGATAATTTATAATGATACATTGAAACGCTTTTTTATTTCTTCAAAAAGTTCCTCTTTAGATTTTGTGCTAAATCCACTATTTAAACCCCGATCTATTTTCATTTGAACATATTCATGATATGCCTCCCGCTCGCGGGCTTGCTTGATTAAATAATTTACCGCTTCACTTTTACTGGTAAATTCTTCCTTAGCTACTTGTTCTTTTAACCATTCATCGTTTTGGTTGGCTAGGGTAATACTTTGTCGTGCCATGATATTTTTATTAAGTGGTGTAAATATACACCAAATAAACAAATTTTACAACTTTTGTATTTTTCCTGTAACAGATATTTTTACTTTGATTGGATTGAATGTGTCCCAACCTGTTTTTCCATCACCAAAACTTTGAATTCTGATATAAAATGGTTGGAAATTATTTTGAATTGATGCTTGCGAGCTTTGTCTAAATTCATAAAACTTAGAAGACAATTTTTGAACTCTATACAAATGCTCTTTCAACATTTCGTAATCTGGGTTTTCCCAATTAATTTCGTCTTCGTTTAAACCTAATAAAAACATATCGTTAATGTGTAAGGTAGTTACAATCTCTTTTCCGTCAACTGGTAATTGATACGCAGCTTGACCTGTTCGTTTGCGTTCTACCACAGTCCAGAAAGTAACTACATCTTCTTTAAGGTTTCCTTTTTCATCTTTATAAATTAAGACATGATGATTTTTATTAGGATCAACAAACTGATTAATTTTATCATTAACTCTTTCAGCTTTTCCTAATACTTTTTTAATTCTTACTTTTTTAATTGGGACTGGAACTCTTTCTATATCACTTGGCTCAACTTTATTAAGTCTTGCATATCTTTTTCCTTCATTTGGCATAAAGAATGATGTTTCTTTTAATATTTTATCAATTTTCTCTTTAATCCTCTTCTGTTGATTTTTATCTAAATTCTTAACTTTTGAATTCATCATATTAAAAAATTCAATTTCTGTCAGCTCTAATTTTTTGAAAATTTTATTTAAAATTACTTGTTTCAAATTCAAATCGACTATGCTGGTTAATTGAGAAAAACTTAAATTATTTATATCAACTCTATAAACATATTCATCTGATTTACAATTCTTATTTTGCCCATAAACAGTTTCTAAATGTAACTGCCCTCTAGCCGCAACACCTAAATTAGTATGTTTTTTGCCGTTTTTTTCAACGGTTTTGGTTCTAATGGTAATATCGTTAGCCACTCTTTTATGCGATACTAGTATTTTTTCAACAGCTTTTTCGGCATCATAATTAAAATTTTCCCATGGCAAAGGGAAATTTTTCATTTCATAAGTTTTATTGTATCGGTTCCACTTCGATAATTCCTGTACATAAGACAGTTTAGTACAAGCCATTACCAAAGCATCAATAGCATGATGACGGTGATCTTCTCTAGTTTTAGCATTTTCATCGTTCAAAATATGGTTTAGCCCCCATTTTTGTCTCAAATTTGAAGTCGCTTGTCCTGGAGAAACCATTACATTTTTGCAAATTTTAGAAAGATAGTTTTTAGCTTCTTTACTGATATAGCGTGTGTCATTCAATTGTCGAGAAGAAAAATCATCATCAAAACTTTGTTTAACAAATCGCTTGAACTTATTATATGAATCTGGATATTCTTTTGTAAATGAAAACAATTTCAACGCTCTTTCTTTTATCGCAGCCCAATTCGCTTCATCATTTCCATAAAATTCAAAAGGCGTTTTATTTCCTTTTTTACGGTTTTCATCGGCAAAACACAATGTTTTATTTGAAAAACTATCGTTTAAAGATCTACTCCACGGATGAATGTGTTCAATTTGCACTTCGCCTGAAAACAACTGTGTTACCGAAATTGGTTTACCTGTATATGGACAAGTCCTTTTACATTCTTCCCATAGCTTATAAAGTAAAATATTGTCGTGAGTAATCCTTTGTCCTTCTTCTAAAAGTCTTGCTTTTACTCTATCATTTTCACGTTCTAATCTATTTTGTTCTTTTCTTATTTTACTACGTTGCGATTTCGAAATTTTTAAATCGCGAGCCATTTCTACTTTTATTTCGTCAATTTTTCCATGTTCGTCAATTAGTTCGTTGACTAATTTTCGTAATTCAAACAAGGCTGTGATTACGATAGGGTTTTTTATTTGTTGAATTTCCTTATCGGCATCTTTTCCTAAAGGTAATTTTTCTACTAATTCAGTTACATCAATTGTGGCAGAATGATGATATAATCTTCGTAATTGATGCTCAGAAATATTATAATCGTTTCTAAGAATATCTTTTATGGTTTCAATAAAACCACCTTTGTTTTTAGAACGTACAATTCCTTCAACATTATCAATAAGGAAGTTTCTTTTCTCATCAGATAATTTTTCCCAATCAGCACCAAGTACATTTTTTATTCCACCTAGTACAACCGCCACATCATACGTAAAACCTAATTTTAGAAAAGGTAAAATATTAGAAATGGCTTTTCTACTTAAACTAGCATAACCATCTTTAACATTGAATTTTGAAATAGCTTCTGCTTGTTCTTCAGTAAAATTCCATTCTTCTAGAGCATATTTTTTTAGGTTTGATTTGCTATCAAAAAAATACAAAACATGCCAAATATCTTCTTGCTCCTTTTCTGTAAACTCAAACCATTTTTTACCGAAATACTTTTTACTTGATAGATTAGAAATGGTATGAGTTCCTACTATTTTATCGTCATCTTTATAATTGAATTTGAACTCGGCACTTTCTTTTCCAATTACTTTTCTAATTTTTTTGAAGTCTGGCTTTTCATTGGCATACAAAAATTCCGCGATTTTCTTTTTTTCGTCTTGCGTAATTTTTTTTCCGTTGTATTCAACTGTATTTACCCATTGCCATACTCTAAATTGTTCAAAAGGAATTGCACTTATTGGACACTTGGTTTTGGTTGTTTCAAATGAACAATTACCTACTAAATGTTTTTGCGAACGTAAAGGTCGTTGATGAAATAATATACCATCTTCTTTGTAGCCGTCTAATTTTCTTCCACCAAATTTAGTTTTTAACTCATACGTTAATTCCGAATGATATTGAGCTTGTTTGTCCCATATCAATTCAAATTCATCTACGTACATTTTACGAGTAGTGTATCGGTTTCTAATTCGTTCCAAACCATCTTGAAAAGGTTGATTTTCTTTTGGATAAATTTCAAACAAATAGGATCCCAAAGTTTTATCTTGAATACTCTCTTGAGTTTCTGTTATCCCAATTTTTCCTTCTTTTGGATTTCCTTTAAAAATAGCGCCATCATCATTTCCTCCTTTTCTGCTATTACTTAAAAAACCTCGTCTTTGAATTAAATGATACAATATTCTACCAATTTCTTCTAAAGATAATGTTTCATTTAAAGCTTTTTGTCTTAATTCATATGGATTTAAAGCAAACCAATTTGCTAATTTATCAGATGGTAACTCTTTGGTCTTCTTCCAATCTTCAAAATCACTTGCAACCATTGGGCACATTTTATTTTCAGAAAGTGCTTTTAACAGCACTTTCTTTCTTAGTTTTCTTCTAAAAAATTGACGTCTTACTCCTCTTGCCCTTGTTCTTCCAGCGTTTTTAGAAATTTCTCTTCCTACACCTTCTCCAAGGTTTTCAACTCCCATTGGGAAAATTCGACTTCCTACATCTAAAATTTTATTTTGAGCATCATCGATTAATGCCCATCCTATTGAATTTGTTCCTAAGTCTAGTCCTAATATTTTTGTCATTGTATGTAAGATTTGGTTTAGCTAATTTAATTAAAAAAAAATGTTGCTTTATATTTTTTTTTATAAATTTGTTAGTGATTAAAATTTCTAATCTTTAATCTTATCACAATAAGGCTATATGCCGTAGATGAAAATCTTTAGTCCTGCTTCGGTGGGACTTTTTATTTTTTTATAGTTCTTAAATCTTAGAATAATACAACTAAATAATTTTAATCTTTTTTTATATCAATGACCTCAAGAGAAATCTTGAGGTTTTTTTATGTACTCAAATAGTCTATAATATCTTCTATTTCATCAACTAAAGATTTTATTTTTTGGTCTGAATAGACAACTAAGTTGAACCAATGACTCTAAAAAAATTAGGGTCATTTTTTTTGCAAAAGTCTCAAATCTGAATTAAAAAAGTTCGAGACAACTCCTCTATTCTCCACTGAAACTATTTCAAAAAAAGCTAAAAGCCTGTAAATCCTATGATTTACAGGCTTTTTCATTTTGGCTACTATTCAAATTATGCATTAAATCACAATGTGTAGGTGATAAATTCGGGTACCCTAAAATCCAAGAAAAAAAGGTAACCGAATTTCTCGCTAGCCCAACACTGGCAAGCTGTTCAGAAGATGAACATCTTGACAAAAAGTGGCTAAAATTCTAATTTGAATAACAAAAAAGGTGACCACAAATGAAACACAAAATCTCAACCCTGTTTTATGCCAAAGCAGCTAAAACATCCAAAAACGGATTACTCCCAATCTATCAACGAATCACAGTTAACGGTGAACGAATCGAAATGAGCACTTCTAAATTTATAGAAAAAGCCAAATGGAACACAAGTGCAGGAAAAATCAAAGGCAGCTCAGAAGAAGCCAGATTAATAAATAGTTACCTCGACATCCTTAAAGCAAAAGTGTACGAAGCCGAAAAATGGATGGTAAACAACAATCTTGAAATTAATGCCCAAACATTTAAAAACAAGCTATTAGGTATAGAAGAAAAACAGCATAAAATAATTCTAATATTCCAGGAGCACAACAAGAGAATGAAAGAGCTAATCAACAAAGAGTTCTCTATAAACACCTACAAAAAATACGAAACTACCCTAACGCACACAAAAGAGTTTTTAAAAACCCAGTATGCTATTAATGATATTTCCATTAACCGGATAGATCTTGCCTTCATTAATAATTTTGACTTCTATTTAAGAAATACTAAAAATTGCAACAACAATTCGACTATTAAATACATTCGAAACTTTGGAAAAATTGTCAAACAATGTTACAAAAACGGATGGTTAGACAGAGATCCTTTCTTAAACTACGACGGAAGAGTCAAAGAAGTAGAAAGAACCTATTTAACCGAAACTGAAATAGAAGCACTATTAAATAAAAAATTCCAAATCAAACGATTAGAACTAGTAAAAGACCTGTTTTTATTCAGTTGTTTTACTGGGCTAGCTTATATCGATGTATTCAATCTAACACCTGCCAATATTATAATAGGTATCGATGGCGAAAAATGGATTTCCACGCACCGCCAAAAAACAGAAAGCGCCTCAAAAATTCCCATACTCCCTGTAACGCAAATGATCATCGACAAATACGAAAACCACCCACAGAGCAACAACGAGGAAAAGCTCCTCCCTATTCTATCCAACCAGAAGATGAACGCCTACTTAAAAGAAATAGCCGCTGTATGCGAGATCAACAAAGAACTCACCTTTCACATTGCCAGACATACCTTTGCGACAACCGTAACCCTAACAAACGGCGTACCCATAGAAAGCGTGAGCAAAATGCTAGGACACAAAAACCTACGCACCACCCAGCACTATGCCAAGGTATTAGACAGAAAAGTAAGCGAGGACATGAAAATACTCAAAGACAAGTTGACAATGAACTTAACTATGACTAAAACAAGCGCACAATCATAACCAAAAATAAATCCTTAGCACTGCACTGAGTACAAGCAAACTTTTAGAAAAACAAATTGACCTTCTATTGAGGCGTTTTAATTGAGTACGGAGGCTCAGATTTTTTCTTTCAATTCTATTGGTTCCAAAGCGGGTAACTTTATGAATAGTGTTGTGAATTAAAAATTTGTAGTGAATCAACCCATCAGTATAAATTCGTTTGGGATTGGAAAGTACTACGGTTTTGATAACTTGATTGAGTGTTTTCTTGGTTCTTGAACCAACAGCAAAACTGATTACATTTTTATTGACTCTATCTAAAGCATATACAATCCAAATTACCTTGCCTTTATGCCTTAAAAAAGTCCTCATTTCATCTACTTCATAGATTTGACCAGAATAAATCGGTGGCGATTGCACTCCTTTGGCAATAAATACTATACGTTTTAGTAAAGTGGTGGTAGAAATACATAAAACTCGAGCCATACTTCTAATTCCCATACCCTCTTTAATAAGCATTATGATATGGGCATTAATTTCTTTACTACATCCCTTGCTTGTATAAAAATCAATACACCGTTTTGTACACGTTTTACAATAAAATTGTTGTTTTCGGTTAGCAGTAAACCCATTTTTAATAAGTGTAGGAGCAGTACAATGAGGACAAATTTTAGTATCACTAATTTTGATACACGAGGACTGATAAAAAGCCATTTTAAAAGATTTAAGCGATAATAAAATATACAAAAGGAGAGACATACAGCCTCTCCTTTTGTAAAATAAATTAACTTAAACATTGATTATCAATATAGTAACTTATTGATTTGGAGTCATCACTAATTTTGATACATTACCACTAAATTGGATTTTTCCTAAGAGAATATTTAGTCTATAATCCAAATTTAAAGATTTTGAAAACACTCTCCTAGTTTTGAATTAAATCAGTCCACTTTTTGCTGATGATTTAAATATTGTAAAAGTTTCAAATCTGAATTAAAATAGTTCGAAATAACTCCCCTTTTTTCCACAAAAAAGTCCCAATTTAATTTGGGACTTATTTTATAACTTCCTTAGTCGCTGCATGATAAAAAGTACAATAATAGGAATCGTCAATAAAACAACCATCAAACTATGTTCTACTATTAATTGTGGTTGTTTGATTAACGTAATTACATACCCCCCAACAGCTCCTCCAAAATGTGCCGAATGTCCAATGTTATCGCTCTGCGATTTCATTCCGTAAATGGAATACAACAAGTACAAAATACCAAAAAGATACGCTGGAATGGGAATAACAAAAAACAGCCCTAGCATCATATCTGGTTGCAACATAATTGCAGAATACAACACTCCTGTCACTGCACCCGAAGCACCCACGGCACGATAGCTATAGTTATCTTTATTAAAAATATAAGTCAATAGATTTCCAAAAATCAAACTTCCAAGATAAATTATCGCAAAAGTCCAATTTCCCAAATAAGCTAAAACTAAAGGAGCAAAAAAATACAATGTCAACATATTGAACAGTAAATGAGTAAAATCAACATGTAAAAACCCAGATGAAATCATTCGTATTTGTTCGCCACGCTGAATACTACTAACATGAAACTCATATTTTCTAAAAAATGAGAGATCATTAAACCCTCTATAACTTAACAAAACCGTAACCGTAATGATTACTACTAGAATCAAATTCATATACTTCATTTTTGTGTAAGTAAATATAGTAAATCAGCTTAATTGAAGTTGTTAATGTTTTACTATATAATCCAAGATTATTTTGAATTATATTTGTCAAAAATAACTACATGCAATTTTTGATTTATATTATTAGTTTTCCATTTCTTTGGCTTATTTCCAAATTACCGTTTAAATTATTTTATTGGTTTTCAGATGGAATTTATGTACTAATCTACTATATTATTGGATACAGAAAAAAAATAGTACGACACAATATTTTAATAGCACTACCTAATCTGTCAGAATCGGAACGTTTGAAAATAGAAAAAAAATTCTATCGTCATATGTGTGACATGTTTTTGGAAATGATTAAAACAATGTCCATTTCAACTGAAGAAATGAAAAAGCGATTCAAAATAACCAATATTGAAGTAGTAAAAGAATACGAACAAAAGAATAAAAGTATCATATTATTGGCTTCCCACTATGCCAGTTGGGAATGGCTATTATCCATCAATGAAAGTACATCATTCAAATGCATCGGTGTTTATAAAAAAATAAACAATCCGTATTTTGACAAACTCATTCGCAATATTCGATCTAAATTCAATTCTGAATTAGTTGCTACTGATAAAACTATTGCTTTAATAGCTGAAAATCAAGAAAAGGGAATCATGGGAATGTATGGATTAGCTAGCGACCAGTCCCCTCAAGTTCATAAAACGTTTCATTGGCAACAATTTATGGGAATAGAAGTACCCGTTCATACTGGTGCCGAGATGCTTGCAAAAAGATACGACTTAGAAGTGGTTTTTGCTAAAGTAAAAAAGGTAAAGCGAGGGTTTTATGAAGCCACATTTGTGCCAATATGTGAGCATCCAAGAACAATTCCTGACTATGAAATCACAGACACCTACCTCAAGGAAGTTGAAAAACAAATACTTGAAGCACCCGAATATTATTTTTGGACACATAAAAGATGGAAACATCGTAAATAAAAAAATCCCTTTTCTAAAAAGAAAGGGGATTTTTATTTGAAATAGTAATCCGATTAAATTCCAGCAATTACTTTTATTTCGTCAATGATTCGTAATGCTAAAACATCTGCTTCTTGTTGTGAAGGAGCTTCGGTATAGATTCTGATAATAGGTTCTGTATTAGACTTTCTCAAATGCACCCATTCGGTAGCAAAATCAATTTTCACTCCGTCAATCGTCGTAATGTCTTCATTTTTATATTTATCAGTCATGGCAACTAAAATGGCATCTACATCAATTTGAGGGGTTAACTCGATTTTATTTTTGCTCATATAATATTCAGGATATGAAGCACGTAAAGCTGAAACCGTCATTTTTTTGTTAGCCAAATGTGTTAAAAACAAAGCGACTCCAACTAAACTATCGCGTCCATAATGCAATTCTGGATAAATTATTCCGCCATTTCCTTCACCACCAATAACCGCCTTATTCTTTTTCATCAACTCCACAACATTCACTTCTCCCACGGCACTTGCTTCATAGCTCCCCTTATGGGCATTGGTCACATCACGTAAAGCACGAGACGAAGACATATTCGAAACGGTGTTACCAGGAGTTTTACTCAATACGTAATCGGCACAAGCCACCAAAGTATATTCTTCGCCAAACATTTCGCCATCTTCAGAAATGAAAGCCAAACGATCTACATCAGGATCTACTACAATTCCAAGGTGCGCTTTTTCTTTGACAACCAATTCTGAAATAGCAGTCAAATGCTCTTTCAGCGGTTCTGGATTGTGCGGAAAATGTCCGTTAGGCTCGCAGTATAGTTTCACTACTTCAACCCCCATTAACTCTAATAATTTTGGAATAATAATTCCGCCAGAAGAATTAACTCCGTCGACTACTACTTTGAACTGAGCCGCTTTTACAGCAGCTACATCCACTAAAGACAAATTCAATACCTCATCAATATGAATGTCCATATAGGCATCATTTTCCACGATAGTTCCTAGCGAATCTACATCTGAAAAATCAAAAGCTTCTGCTTCAGCAATTTCTAAGATTTTCTCTCCTTCTACTCCACTTAAAAATTCGCCCTTTTCGTTCAATAACTTCAAGGCATTCCATTGTTTTGGATTATGAGAGGCGGTCAATATAATTCCTCCGTCTGCTTTTTCTAAAGGTACTGCTACCTCTACTGTAGGTGTAGTTGACAATCCTAAATCAATCACATCAATTCCAAGTCCAACCAAAGTATTCACTACTAAATTATGAATCATTGGTCCCGAAATTCTAGCATCACGACCAATTACCACTGACAATTTATCTTTGCCCGAATAATTTTTCAACCAAGTCCCATACGCCGAAGCAAATTTTACTGCGTCAACTGGAGTCAGGTTATCTCCTACTTTACCTCCGATTGTTCCTCGAATTCCTGAAATCGATTTTATTAAAGTCATCTGTATCTGAAAATTAAATTTTTTGTTTAGAAATACAAATATAAAAGTTCGCGTTTAGCAAAACGATATATTGGATAAGTTTTTATCAAAATTGGAAATCTTTTATAAACTGAACTTTGTATATTTGGAAAGCAACAACTTAAAAAACGCTATGAATTTTCTTGCTCATATTCATCTTTCTGGAGAAAACGAATTCATTAAAATTGGCAATTTCATGGCTGATGGAGTTCGAGGAAAACAATATGAAAATTTTCCTCCAGCGATTCAAAAAGGAATTTTGTTGCATCGCGCAATTGACACCTATACTGATGCGCATCCGATTTTCAGACAAAGTACTAAAAGACTTCATTCACGTTACCATCACTACGCTGGAGTTATTGTTGATATGTATTACGACCATTTTTTAGCTAAAAACTGGCCCGATTATCACCCTGAAAATTTAGATCTTTATGCCAACACTTTTTACCAATCCTTGTTAGACAATCATTCACTTTTGACTACCAAAACGCAAAATGTTTTGCCTTATATGATGGAATACAATTGGTTAGTAAGTTATGAATCCATATCGGGTTTAGAACGAATTTTGACTCAAATGGATCACCGTACCAAAAACCAATCTTTGATGCGATTTGCAACCGAAGAACTTATTACTTACTATGATGAGTATGAAACGGAATTTTCACTTTTTTATGATGAAGTACAACTATTTTCAAAAGATAAATTAGCCCAATTATGAAATTACAGCAAAAATATTGTAGCCTAATCGTACTTTTTTTTCTATCCTTTTTTGGATCTGCACAAACGGGTTTAATAGCCGACAAAGCCATGGTGGTATCCGCTCGTGAAGAAGCTTCTAAAATAGGTACTGCAATTCTACAAAAAGGGGGCAACGCCTTTGATGCTATGGTGGCTACCGAATTGGCTTTGGCAGTAGCCTACCCCTATGCTGGGAACATCGGTGGGGGTGGATTTATGGTCTATCGTAAAGCCAATGGAAAAACAGGTGCCTTGGACTACCGCGAAAAAGCACCATTGGCTGCGACAAAAAATATGTTCTTAGACAAAAATGGAAAAATAATAAAGGGAAAAAGTACCGAATCACCTTTAGCTATTGGAGTGCCTGGGACAATTGCAGGAGTTTTTGCTGTGCATGAAAAATTAGGTTCGTTACCGATGTCGGAAATTATGAAACCCGTAATCGAATTAGCAGAGAAAGGGGTTATTGTTACTAAAAAACAAGAAAAAAGTTTGAATACGTACCGAGAGTCTATCATTAAGGCCAATGGAAACACGACCAAATTTGCCACTGTCTTCAAAGAAAATGACACCATCAAATACCCTGCTTTAGCCGAAACACTGAAACGTATTGCAAAGAATGGTAAAAATGAGTTTTATAGAGGACAAACCGCAGGTAAATTAATTCGTTATTTTAAAAAAATTGGGGCTATTATTACCAAAAAAGATTTAGCACAATACGAAGCCAAATGGAGAAATACACTTGAATTTGGATACAAAGATTTGAAAATAATATCCATGGCTCCCCCAAGTAGTGGCGGGATTTGCTTGGCACAAATCATGACAATGATTTCTTCTTTTGATTTGGCAGCAATGGGACATAATTCTCCCGAAGCGATTCAAGTAATTGTGGAAGCCGAAAGAAGAGCCTATGCTGATAGAAGTTACTTTTTAGGCGATCCTGATTTTGTAAGAATTCCACTGAAAGAATTAATGGATGCGAATTACCTTAAAGACAGAATGTCCAATTTTAATTTAAATAAAGCTTCTTTATCCTCCGATATAAAAGAAGGTAAAGTAACTTATAGTGAAAGTACAGAAACCACTCATTATTCTATTGTAGATTCTTTTGGGAATGCAGTTGCCGCTACAACCACTATTAATGACGCATTTGGTTCCAAGTATTATTGCGACGAATTAGGCTTTTTCTTGAATAACGAAATGGACGATTTTAGTGCTAAACCAGGAGAGCCGAATCTATTTGGATTGATTGGTAATGAGGCTAACAGCATCGCCCCTCAAAAACGAATGTTGAGTTCTATGACTCCTACAATTGTAGAGAAAAATGGAAAATTATTTATGGTGGTGGGTTCGCCAGGAGGTTCTACAATTATTACATCTGTTTTACAAACAATTCTAAATGTGTACGAATACAATTTAAGCATGCAGGAAGCGGTCAATGCACCCCGATTTCACCATCAATGGTTGCCCGATTTAATTACATTTGAACCAAAAGCTTTTGATACAAAAACTTTAGAAATTTTAAAATCGAAATCCTATTTAATCAACGAAAAAACAACTCCAGTACTTGGCAAAGTAGATGCTATTTTGGTTTTACCTAATGGAAAACTAGAAGGTGGTGCAGATTTTAGAGGAGACGATACAGCTGTTGGATTTTAATTACTACTTATGAATTTTATTACCGAATTAGAAAATGAATTCAAGACCAAGCAGCATTCAGAAAATGCTTTGCCTATGGCAAAATATATGAAAGATTTATTTCCGTTTTTTGGAATCAAAACAGACGAAAGAAGAGCTGTTTTTAAATCCGTTTGCAAAAAACACTCAACTGAAATTAATAACAATGCAAGAGTGATTGGTTGGGAGCTGTTTTTAAAAAAAGAACGTGAACTTCAATATTGCGGCATTGAAATCATTATTAATACCCTTAAGAACCAATATGTAGTTGAAGACATCATTTGGATTGAACAATTTTTGATTACCAATTCTTGGTGGGATAGCGTAGATACGATTTCAAAATTCATGCTTGGTGCTTATTTGCAACAATTCCCATCTGAAATCCCCACTGTTGTGAAACGGTTTTCTAATTCAGAGAATATGTGGTTAAACCGAAGTGTTATTTTATTCCAACTTGGCTACAAATCACAAACTGATTTCAAACTATTGCAATCATTATGCTTAAAACACAGTCATTCCAATGATTTTTTTATTCGGAAAGCAATTGGTTGGGCGCTTCGAGAATATGCCAAGACTGAACCAGAAGCCGTTCGGCAATTTGTATTGCAATCGAACTTAAAGCCTTTGAGTAAAAAAGAAGCTTTAAAAAATATTTAATTGTAATTTAGCGAGCTGAAAAAATCATCTGATGCTAAAGAAGGCTTTACGTAAAATAGAACAAACTATCGCTTGGTCAAGATCAAAATTAGGCGATAAGCAATTCATCTTTCTATCAGCAGTACTTGTTGGTATATCGGCGGCATTTGCTGTAATTATGCTAAAAGCTTTTGCTCACTGGGTATTCACTTTTGCTACGTATGTCAGCCGTATTCTTAAATTAGGCTTTTTTAATAGTTTCTTACCTATCATCGGGATTCTATTAACCGTTTTTGTAATCAAAAAATTCTTAAGTGGCACCATTCAAAAAGGAACTTCCCAAATCTTGTATGCGGTGGCCAAAAAAGCCAGTATTATCCCAAGAAAACAAATGTATGCGCAAATTATTACCAGCTCGTTAACCGTTGGTATGGGAGGGTCTGCCGGGCTAGAAAGTCCTATTGTAATTACAGGTGCTGCCTTTGGATCTAATTATGCTCAAAAATACCGATTAAGCTATAAAGATAGAACCTTGCTTATCGGATGTGGCGTTGCTGCTGGTATCGCAGCCGCTTTTAATGCACCTATTGCCGGAGTTTTATTTGCTATCGAAGTGCTATTAGTAGATGTGAGTATTTCGGCCTTCACACCCATTATGATTGCTGCTGCTACGGGTGCCTTGGTTTCTGTAATTGTGTTGGATGAGAGTATTTTACTTTCGTTCAAACAGCAAGAAGATTTTAACTATCATAATATTCCGTTTTATGCGTTTTTAGGTGTGTTCACGGGCTTAATTTCTATTTATTATTCTCGAAATTTTCAACGAGTAGAACATTTTTTCAGTCGTTTAAAATTAGGCTCTTACAAAAAAGCCCTTTTTGGTTCTACCCTTTTAGCTATTTTAATTTACGTATTTCCTACTCTTTTTGGCGAAGGATATGAAAGTATCCGAATTTTATCTGAAAGTGATCCTGGACAATTATTAGAAGACACCTTGTTTAGTGGGTTTAGAAACAATAGTTGGGTACTTTTACTCTTTGTAGGTTGTACGATGATGCTTAAAGCTTTTGCTTCGGGTTTAACTATTGGTAGTGGAGGTAATGGAGGTAACTTTGCTCCTTCCCTATTTTTAGGGTCGTATGTTGGTTTTTTCTTTTCAAAATTAATTAACCTTATTGGCCTATCCAAATTACCCATTAGCAATTTCACCTTAGTAGGAATGGCTGGTATATTAAGTGGTTTGTTTCATGCCCCTTTAACCGCTATTTTCTTGATTGCTGAAATTACGGGTGGTTATAACCTAATGATTCCTTTGATGATTGTTTCCTCTATAAGCTTTGCTATCTCGAAACGTTTCGAAAAACATTCCATGGATGTAAAGAATTTAGCCAAGAAAGGTCACGCCTTTACCAGTAACAAAGATGCTAATGTATTATCAACTTTGGATACTAATTCCATCATTCAAACGGATTATTTAACTGTTTCACCGAATGAAAATTTGGATAAATTAGTGGACTTAATTTCAAATTCTACGCAAGTTGTTTTCCCAGTGGTGAATTTGGAAAATGAATTAGTTGGTGTAGTCTATTTCAATGACATCAAAGAAATTATTTTCAATACCTACCGAGTGAAGTACACCCTAATTAAAGAAATTATGACTGCTCCCAAACAAATTATTACTCCAGAAGATAGTATGGAAGTAGTTATGAATAAATTTGAGGAAACGAAAATGGCCTTCTTACCGGTACTTAAAAACAATAAATACTACGGATTTATCTCTAAATCACTTGTCTTAGAGGCTTATCGCACCAAACTAAAATCGATGACCATAGAATAATTTACTATCGGATAGAATGTTTTTTTATTATCCGATAATAAAAAGTATCTTTGTGGTGTTATGTGGAAAATCGATTTGTCATACCGAGAAGATTTACAATCTACTTTTGAAAGATTGTATCAAAAAAAACAGCATTTGCAATCTAGCAGACCGCTGCCGGCTATTGCATTGAATAAAATTAAAGAAAGTCTCTCTATAGAATGGACATACAATTCCAATAGCATCGAAGGTAATACCATGAGCTTGCGTGAAACACAAATGGTTTTGCAAGAAGGAATCACCGTAAAAGGGAAATCACTTCGAGAACATTTTGAAACCCATAATCACGATAAAGCCATTGATTATTTGTATTCCATAATTGAAGATAATTACAAGCTACGAAGTATTGATATTTTATCCTTACACGGTTTGGTTCTACGTTCTATTGAAGATGATTTTGCTGGTCGTATTCGTAATGGCGGCGTGCGCATTACTGGAGCAAATTTCACGTCTCCGAATGCTAACAAAGTAGCTGATTTACTCGATGAATTGATTGATTTTATAAACACCAATCCTTTGCAATTGAATGATATTGAATTAGCAACTATTTTTCATCATAAATTAGTTTGGATTCATCCTTTTTTTGATGGTAATGGAAGAACCGTTCGTTTGTCAATGAATTTACTATTAATGCGAAATGGCTTTCCACCTGCGATAATTCTAAAAAATGACCGCAAGAAATATTATGAAGCCCTCAACCAAGCCAACAACGGTAATTATCAAAAATTAACGCTTTTAATGTGCCAGTCGTTAGAGCGCACTTTGAACATTTACATCAATGCATTACCAGACAACAACACTGAATATGTTGAAATTTCTAATTTGGTTCAAGAAACTAACATGCCTTATGGTCAGGAATATATCAGCTTATTAGCTAGAACAGGTAAGATTGATGCATACAAAGAAGGACGCAATTGGCTAACTACAAAAGAAGCCATTGAATCTTACATTATCAACAGAAAACGTAAACGCTAAGATAAATTAGCGTTTTTTTTATAAATCATTTTAACATAAACTTCTACACTGTTATACCAAAAGAATCAATCAAAATGGTAACTTTGTTTTTTTGCAAAAATTATGGTAGATACAGACAATACTATTGACGTTCAAGGCGCACGCGTTCATAATCTAAAAAACATTGATATTGCTATACCTCGGGAGCAGTTAGTCGTAATCACAGGGCTTTCGGGTTCTGGAAAATCATCTTTAGCATTTGATACTATTTATGCCGAAGGACAACGTCGTTATATCGAAACTTTCTCTGCGTATGCACGACAGTTTTTAGGAGGTTTAGAACGCCCGGATGTAGATAAAATTGACGGCCTTTCGCCAGTAATTGCCATTGAACAAAAAACAACCAGCAAGAGTCCACGCTCAACCGTAGGAACCATTACTGAAATTTATGACTTCTTGCGTTTGTTGTATGCCCGTGGCGCTGATGCATACAGTTACAATACGGGAGAAAAAATGGTTTCGTACTCTGATGAGCAAATCAAAGAGTTGATTATTCACGATTTTACAGGAAAACGAATCAATATTTTAGCGCCTATTATTCGTGCTAGAAAAGGACATTATGCTGAGCTTTTCCAACAAATAACCAAACAAGGATTTTTAAAAGTTCGAGTGAACGGTGAAATTCAGGATTTGGTTAGCGGCATGAAACTAGACCGCTACAAAACTCACGATATTGAAATCGTGGTAGATAGGCTTGTAGTAGACAATAGCGAGGACAATCAAAAACGACTATCCGAAAGTATCAATACCGCCATGCATCACGGCGAAAACGTATTGATGGTTTTAGACCAAGATTCCAACGAAGTGCGTTATTTCAGTCGGAATTTAATGTGTCCAACGACGGGTATTTCGTATCAAAATCCAGAACCTAATTTATTTTCTTTCAATTCGCCAAAAGGCGCTTGCGCACATTGTAACGGATTAGGAACTATAAACGAGATTAATCGTAAAAAGATTATCCCGAATCCGAAATTATCGATTAAAAATGGAGGTTTTGCGCCTTTGGGCGAATACAAATCATCCTGGATTTTCAAGCAATTGGAAATCATTGGCGAAAAATACGGTTTCAAATTGACCGATGCGGTGGAGACCATTTCGGAAGAAGCGATGGAAATGATTTTAAATGGAGGAAAAGAAAAATTTACCATTCATTCAAAAGATTTAGGCGTAGCCAGAGAATACAAAATTGACTTTGAAGGCATTGCTCATTTTATCAAAAACCAACACGACGAAAGTGGATCTTCTTCTATTAGACGTTGGGCTAAAGAATTCATGGACGAAGTAAAATGTCCTGAATGTGAGGGTTCGCGATTGAAAAAAGAAGCGCTATTTTTTAAAGTAAACGATAAAAACATTGCCGAATTAAGCGATTTAGACATTTCAGATTTAACAGCTTGGTTTCAGGAATTAGAAAGTCATTTGTCTAACAAACAAAAAGCAATTGCTTCTGAAGTCATCAAAGAAATCAAAGACCGATTGGCATTCTTGATGAATGTGGGATTGAATTATTTGGCGTTAAGCCGAAGTTCAAAATCCCTTTCAGGTGGTGAGGCACAACGCATCCGATTGGCCACACAAATTGGGTCACAATTAGTGGGTGTATTATATATTTTGGACGAGCCGAGTATTGGTTTGCACCAAAGAGACAATGAAAAACTAATTCACTCTTTAGAACAATTGCGTGATATTGGCAATTCGGTTTTAGTGGTAGAACACGATAAGGACATGATGGAGCGCGCTGATTATGTGATTGACATTGGTCCGAAAGCAGGAAAATTTGGCGGCGAAATCATCAGTCAAGGAACACCTGCTGAAATTTTAAAAAGCAACACGATTACCGCTCAGTTCCTGAATGGTAAAATGAAAATTGAAGTTCCTAAAAAGCGTCGCGAAGGCAATGGTAAATTTTTGAAACTAACGGGCGCTACCGGAAATAATTTAAAAAATGTTTCGGTTGAGTTCCCTTTAGGCCAACTAATTTGCGTAACAGGGGTTTCGGGCAGTGGAAAATCAACTTTGATTAATGAGACCCTCTACCCTATTTTAAATGCCTATTATTTCAACGGAGTAAAAAAACCACAGCCGTATAAAAAAATTGAAGGTTTAGAGCATATTGATAAAGTAATCGATATTGATCAAAGTCCTATTGGGCGCACGCCAAGATCCAATCCAGCTACTTATACTGAAGTATTTTCGGAGATTCGAAATTTGTTTACCATGACTTCCGAAAGTATGATTCGCGGTTATAAAGCCGGCCGATTTAGCTTTAATGTGAAAGGTGGTCGTTGCGAAACTTGCGAAGGTTCAGGTGTTCGAACTATTGAAATGAATTTTTTACCCGATGTGTATGTAGAATGCGAAACCTGTCAGGGCAAACGTTTTAACAGAGAAACTTTGGAAATTCGTTACAAAGGAAAATCCATTTCAGATGTATTGAATATGACCGTGGATGAGGCAGTGCCTTTCTTTGAAAACATACCAAAAATTTACCGAAAAATAAAAACCATTCAAGAAGTGGGATTAGGTTATATTACTTTGGGACAGCAAAGCACAACACTTTCGGGTGGCGAAGCACAGCGTATTAAACTAGCGGGTGAACTCTCTAAAAAAGATACTGGAAACACGTTTTATATTTTAGACGAACCTACGACGGGACTTCATTTTGAAGACATCCGGGTATTGATGGATGTGATTAATAAACTGGTTGACAAAGGCAATACAATTTTGATTATTGAACATAATATGGACGTCATCAAACTAGCCGACTATATCATTGATATTGGCCCTGAAGGTGGTAAAGGCGGTGGTCAACTCGTTGCAAAAGGAACTCCTGAAGAAATTAGCAAAAATAAAAACAGTTATACTGCGCAGTTTTTGAAAAAAGAATTAGCTTAGTATTTCAAAACCCTAGCCCTGATGGTAGCGGCATCCTTTACTGCCAGTGTTTGGCAGTAAAGATATAGCGAACAGCAGGAACAGCTCCAAAAAAAATAAATATGAGACTACAAGATTTTGATAACGATGAAGATAAAGTAATTCAGGATAAACTGAAGCAAAAAACATGGAATGAGATTCGTACCAATGACAGTTGGGCGATTTTTAAAATCATGTCCGAATTTGTTAATGGCTACGAAACTATGGGGCGAATTGGTCCCTGTGTGACTATTTTTGGTTCAGCTAGAATACAACCCGAAGACCCCTATTACTTACTGGCAGAAAAAATTGCTTTTAAAATCAGTAAAGCCGGTTATGGCGTGATTACTGGTGGTGGTCCCGGAATTATGGAAGCCGGAAATAAAGGAGCTCATTTAGGTGGAGGTACCTCTGTGGGATTGAATATTGAATTGCCTTTTGAACAACACTACAATCCGTACATTGACCGAGATAAAAACTTGAATTTTGATTACTTCTTTGTTCGCAAAGTGATGTTTGTAAAATATTCTCAAGGGTTTGTAGTGATGCCAGGAGGTTTTGGCACTATGGACGAACTTTTTGAAGCGATGACATTGATTCAGACTAAAAAAATTGGACGTTTTCCAATTATTCTTGTGGGTACATCATTCTGGTCAGGTTTGATTGATTGGATTAAAACTGTTTTAATAGAGCGTGAAAAGACCGTAAGTGCAAGCGACTTGGATTTATTTAAGATTGTAGATACCGAGGATGAGGTGGTTGCTGTTTTAGATGCATTCTATAAAAAATACGATTTAAGTCCTAACTTCTAGAATACGGTTTTTCAAAATTACTTGAACTGTTTTCGAATAATAGCTAATATATTGTATTTAAAACTTAGAATTTGAAATCATTTCTAAAAATAGTATTTTGTGTACTGATGGCATTAGCTTCAAACAAGTTAATTGCTCAGCATCAATGCAAAATGAATGTTGAGTTGAATACAGAAAATAAAACTCTTAGTATTCAACAAGAAATAACTTTTTTCAATCAATCTAACGATACTATTAATTCTATTGTTTTAAATGATTGGAACAATGCCTACTCCAATAAGAATACCCCCTTAGGAAAACGATTTTCGGATGAGTTTTACAGAGGATTTCATTTGGCTAAAGACGAAGAACGTGGCAGCACCTCTAACTTGACTATTTTAAATGAAAATAATTTATTTCTTACTTGGCATAGAACAACAACAAATCCTGACTACATAACAGTTGATTTACGCGAAAAACTAGCTCCAAATCAAAAAACGACAATACAACTTACTTATTTTTCAAAAATACCGACTAATAAATTCACTAAATATGGTTTTGCCCAAAATGGTGATTTGAACCTTAAAAATTGGTTCCTTAGTCCTGCTCGATACGAAAACAAAACTTTTGTAAAATATAGCAATAGTAATTTAGACGATATTGCTAACGGAATTTGCGACTTTACAATTCATTTCAAAATTCCGAAAAACCTTGTTCTGACTACCGATTTGAATGTTACGGAACAAACTGGAGATAAAAATCATTCTGATTATTTTTTAGAAGGAGAAAACAGAACTGATTTCAGTTTATTTATAGAATCTAAATCCGGTTTTAAAAGTTATTATAATGACTTAAATGAGGTCATATCGGATATTACAAATAGTAAATTAGATGAAATTCAACAAATTATTATTATCAATCGAATTGCTAATTTCACCAATGATTTTATTGGAATCTATCCCCATCCAAAAATTGTAGTATCTCAAACTAATTATGACCGAAATCCATTTTATGGTTTAAACCAATTACCTTCATTTTTAAATCCGTTTGAAGAAGATTTTTTATTTGAAATTAAATTCTTAAAAACTTATTTAGACACCTATTTAAAAAATAGTCTGCATTTAGATCCAAGAAAAGACAATTGGATTTATGATGCCTTACAAATGGTTGCAATGATTAAATACATTCAAAAATACCATCCTGAAAGTAAGATGTTAGGTAATGCTTCACGATTCAAACTTTTAAAAAACTACAATATAACTAATTTAGATTTCAACAAACAATACAGCTATTTTTATATGCTAATGGCGCGTAAAAATTTAGATCAGGCATTGGCTAACCCAAAAACTGATTTAATTAAATTTAATGAACAAATTGCAAGTAAATATAGAGCAGGCTTGAGTATTTTATTTTTAGATGACTATTTAGAAAATAATATTGTATCCAATAGTATTCACCAATTCTACGAACGAAACAAAAAACAACAAGTTTCAAGTACTGATTTTGAAACCATACTGAAATCAAATTCTCAAAAAAACATCAATTGGTTTTTTACTACTATTGTTAATTCCCGTGAACTGATTGATTATAAATTTTCAAAAGTATCTGCGACAAAAAACAGCATCACTATTTCTGTGAAAAATAAAACAGAAATTCCTATACCTATTCCTATTTATGGATTAAAAAAAGGAAATGTTGTTTTTAAAGAATGGTTAGACATAAAAGAATGTGATAGTACATTTATAATAAAAAGAAACAATGCTGATAAAATTATTTTAAATTATAAAAATGAAGTTCCCGAATACAATTTGAGAAACAATTGGAAAAAACTTGAAGGTTTTTTTCCAAATAATCGTCCTATCAAATTTGTGTTTATGAAGGACCTAGAAGACCCTTACTACAACCAGATTTTATATGTTCCATCTCTAACTTACAATTATTATGACGGACTATCACCGGGATTACGCCTCCATAACAAAACGATTTTAGACAAACCTTTTATTTTTGATTTAAATCCTACATTTTCTTCAAAATCGAAAAATATCTCAGGAAATGGCACTATAATACTTAATGAAAATTTTAGAAACAGTAGATTATACACTATAAGATACAGTCTTACCGGAGCCTATTTTCATTATGCACCTGATGCTACCTATACAAAAATAGCTCCCACAATAGAATTAAAAATTCGTGAAAATAACTTTAGAGACAATCGAAAACAAGCCTTAGTATTTCGTCAAGTCATCGTGAATAGAGAAAAGAGCGAATTCATTACGTCTAATTTTGGAGAAAATTACTCTGTGTTCAATGCCCGTTATTTCAATACTAAAACCGAGATAACCAATCATTTTAGTGCTAGTAGCGATGTACAATTCTCTAAAGGATTTGGAAAAATTGCTGCCGAAATTGAATTTAGAAAACTATTTGAAAGTAATCGACAAATCAATTTACGCCTATTTGCAGGAGCATTTATGTACAATAAATCTAATTCTGATTATTTTAGTTTTGGATTAGACAAGCCTACCGATTATCTTTTTGATTACAACTTTTATGGAAGATCAGAAAGCTCTGGTTTATTTAGTCAACAATACATCCAAGCAGAAGGAGGATTTAAGTCTAAATTGAGTGTGCCATTTGCTAATCAATGGATGATTGCTGCTAATGGTAGTTTTAATATTTGGAATTGGATTGAAATATATGGAGACCTTGGCATTGTGAAAAACAACTCAACCAATCACTATTTTGCATACGATAGCGGAATTCGATTAAATTTAGTAACCGATTATTTTGAGTTATACCTTCCATTTTACTCTAATAATGGATTAGAAATCAACCAAAAAAACTACAATGAAAAAATACGTTTTGTAGTGACTTTTTCGCCAAAAACATTAATCAATTTATTTAACAGGAAGTGGTTTTAAGAAAAATCATTTTTATGCCATTTAATTAAACTTTATTTAACAAATAATTTATTTTTAAAAAATAATTCAACAAAATAGCTATATTTTAAAAAATAATTACAAATAATTAAATTATATTTTTTTAAATAAATTATGAAAACTACTGGATTTTAAGTATTTTTGTACATTACGTTATCCTTATCAATCATGATACTAGAAAAAACAACTAAAGCTTTAACGTTTGAAGACTTTAAAACAGAAGTTTTAAAAGATTACAAAACAGCCGTAATAAGTCGTGAGTGTAGCCTATTAGGCCGCAAAGAGGTGCTAACTGGAAAAGCTAAATTTGGTATTTTTGGTGATGGAAAAGAAGTCCCACAATTAGCTATGGCTAAATTTTTTAAAGACGGCGACTTCCGTTCAGGCTATTATCGAGATCAAACCTTTATGATGGCAATTGGCAAATTGACAATCAAACAATTCTTTGCTGGTTTGTATGGACATACTGATTTGGTTTATGAACCTATGTCGGCAGGAAGACAAATGGGTGGTCATTTCGTAACCCATAGTCTAAATGAAGATGGTTCTTGGAAAAACTTAACCGAACAAAAAAACTCAAGTTCAGATATTTCTCCAACAGCAGCACAAATGCCACGTCTATTAGGATTAGCTTATGCTTCAAAAATATACCGTCATGTTTCTGGGATAACTAATGCTACTAATTTTTCCAATGAAGGGAACGAAGTAGCTTGGGGAACTATCGGTAATGCTAGTACTTCTGAAGGAATTTTCTTTGAAACAATTAATGCTGCCGGTGTACTACAAGTACCAATGGTAATGAGTGTATGGGATGATGAATACGGTATTTCAGTACATGCAAAATACCAAACTACCAAAGAAAGTATTTCTGAAATTTTAAAAGGCTATCAAAGAGAAGAAGGTACTAATGGATTTGAAATTTTAAAAGTAAAAGGATGGGATTATGCTGATCTAGTAGCAACTTATGAAAAAGCAGCTAATTTAGCTCGTGAAGAACATATTCCAGTTTTAGTTCATGTTTCTGAACTCACTCAACCCCAAGGACATTCTAGTTCGGGTTCCCATGAACGATATAAAAGTACCGAAAGATTAAATTGGGAAAAAGAATACGATTGTATTCGTCAAATGCGATTATGGATGATTGCTATCAATATTGCTTCTCCTGAAGAATTAGATGAAATTGATGCTAATGCTAAAAAAGAAGTTATTGAAGGTAAAAAAGAAGCATGGAAAGAATTCATTGAACCAATAATAAGTGAACAAAAAGAATTGATTTTGTTACTTGAAAAAGTAGCTGAATCTAGTCAAAATAAGACTAAAATTCTTCAATATATTTCGATTTTAAAAAATATTAAAGACCCTTTAAAAAAGGAAATTTTAAGTACTGCTAGAAAAGTGATTCGTTTGATAGTCAATGAGAAAGGCAAAACTGAGTTGGCGCAATGGATCCAAAACTACACTAAAATCACTCAAAGAAAATTCAGTAGCCATTTGCATTCTGAATCAAACTCTAACATTCACTCTGTAGAAGTAGTTGCACCAAAATACAATGATAATACCCTCGCTGATACCGATGGCCGTATGATTGTACGCGACAATTTTGATGCATTATTCAGTAAATACCCAGAAACTTTAGTATTTGGCGAAGACGCAGGAAATATTGGAGATGTCAATCAAGGTTTGGAAGGAATGCAGGAAAAGTATGGTGATCTTCGTGTAACCGATGCAGGTATTCGAGAAGCAACCATTATTGGACAAGGTATTGGTTTAGCACTTAGAGGGCTTCGTCCTATTGCTGAAATTCAATATTTAGATTATTTACTTTACGCTATACAAATCCTGAGCGATGATTTAGCCACCTTGCAATACCGAACAGCCGGCAGACAAAAAGCACCGCTAATTATTCGTACACGAGGACATCGATTAGAAGGCATTTGGCATTCGGGTTCACCAATGGGAATGATTTTAAATGCCATTCGAGGAATTCACGTTTTGGTTCCTAGAAATATGACTCAAGCTGCAGGATTTTATAATAGCCTTTTAGAATGTGATGAACCTGCCCTTGTAGTAGAATGCTTAAATGGTTACCGACTCAAAGAAAAAGCGCCTTTAAACTACGGTGAATTCAAAACTCCTATTGGTGTTGTAGAAACACTTCGAGAAGGAAAAGATATAACTTTGGTTTCTTATGGTTCTACTTTACGATTAGTGGAACAAGCTGCCGTAGAATTATCCGAAATAGGTATTGATTGTGAGGTAATTGATATTCAATCTTTATTGCCTTTTGATATCAATAAAGATATTGTAAAAAGTATTGCCAAAACTAATCGACTACTGATTATAGACGAGGATGTCCCTGGAGGAGCTTCGGCTTACATATTGCAACAAATTTTGGAAGAACAAGATGGTTACTCGTATTTGGACAGTAAACCTCAAACATTGACTTCAAAAGCACATCGTCCTGCTTATGGGACCGATGGTGATTATTTTTCAAAACCATCCACCGAAGATATTTTTGAAAAAGTGTATGCCATGATGAGTGAAGTACATCCTAATCAATATCCAGATTTATATTAAACTAAAAAGGCTACCAAATGGTAGCCTTTTTAGTTTGTAATCCACACTATTGCATATCATAAAAACGACTATTGTTTCCACGTCTATTCTTTTTGAATGGATTGAAGTCAAAAGTCACATATAATTCAAACGTATTAAAAGTAGTACCAGCTATTTTCTTCGTGCCAATGTCAAAGGAATAATTTGCTCCCACTTCAATTTCTTCAATAAAAACACTAAACGATGTCCCCAATTGCGAAATAGAGAATCCATCGTATTTATTAAAATGCTCATTTAATCCAAAAGAAATATTGCCTAAAATTGCTTCTTGATACAAATCAATTCTTGTTTTAGCACCTTGTTTTGCAAAAGAATTATACAAATACAAATATGAATTTTCAGGTAAAAAAGCACTCTGCCCATACGGATTCAGATCTCTTTCATAACCTGATTGAGCCGAAATAAACAAATCTTTTTTATTACTTGCATCGCTATTAAATGATGTTTCGGGGCGATTAATGTGCTTCAAATTCAATCCAAAAAATAAGTTCCGATTATTATGAACCACTGCTCCTGCCCCAATATCTACATAATTTATTTTATTATCTATAGTAACAGGATCTCTTGTAATTCCTGCTATATATCCTGTTAATACGTTAATTTGGTCTTCAAAAATTAAAGAAGAATAATCCAATCTATTATTTCCATAACCTACTGTTATAGAAGGATTGAATGTCCATTCATAAGAAAGTTGCGCTTTATAAATATAATGAATATTAGCCTGTGTGGTAGAATAACCTAGTTGACTAATTTTTGTAGAATTAACATCTAATGCCAAGGAAAACTCATTATTGTCAAAATAGTGTGTGGCAAATCCTAATCGAGATTCGATCTTACTACCCTCATTATAACCTTCTGAATTATAAATTACTCCAGCTTTTGACGAATCTCCAAAACCATAAAAACTTGGGTTAACAATCCCCATAACCTTATTTTGGTTTTTTAAAGCAAAATCTTGTCCAAAAATTTGAAGACAAAAAGTAGCAACAAAAAAAGTATAAATATATTTAGCAGTCATAATTTCACTATTTAATTAGGATAAAGTGCCCTTCTTTTTCAATTATTTTATCGTTTATCGTTTTGGCCATAATATAATAACGATAGGTCCCATTAACAGGCTCTGAATTTACTTTCTCAACACCATTCCAACCCCAATCTGAAGGAAGAGATGCTGTATCAGAACTAATTTCATATACCAGATTACCCCAATTATCATAGATATACATGCTCACTTCTTTTAAGCCCAATAAAGACGGTCTAAATAAGTCATTAATACCATCATTATTAGGAGAAAAAGCAGTTGGCAACATGATACCTGCACCTTGGCCTACCGTAATGATTTCAGTGATAGAACGTGAACAACCAAATTGATTGTACACTGTCAATGTTACTGGATATAAACCATCTATAGCATAGGTATGATATACCGTTGTAATACTTTCACCGGAACTATTTGGGAGAATATCTTTTGGATTATAGAACACTTTTGGCGGACTATTATCTCCAAAATCCCAAACTATATACTCATATTCTGCTGGTATATTTGACACTGTTAATCCGTTTGTAAACTTAACACTTTCATTTACTGAAACATTGCCATACGTTGTTAAATTTAATGACGTATAACTCAACTGTGGGTTAACAATAGCGGTATTTATTGTTTTTGTATCCCAACAATTTTGACTATTCATAACCTTTATAATTCCTGTAGGTGTTGTTGGATTTGCAATAGATATTTCATACACATTATTACCTAAATCAACACTAGAAACTAATGAATTATTGTAATAGAATGTAAGATTACTATCTAAACTAGATACCGAAACTCTAACTTTACCCGCTGTATTAGCACATAATGTTGTATCTAAACTAACCGAATCAATTTTAAGCGTACTGTAGTCATATATTGTAAACAAATAAGGCTCTGTTGTGCAGTTATTACTGTCCGTTACTGTTAAATAATAAAGACCTGCTTTTAAATTACAAATATTGAAATAATTATTATTCAAAGGAACCACTGTATTCAATGCTTGTGAAGATGGATCTAGATATTTTAAAACAAATTGCGTATAAATACCACTTCCCCCTGTATAATTAAAATTAGCACATCCCAATGATCCATTACAAGTTACATTAGTTGTTGACACTAAAGAAATTACTATTGGTTGAGCGGGTTGTACCGTATAAGTTTTAGTTGGTAAAGGACAACCGATGGCATCGGTTCCACTAAGGGTATAATTTCCAGCTTCTAAACCAGTAATATTGGTTTGATTTTGTTGGAAACCATTTGGTCCTGACCAATGTACCGCATACAAACCACCTGAAGTTACACCACCAACAATTGTTACTGATATAGCTCCATTTTGTGCAGTACTACAAGTCACATTGGTAACAGATTCATTGGTAATTGTCATTGGTGTTGATACTTTTAAAACACCCGTTTTAATACTGCTACAAGGTAGGGTTGTAATAGTATAATTAAAAATACCAGCACGAGTTGGAATTCCACTAATTAATAACTCGCCTGTCTCAGAATCATATGAAGAGGAAACTCCTGCTGGTAATCCCGTTAGGGTAACACCTGTAGCGCCAACGATAGTATATTTAATTGGAACAATTGCTGTATTAAAATTTGTTTGACAAACCGTTTGATTATCTGTTCCTGTAGCCGAAATCAAATTCACTGAAACTGCCGAATTAACATTAGAGATAACAACATTTTCTGTAATTGAACAACCTGTTGTAGTAATTGGAATAGTAAACGTTCCGTTAACTGTTGGATTGCCTTGAATAGTGTATACAGCTGTTGCTGCATCAAACGAAATAGTCAAACCTGCTGGTAATATAGGATTTTCTATACCTGTTGCTCCTCCTCCTACTGTGAATTGAATTGGAACAATTGGTCCATTTTGACAAACAGCTTGATTCAAAGAAGAACTATTGCTTATGAAGGTAATAGTTGCCGCTGGCTTAATATCAAAGAAGATACTAGTTGAAGCAGAGGTACCACATCCGCCTTGAGTTGTAATAGTATAATTTTGAGGTAAACTAGTCGCTACAGTAGGCGTACCTGAAATTGTTACAATTCCTGCTGTCGTATTTAAGGATAATGTTATTCCGTTAGGCAAAGGCGGATTTATTGTAACGCTGGTTACTCCTGGAGCTACCGTAAATGTAGTAGGATTAATAGCGCTGTTAATACAAACTATTTGACTAGTTGCGCCCGAAAGCAAACTTATCGACTGAACAGGGTTCACTGTAATTGTACCTGATATACTAGTTCCACAAGAGGTAGATGAATCAATCACATACGAGAAAGAACCACTCTGTGTTGGTGTTCCTGAAAGTATTCCTGTACTAGGATTAAATGTTACTCCAGTTGGCAATGTTCCTTTTAGTACCATTGTTTCTGTGGCAGGAGTTATTGCAAATTTAACCGGAACCGCAAATGAGTTTCCGATACAAACCGTAGTATTTGGATTTCCAGAAACGACACTAACTGTTGCATTTTGTACAATTTCAATAGTTCCTGTGTATGTAGTTGGATCACATATCCCATAAGATTGTACCGTATATGTAAAAGTGCCTACCTCACACGAACTTCCAGAAATAGTCAATGTATTGGAAGCAATAGACCAAATTAATCCTGATGGTGCATGAGGAGAAAATACTACATCACCTCCAGTAGCTCCTCCACCTAAGTTATATACAATTGGCTGAATTGTTGTACAAGCACATACTTTTTGATTAACTGTAGTAGGAGTCAAAATATTTATAGTATCATCTGCATTAATTGTAAGTGTTCCATTAAACGTTGAGTCACATCCATTTACAGAACCCGCTGTATGAATCACATAACTAAACACCCCGGTAGTTGTGGGACTACCTGAAATTGTTATAGTTCTTGATGTAGCGTTGTACACACCCGTAACTCCTGTTGGTAAATTAGTTACAAAAGCACTCGAAGCTGAACCTCCAATAGCGAATACTGCTGGATTTATAGGCGAACCTTGACAAACCGTTTGACTCACAGTCATTGCATTTTGTGGAGTAACTGTACCCCCTTGTTCTACCGTAACAAAAGCCTGATTTGGCAATGTTATAGAAGAGTTGCTACAAGCCGATGCACTTGATTCTCTTACACTAACTAAAGTAACCGTATAATTACCTACAGTTGAAGTTGGAATGGCTACCGATACTGTACTACTAGTAGCTGTAGTCGAAACAGTTTGAATGGCTCCTGAATTGATTCTGTATTGGAATACATAAGGAGGTGTAGCATTGGCTCCCGAAAATACAACTAACGGTTGACTCGCATTCTGACAAACTGTATAACTAGTAGTCCCCGAAATAGTTGCGGTAGGTAATGGGTTAATTTTTGCAACTACCGGTTTTACAATAAAACAACCATTAGCATCAGTTCCTTTAATGAAATAAGTTCCCGAAGCTGAAATAGAAGTAGGATTTACTATTGCGATAGTTGTTGCATTATCATTCCAATAACTATAGGTTAATCCTGAGCTAGATCCTGTAGTCGTAGCTGTCAAGTCAATTGTGTTAGGAACACAAACTTCTGCTGGATTTGTAACAATAAGTGTAGGTAGAGGATTTATAGTAACTGTTGCACTTCCTGTTTGAGATTGTGAACAGGCTGTTGAACTGCTATCGCTTACACTAATCAAATTATACGTAAAAATTCCAGCGGTAGATGTAACTACCGGAAGTGTAACACTATTTCCTGTTGCCGTTGTAATAGTTTGATTTGCGCCTCCATTTATGGAATATATAAATGTATATGGAGCGGTTCCATTAGCTCCTGTAAATGTTACTATTGGATTTGTCGCATTAACACAAGTCGAAACAGTACCTGATATAGTAGCCGTAGGTAATGGATTAACTGTTATCGTTGCTAAACCAGATTGCGACTGGGTACACGTAGAAGAGCTTGAATCACGAACACTCACTAAATTATAATTATACACACCTGGTGTTACAGTAGCTACTGATATAGATGCAGTACTTCCGTTAGAAGTAGTAATCGTTTGATTAGCTCCTCCATTAATAGTATAAGTAAAAGTATATGGGGGAGTTCCATTAGCTCCTGCAAAAGTAACTACTGGACTACCACTATTTTTACATACTTCGGTTGTTCCTGAAATAGAAGCTGTTGGTAATGGATTTACATAAACAGTTACAGATTTACTATCTGTACATCCATTAGAATTAGTTGCTTTAATATAATACGTCCCTGCTGTGGCTAAACTTGGGGTATTGTATGGAATAGTTTCTAAACTATCTTTCCAATACGTATAATTCAATCCAGCATCTGATCCTGTAGTAACTGCTGTTAAATCTACCGTATTTGGTGCACAAACTGGAGTAGGTGCATTAACAACTAAAACTGGTAAAGCATTAACTGTAATAGTAGCTGAACCAGATTGTAATTGTGAACAACTTGAACTACTCGAGTCTTGAACACTAACCAAAGTGTAAACAAATGAGCCAGAATTTGCTGAAGAAACATTAAGTGACACCGTATTTCCTGAAGTAGTTGTAATGGTTTGATTGTTTCCACCATTAATTTTGTAGGTAAATATATACGGAGCTACTCCATTAGCACCCGTAAATGTAATCGTTGGATTTGTACTATTTCTACATATTGCAGTTGAACCAGAAATTGTAGCAGTTGGTAATGAATTGACTACAATAGGTAAATCATATGTTTTAGAACATCCAAAACTATTCACAGGTAAAGTGATAGTATAAACCACTGTTTTACTTGACGAAGAAGTATTTGTTAACATCTCACTAATTGAACCCGTGCCAGATGCAGCTGATTCAGAAATTCCTGAAACTGAAGCACGTGTCCAAGATATGGTTCCCGAAACATTACTTGTTGGAGTATAACTAAATACTGTTCCTGAACAAATCGATGAAACACTTGAAGGAGATGTTAAGCTTGGGGTAGGATTAATAGTTACTGTAACCGTAGCAACATTCGTACAAGAACTTGGTGCGGCTCCTTGCATTGTATATTGATAGACTACACTAATTGAATTCGAGGTGGTATTAACCAATGCTTCACTAATATTACCATTTGAGTTTGTTGCTACGTTAGCAATACCGCTTTGGGTCGCTCTTGTCCAAGAGAATGTAACACCTGTTGTAGATGAGGTAGGCACATAATCAAACAAAGCCCCACTACAAACAGCTGCGGGTGTTAAATTACTTGTAAAAGTAGGTTTAGGAACAACTGTAATTGGGTAATTAGCTGAGACAGGTCCTGCACCGCAAGAATTATTAACTACTACACTTAAATTACCTGAAACATCCGTTGTTTGATAATTGATACTGATTGTATTTGAAACTGTTGTTACTGTACTTCCATTTGGAAGAGTCCAAGTATAGCTTGTCGCGTTTGGCATAGCCAAAGCTGTATACACAATCCCCGAAGCTCCCGCACAAACTTGCTGTTGTCCACTAATTGAAGTAGCCGTTGGCAATGCATTCACCGTAATTGGGAAAGTTGAAATTGATCCGTTTCCACATCCATTTGCTCCATACACAGAAATGGTTCCTGATAATGACCCTATTCCATAACGAACAGTTATCGTATTTGTATTTTGTCCAGAAACCAAAGTAGCTCCAGAAGGTATCGACCAATTGTATGTTAACACATTAGGATTTGCAGGAACTGTATAAGTAACTGTAGCTGTTTCACTTTGACAAATTGTATTTCCATTACTAGAAGAAATAGTTCCTAAATTAGGTGCGGAACAATTAATCGCTAAAGTTACTGAATCTGATTTAGAACTTGTACTACATGCTCCTACTCCATTCACCGTTAAGGTCAATACTTCAGGGGTACAACTATTACTAAATGAATTATACAATACTGGATTGCCTAATGTAAATGTTCCTGCTGCAGAGGTCGTCCAGTTTTGAGTGCCTCCATTGGTAACCTCCGTTCCTGTAATTGAAAAGGCTGCAATAGGTTGACCTGTTATGTAACACGTTGATCCACTCACTCCTGCTTCAACTATAGGCAAAGCTTGAATATTAATCGTAACGTCTTCATAAACTGCAGCAGAGGAAGGGCATCCTGCTTTTGGTGTTACAAACAATCGAACAACAGCAGTCTTATTTGTAGGTTCGTTGATGGATAATCCAGAACTATATGTTGGATTCAAAGGATTTGCAGAATTAGCAATAATACTTCCTGGTCCACTTAGAACACTCCAATTTACGGATTGATAATTAGTAGCTGTTCCATTCAAAGTAATTTGCGGACTATTAACACACATTTGAACATCACTAGCTGCTACTGTAGGCTTTTTAACAATATCCAAACGAATTACACTCGAATTAGCTGGACAAGTTGAATTACTTACTCCTGTTAATTTCAAATAAACATAACCCAAATTACTATCATCTGCACTTGGAGTATATACCGGTTTTAAAATTGACGAATCACTAAATACTCCTGATTGGTACGTTGAACTTGAGGTTCCATTGCTATTTTGCGAACTTGTCCATGATACGGTGGCAACATTATCTGCTGTTGCTTGTGACAATGTAAACGTACTACCCTCACAAATTGAAGCATTGACACCCGCATTGACACCCGTTCCTTGAGCAATTGTCAATTCCATTGTATCGGTAACTAATGTTCCGCAACTTGTACTAGCTACTTTTAAAGTTAAATATACTTTCCCTAAAGCAATATCTGCTGCACTTGGTACATAAGTAGGATTTACAGCATGAACATTTGAGAATGTTCCTGTTGCCAATGTTGTTCGATTAATATCCTGATAAGCTACCCATTCCAAATTAGTAGGTAAATTATCATAATTTGCCGCCGTGGCATTTACTAAATTGTAAGTCGATGTTTCGCAAATTGTAGCGTCTGGTCCTGCAGTAACTGTTGGCTGTGGATTAATTGTTACAGTCATAGTATCTGTAACTTCACTAGTACAAGGACTTGAATTGGTAGCGTGTAAAGTAAGGGTAATAATTCCGGTCTCATTAGTACCTGGAATATATTCTGGAGACAATGTATTTAAAGTTGATGCTTTTATAGTACCTGTTCCATTTTCAGTCCAATAATAATTGGTTGAATTTGTTACACTTGCATTACTATTAACAACTATTGGAGTTCCTTGACAAAATACTGCATCCGTACCTGCATTAACTATAGCCTTAGGTATTAAGTTTACCTTAATCACTTCCGAATCAGATGTAGAACAACCACTTAATGGCTGCGCTGTTACAGTTAATAGTACAAAACCATTTGCTATTTCAGCAATTGTAGGAGTTACTAATGGAGTTTCCGAAGTTCCATTTACAATGGTACCAACAGTACTCATACCTGTTGTGTTCGTCCATATAATAGAATTTGCATCATTTACAGTAATTACATCTGGTAAAGTAAATGTCTCTGCACACATTGTAACTTCGTTTGAAGAAGCTACAATGGTTGGATTTTTATGAACTGTAATAACAACTTGATCTGTAACTGCAACCTGTGAACAATTGGCATTTGGCATTGCCGATATCGTCAGTGTAACCGTAGATAAATCATTTGACCCTAAAACATAAGATGGTCTTATCCCTCCATTAGAACCTGAATAATTAAAAGCTCCATTTCCAGATGTAGTCCAAGTTACAGTACTAAAATTACTTGCTGTAGCTGTTCCTAAAGAAACGGTTGTTCCTTGACAAACAGTTTGATCAATTCCAGCAAAAACTTTAGGCTTAGAGTACAAAGTAACTGTCATAGAATCTACAACTTGGGAACAACCATTGACACCTCCTGCAGTTAGATACATTGTAATTGTATTTACCCCCGAAGAATTAGCATAATCAGTTGGATCTGGAATATATTTAGCCTGCAATGGATTAGTCCCAGTTTGAATAGTTCCAGCTCCATCGGTTGTCCAAGTGTAATTAATACCGTTACTAGCCGTTCCATTAAGTGAAATAAATGCAATTCCTTCACATGCAGTTTGATTGGATCCAGCATCTACCGTTGGTGATGGAAAAATGGTAACCGTTACCGTATCTGAAACTGGCGTAGGACATTGTGCTGCACCTTGAACTGTTAATGTTAAAGTTACTGTTCCTGAGGATCCCGGATTAGGAACTACAACAGGGGTAAGTGTAGTTTCTGTTCCTGCACTAATTGTTGCTGGTCCCGAAATAGTCCAATTAAATACTGATCCCGAAGGTACACTAGCACCCGAGATGGTATGAGTTCCTGTCTGACAAATACTTGCATCTACACCTGCATTTACAATTGGACTCGGCACAATCGTAACAGCAACTTCAGCAAAAGCATTGGTACAAACAGCATTCAAAGCAGTCGCTGTCAATCTTAAATTAACTGTACCTGATTGTGTAGTTGTTGGTGTGAACACTGTGGCCAAACTAGTACTAGGAGCAAAACTACCTAATCCATTTGATGAAGTCCATGCTAAAGCTGCATAATTAGTAGCTGAAACTTCAGCAGTTGTTAATGTCAATGACTGTCCTTGACAAATAGTTCTTGTACTTGGAACCGATACAGAGGGGCTTGCAATTATGGTTATTGTTTTAGAAGAAATGGCATTGACTCCACATTGACTATATCCTTCAGCTGTCATTGTTAGTGTAACCGTTCCTACCTGACCTGGTGCTGGATTGTATCTTGGTGTTAAACTATGTATAGTACTTGCATCCAAAGTTCCAGGACCTGTGGCTGTCCAAGTAAGCGATGAATAGTTCTGAGCTGTTGCATCTCCGCTCACTAAAGTATAAGACGTACCTTCGCAAATAGTTATATTGACACCTGCGTTAGCCGTTGGTTTTTTCACAATAGTTACAACCATTGTATCAACTACTTCTGGACAATTTGAATCACTCAACCCATGAAGTGTTAAAGTAACTGTTCCATTTAAAATATCTGTAGCATTGGGTTGGTACGTTGTAGTAGCCGAATTTGGATTAACAAATCCAGAAGTGCCTGACGAGCTACTTGTCCAATTTACACTCGAAGTATGCGTTACAGCTCCTGCTAAACTTATTGTAGCGCCTTCACAAATAGTTTGGTCTAATCCTGCATTGACTACTTGCTTGGGATCAAGATGCAAAACAATAAAGTCAGAAACAGAATTAGTACAAGGGGAAACACCATTTACTGTTACTGTTAATGTAATAGGTGTTCCTGCAGCAATTTCAGCTGCACTTGGAGTATATATTGGATTTAATACTGATGGATTACTAAAAGTCCCTCTATTAACACCACTACTCGAGTTTGAACTCCAAGTAATCGTCCCTGTATTTTGTCCTATCACCCCTGTTATTTGAAACGGTTCATTTGAACAATTATTTCTATTTTCTACACCTGCATCTACTGTAGGTAGTTTTTGTATCGTTACCGTTTTAGTAGTTGTTGCCAATGCACAAACAGGGTCACCAATAGCCGTAAATTGTAATGTAAATCCATTAGTATCATTTGTACCTGGTACATACGTTGCTGTTTCAGAATTAGCATTCGTGAAGGTTCCATTAGAGGTACCTACAGTTGTCCATAACACCGAACTTTCATTAGTTGCTATAGCGGTTGCAGTAAATACACTGCCTTCGCAAATAGTTTCAGAAGGAATTGTATTTACAGTTGGGGCTGGTTTAATAGTGATTACTATTTCTTTATAATCCGTCAGGGCACATAATGCATCTGACTTTGCTAATAAACGTAGAGTCACTGAATTGTTCAACAAATCAGCTGCAGAAAAATTATATGTTGTAACTAATGCTGTATTGTTATCAAAAGTACCCGTTCCAGTAGTAGTCCATAAATAAGTCGTACTAGCAGTAGCATTGCCAACTGAATTGCCATTCAGAGCATAGGATGTTTGGGAATTACAAATAGTATCAGTAGTTTTTGCAAAAGTTACCACTGGTTTTTTAATTACGTTCAGTGTAATTTGTTTAGTTGTTACTCCAGCACATGGCAAAATACTCGAAACACTAACTTCTAATACAACTGTTGTACTTGAAGGGTCTGGAGTATAAATTGGTGTTGCTGTATTTGCAGCAGACAATGTACCTGCTCCCGAAACAACTCTCCATTGAATAGTAGTAGCATTGTGGTTAGCAAAACTAGCGGTTAACTGTTTTGCAGTATTTTCACAAAATGTATAATTCGGTTGCGTGGCATCTATTGTAGCTTTTTTAGCAATGTTAACACGAATTGTTTTTACTATAGGAGTTGCACAAGGTGCTATAGGAGTAACAGTTAATACTAAATTCGCATAACCCGTAGCTATATCTACAGCTGATGGAGTATAAATAGGAGTAAATGTTGTACTTCCTGTTAAGGAACTAGCATTTGTTGTTGTCCATTGTACAGAAGCAACCGAAGTTGGATTAACTACATTAATTTGACTTAGAGGTACTTGATAGGTATCTGTTTCACAAATAGTAACCTGAGTGGGATTAACCGTAATTACAGGATTTTTAACAGTTAAATGTTCAACAGTACTAGAAATAGTACCTACACAGGGAGCAATAGCATCTCCTGTTAAAGTTAATACAACTTTACCTGATGCAATTTCATTTGGACCTGGAATATATTCTACAACTCGACTTGTATCCGAAGTTGAAAAACTTCCATCTCCGCCATTTTTAGTCCATTTTAAATTAGTTACTTGAGTGGCAATCGCATCCGAAGTTGTAATTACGCTACCTTCACAAATAGTTTGAGAAGCTCCCGCACTCAAGATTGGTTTTTTCTGAATAGGAATACGTACAGTTTTTAATACTGATGTACTACAAGGTGCATTCGGAATAGCAGTAATTGTAACATCGATATAGCCGTTAGTAATATCAGTTGCACTTGGTGTAACTAATGGAGTTAACGAATTTGCATTTGATATTGTGGTTCCCGTAGTTGAAGTCCAATTATAGGAAGCTACATTAGCAACTGTTGTTCCAGCTACTAATATATTAGTCGCATCTTCACAAATGGCAGCCTGAGGCGTTACGACATTTACAATTGGAGATTTGATTAAGGTTAGTGTAAAATTGCTCACCGATGGTATTGCACAAGGAGCAATTGGATTCGCTGTTAATGTTAAAATCACCGAACCACTTAAAATATCGGCAGCACTAGGTGTATAAATAGGATCGATAATATTAGAATAATCAAAAGTTCCTGTACCATTTGTTGTCCAAACTAAATTATTAACGGTAGTCAAATCAGCTGTAGCTGAAGTAATTTGAAAAGGCAAGGCACATCTTGTTAAATTAGCTCCTGCAGTTGCTACTGGTAGTTTTTGGAACGACAATTTGAATGTGTTGGATACCGAAGTTACGCAAGGAGCAATTGGATTTACTGTAATTTTTAAATTTACAAAACCAGCAGCTATATCATCCGTAGAAGGATTATAAATTGGATTCAAAGCATCTCCCGAAGGTGAGAAAGTTCCAGTACCTGTTGTAGTCCATACAATTGAATTCGTATCGTAAGCATCTGCAGGAGAAATTGAAACCCCTCCTATGCTAAACGTGTTTTGATTCACACAAATTGATGTGTCGGCTGGAACAGTAATTACCGGTGTTTTTTGTAAATTTAATCGAATAGTATCAGTGATTGGTCCTGAACAAGGTGCTATTGGATTTGCTGATAAAGTCAAAATAACAAATCCAGCATTATAATCAGAAGCTGAAGGAGTATAACTAGCTAATAAAGTAGTTGCATTAATGAACGTTCCTGTTCCTGATGTTGACCAAGTAACATTAGAATAATTACTAGCCGTAGCACTATTAGTTACATATGAAAATCCTTGACAAATTTCAGCAGTAAGAGGCCCCGCATCTACAGTAGGTTTTGATATAAAATGGAGTGTAATTTCTTTGAATGTCGAAGAATTACAATTCAACGGATTTCTAGAAGCTGTTAACTTTAATTTTACTGTTCCTAAAGTATAATCTGCTGCTGAAGGTGAATATATTGGTGTCGCTGTAGTAGTTGACGAAAATGTCCCCGTACCAGTTGTAGTCCATGATAATGTATCATAATCAACGGGAACTACTCCTGTAATAGTATATGGCCCACTATTCACACATAGATTCACATCTGGATTAATAACTGTAATCGATGGTACTTTATTGATTACTAAAGTCATTTGATCTACAGCATTGGCATTGCAAGGGAAGTTTTTAGTAGCTACTAAAGTTAATACCACTGAACCATTGCTTTTATCGCTTATACCAGGGGTATAAGTTGGCGTCAATGTATTCCCTCCTGTAAAAGTTCCATCTCCATTGGTTGACCATTGCAAACCTACATAATTAGTTGCATTTGCATTATTAATTGTATACGTTTCTCCTTCACAAATTTGTGCATTACTTCCTGCATCGGCAGTTGGTTTAGGAACTATGGTAATAGTAGTTTCCGAACTTGATGAAATAGTACAAGGCGCAATTGCATTAGCTTCAAGGGTCAAATAAATAACTCCTGACTCACTTCCTGTAGAAGTATAAGTAGGGTTAGTCGTATTATCATTGATAAAAGAACCCGTCCCTCCACTTCTAACCCAGTTAACTGAACTTGCATTAGTCGCAGAACCTGGTAATACTACTGAGTCCCCTTGACAAATCACCTGAGCTAAGCCAGCATTAGCCACTGGATTTTTTTGAATCGTCAATACCATTGTATCTTGGGCATTGGTACATCCTGCTTGAGTTGTAGTAACGGTAAAAGTAACCGAACCATTCACTATATCATTGGGACTTAAAGTATAAACTGGGTCTTCATTATGAATATTATCAAAAGTACCTGAACCCGTTGATGTCCAAGTTATAGAAGAAGAGTTGGTAACTGTAGATTGTAATTGATAAGTGGGAGTTGTTTGACAAATTGTTACATCACCACCTGCTACAACAGTAGGCTTAGCATTAATTCGATACAAAACACTATCTGATTTAGTTGTCCCACAAGGACTTAATGGGGTCACTGTTACAGTCAAAGTAACTGTAGAATTTAAATCTGAATTACTCGGTATATAAATTGGGCTACTTGCTGTTGGATCAATAAAATATCCTCCTCCAGAAGTGGTCCATTGAATTGTTCCTGCATTTTGTATAGAAGCCGCTACATTTATAGAACCTTCACAAACCGTAATATCAGCACCTGCATTTACAACAGGCTCTTTGACAATATTCAAAATAAGATTATCTGATACAGGTGTTGAACAGGCATTATTTCCTGATGCACTTAACTTTAGCGTTACTGAACCTGTTGCAATATCATTAGGCCCCGGAATATAGATTGGCGTTAACGAAGTTGCACTAACCAAAGTACCATCTCCTGTTCCTTTGGTCCAAATGATAGTATTGGCATCTACATTTTGAACAGAAGCAGAACCTGATGGAACAATATAGTTCGATCCTTCACAAATACTCGTTGTTGGCGGTCCCGCATTGACCACAGGTGCTGGAGTGATTAAAACATCTACAGTATCAAATGTGCTTGCGCAAGTTGAATTAGAGGTGGCTTCTAAAGTAATAGTAATAGGCCCAGAATATGAAACATCTGCTGTGCTTGGGGTATAAATAGGTTTTGCTGGATCAGAAGTATTTAAAGTTCCTGTTACATTGGTAGGCAAAGTCCAAATATAATTGAATGCATTTTGTGATACTGAACCATCTAACTGAATTGGGCTTGTTCCACATGTAGCTACATCCAGACCTGCATTTGCAATTGGCTTTTTATCAATAATAATCACTAAATCTTCTGAGTACGTTTGAGTACAAGCTCCTAAACCTGTTACTGTTATTCGTAATTTTACTGAACCAGCTGCTATATCAGAAATACTTGGGGTATATTTTGGATTTAAAATATTAGTAAAATCAAAACTTCCTGTTCCTATCACTTTTGACCATACTATTGATGAAGTAGTATAATTAGATACTGAGGATTGTAACTGAATTTGATTAGTCGTTTCACACACATGGTATTGTGGAGCTCCAACAATAGTTACTACTGGTGGAGTTTGAACCGTAACCACTACAGCATTCACTTTCCTACATGATGTAGCTGATATAGTCTCTTCAAGAGTATAAGTAGTGGTTACAGTTGGAGAAACTGTTGGATTTGAATTTGTTGAACTAAACCCTATCGGATTGCTACTCCAAGAATAGGTTGATCCAAGTACTGAAGTACCACCAATTGCAATAGAAGTACCTTGACAAATTGTTGTATTAGCAATAACTGTTGCAGAAGGAAGCGGATTTGTAGTTACCTCAAATTGATCTTGAGTAGTACAACCAGAGGCAGTGTTTGTTACGATGTAGGTAAAAACTTGAGTTCCTAGTGTATTAAATAAAATAGTTGATTGATTCGTAGCACTAGAATAACCCAAATCAGAAGTTAAAGAATAAGTATTACCTGCAACAAATACGTCTCCAAAAGTTTTGGTACTCCCTAAACAAATAGATTGATTAGGTATGTCGGTCACCGTTGGAGTATCTTTTACTACAATAGTAACAACATTAGAAAACGAAGAAGAACAAATTCCGTTTTTAACTTCTACTCTATATTGAGTAGTATCAGTAAGTGCAGGTGCATTATAATTGGTTGAAGTATTAGGAATATCAACCCAAGTAGCTCCGTTATTAATGGATTGCTGCCAATTAACAACATTTCCTACTTCGCTACCAAGCGTTAACAAACCTCCTGAAATTCCCTTACACACACTTGAGTTAGTTGCTGTTAATACTCCTCCATTTGATGGTGCTGTTACGTCTATAAAAGCAGGCGAAGAAAAAGCTTCTGTTGTAGTCCCGCTTTGTACAACGGCTCTAAAATACAATGGGCTAGTTAAATTTGTTACCGTATAATTAGCACTCACAACAGTAATATCTGTAACATTAGCCGAAAAATCACTTACTGTAGATGATTGCCATCTTTTTATACTTCCTGTGTAGCCCGAAATTGTTAAAACAGTAGAATTGGCACCACTACAAACTGTAGTTGACCCCGAAACACTACCACCCACCGAATCTGAAAAAACAGAAACCGCAACAGCAGTTCTAGCAGTACTCTCACAACCATTAACCTTTTGAGCAGCATAGTACGTTCCTGTAGTCAATAGCGCTGAACTCGTATAAAGCGACCCTCCAGAAGCTGAATTATACCAAATTGGAGTTCCCGAACTCGTAATTAACAAATCTCCAACTGTTTTATTTTGTGAAACTAAAAATGTTTGAGCAGTTGCTGAAGGTGCTGATGGTATTGGATTGACAGTGACAACTACTTGATCTGTTGCAGCACAACCATTTGCTCCTATACCTGTTACTGTATAAGTAGTGGTTGAAGAAGGAACAAAAGCAACAGTATTAACCACACCATTATTCCAAGTATAAGTAGTAGCTCCACTTCCTACTAATGTAACAGAACTTCCATAACAAACCGTTTGATCTAATCCTGCATTAACTACAGGCAACGCATTGACCGTAATTAATACCGATGGTGTAGTAACTTCTGTACAACTACCACTCGTTACAACCGCTCTAAAATAGGTGTTGGCAGTTAAAATTCCTGGAGAATAAGTATTAGTTGAGGCGTTAATATCAGTCCAAGCTACATCATTAGACGATGATTGCCATTTAATAACTGAACCAACGTTGTTATTTAAAGTAAGTACTCCTGGAGCTGTCCCAAAACAAGTTGTACTAGGTCCTGAAATTGTTCCTGCAACACTATCTGGTTCAACATTTACTGTAAATTGTACTGAATTACCCACACAGCCTTGATAGGTTGGTGTCACCGTAAACACAGAAGCAACCAGACTATTCGTTAAATTGTTTGCAGTAAATGAAGGTATTGGTGAAGTATTTCCACTAGACTGACTTAATCCGATGGCATTAGAATTAGTAGAGCTCCAAGTAAAAGATGTACCTGAACCGTTCAAAGGGGAAGCTGCCGATAAAACAATATCATTTATAGTAGTCCCTTCACAAACAGTAGTAGTTGTTATGGAATTGGCAATAGGTTTTGGATTAATTGTAACAGTATATGACTTTGAAATTCCAACACATCCATTAATTGATGGAGTTATTTCAATAGTTCCTGAGATAGGTTCAGCTGTTGTATTAGTTGCTGTAAAAGTAGAAATAGCTCCTGTCCCACTTGTAGCTAATCCTATATTTGAATTTGTATTTGTCCAAGAAAAAACAACCCCCGATGGAGCGCCAACAAGGTTTACCGCCGGAACCGTCACTCCTACACAGTACGACAAATCTGGAAGTAAATTTAATATTACTGCTGATTGATACGTAAATACTGAAGTAGACACGCCGCCGTCAACATCGATTACTCCCGAAGTGATATCGCAAGGTATAACTACTTTCAATTCAGTACTCGATACAAATGTTATGTTAGAACTCGAAATAATTGTAGTTCCTATCTTAACAACAGAAGTAGATGTAAAATCAGTTCCTGTTATGGTTACCATTGTTCCTGCATATCCTTCGGTTGGAGAAAAAGAAGAAACCGTTGGCGTAACTAAAGAATTAACTATGGGAGTAGTTGATTTATAATCCAATTCTTTAGAATAAGTGGAAATACCAACTAATAGACATAATAAGAACAGAACAGACTGAAATTTGTGGGGTTTTTTCATACTATTTTTTGTAATTTATTTCAATTTAGAATCTATAAGTTACAATTGCTGAAACATCAGTTGTATACTATATTGTAACTTCTAAACACTATAATTGGACTAAATTACTTTTTATCCCTGGCGATTAACTATTTTTTACCAATGATTAAAAAAATAATACTTATGAATTAAAGTTTTTAACAATTTTTTGTTAATAACTCCAAACAAAAAAAGCGCCTTATTATATCCTAATAAGACGCTTTAAATTTGAAAAAATCAGACTATAAAATGTAATCCGTATTGATAAAATTAGACTCCTTGCTATTCAATAATTCTTGCAAGATTTCGTTATTATACTCATTGTCTTTAGAAGCTACAAAAGTTCTAATTGAGAACGAACGCAACGCATCGTGAATACTCAAAGTCCCTACTGCAGAGTCTTTACGACCTGTAAATGGGAATACGTCTGGTCCTCTTTGGCACGAACTGTTCAAGTTAACACGACATACCAAATTCACCAACGTATCTATTAGCGGTGCAATCGTTTTAATATCTTTTCCAAACAAGCTCACTTGCTGTCCGTAATTGGATTCAGCCATATCATTCAATGGCTCTTGAATGTCTTTGAACGAGATTATCGGCACTACTGGACCAAACTGCTCCTCGTGGTACACACGCATAGATTTGTTTACAGGATATAAAACCGCTGGAAATATAAAGTTATCGCTATGTTCTCCTCCTTTGGCATTCAAAATTTGAGCGCCGTTGGCTTTCGCATCGTCAATTAATTCTTGAATATACGCTGGTTTTTCTTTTTCAGGAAGTGGTGTTAGCATCACTCCTTTTTCCCACGGATTACCAAAAGCCAAAGCATCTACTTTAGCTGCAAAACGAGTATTGAACTCTTGTGCAATTGATTCGTGAACATACAATACCTTCAATGCCGTACAACGTTGCCCATTAAATGATAACGAACCTGTAATACATTCTTGGATAGCCAAATCCAAATCGGCGTCTGGTAAAATAATCGCGGGGTTTTTGGCTTCTAATCCTAAAATCAAACGCAATCTGTTTTTATTTGGGTGTTGGTCTTGCAAAGCAATGGCGGATTTACTGTTTCCAATCAAAGCCAAAACACCAACTTTTCCTGATTTCATTATTGGCGAAGCCACCTCTCTACCTCTACCGTAAATAATATTAATAGCCCCTTTTGGGAAACTACTTCTAAACGCTTCTAAAAGCGGAGATAACAATAAAACTCCATGTTTTGCTGGTTTAAAAACCACAGGATTCCCCATAATCAAAGCAGGAATCAACAAAGAGAAGGTTTCATTCAAAGGATAGTTGTACGGTCCAAGACACAATACTACTCCTAGAGGGCCTCTACGCACCATCGCGTGAATGCCTTGCACTTTACTAAAATGAGCACTTCTACTGTTTAGCTCTTTCAAACTATCAATCGTGTCATAAATGTACTCTACCGTTCTGTCAAATTCTTTTTCAGAATCGCCAAGGGTTTTTCCAATCTCCCACATCAATAGTTTGACTACTTCGGCACGAGTGTCTTTCATTTTGGTCACAAAATCTTCCATGCACTTAATGCGATCGACTACCTTCATAGTAGGCCACAAACCTTGACCGTTGTTGAACGCTAAATCAGCCGATTCAACTGCTTCCAACGCTTCTTTTTCTCCCATCGCTGGAATCGTTCCTAACAAAGTAGGCGCATAATTTGCCGTTGAAGATATAGTCGAATAAACTGGTGTAGTAGCTCCAGTCCATTTTTTTAATTCGCCATTAACCAAATAGGTATCTTGAGCTAAGGTCGAAGTAATTTGAAATTCTTGAGGAATTGTACTCATAGTATGTTGTTGTGTTGTTGTAAAATTGGGGTTAGTTTTGGTCTAAATTAAGGCTCAACAATATCGCCGTCCCACTCGATAATACCTCCTAATAAATTGTAGGTATTTTCAAAACCAAGCTCGTTCATAATCGCACATGCATTAGCACTTCTAGCTCCTGAACGACAGTATACATAGTAATTTTTGGATTTATCCAATGTTTCTAAATCAGCCACAAAAGCGGCACCTTGATGAAAATCATAATTAATTGCTCCCGCAATGTATCCTTCTTCAAATTCCATTTCTGTTCTCACATCGAGTATCACACCATTTTCGTCTGACTCAAATTGAGCAATCCAATCTTCTTGTGTTAAATTCATAGCAAATTATTTTTGGGTAAAAATACGAGGTTTTTATGAAACAATACATTGAAGGTTTGTGAATTAAATAGTATTTTCAAGAAAACGTTTGCGAATAATCATTCTATAGCTCAAATTCTGATTTTATCGAAAAAAACCGAGAAAAACACTCGATTTAAAGTAGAATTAAAAATGAGTTAATCTTCAATTAACACGCGTAATTTTGACGCATTGATTACAAAAAGAGAGCAGCACGCAAGCGTATATACTTTTATTGGAAGCACTCTTTTTGTCTTTGTAAATCGTATAGTCCCGCTATTCGCTATATCCCCTAGCGGGGGATGCCGCTACTATCGGGGCTAGAATACCCGTTTATTTTTCAGTACTCAAAAAAAAGAGAAGCCATAGCTTCTCTTTTTCCTTTTTAAAGTAACAATTAAATTGATTTTCAGTTCATTAACTAACTTTTACAGCACCATCACTAACTTTGATACATTACCTACATTACCAGTTGTGGAGTCATTTTTCCATTAAAACATTATCTTTTATGAAAAATTCTAAATAATTAATATCAAGAACTAATGGTGGGTGAAGTTTATCAACTTTATAAGATAATTTCATCACATTTTCAACTTTAACGTTATTTTTAATAAAAAACATATTATCTATATCTCCATAGAGAAAAATTGTTTTATCATTATGATTAATATACCCTTTAAGTTTACCATTACTATTATAATCAAGAATTTTGCAATCATAAAAAGTTAGATAACTTGCATAAATTATAAAATCTTTTTTACTCTTCTTTTTAAAATTCAAATAAACACAATCTGATTTTTTATTAAAAAGTTCTTTTTTATTTTCTACTCTTATTATTAACTCATTTATTAATCCGCTTTTAATTTGATGAGTGGATTTCAAATGCCTTAAATTTTCATTTGTAAATTCTTGAGCTTTGCAATTATAAAAAAACATACTTATAAAGCACAAAAGAGCTATTTTACTTCTTAATAATCCCCCCTTTACTGTTGCAATTGATATATTTCCGTGTAGTAGTTTCATAAACTTTAAATTTTACATTTTTTGAATTATACCAATCCCCCTGCTAGCGCGCGCATCTTGCTCGTGCCTATTAATTGATTCAAATCACTCACGCTGCTCAAAGTCTCTTGCCTTGAGCTAAGCCAAAATCAAATATAATGAAAATTCATTCAAATGAATACATCAATACATACTGCTCGACTTCAATTAGCAACACCTATTTACGTTCAGCATACAACGCACTACTTTTAATCAAAAAAATGCTGTATTTTTACCTCTTCAACAAAAACAATCAATCCAAAAAATGGACGCTGTAATCAAAAAGACATTTCCTAGTTTCTCCAACGACTTAATCGCTGATATTGAGGCCAATGATTCGGTACAAAGTTTCAAAACCGGGACCGTCATTATGCGAACAGGCCAATACATTAAAAATACGGTGCTGGTTACCAAAGGCAAAATCAAAGTCTATCGAGAAGGCGAAGAAGGCGGCGAGTTTTTTATGTATTACCTCCAACCTGGTCAAGCTTGCGCTATCTCGATGGTGTGTGCCACCAAATCAGAAAAAAGCCAAATCATGGCCAAAGTGGTCGAAGACGCCGAGTTGATTTTAGTACCGCTATCCCTTATGGATCAATGGATGATGAAACACCGTTCTTGGTACGAATTTGTTATTGGCACCTACCGCAGTCGTTTTGAAGAAGTACTAGAAGTCATTGATAGCATCGCTTTTAGAGCCATGGACGAGCGTTTGGAATTCTATTTAAAACGCCACGCCGATGCTTGCGGTTGCCAAGACCTAAAATTGTCGCATCAAGAAATTGCTACAGAACTCAATACGTCCCGAGAAGTGATTTCCCGATTACTCAAAAAAATGGAACAGCGTAACTTATTGAAATTACACCGCAACCACATCGAATTACTGAAAAAATAGTACCATTGTGACAAATGTTACACTAATACTAATTCAAAAGTCCAACATTTGCAATAAAAATTACAGATGGAATACATAGGCTACTTAGCTGCTATAATTATCGGACTTTCCTTAGGCCTAGTGGGCGGTGGTGGTTCTATTTTAACCATCCCTATTTTAGTTTACCTGTTTAAAATTGATCCTGAACTAGCAACTAGCTATTCCTTATTTATTGTTGGAATTACCTCATTAATGGGGTGTATTAGCCATTACCGAATGGGAAATTTACAAATTAAATCAGCACTTTATTTTGCAGTTCCTTCGGTATTTTCAATACTTATTATTCGTGAGGTTATTTTTCCGCAAATCGCTGAGACATTATTTTCAATCGCTTCGTATAAAGTATCCAAAAGTTTTCTGATAATGATTGTTTTTTCAATACTGATGTTGGCCGCCTCAATATCCATGATTAGAAAAAACAACCAAAGCATAAGTAACGGAACTATCAATTATGTTCAACTAGGAATAATCGGTTTTTTGGTTGGAATTGTAACTGGTTTTCTTGGAGCAGGAGGCGGATTCTTAATCATTCCTGCTTTATTGTTCTTTGCAAATTTACCCATGAAACAAGCCGTAGGAACGTCATTACTAATCATTTTTATCAATTCTAGCATTGGTTTTGGAGGTGACTTATACATTGGAACCCCTATTGACTATGGCTTTTTGTTAATTATTTCTACTATTGCTTTTATAGGAATGCTTATTGGAACTCAATTATCTAAACGAATAGATGGTACTAAATTAAAACCCATTTTTGGATGGTTTGTTTTAATTATGGGATTGTACATTATCACGAAAGAATTATTTTTCTAAATCATAACAAACTAGTAACCAACCAATAAACCAAATAATTATGAATCATTATCAAATACTTATCATTGGAGGAGGAAACGCTGGCCTTTCTGTTGCCTCTCAATTATTGTTAAAAAACAAAAACCTACAAATTGGAATCGTTGAACCTTCTGAGAAACATTATTACCAACCCGCTTGGACATTAGTAGGGGCTGGAGCATTTGACATTGCCAAGACAGAAAAAAAAGAAGCCGATTATATTCCGCAAAACACTACTTGGATAAAAGAAGCTGTTGTCACTTTTTCACCTGAAAAAAATACCGTAGCTTGTACAAATGGAACCGAAATTACTTATGATTATTTAGTAGTTTGCCCTGGAATTCAATTAGACTGGAAAAAAATTGACGGTTTAACAGAAACACTAGGTAAAAATGAAGTGTCAAGCAACTACAGTTTTAATACTGCTCCATATACTTGGGAATTAATTAAAAACTTCAAAGGGGGTACTGCTGTTTTTACTAATCCTGCTACACCAATTAAATGTGGTGGTGCACCGCATAAAATTATGTATTTAGCTTGTGATTATTGGCGCAAAAAAGGAATTTTAGACCAATGCGATGTGCACTATGTCTCAGGAGCAGGAGTTATTTTTGGAGTACCAGAATATGCTGAAACGTTAAAGAAAAAGGTAGCGCAATACAATATTAAAGTGCATTTTGGTGCCAATGTCACTGCTATTGACGGAAAATCAAAAACCATTTTCTTTGAATCTAAAGAACAACCTAAAGATTTGGAAACTAAATTTTCTACACTACAAGCCTCTTGTTATGGAATCACTGAAAATCAAGCAGAAGCAAGTATCTCAAAAGTAAGTTTGAATTTTGATATCTGCCACACCGTTCCGCCACAATCAGCCCCGGATTTTATCAAAAAAAGTCCTCTTGCCGATGCTAACAATCCGTTAGGATATGTAGAAATTGACAAACATACTATGCAACATAGCCGTTTCAAAAACATTTTTGCACTTGGTGACTGTACCAACGCTCCTTGCAGTAAAACGGGAGCAGCCATTAGAAAACAAGCTCCTGTTGTAGTTGAAAATTTACTACAGCTAATCGCTAATCATCCGGTAACAGCTTCCTATGACGGATATAGTGCCTGTCCAATTCCTACTCAATACGGCAAACTAATGTTGGCCGAATTTGATTATTCGAACAAACCTAAAATGACATTTCCATTCGACCAAGCAAAACCTCGCTGGACCATGTGGATTTTGAAAACTAAAATTCTACCATGGCTTTATTGGAACAAAATTCTAAAAGGAACCGCATAAATAAAATACAAACTGTAACATTAGTCACTTACAAATTGAATTTCAGAATGTAATTTTGAATATCATTTTTTTAAATTATCATATCATGCAAATAGAACAAATTTATACCGGATGTTTAGCACAAGGTGCGTATTATATAACTTCTAACGGAGAAGCGGCCATTATTGACCCATTACGCGAAGTACAACCGTATTTGGATCGTTTGGAACGCGATAACGTCAAATTAAAATACATTTTTGAAACCCATTTTCATGCAGATTTCGTTTCGGGTCACGTGGATTTGAGCAAAGCAACCAAGGCTAAAATTGTTTATGGTCCAACCGCAAAACCGGAATTTGAAGCTATTGTTGCTAAAGATGATGAAATATTTGAATTAGGAAACATCAAAATAAAAGTGCTACACACGCCAGGACATACTATGGAAAGTGCAACCTTTTTGTTAATTGATGAAAACGGAAAAGACCACGCCATTTTCTCTGGAGACACCTTATTTATTGGCGATGTGGGTCGTCCTGACTTGGCTCAAAAAGCCGCTTCGATGACACAAGAAGAATTGGCAGCTACTTTGTACCATTCGCTTCGCAACAAAATCATGACGCTAGCCGATGATGTAATTGTATATCCTGCTCACGGCGCCGGAAGTGCTTGCGGAAAAAATATGAGCAAAGAAACGGTATCTACTATTGGTAACCAAAAAGCAACTAATTATGCGTTGAGAGCAAATATGACCGAAGCAGAATTCATCAAAGAAGTGACCGAAGGCTTGTTGCCTCCACCTGCTTATTTTGGGATGAATGTAGCGATGAATAAAAAAGGTTACGAAAGTTTTGAAACCGTTTTAAACCACGGAATGCGAGCTATTCCTGTCAACCAATTTGAAATGATGGTGGAGGAAACCAAAGCACTCATTCTAGACACTCGCAACAATGGAGAATTCGCACAAGGATTTATACCACAGTCGATCAACATTGGCATCGATGGCGATTTTGCTCCATGGGTAGGTGCTCTAATTGTAGATGTTAACCAACCTATTGTTTTGGTAACGCCAAAAGGAAGAGAAGAAGAAACCATTACTCGATTAAGTCGTGTAGGTTTTGACAATGTTATTGGACATTTAGAAGGCGGATTTGAAGCATGGAAAAAGGCAGGTCACGAAATAGATACTATCAACCGTATTTCAGCCGAGGAGTTTGCCAATCAAGTAACCATTGGCGAAAGCAAAATTATCGACATTCGCAAAGAAAGTGAATACGAAGCCGAACATATAGAAGACGCATACAGTAAGCCATTGGCTTATATCAATGATTGGGTGAAAGACATCAATCCAAACGAACATTTCTTTTTGCACTGTGCAGGCGGTTACCGTTCGATGATAGCGGCTTCTATTTTAGAGGCGCGCGGTTTCCGAAACTTTAGCGAGGTGGAAGGCGGTTTCAATGCGATTGCAAAAACAACGGTTCCTAGAACCGATTTTGTGTGCCAAAGTAAAGTATTGAAATAAAACAGTAAGTTAAAATAAAAATACCATGGAAGACTTACAATGCTGTGTGACTTCTTGCGAAAAACCCTTAGACCAGGCTTATTGGGATGCCCAATACAAAGCCAAGGCTACGGGTTGGGATTTAGGAACGGTTTCCCCTCCTATTCAAGCACTAATTGATACTATTGAAGATAAAAATAGCGCTATTTTAATTCCGGGTGGTGGTAACTCGTATGAAGCAGAATACCTTTTACAACAAGGATTTACGAATATCACGGTAATTGATATTGCGCCCACTTTAATTGAAGTGTTACAACAAAAATTTGTCAATCACCCAAATGTAAAAATCATTTTAGGCGACTTTTTTGAGCATCAAGGACAATACGATTGGATTATTGAACAAACGTTTTTCTGTGCACTTCCGCCAACGATGCGACCTAAATACGTTTGGAAAATGCACCAATTGTTGGCTCCCAAAGGGAAATTGGTAGGCTTGCTGTTCAACCGTGAATTTGAACAAGGTCCGCCTTTTGGTGGGAACAAAGTAGAATACATCAATTTATTTTCAGGAGCTTTTACTATTGAAAAAATGGAAGTGTGTACCAATTCGGTGGCGCCAAGAGCGAATACAGAATTAGGAATTGAATTCAAAAAAAATGCCGAAGCTAAAGTGCATTTGTATGAATTTGAAGGCATTACTTGCAGCGGTTGCAAAGCTACCGTTTCTGAAAAATTAGCGTCGTTAGACACCGTTTTAAATGTTACTATGAATTCCAATTTTAGCGAAGTGGTGATTACTAGTACCGAAAAAGTAGCACTCAAAAAATTACAGGACACCGTTTCTTTTGACGAAAAATACAAAATTATCAAAGCCAATTACTAAGCTATGAAAAACTTACTTTTAACCAATTGGCACCTCATGCGCTGGGTGCGTTTGGCCTTTGCTATTTTTCTTTTCAGTCAGGCCTATGTTTTGAGAGAATGGACTTTTGTGTTTTTTGGCGCTTTCTTCTTACTTCAAGTGGTTTTTAATATGGGTTGCGGTGCCAATGGTTGTGCTGTTCCCTACTCAAAAAAATAAAAATTATGAGCTCTTTTAATCAAATCATACAATCTGACAAACCGGTTTTAGTGGACTTTTTTGCTACTTGGTGTGGCCCTTGCCAAATGTTAGCCCCTATTTTGAAAGAGGTAAAAGCCAATTTAGGCGAACGCATCTCCATTATTAAAATTGATGTAGACAAAAACCAAGCTGTAGCTACACAATACCAAGTACGTGGTGTTCCAACGATGATTTTATTCCAAAATGGCAAACCATTATGGCGACAATCAGGGGTTATGTCTAAAGAAGACATCATCAAAGTCATTGTGGAAAAAAGTAACTCATGACTACAAAAGGCTTACTCCTAACCGGTATCGGAATTGCCATTGGCGCCCTTGCCGGTTATACGTATTATTTTTACGTAGGTTGTGCCTCAGGCACTTGTGCCATTACTTCAAAACCACTCAACTCCACACTGTACGGAGCACTTTTGGGCGGATTAGTTTTCAATATGTTTGTAAAAGAGACTAAAAAGTAAATCAATTTAAATATTTTGTAAGATATTTTTACTATTTTTGAAATTTATAAAGAATTTTTAAGATAAAATTTTATATAAATTTAACCCAGTTTTAATTAGTTAGAATAAAAAATATTATATGAAAATATTATTTAAATTTCCTACAATTTGCTTAGTTTTCTTTTTACTATCATCTTGTTCAAATGATGAAAGTAATACAAACAATATTACTTCAACTGACTAATACTATGTTAAATATCATATTAAGGGAATCGGGATTTATAATTACTTCAGTAATTTTTCAGTACAAACCGACCAAAGAAATCAATCATTTAGTGGATACCAGTATAATAGTTGGAGTCAAACATATGGACCCGTAAAAAAAGGATTTGTAGCTTCAGTATCTGTTCAAGGTAATGTTACTGCAGAAATTTATGTTTCTAAGAACAACGGACCATTAGCATTAAAGGCATCTAAATCTTCGGCAACTACAAGTGTAACATATACAATCAATTTTTAATACCCCCAGCTAGCGCGCGTCTCGCTCGTAATTGTATATAGAAATACATTTATCAATAAATAAACTACACCCTCCCCTTCAACTCCACCGCATCAATATCGCTATGCGAAGCATCATAAACTGATTTCCCCTCTTTAATCAAAAGCAATTGTGGTTATGGGTGCCTCTTCCAAGCCAAAATCATTACATAAATATTACAGACAAAATAACACGTGTTATTTCAAAAAAAATTGCACGTGAAACATTTTCTCTATACGTTTGTTTTTTACTTTTTAATTCACATCTTATGAATACCAAGTTAACATTGACGATAGAACAAACTGTTATTGAGAAAGCTAAAAAGTATGCTAAAACTAAAGAACGTAGTTTGTCTAATTTAATCGAAAACTATTTAAAAGTACTTACAACAGAGGAAGATTCCAATGCAATTGAATTGACTCCCATTGTAAAATCTTTGAAAGGCTCGTTTACGGCTCCTAAAAACTTAGATTATAAAAAAGAATTAGCGAATCGTTTGTCTAAAAAATATTTATAAACAATGACCCGAATCCTAATCGATACAGATGTAATTCTTGATTTCTTTTTTGATAGACAACCTTTCTCGGAAAACGCGGCTAGAATTTTTTCGCTTTGCGAATCAAAAGAAATAAAAGGATATATAACTCCCGTGATTATAAGTAATGTTTACTATTTATTGAGACAAACTGCTAGTCATGAAAAAGTAATAGAAAAATTAAAATTATTAGTTGCCATTACCGAGATTTAGTAATGGATAAAAGTGTTATCATTTAGGCTTTGAACTCTGATTTTAAAGATTTTGAAGATGCGCTACAAAATTATGCTGCTGAACTAAACAATGAAATTGATCTAATTCTAACAAGAAATACAAAAGATTTCAAAAATAGTTCGCTAGCTGTAATGACGCCAGACAATTACATAAAAATTAAAAGTGCAAGCCATTAACAACTTCTAGACCTACACCCTCTCCTTCAGCTCCACCGCATCAATAGCGCTATGCGAAGCATCATAGATTGATTTTCCTTCTTTAATCAAAAGCAATTGTGGTGATTGATAGTACACCTATTTTGCTTATAATATTTATTTTTCACTTTTCAATTCCTTACTCTTGAAGTTGTAATCTAACAAACTCAATCTCTGAAAACTTTATGAAACATTTAAGACAAAAGCATCAAAATATAATCTAAGTTTGACACTCTTGACACGAATCAAACCACAACTTTGCGCTATGATAAAATTAATACATGTACTTCTATTTGGACTAGCTTTAATAAGCATGCCTTTATTTGCCAATCGAAATTATAAAATAATCTCTATTGAAAAAGTAAATTCGAAACCTGAATCGGTTAACAAAAAAAACACAACTTTGAAAAAATGGGAAGCATCACCAGATGGCATTCAATATAAAAAATGGAAAGCTTCTCCCGAAGGCAAAAAGATACATGCTAATTATAACAAAATAAAGAAAAACTTAGCTGGCTTCTTACCTATGGAAGCTATAGTGACCTCTGTTACTTTTCAACGAACCAATGCTAAAGTATCTGGACCAAAATGGCTTATTGTCAAAATTAAGGGTAAAAAATACATGATACAATACGCGCTAAAAGACTTTGAAAAGTTGAAAAGCTTGAAAGTAAATGACAAGATAATCCTAAAAAGCCGCAATGCAGGATTCTCTCCCAACCATCCTTACTTAATTATTTCTGGTGATTATATTGCTAAAAACAATATTATTTTATTTCAACGTGATTTCAGTAAAAACAATCATTGTTAATCAATCGTTATTCAATCTTATGAACTGCATTCAGGTATAAATGAACTGTATCAAACCACTTAATTTTACAATTTCAACAATGAATTCAATTACTATGAAACCTATTTTGTACTGTTTGACTCTAATTGCCATTAGCACTATTAGTACTGCACAGAAAAGAGAGTTGTACCAAATCAAAACGTACAATCTGCAATCGGAAGCACAATTAACTGTAACCGAAAACTTTTTAAAAGATGCGTATTTACCGGCTTTGAAGAAAATAGGAATTAAAGCGGTTGGAGTTTTCAAACCAAAAACATTTGCTGCCGATTCAATTAAAAAAATTGTGGTGGTCATTCCGTTTGCCTCCAGCAAGCAGTTTTTACAATTAGATGAAAAATTAGCCAAAGACCAACAATATTTAGCCGTTGGTGCACCCTATTTGAAAGCGGCTCACAACCAAGCGCCTTATGTGCGTATTGAATCAACACTTTTACAAGCCTTTACAGACCATCCAATACTTACGTTACCAAAAGTAGACAGTCCTCGAGCGAGTCGTGTGTATGAATTGCGCAGTTACGAGTCAGCAACCGAGGCTATTTATCGTAGAAAAGTGGATATGTTTAACGCCGGTGGCGAAATCAAGTTATTTGATCGCCTGCAATTTAATGCGGTATTTTATGGCGAAGTTCTTTCGGGAGGTAAGATGCCTAATTTGATGTATTTAACCACATTTGCCAACCAACAAAGTAGAGATGAACATTGGAAAGCTTTTGTCGATTCACCCGAATGGAAATCGTTAATTGCCATGGACAAATACAAAAACACCATTTCGCACATAGATATTTTATTCTTATACCCAACAGAATATTCCGATTATTAAACGAAGTCGAATCATAAAAATAACCCCAAGAACACATTTGTTTTTGGGGTTTTAATTTTTCTATTTAAATGCATTCAGCGATCGTTCTATAATTCCCAAACATTCGTGAATTTGACTTTCGGTAATGACCAACGGAGGCGCTAAACGGATTTTGTTTCCGTGAGTTGGCTTCGCTAACAAACCATTTTCGGCAAATTTCAAACAAATATTCCATGCTAAATCCGAATATTCATCACTATCAATTACAATAGCGTTCAGCAATCCTTTTCCTCTAACCAATCGGATTAACGGATTTCGAGACGCGATTTCTTTCAATCCCTGACGGAATACTTCGCCCAAATAAGCTGCGTTTTGTGCTAAATTTTCTTCTTTTACCACTTCTAAAGCAGCGACCGCTACCGCAGCGGCAATTGGGTTGCCCCCAAAAGTCGAACCGTGTTGGCCTGGCTGAATGACATTCATAATTGCATTATTAGCTAACACTGCTGAAACCGGATAAAATCCGCCTGAAAGCGCCTTTCCCAAAATCAAAATATCGGGTTTCACTTCGGGTTTATTTTCACAGCCTTTTTTACATTCGCAATTCCCACAAGTCGCTAACAAACGTCCTGTACGAGCAATTCCTGTTTGCACCTCATCGGCAATAAACAAGACGTTGTTTGCCTCACACAGTGCTTTGGCTTGAGCCAAATACCCTTCGCTAGGCACATACACTCCTGCTTCGCCCTGGATAGGTTCCACTAAGAAACCTGCGATATTCTTGGAAGAAGCTAAGGCTTTCGCCAAAGCGTTAACATCATCATACGGAATTTTGATAAATCCATTGGTGAACGGACCAAAATTCTTACGCGCCGATTCATCATTAGAAAACGAAATAATAGTAGTTGTTCTTCCGTGGAAATTATTTTCACAAACAATAATTTGAGCTTGATTTTCAGGAATTCCTTTTACTTCATAGGCCCATTTTCTACACAATTTCAATGCCGTTTCTACCGCCTCTGCTCCTGTATTCATGGGCAAGACTTTGTCAAAACCAAAATAATTGGTCACATATTCTTCATACGGCCCCAATTGATCGTTAAAAAAGGCTCTGGAGGTTAAGGTCAATTTTTGTGCTTGACGCATCATAGCATCGGCAATTTTAGGATGACAATGCCCTTGGTTCACGGCAGAATAGGCCGATAAAAAATCAAAATAACATTTCCCATCTACATCCCAAACAAATACCCCTTCTCCTCGTTCTAACACTACCGGCAACGGATGGTAATTGTGTGCTCCGTATTGATTTTCTTTAGCAATTAAAGCATCCGATGCTGTGGACAAATGCGTAGTATCATGACTCATAACCGATATTTTTAGATGTTATTTTGAAAAAAACAAATTTAGTCAATCCAAGTCACAAAAGGAAGTAAAATCTATTTTTAGTAGTTTGTAATTCATTAAAATCGTTTACATTTATACCAAAAACAAAATCAAATGAAAATTTTCAAAGGAATATTTTTTGGTGCAATTCTGTTTTCAACAACTTTGATGGCACAATTACAACCCGTTCAATACAAAGACGGAAGCCAAATTTTGAATGGTTTATCCATTAAACCGAATAAATCAAGCGCGCAAAAACCAGGAGTCTTAGTGCTCCCAGCTTGGAAAGGGATTGATGCACATGCTAAATCTACAGCCGAAAATTTATCTAAATTAGGTTATTATGCTTTCGTAGCAGATATTTATGGCGAAGGCAATTATCCTCAAACTACCGCTGACGCAGCTAAAATGGCAGGATTTTATAAAAAAAATACCGAATTATACCATAAACGTATCGAATTGGCTTTGGCACAATTAATCCAATCGGGAGCTAATCCGGATAACATTGCTGTAATTGGTTTTTGCTTTGGTGGAACAGGTGCTGTAGAAGCGGCACGAGCCAATATGAATGTCAAAGGTGTAGTGTCTTTTCACGGCGGTTTAGGTAAAGATGCTAACCGAGCTGTTACTCCAATTACCGCAAAGGTTTTAGCCTGCCATGGCGCCGATGATCCTTTTGTTTCTAAAGAAGAAATTACCGCTTTCCAACAAGAAATGCGTGATGGCAAAGCCGATTGGGAAATGATTTATTATGCCAATGCCGTGCATTCTTTCACTGATCCAGCTGCTGGAAACGACAATTCTAAAGGAGCCGCTTACAACGAAAAAGCAGCACAACGCTCTTTTGAACACATGAAATTATTCTTAAACGAAGTTTTAAAACAATAAATAAATTAACTTACATTAAATTAAAAATGAAAAAAGTACTTTTTCTTTCCCTAATCGTATTAGGAACTTCCTGTAAAAATGGGGCTTCTTTAGTATCAAGAAATACTACTGACCCAAGCAAATACATGAAAACCATCACCGCAGAAGAGTTGAAAAAACACCTTTACATCATCGCTGCCGACTCTATGGAAGGCCGTGAAACAGGTTCTGCGGGTCAGAAAAAAGCAGGACGTTACCTTATTAGTCAATACAAAAAAAACCAAATCTCTTTTCCTAAAGGAGCTACTGATTTTTACCAACCTGTTCCTGCTACTTTTTTAAATAATAAACGAAATAGAAATTTACCCAATTCAGAAAACATTTGGGCTTTTATTGAAGGTACCGAAAAACCAGAGGAAGTAATCGTGATTTCTGCACATTATGATCACGTGGGCATAGAAAATGGAGAAATTTATAATGGTGCAGATGATGACGGATCAGGAACTTCGGCTTTGCTTGAAATAGCACAAGCTTTTCAAATAGCAAAGAAAGAAGGACACGGACCCAAACGTTCCATTCTTTTATTACACGTAACTGGTGAAGAGCACGGTTTGCTAGGTTCTCGATACTATTCGGAAAATCCTCTTTTCCCTTTAGTCAATACGGTTGCCGATGTGAATATTGATATGATAGGCCGTCGTGACGAAATCCATTCCAACACAAACAATTATGTATATGTTATTGGAGCCAATCGCTTGTCTTCTGAATTGGATTTTGTTTGTTCAATTATGAATCAAAAATATGTAGGATTAGATTTGGATTATCGTTTTAACGACCCTAAAGATCCAAATCATTTTTACGAACGTTCTGACCATTATAACTTTGCAAAACACGGAATTCCTTCTATATTTTTCTTTAATGGTGTACATGCTGATTACCACAAAAAAACAGATGAACCAAACAAAATTGAATACGATGCGTTAGCAAAAAGAGCGCAATTAGCCTTTGTAACGGCTTGGGAATTAGCCAACCGCAAAGACCGAATTGTCGTGGATAAAAAATAAAATAATCTTGTTGAAAACTGAGGGGGTCTAAAAACACAAAATTTGTCATTCCGAATTCATTTCGGAATCTATAAATAGTATCAAATTAATTATTTATAGAAACTGAAACAAGTTCAGTTTGACAAGAATAAGGCTTTTTAGACCCCCTCTTTTTTATTCCTCAATACCAATCTTTCTATTGTTTCTGGACCATTCACTCCAAGAACCCACATACAATTTAGGTATGGGCAAACCAGCAACAGCTAGTGCTAAAAGCGTATGACAAGCCGTAACTCCCGAACCACAATGTACGACTCTATGCTCTTGTGGAATATTTTCAAATGCTTTTTCATACTTCGTTTTCAATGCTTCAGGAGACAAAAAGAAACCTTCTTCATCTAAATTAGCCGTAAACGGAATATTAGTCGCACCTGGAATATGTCCAGCAACCAAATCAATTGGTTCTGTTGCTCCTTTAAAGCGGGCTGACTCGCGCACATCAATCACTACAAAATGTTCTTTTTGTATCATTTCATCCATTCCTTGTAAATCAATAGTAGGCCATTGCCAATGTGAGATAGGATACGATTCAACTTGAGTTGGAACTTCAACGGCTGAACTAGTTTTAAAACCTGCTTGAATCGCCGCTTGAATGCCACCACTCAAAACTTGTACTTTTTCATGCCCAATAGCGCGTAACATCCACCAAAAACGTGCTGCAGCATTGGCGCCGTTTTTATCATCATAGACCACCACCCAAGTTTCGGGCGTGATGCCTAAGTCGGTTAGGGATTTAGAAAACTGTTTCGCCGTTGGCAAGGGATGACGACCGCCTATGGAAACATCTTCTTTGATATCGGCCAATTGAGTATTCACATCCACAAACAAAGCGCCTTTTAAATGGGATTGTTGGTAATTCTGGTAAGCCGTAGGGCTATTGGTCGCATCTACCAACACGATAGTGTTAGACTGCACTGCATCGATTAATTCGCTAGGAGTGATAATTGGGTTCATGTTTATTTAGAATTGATGAAATAAACTTAGTTATTTTATTTCAATTATAGCCACAAAAAAAGCTTCGAATTGCTTCGAAGCTTTTGACTTTTGGGTGGCTGATGGGGTTCGAACCCACGACCCTCGGCACCACAAACCGATGCTCTAACCAGCTGAGCTACAGCCACCATTTGTATTAACGGGTGCAAATATAGCACAAATGTTTGCTTTCGCAAAGAAAATGATAAAAAAAATATGCCTATTTTAAATCAAATCCCCTAAGCTATTGACAGCCAAATACCTTTCTACTGTAAAACCTTCAGCATGCTCTACTCCAACCAAGCGGCCAAAATCTCTGGAACGGTAATTTAGGCTTTCCAAAAAGTTTTTACTCGTTATTGGGGATTCGGGTTCTGTAGAATTAGGGTCATAAAATTGAGAACGGTAGGCTAAAATAGCGGCCACTTTTGTATCGGTAAATCCCGTAATATCCACCACAAAATCCGGTTTACTATCGTTCCATTGAATATAATGATACACTAGTTTAGGTCGCCACGCTTGTTGAGACTGTCCGTCTAGTTGTGTTTCAATTTTCATCAATCCCGATAAAAAACAGGCATCCGAAACCAATTGACTCCCTTTGCCATGGTCAATATGTCGGTCCTCAATGGCATTACACAAAACAATTTCCGGCTGGTATTTGCGAATCATTTTGATTACTTCCAATTGGTGTGCCTCATCATTGGCAAAAAAACCATCTCGAAAACGAAGATTCTCACGCACTGCAACACCCAAAATTTGAGCCGCAGCAGCTGCTTCTTGGTCACGCAAATCAGCTGAGCCTCGTGTACCTAATTCGCCACGAGTCAAATCGACAATACCCACTGTTTTGCCCAAAGCAATTTCTTTCAAAATAGTCCCTGCGCAACCCAATTCGACATCGTCTGGATGTGCTCCAAAAGCCAGTATATCTAATTTCATCTTAGTTTTATTTTGATATTTTTATTGATATTGATATTGCAATTGTTTTTTGTAATTCTATAGTATTCGTTTCATCGTCATGGACTTATTCACGCTTTCCTTCCATTCTTTTTCAGGAATGCTGTCTTTCGTAATACCGCACCCCATATACAAATGCGCCTTGTTGTTTTCAATTTGCATACAGCGCAAATTTACAAACAAATCCGATGCAAAATCCCGATTCAATTCGCCCAAAAAACCCGTGTAAAAACTACGATTGTAATTTTCATTGGCTATAATAAAAGCTTTCGAAATTGCTTTGGGGACCCCACAAACCGCAGGAGTAGGATGCAATAACTGAATCGCTTTTTTCAAATCCAACTCTTGTCCAAACTCGCCCGAAATATCCGTTTTAATATGCCAAAGAGTACCTGCTTTGACGCTATACGCCTCCGAAACTTTAATTTTGGCACTCACTGCCTTTAATTTGGAAACAATATAATCAGTCACAAATTGTTGTTCTTCTTGTTCTTTTTGTTGCCAAACAACATTTGCTGTACCTGCATCTTTTTGCGTTCCCGCCAAAGCCATCGTTTCAAAAGAATCAGCATTTGCTTTTAGCAATTGTTCGGGACTGGCGCCCAACCAAGTGCCAATTTTTGGATGATGAAAACAATACACAAAAGCAGAACGATACTGTTGCACCAATTTTTGAAAAGTGACTACCAAATCAAAATGAGCTACAGATACCGTTTCCCTTCGGGACAAAACCACTTTTTGAAATGCATTATTCTGTATGGCTTGAATCCCTTTTTCAACTAAATCCTGAAAATTAATTTGTGCTGACACATCCTCTTTTGCTTCAAAATCATTTTGCGAAATAGTTTCATCGTTCGCTATCCAATCTTCACTCCATTGTTCCGATTCATTCTCTGGAATGATGTAGTGCTGACTTCCGTCAAAAGAGGCAAAAACAAAGCCTTTTTCAGTAAAATCGCGTATTTCATACAACATATCATTTTGCTGGAACAAACCCAAAACGGTATCCGAGTTCGGTTTAGAATACACTACAAAAGGTAAGTTTTGCTTTTGATGAAAAGAAATCTTATCGACTAATGAAATCATAGGAATGTTTTCTTATTTTTCGATTTTTCGTTTGGGCAACACCATATTCGTCAATTTACAAAGCGAAATCAATTGGTCGTTTTCATCCACAATTCGGATTTCCCAAAGGTGAATACTTTTCCCTTTGTGGATAATTTTGGCGGTAGCCGTCACTATTCCGTTGCGTTTTGCCTTCAAATGATTGGCGGCAATTTCAATGCCTCTCACTTCAAACAAATCTGAATTCACAAACAACATCGATGCGGCACTACCTACACTTTCTGCCAATGCGACTGTAGCTCCTCCATGCAACAATCCCATAGGCTGATGCACAGAAGGATTCACGGGCATGGTGGCCACCAAAAAATCTTCGCCAGCATCGACATACTCAATGCTTAAAGTTCCCATCAAGGTGGTTGTTGCAAATCCGTTACAATAATCTAATATTTTTTGTTTATCAAATGACATAATTAGGGTTTTGAAGATGTAAAAATAGGATATAAATAGTAAGTCATAAAATAAAAATGAAATAAAGATGTTAGGGATTTATACCAATAATAGATTTGTTTCCACAATAATTTTCTAATTATTCGTTATTTTTACCAAAAAACTAAACCCATGCAACTGAATCGATTGTTCTTTCTTATCGGAATACTGGTTATGGTCTGTGCCTGCCGTTCCGATTTTGAAACTGTTGCCAGCAAAGGAGACTTAGTTTTTTCTCAAGACACTATTTTTTTAAATACCGTATTTAGTACCATTAGCTCAAGTACCTATCAACTGAAGGTATATAATAAGAGTAACAACGACATCTCAATTCCTTCGATTCGATTAGGCAAAGGATTAAATTCTAAATACCGAATGACAGTGGACGGCATGTCTGGTAATCAAGGAAAACTATTTCAAGATGTAACACTTTTAGCCAAGGACAGTCTCTACATTTTTATCGAAGCTACCGTCAATTCGGCAGATGCCAATCCGACCGACTTTTTATATACTGACCAAATCCAATTCGGTAGTGGAACCAACCTTCAAAAAGTAGAATTGGTAACTTTAGTCAAAGATGCTGTTTTCCTTTTCCCACAGCGATTGTCCAACGGAAGCAAAGAAACAATACCTGTTGGTAACAAAACAGTCGAAGGTTTTTATTTAGACGACAACGAACTCCATTTCACCAATCAAAAAGCCTACGTAATTTATAGTTATGCTGGAGTTCCTTCAGGCAAAACAGCCGTTTTTGATGCGGGTGCAAGGGTTTATTTTCATGCCAATTCAGGATTGATTGTAGGTAATAATGCATCACTTCAAATTAACGGTAACAGTTCCTCAACCAACCAACACGAAAATGAAGTCATTTTTCAAGGCGACCGACTCCAATCGGATTATGCCGATGTGCCTGGACAATGGAAAACGGTTTGGCTCAACGAAGGAGCTACCAACAATAGCATCAATCATTTAACGATTAAAAATGCATCCATCGGCTTGTTAATTCAAAATAATAATGGAAGCAACGTAAGCATTAAAAACACACAAATTTACAATTCGACCCACTACGGAATTTTTGCCCAAAACGGAAAAATAACTGCTGAGAATTTGGTAATTAATAATGCCGGAGAAGCTGCTTTAGGATGTGTTTATGGCGGAAATTACACGTTTACCCATTGTACTTTCAACAACAATTGGAATAATTCTAGTCAACAAGCAGTTACGCTAAGCAATTTCAAATCAGGTGCTGTTCCCGAAACGAATGCGCTTAGTAAAGCGACTTTCAATAATTGCATTATTTATGGCGCCTACTCTAACGAATTGGAATTGAATAAAAAAACAGGAGCCGCTTTTGAATACCAATTCAATAATTGCCTTATCAAAATGGATTCAAAATCAGCGGCAACCAATCCGTTATATCAATTCACCACTGATGCAGCGCATTACAATGCCATTATCTTAAATCAAGATCCTAAATTTCAAAGTGTTTCTAAAAATAAACTCAATATTGACGGGACTTCGGCTGCTTTCGCAAAAGGAAATTCGGCTTATTTAATTCCGCTAGATATTACGGGAACCACCCGAACTTTACCTCCGGATTTGGGTGCTTACCAAAGCAAACCATTTGTTAACTAATTTTTCATAAGTCTTTGCTTTTGTTACTTGCTCGAACTATTTATTTAAACTAAATTTGCACAGCAATACAACAAACTCAATACAATGATTCATTTCTTTGAAAACCAAAGTAAAACTGTTTTTGCCGTTCAAACGCAAAACGAAATTTCGGCTGAAGACATTTCAAAACTAAACTGGCTTTTTGCCGACGCGCATAAAATCGAAAAATCCGTCCTAGCGGATTTTTTTGTTGGTCCACGCGCCACTATGATTACGCCTTGGAGTACCAATGCCGTTGAAATTACTCAAAACATGGGGATTTCAGGAATCATTCGAATTGAAGAATTTTATCCAGCCTCAGAAGATTTCACCGATTTCGACCCGATGCTTTCGCAAAAATACACCGAACTAAATCAAGATATTTTCACCATCAATATTCAGCCAGAACCTATTTTGGAAATTGAAGACATTGATGCCTACAACAAAAAAGAAGGTTTGGCTTTAAGCCCAGAAGAAGTAGAATATTTAGATCATTTAGCGACTAAATTAGGACGTAAATTAACCGATTCTGAAATCTTTGCTTTTTCGCAAGCCAATTCAGAACACTGTCGCCACAAAATTTTCAATGGAACATTTGTTATTGATGGTCAAGAAAAAGAAACTTCTTTATTCAAATTAATCAAGAAAACATCTCAAGAAAATCCAAACGATATTGTTTCGGCTTACAAAGACAATGTGGCTTTTCTTAAAGGGCCAAAAGTGCAGCAATTTGCACCTAAAACGGCTGACAAACCTGATTTTTATGAAGTAAAAGAATTTGATTCGGTTATTTCATTGAAAGCCGAAACTCACAACTTCCCTACTACAGTGGAGCCTTTTAATGGTGCTGCCACAGGATCTGGGGGAGAAATTCGTGACCGTTTAGCAGGTGGTCAAGGTTCGTTGCCTTTGGCAGGAACTGCAGTGTATATGACTTCGTATTCTCGATTGGAAGAAAATAGAAATTGGGAAAAGGGTGTTGCCGAAAGAAAATGGTTGTACCAAACTCCGATGGATATTTTAATCAAAGCGTCTAATGGTGCTTCTGATTTCGGAAATAAATTTGGACAACCCCTAATTACGGGTTCTGTTTTAACTTTTGAGCACCAAGAAAATGCTTCGACAGGCTCAGCACAGGCTAGAAAATTGGGTTACGATAAAGTAATCATGCAAGCGGGCGGAATTGGATACGGAAAATTAGATCAAGCGATAAAACACAAACCTTCAGCAGGCGATAAAATCGTTATTTTAGGTGGTGAAAATTATAGAATTGGAATGGGTGGCGCTGCGGTTTCCTCGGCAGAAACAGGTGCTTTTGGTTCAGGAATTGAATTAAATGCCATCCAACGTTCGAATCCAGAAATGCAAAAACGGGCTGCCAATGCCATCCGTGGTTTGGTCGAAAGTGATAAAAATCCTATCGTATCCATTCACGATCACGGTGCGGGTGGACACTTGAATTGCCTTTCAGAATTAGTAGAAGAAACTGGTGGTTTGATTGATTTAGACAAATTGCCTGTGGGAGATCCTACACTTTCTGCGAAAGAAATCATTGGTAACGAATCGCAAGAAAGGATGGGATTGGTTATTGGTCAAAAAGATATTGATACCTTACAACGCATTGCCGACAGAGAACGTTCTCCAATGTACCAAGTGGGTGACGTTACTAACGATCATCGTTTTACTTTTGAATCAAAATCTACTGGCTTGAAACCAATGGATTATGCTTTGGAAGATTTCTTTGGCAGTTCGCCAAAAACCATAATGACTGACACAACGGTGGCTTACAACTACAAAGACGTTCAATACGATGCGACTCAATTTACTTCGTATTTAAAAGAAGTATTGCAACTAGAAGCGGTGGCTTGTAAAGACTGGTTGACGAATAAAGTCGATCGTTGTGTGGGTGGAAAAGTAGCCAAACAACAATGTGTTGGACCTTTGCAATTGCCTTTAAACAACTGCGGTGTAATGGCTTTGGACTATAACGGAAAAGAAGGAATTGCCACTTCTATTGGTCACGCCCCTATTGTGGCTTTAATTGACCCTGTAGCTGGAAGTAGAAATGCGATTGCCGAATCGTTATCGAATATTGTTTGGGCACCAATCAAAGACGGATTGAAAGGAATTTCATTGTCAGCCAACTGGATGTGGGCCTGTAAAAACGAAGGAGAAGATGCCCGTTTGTATGCTGCTGTTGAAGGATGTTCTAATTTTGCTATCGAATTAGGAATCAATATTCCAACAGGGAAAGATTCACTTTCTATGAAGCAAAAATACCCTAATGACGAAGTAATTGCGCCAGGAACTGTTATCATCTCGGCAGCTGGAAACTGTACTGATATTAAAAAAGTAGTAGAACCCGTATTGAGATTCCCTGGCGAGGGAATGACAGCTGGATCTATTTATTATATCAATTTGTCACAAGACGAATTCCAATTAGGAGGCTCTTCTTTTGCACAAATATTAAATACAATTGGTTCTGAAACTTCAACAATTCAAAATGCGGCTTTTTTCAAAAAAGCATTCAATACTGTTCAAGAATTAATTGGTGACAACCAAATTGTTGCCGGACATGATATTGGAAGTGGTGGATTAATCACTACGCTATTAGAAATGTGTTTTGCCGATACAAATTTAGGAGCGCAATTGGATTTTAGTGCTTTCGCAGAAAAAGACCTAGTTAAAATTCTTTTTGCTGAAAATATTGGATTAGTGTTTCAAGCGAAATCAGATGCTGAAGTTGAAGCGAAATTAAATTCGAATCAAATTGAGTTCTTTAAAATAGGAAACGTAACGAATAACCCTACTTTAGAAATCGCGGATTGGAAATTAGACATTGCTGAATACCGCGATGTTTGGTTCAAAACTTCGTTTTTATTAGACCAAAAACAAGCAAAAAACGGAACAGCAAAAGAGCGTTTCGACAATTATAAAAATCAAGCGCTACAATTTAGTTTTCCAACTCATTTTACAGGAAAAAAACCAGTTATTGATGCGAGTAAACCACGTCCAAAAGCAGCGATTATTCGTGAAAAAGGAAGTAATTCGGAACGAGAAATGGCCAATGCGATGTACTTGGCTGGATTTGATGTAAAAGACGTTCACATGACTGATTTGATTTCGGGTCGTGAGAATTTGGAAGACATTCAATTTATTGGAGCTGTAGGTGGTTTTTCTAATTCAGATGTATTAGGATCAGCTAAAGGTTGGGCCGGTGCCTTTTTATACAATGAAAAAGCAAAAACGGCATTGACTAATTTCTACAAAAGAGAAGATACTTTGTCTGTCGGGATTTGTAACGGATGTCAGTTGTTGATGGAATTGGAATTAATCAATCCAGAACACGAAGTACATGGAAAAATGCACCACAACAACAGCCACAAACACGAAAGTATCTTTACTTCAGTAAAAGTACAAGAGAATAATTCGGTGATGTTGTCTAGTTTAGCAGGCAGTACTTTAGGTGTTTGGGTATCTCATGGTGAAGGAAAATTCAATTTACCAATGGGCGAAGAAAAATACAATATCGTAGCTAAATATGGTTACGAAGGCTACCCAGCCAACCCAAACGGTTCTGATTACAATACAGCTATGCTATGTGATGCAACAGGTCGCCACTTGGTAATGATGCCACATATTGAGCGTTCAATTTTCCAATGGAATTGGGCTAATTATCCAAAAGACAGAAACGACGAAGTTTCTCCTTGGGCAGAAGCGTTTGTGAATGCGAGAAAATGGATTGAGAATAGATAAAAAAAGCGACCAAATGGTCGCTTTTTTCATTTAATGCCTATCGAAATGCTCTCCTAACTTTCTATCCATCACTCTTCCCATATAATCTTGTAGATAGGCTTTACACTTTAACTCTATTAATTTCATTTCTGTATTTTTATTTGAAATCAAATTACGTTTTAAATCTTTATCGTTTTTATCATAAAAGCCAACCACTTTATTTCCATCAAAAGTACAGATGTAATTACCACTCATGAATTGGTACAAATTAGCCGAATAACGTATCACAAATGGCTGAACTACTTTATCACCAATAAGACTTCTACCCCAACTTCTAAATGGTTTATTATAGCCTATCAAATCCAAAATAGTGGGGTATAAATCGATTTGTTGCGCATACTCTTTATGTTCTCCAACCAAATTAGAATTAGGTTTATAAATTAGCATCGCCACCACATTTTTATTCATCTCTTTCTTATATTCATCATAATAAATAGTATTTCCATGATCGCCTACAAAAACAAAAATGGTGTTCTTAAACCAAGGTTCTTTTTGCGCCGATTTGAAAAATTGTTTTAAGGCATAATCAGTATAGCCAATGCATTGATGAATATTAACATCCCCTTTGGGAAATTTCCCTTTGTATTGGTCTGGAACCTGATAGGGTTCATGAGAAGTCACTGAAAACAATGTAGCCATAAATGGCTGTTTTTCTTTACTTATTGTAGTATTAAAATATTGAAAAAAAGGTTCGTCCCAAATTCCCCAAACACCATCAAAATCGGCATCATTATTATATTCGTTTTTTCCGTAATAATGATCAAATCCTAAAATATTAGCATACCCTAAAAATCCCATCGAACCGTTTGGTGCACCATGAAAAAAAGATGTTGAATATCCCTCATTCTTCAAAGTTGAAACTAAGGATTCCGTTTTCTGTTTCGGATAAGGTGAAGATGTAAAGGCATCTTTAAATGAAGGGATTCCTGCTATAACTGATGACATGGCATGAATGGATTTATAACCATTCGCATAGGCATTGGTAAAAATCAAACTGTGTTGCGCTAAAGAATCCACAAAGGGCGTATATCCTTTATAATTCGGAATTCTACTGTTTTTATTAAACGATCCAAAATATTCTTTAGCATTACTTTCTAGAATAAAGATTACCACGTTGGGTTTTGATTTTGGATTGTTTTGATAGTGTTTTATAGGTTGTACTAAAGAATCAATTGTAGATTGATCCACAAAATGCATCTTCTTAAAATTATTACTAAACAGTGTTCGAATCAATGCAAAAGGTGTATTTAAAACCACATCGGCTTGGGACACATTTTTAACATCACGACTGGCATCAATCAAATTGATAGGACGTGTACTTTTCTTGAAATCGCCACGAATACCACCAATAATCAAAGTAACAATAACCAAAAAGCTAATAAAAGAAGTCCCAAAGTAAGCCACTTTAGGATGCTGGTGATTTAGCTGTTGAATAGTAATTTTTTTATATCCATAAATCCACAAAAAAGAAATAAGAAAAAATAAAACAAAAACGTGCCAATAATGAATCAAGAAATTCATTAATAATAACGATTTATTACTTTCGTGCTTCAAAGAATCAAGCGCTGCAATGGTAGATCTACCAAAATTAAATCGATAATAAATAAAATCAACAAAATTAGTAGCATACCCAATTAAATTAGGAATAAAATACAAATAAAATAAGAACTTCTGATAGGAATTATTATGATTAATTCGGATAGGGATAATTGAAAAAATGATAAATAACAAATTCAAATACAATATAGAAGCAGTATCAAATGCTAAACCATGATAACACATCATCACTATATCAGAAGCACCATCAATTGGAATTAAATTTTGGTTATACACAAAAAATAATATCCGAGCAATAAAATAAAACACATAAGCAAGTAGAATTCTGTAAAACAATACTTTATACTCGTTAAATCTCGGAAATCGATTCATACTCGAACTATATTTAAATTTCGGAACAAAAGTAGCCATTTGAAAGTAACAATTTTAAATTTTAAATAAATATTGCGTATCCACATAAATTAATTAATTTGCGTAAAATTTAGATGAAATGGTTTCAATCACAAGACTTTTTGATTTTCCTTACTATCAACAGGAAAACTTCAATATTGCAGATGCTTTAGTTACTAAACAAGATGGAAAATGGGTAAAAACATCTACTCAAGAATACCTCCTAAAAGCAAATGCTATTTCAAGAGCTTTGTTGCGAATGGGAGTTCAAAAAAACGATAAAATTGCCATCATTTCATCCAATAATAGAACCGAATGGAATATTGTTGACATTGGCATTTTACAAACCGGTGCACAAACCATTCCTATCTATCCAACCATTTCAGAAGAAGATTACGAATACATACTAAATCACTCTGAATCCATATATTGCTTTGCTTCTGACGAAGAAGTGTTACGCAAGGTACGTGCTATCAAAACAAATGTTCCAAAACTAAAACAAGTTTATTCTTTTAATACAATTGAAGGTTGCAAGCATTGGAGTGAATTATTGGAATTAGGTCAGGACGAAAGCAATCAAAATGAAGTTGAAGACAGAAAAAATCAAGTTTCCTCTGAAGATTTAGCTACAATTATTTATACTTCAGGAACTACAGGAAAACCAAAAGGCGTAATGCTTTCGCATAGAAATATTGTTTCCAATGTAATCAATAGTGCCCCACGAATCCCTTTTGAAAAAGGAAAAAGTCGTGCCTTAAGCTTCCTTCCGGTTTGTCATATTTTTGAACGAATGATTTTGTATTTGTACCAGTATTATGGTGTTTCTATTTACTTTGGCGAATCCATTGATAAAATCAGCGACAATATCAAAGAAGTAAAACCTAATGTAATGTCGGCAGTCCCAAGATTACTTGAAAAAGTATACGACAGTATCTATGCAAAGGGAACTCAATTAACAGGACTCAAGAAAAAACTTTTCTTTTGGGCCATTGATTTAGGATTGCGTTACGAACCCTATGGAGCCAATGGTGCTTGGTACGAACTACAACTCAAAATAGCACGTAAATTAATTTTCAGCAAATGGAAAGAAGGTTTGGGTGGCAATCTAGATTTAATGGTCTCTGGAAGTGCCGCTTTACAAACACGTTTAACTCGAGTTTTTGCAGCTGCAGGAATTCCAGTTATGGAAGGCTATGGATTAACTGAAACCTCTCCTGTTATATCGGTAAACGACATGAGAAATCACGGATTTAGAGTAGGAACCGTAGGTAAAGTAATCGATGGTGTAACCGTAAAAATTGCCGACGATGGCGAAATTTTATGTAAAGGCCCTAATGTAATGATGGGGTATTATAAAGATGAAAAACTAACTTCAGAAGTACTCATCGCTGATTATTTCCATACAGGAGATATTGGTGAATTTGACTCTGATGGTTTTTTACGAATTACAGATCGTAAAAAAGAAATGTTTAAAACTTCAGGTGGAAAATATATTGCGCCCCAATTAATTGAAAACACAATGAAACAATCTCGTTTTATTGAGCAAATTATGGTCATTGGTGATGGACAAAAAATGCCTGCCGCTTTTATTCAACCTAGTTTTGATTTTATAAAAGAATGGGCAAAAATTCATACAATAGAAATAGGAAAAACGAATGAAGAAATTGTTTCTAATACAAAAGTAATTGAGCGTATTCAAGAAGAAGTAGATAAATTAAATGAGAAATTTGGAAATTGGGAAAAAATCAAACGATTTGAACTCACTCCTGATATTTGGTCTATAGAAGCAGGACATCTTACTCCTACTCTAAAACTAAAACGTAAAGTTGTAATGGAAAAATATTTGGATTTATTCCATAAAATATACAACTAGACTCAAAATATACTACAATAAACACTATACTAACTCCTCTCCATTTTTTCAGAGGAGTTATTTTTTTTTTCAAAATTTTAAAAAATATGCATTTTTATTATGCGTGCATAGTATTTTTTTCATATATTTGAAATCATTATTCCTAATTAGCATATGAAAGATAAGACCATAGATTACATTCTAAGAGCCACTTGGCAAGCGGTATCTAGAATGTACAATGAGGAAGCTGCCAAATACGGAGCCACAATGGCAACAGGTTTTGTATTACTAAGCATTGACAAAGAAAAAGGTACTCCTTCAACTACTTTAGGGCCTAAAATGGGAATGGAAGCCACTAGCCTTACCCGAACATTAAAATCAATGGAAGAAAAAGGATTGATTATACGTAAAAAAAATCCTTTTGATGGTAGAGGAGTTTTAATTTATCTAACCGAATTAGGAAAAGAAAAAAGAGAACTTTCAAAAAGTACCGTGTTAAAATTTAATAACACTGTAAAACAATATGTCACTGAAGAGAAACTAGAACACTTTATGGAAGTGGCAGATACCATTAATGAATTAATTCAAAATAAAAATATATTTAATCAAACGGATACTATAAACAATGAAACGAATCATTAAAAAAGTAGCGGTGGTGGGTTCTGGAATTATGGGTTCTGGAATTGCATGCCATTTGGCTAACATTGGATTGGAAGTCCTGCTTCTAGATATTGTTCCCAACACCTTGAACGAAGCGGAAGAAAAAAAGGGATTATCTTTGGAAAGTAAAGAAGTTCGCAACCGAATAGTGAACAATCATTTAGCGAATGCTTTGAAATCAAAGCCCTCTCCTATTTATCACCCTAAATTTGCTAACCGAATTACAACGGGAAATACCACTGATGACCTATCCAAAATTGCCTCTTGCGATTGGATTATTGAAGTGGTTGTAGAACGTTTGGACATCAAAAAATTAGTTTTTGAGCAAATTGACAAGTTCAGAAAACCAGGCACATTAGTAACTTCTAATACTTCTGGAATTCCTATTCATTTTATGAGTGAAGGACGTTCAGAGGATTTTCAAGCGCATTTTTGTGGCACCCACTTTTTTAACCCAGCGCGTTATCTAAAATTATTCGAAATCATTCCTGGACCTAAAACTAATCCAGAAGTGTTGGATTTTTTAACCGAATATGGCTCGAAATTTCTAGGTAAAACTTCGGTTGTTGCCAAAGATACGCCAGCGTTCATTGGGAACCGAATTGGAATTTTTGGTATCCAAAGTTTGTTCCATTTGGTGAAAGAAATGGGATTAACCGTTGAGGAAGTAGATAAATTAACGGGACCCGTTATTGGTCGACCAAAATCGGCTACATTTAGAACGGTAGATGTGGTAGGATTAGATACTTTAGTACATGTTGCCAACGGATTGTATGAAAATTGCCCTAACGACGAAGCACACGAATTGTTTCAACTTCCTGATTTTATTTCCAAAATGATGGAAAATAATTGGTTAGGAAGTAAAACGGGACAAGGTTTTTACAAAAAAGAAGGAAAAGATATTCTATCTTTAGACTTAAACACTCTTGAATACAGAGCGGCTAAAAAAGCATCTTTTGCCACTTTGGAATTAACAAAAACTATCGACAAACCGATTGACCGTTTTAAAGTTTTAGTCAAAGGAAAAGACAAAGCAGGTGAATTTTACAGAAAAAACTTCGCTGCCATGTTCGCCTATTGCTCCAACCGAATTCCTGAAATCTCTGATGATTTTTACAAAATTGACGACGCTATGAAAGCAGGTTTTGGATGGGAAAATGGGCCGTTCGAAATTTGGGATGCTATTGGTGTAGCTAACGGAATCGAATTAATGAAAACTGAAGGTTATGAACCAGCAGCTTGGGTAACCGAAATGATTGCTTCGGGAAGTACTAGTTTTTATTCTGTAAAAGAAGGAGCTACTTATTATTACAATATCCCATCAAAATCACAAACCAAGGTTCCTGGACAAGATGCCTTTATCATTCTGAATAACATTCGCGAAAGCAAAAAAGTATGGAGCAATAGCGGTGCCGTGATTCAGCATTTGGGAGACGGAATTTTGAATCTTGAATTCCAATCTAAAATGAATACGATTGGTGGAGATGTTTTACAAGCTATTAATAAAGCGATTGACTTATCTGAAAAAGAATATAACGGTTTGGTTATTGGAAATCAAGGCGCAAATTTCTCTGTGGGTGCTAATATCGGAATGATTTTTATGATGGCAGTAGAGCAAGAATACGATGAGTTGAACATGGCGATTAAACTATTCCAAGACACCATGATGCGCGTGCGTTATTCAGCAACTCCTGTAATTGTGGCTCCTCACGGAATGACTTTGGGAGGTGGTTGCGAAATGACTATGCATGCTGACCGAGTAGTGGCAGCTGCAGAAACCTATATTGGGTTAGTGGAATTTGGAGTTGGTGTCATTCCAGGTGGTGGAGGTTCTAAAGAAATGGCATTGCGCGCTTCTGACTTATTCCACAAAAATGATGTTGAATTGAATGTTTTACAAGAATATTTTCTAACCATTGGAATGGCAAAAGTGGCTACATCAGCCTACGAAGCGTTTGATTTAGGTATTTTACAAAAAGGTAAAGATATCGTTGTTGTAAATAAAGACCGCCAAATCGCAACAGCAAAACAAATTGCCTTACAAATGGCAGAACAAGGTTATACGCAACCAATGCAACGAAAAGACGTTAAAGTTCTTGGAAAACAAGCGTTAGGAATGTTCTTAGTGGGAACAGACCAAATGCAAGCTGGAAAATACATCTCAGAACACGATCAAAAAATTGCCAACAAATTAGCGTATGTAATGGCGGGTGGTGATTTATCTGAACCTACTTTGGTAAGCGAACAATACCTATTAGATATTGAGCGTGAGGCTTTCTTAAGTTTATGTACAGAACGAAAAACCTTGGAAAGAATACAGTTCATGTTAACTAAAGGAAAACCATTACGTAATTAAGCAACACAAATTTAAGAAATCTAAAAATTATTAAAATTTCTCTTATTCTTTAAATCTGTGTTCCAAAAAATATAAAATATGAAAACAGCATATATAGTAAAAGCATACAGAACTGCCGTTGGCAAAGCACCAAAAGGCGTGTTCCGATTCAAAAGACCTGATGAATTAGCGGCAGAAACCATTCAATTTATGATGAATGAGTTGCCTGATTTTGATAAAACACGAATCGATGATGTGATGGTTGGAAACGCCATGCCAGAAGCCGAACAAGGATTGAACGTAGGCCGATTAATTTCGTTAATGGGATTAAAAGTAACCGATGTTCCTGGTGTAACTGTCAATAGATATTGTGCCTCAGGATTGGAAACTATTGGAATGGCTACAGCCAAAATTCAAAGTGGTATGGCCGATTGTATTATTGCAGGTGGTGCCGAAAGTATGTCATTTATTCCGATGGGAGGTTACAAACCAACTCCTGATTATGCCGTGGCAGCTGCAGGAAATGAAGACTACTATTGGGGCATGGGATTGACTGCTGAAGCCGTTGCCAAACAATACACGATTTCTCGTGAAGACCAAGATGAATTTGCTTTCAACTCACACCAAAAAGCGCTAAAAGCACAAGCTGAAGGAAAATTCGACAAGCAAATTGTACCGATAACTATAGAGCAAACTTTTATTAATGAAAACGGAAAGAAAGAAACCAAAACGTACACAGTAACAAAAGACGAAGGTCCAAGAGCAGATACCAATTTAGCTGCTTTGAGCAATTTAAAACCTGTGTTTTCAGCTGATGGAAGCGTTACTGCTGGAAACTCCTCTCAAATGAGTGATGGAGCCGCTTTTGTTTTGATCATGAGTGAAGAAATGGTAAAAGAATTAGGAGTTACACCAATTGCTCGATTAGTCAACTATGCCTCTGCTGGTGTAGAGCCAAGAATTATGGGAATTGGACCAGTAAAAGCCATTCCAAAAGCCCTAAAACAAGCGGGATTAACTTTAAACGATATTGATTTAATTGAACTAAACGAAGCCTTTGCTTCACAATCCTTAGCTGTAGTTCGAGAATTGGGATTAAATCCAGAAATCGTAAACGTAAATGGTGGTGCTATTGCCTTAGGGCACCCACTGGGTTGTACAGGAGCTAAATTGTCAGTACAATTGTTTGACGAAATGAAGCGTCGCGGCAGTAAATACGGAATCGTGAGTATGTGTGTAGGAACAGGTCAAGGTTCTGCAGGTATTTATGAATTGATGTAAAAAATAATTAAAGTACACCAATTTAAGAAATCGGAAGAATTATAAAAATTTCTCTAATTTCTTTAATCGGTGTCCCAAAATAAAAATTTTAAACTATTTAGAAATGGAAGATATCACAAGAGGAGGACAATTCCTTGTAAAAGAAACGAAATGTGAAAACATATTCACACCCGAAGATTTTTCTGAAGAACAATTGATGATGCGTGATTCGGTAAAAGAATTCGTTGACAAAGAAATTTGGCCAAACAAAGACCGCTTTGAAAAGAAAGACTATGCCTTGACTGAAGAAACTATGCGTAAAGCAGGTGAAATGGGGTTCTTGAGCATTGCTGTTCCTGAAGCTTACGGCGGAATGGGAATGGGATTTGTGGATACCTGTTTGGTTTGCGATTATATCTCGGGAGCTACAGGTTCATTTTCAACGGCTTTTGGCGCACACACAGGAATTGGCACTATGCCAATCACCTTGTACGGAACCGAAGAACAAAAACAAAAATACGTTCCTAAATTAGCTTCTGGAGAATGGTTTGGAGCGTATTGCTTAACCGAACCAGGTGCGGGAAGTGACGCCAACTCGGGGAAAACAAAAGCAGTTTTATCAGAAGATGGAACGCATTACAAAATTACGGGACAGAAAATGTGGATTTCCAATGCAGGGTTTTGTTCGCTATTCATCGTTTTTGCTAGAATTGAAGACGATAAAAACATTACTGGATTCATTTTGGAAAACACAAAAGACAACGGAATCTCTTTTGGAGAAGAAGAACACAAATTAGGAATTCGTGCCTCCTCTACTCGTCAAGTGTTTTTTAACGAAACTAAAGTGCCAGTTGAAAACATGTTGTCTGAAAGAGGAAATGGATTCAAAATAGCGATGAATGCTTTGAATGTGGGGCGTATTAAATTAGCAGCCGCTTGTTTAGACGCACAACGTCGGGTTACATCTAATGCCATTCATTATGCGAATGACCGAATACAATTCAACACATCAATTGCAAGTTTTGGAGCTATTCGTGCCAAATTAGCCGAAATGGCAACTTCTACCTATGCAGGAGAAAGTGCTACCTATCGTGCAGCTAAAGATATAGAAACTAGAATAAAAATTAGAGAAGCTGAAGGAACTTCGCACCAAGAAGCAGAACTTAAAGGTGTAGAAGAATTTGCTATTGAGTGCTCTATTCTAAAAGTAGCTGTTTCTGAAGATGTTCAACATTGTTCAGACGAAGGAATCCAAATTTACGGCGGTATGGGATTCTCTGAAGATACTCCAATGGAATCAGCATGGAGAGACGCTCGTATTGCTCGCATTTATGAAGGAACTAACGAAATTAATCGAATGCTTTCTGTTGGAATGTTAATCAAAAAAGCCATGAAAGGTCAAGTAGATTTATTAGGCCCTGCTATGAAAGTACAAGAAGAATTAATGGGAATACCTTCTTTTGAAACCCCTGACTATTCTGAATTGTTTGCCGAAGAAAAAGAAATGATTGGTAAATTAAAAAAAGCCTTTTTAATGGTAGCGGGTGGTGCAGTTCAAAAATTTGGAGCTGATTTAGAAGCACACCAACAATTATTAATGGCTGCTGCCGATATGCTAATTGAAATTTATATGGCGGAAAGTACGGTTCTACGAACAGAAAAATTAGCCAAAAAACAAGGTGAATCAAATGTTCAAGAACAAATTGCGATGGCTAAATTGTATTTATATCAAGCCGTTGATATTGTAACTCAAAAAGGAAAAGAAGGTATTGTTTCTTTTGCTGAAGGCGATGAGCAGCGCATGATGTTAATGGGATTACGCCGTTTTACCAAATATACAAATATGCCTAATGTAGTAGCACTTAGAGAAACTATTACAGCAAAATTGGTTGCCGAAAATAAATATTGCTTTTAAGCAAAACAATAGTTTTTAGTTTGAATTTAATTTGTGTTAAAAACCGTTTCTGATTTAATTCAGAGCGGTTTTTATATTTTAAGAAAACTTTAATCTTTGCTTCAGCTAATATGTGTAACTTTATACGAATTAAAATATAAAAAAATGAAAAAAATAGTCTTCTCAATTATAGTTATCATCGCTGTAATTATCGGTTGCAAAACCGCCAACTCAAACGATTCAAAAAAACTTATTCTCAATTTTGAGCCTAAAAGCAATAGTACAGTATCAGGAACAGCGACTTTTGTAGAAAAAAATGGCAAAGTTACCTTTGAGGCTAAAATCTCTGGACTAAAACCAGGTATTCATGCTATTCACATTCACGAAAAATCAGATTGTTCGGCTGCAGATGGAAGTTCGGCAGGCGGACATTGGAACCCAACCTTTAAAAAACACGGAAAATGGGGAGAAGGCGAATATCACAAGGGAGATATTGGCAACTTTACTGCTGATGAAAATGGAAATGGTACCATCACCTTAACTACAAATGAATGGTGCATGGGTTGCGGAGACCCAACTAAAGATGTCTTAGGAAAAGGATTGATTGTACACCAAGGTGCGGATGATTTTGTAACACAACCAACAGGAAATTCAGGAGCCAGAGTAGCTTGTTCTGCTATCATAAAATAACAACTATTTAATTCTTATTTAAAACCGTTTTGCTTCATTTTACAAAACGGTTTTTTAATTTTAATTTCATCTTTGGAATAAGAAAAAAAACTAGCTTTGCATTTTTAAATCAAGGTAATGATAAACCCTTCAATACCAGGTTGGATAGATAAATTTTTCAGTGAGCAAAAAATTTCGAAAAAGAAATTCGTTACTGAAAGTAGTTCGTTTTACTCGAACTTAAGAGCTACTGGTTTCATTTATGGACATATTATTTCTTTAGATACACAATCAAAGATTCCAATTGAAAGTTGGTTTAAAGAAGAAATATCAAAAGTTGCACTTTTCAATAGTTTATTGGGAGTTTACATTACCGCAAAAAAAGAGTTGAAATGGGATCATTTTATTTCGGAGGCAGTATCGTTTTATAATGAAATGCATCCCGAAGAATTTAATTTATTTAAAAAGCTACTACCAAGAAATACTCCTTCACTTACTCTAGAAAAGTTTATTGATGAACGCGTTCAAACTAATGAAAACATTATCAGTAAAAACTTTTCTCACTTAGTAACTAATGCGCTTTTGTTCATTGATGTTTTGGCTTTTGGTCAATATGTAATTCATGGAACAATTCCTGAGAAATACCTAAAAAAAGTTGAAGAAACCATCGTTAATATAGTTACTCTAGCTCTAAAAATAAAAACAAATAAATCCCAATATGATGATTTATTGATCAAACTTTTTGAAGCCTCTATTCGTTATAGTAAATTTTCTAAAAACTTGAATTTAAGTGTAGAAACGTTGCAATTGGATTATTTTACCAATGAATTAGAAAAGAGTTATTTAATTGACATTGCAGGAATGGCATTATGGAACGATGGTGTATTAGAAAACAACGAATCTCATTTTTTATATGAATTAGCAGAAGCTCTTTCAATTTCAGATGATTTTGTAAAACAAAGCATTATTGATACCAATAATTTTATACAACATTACAAAAACGAAATTCCATATTTCAATTATTCCAATCCTGTTAAACATTTTTATGATCAAACAACACAAAGTGTTGTAACTCTCATGACTAGAAATAAGACTCGTTTAGTTAAAGAAATTATCCAGAGTAAAGAGTTAATGGTCTTATTAGCCTATTCTACCAGAAGAGATTTGAATGATAAAGAGAAAAAGAAGATCAAAAAACAACTATTGGATATCTGTAAAACAATACCCTCGTTAACTATTTTTTTATTACCTGGAGGTAGTTTACTATTACCAATTCTAATTAAATTTATACCAACACTCCTTCCTTCTGCCTTTAATGAAAATTTAGACGATTAGTAATTATTAATCCAAGAAAATTGTTTTTCATTTAATCGTTCCTTATTTTCTCGAATATAATGAAGATAGGCTGATGCCACAGGGCTCATTTTTTTATCTTTCAACCAAATTAATTTCCAATTAGAAATTAATGGTAAACCATCTGCCTCGATTATTTTAACATCTTCATTTTCTAGTTCATTTTTTAAACCAATTAAAGGCATTATAGATACCCCTAACCCTGATATCACTGCCTGTTTTACGGCTTCATTAGAGGTTAATTGTAGTTTGCTTTTAACAAAAAAACCTTTATTTTTAAGATATTCTTCCATATAATATCGAGTTGCCGACCCTTCTTCTCTATAAATAAGCGGAATATCGACTAGCGATTTTTCAATAGTTAGAGTTTTATCTATGACCAAATCTTTATTTCCAAAAAGGAATAATTTATTCAATAATAGAGATTCAAAATCTATATTAATGTCTTCTGGAACACTAGAAACTAAAGCAAAATCGATTTCATTATTTTTTAGAGATTGAATTACTTTTAATTTATTAGTGACATCCATTTCCAATTCAACACCTTTATTTGTATTCATAAACTCTGTCAAAAAATAAGGCATAACATACTTACCGGTAGATACTACAGATAATTTTAAAATTCCAGATAAAATTCCTTTGTAAGAAAGTGTTTTGTAGTTGATTTTATCAACTTCGTTAATAATTTGTTCTGCAGCAAAAGCAATTTCTTTTCCAAAATCAGTAATGTATAATTTTCTCCCAATAACTTCTGTTAATGGAATATCAAACTGATCTTGAAAATTTTTCAACTGAATAGAAACGGCAGGTTGTGATAAATAGAGCTCTTCTGAAGCTTTAGTTATACTCTTCGTTTTTGAAACTTTCAAAAAAACTTTCAGTTGATGTAAGGTATAATTCATAAAATATTTTTATTAAAAACATAACAAATATAAATAAAAATTTATGAATTATTACTCTGTAATTTGCAAAAAAAATTCACATATAATGGTATCAAATAAAAATAACCTCAAAAGCAAAAAAACAAATACAATACTACTATCAATTATTATTGTATTATCTGTAGGGATACTTTTAAACATACTATCCAATTTTTCTGTATGGTCTACAGCACTGTTAGCATCATCTTTATTTGTGTCTACTTATTTGCTTAAAACATTAAATATTAAACTTTAGAAAGATGAAAAAAAATTCCAAATTTCAATTAATCAATGGGGTGTTTACTCCCGATGACGCAAAAAAAATACTTAATTCAATGATTATCAATAAAATACAGTATCATGATTTGGAAGGCTTTAGTAACAATATTCGATTTAGCTTAAATCCATCACATTCAAAAAAAAGGATTGAAGAACTGAATGATATGAAATCAACCATAAACCAACTTTTAAATGAAATACAATCAAATGAACAAGTAGTTGAGCTGAAATGTGAATTTGAAATCAAAATAAAATAAATGTTTCAAGGACGTAAATTAATAATTGCAACTCAACATCAAAAAGAAAAAATAATTGCACCTTTAATTGAAGATGCTATAGGAGTAAATTGTATTAAAAACACACTTTTTAATACTGACACTTTAGGAACATTTTCTGGAGAAGTCGAAAGAAAAAATGATGTGATAACTACTTTGCGAAGCAAATGTATAAACGCTATGACAATGCACAATGTTGATCTGGCGATTGCAAGTGAAGGTTCTTTTGGCCAACATCCATCGTTGTTTTTTATACCGGGAAATGAAGAATCATTACTATTTCTAGACCTAAAAAATAATATTGAAATAGTTGCAAGAGAATTAAGTACTGAAACTAACTTTAGTGGTCAATATGTAAATAACAAATTCGAATTAAAAGAATTTTGTAAACAAGTAAAATTTCCATCACATGCTCTAATTCTTAAATCAGATCAAACAAATTGGAGTGTAATTTATAAAGGAATAAACAACCATTCTAAATTATTATGGCTTTTTAACAAAATGATAGACTCTTTCGGAAGAGTATACGTGGAAACAGATATGAGAGCACATCTTAATCCAACTCGAATGAGTGTTATCCAAAAGGCAAGTATCAAATTAGTCCAAAAAATACAATCAAAATGTCCGAGTTGCCAAACTCCGGGTTTTGATATTCAAAACGTTAATCCTGGCTTACCCTGCAGTTTGTGTGGTTCTGCAACTCGTTCAACATTAAGTGTGAATTATATATGTACGAAATGCAACTTCATGACAGAAGAAAAATTTCCTAACAAAAAGAAAACAGAAGACCCTATGTATTGTGACTATTGTAATCCGTAATCAAATGACTATTGTAACCAAAAATATTCAAAAAGCAGGAAATGAACTTAACAGAGGACATGTTATAGCAATACCCACAGAAACAGTCTATGGATTAGCGGCTAGTATTTACAATGAAAATGCGATAGAAGCCATTTTCAAAATTAAAGAAAGACCTAATAATAATCCGTTAATAGTTCATATCAAATCAATCAATCAACTCACTGACATTGCAACTAACATTCCTGAATCTGCGTTAAAACTTGCCAATCATTTTTGGCCTGGACCACTCACACTCATATTAAAAAAACAAAGTAAAATATCAAATCTAATTACAGCGGGAAAAAATACTGTTGCAGTTCGAGTTCCTGATCACCCAATTACACAAGAACTATTAAACTATATTGATTATCCAATTGCAGCTCCTAGCGCCAATCCTTTCGGATCAATTAGCCCTACCTGCTCAAAACATGTATTAGACTATTTTAATGATAAAATAAAACTAATTCTAGATGGAGGAAATTGTACAAAAGGAATTGAGTCAACTATCATAGGATTCGAAAACGAAACTCCCATATTATTTCGTCATGGGGCTCTTTCAATAAACAATATTGAAAAGATTGTTGGCCCCGTCAAAATCATAACAAATGATAATCATACTCCTGATGCACCTGGTATGTTTTCAAGACATTATGCCCCAAAAACAAAAGCTTATCTTGTTGATAACGTAACTGAACATCTAAAATCAGTGAATGAAAAAAAAATAGGCATTCTAAGTTTCAATAATGCTATTAGTACACACAACAAAAATATTCAATTTGTATTATCTCCAAAAGGAGATTATAATGAGGCGGCAAAAAACCTATATGATTATTTACATCAATTAGATAAACTAAATCTTGATCTAATTTTAATTGAAAAATTACCCGACTTTAATTTAGGAAAGTCAATAAACGACAGACTTATTAGAGCCGTGACAGAAATATAAAACTAATAATTCTAAATGCAACGTTTGTAAATCAAAATTGGACTATTACATATTCAAAACATAAATAGAATGACATTTTTCCAAAATCAACAAAAACTCTTAAAATAAAACATGAATACTAATCTACTAATTGAAAATTTAACAAATCCAGCACTTTTATTCTTTGTACTAGGAATAATTGCTGTTTATCTTAAAAGTGATTTAGCAATTCCTGAAAACTCTTCAAAATTTATCTCATTATACCTACTTTTTGCTATTGGATTCAAAGGAGGACAGGAACTTTCTCATGAAGAATTTACAAGCGAAATTATCTGGTCCATGCTTTTAGGAATAGCCATTTCAGTATTAATTCCTTTATATACTTTCTTTATACTAAAAAGAAAACTAAATGTGTTTGATGCTGGTGCGATAGCTGCAGCATATGGTTCTGTAAGTGCTGTTACTTTTGTAACAGCTGTATCTTATTTAGAGGCACATCAACTTAAACTTCATGGTCATATGGTAGCTATTATGGCACTAATGGAATCACCTGCAATAATTATAGGATTGCTTCTTATTTCTATTTTTCAAAATACAGAAAACAAAAAGATAAATCAAAAATCAATTGTAAAGCATTCTTTAACCAATGGTAGTGTATTACTTATCCTAGGGAGCTTGATTATTGGATACCTAGCCGATGCAAAACAAGCCGAAGGTATCAAACCATTTACAAATGATTTATTCAAAGGTTTTTTAGCTATCTTTTTACTAGACATGGGAATTTCAAGTGGGAGAAAATTAAAATCGTTTTTTAATTGTGGCTGGTTTCCATTTGTTTTTGCCTTTGTCATCCCAATAGTCAACGGATGTCTTTTCGCTATGATAAGTTCATTAGTAACTTCAGAAATTGCAAACCGATTCATCTTTGCAATTCTTGCAGCTAGTGCGTCTTATATTGCAGTACCTGCTACAATGAAAATAACGGTTCCTAAAGCAAATCCAGGTTTATATCTTCCAATGGCATTAGCTGTAACTTTCCCAGTAAATATTACCATAGGAATGCCTATTTACCTCTCCATTATTCATTATACCATGTAAGACAAATCCAATATCAATTAAAATTTTAATTGATATACTTCATCTAAATCAACATCCGAACTAAAGTTAACATCCAAGTCAGTTACAAATCCTGAATTCAATCCGTACGCCCAACCGTGAAGGGTTAATTCCTGCCCCGCTTTCCAAGCTGACTGTACAATTGACGTTTTGGCCAAATCAAAAACTTGTTCTTTTACATTAACCTCAACAAAAGCGTTGAAACGTTCTTGTTCATCTTCTATACCGTCTAAATACGTTTTATGCAAACGATAAATGTCTTTTATATGTCTAATCCAGTTATCAATTATTCCTATCGATTGGTTATTCATAGCTGCCTGAACCCCACCACAACCGTAATGTCCACAAACAATAATATGCTTTACTTTCAAAACATTGACTGCATAATCTAGCACACTTAACATATTCATATCAGAATGAATGACCATATTGGCAATATTTCGATGTACAAACACTTCCCCTGGCTTAGCACCTACAATCTCATTAGCAGGAACCCTACTATCTGAACATCCTATCCAAAGTAACGGAGGTGTTTGTCTCTCAGCTAAATTTTGGAAATAATTAGGGTCTAATTGTAAAGAGTTTTCAACCCATTTTTTATTATTATCTAGTATTTTCTTGTAAAAATCGTCACTCATGGATATATAGTTTTTGCTGTAATCAAATGTAGTCTAAAATTAGATTCTTTTGTTCACAAAAAAACCATTTCCATCATTTATTTTATATTTCAAAAGCCTAAAGAACTATTTAATCAAAAATAAATTCATTAAGTATAAGATAAATTGATTGTTTTTGTACTTTTGTATCAAAATTCATTATACAATGACAATCACTCAACTTAAATACGTTTTAGCCGTTGCTGAACATAAAAACTTTACATTAGCCGCAGATAAATGTTTTGTCACACAGCCTACCTTGAGTATGCAAATTCAAAAAATTGAAGAAGAATTAAATGTTCAGATATTTGACCGTACAAAAAAGCCTATTCAACTGACTGACATTGGTCAAAAAATAGTAAGCCAAGCTAAAAATATCGTTAATGAAGCAGACAGAATTCAAGATATTGTAGAACAACAAAAAGGATTTGTGGGTGGCGAATTTCGACTAGGTATCATCCCAACGATTATGCCTACTTTGCTCCCCATGTTTTTAAATAATTTTATAAAAAAATACCCAAAAGTAAAACTTATCATTGAAGAGCTAAATACAGAGGAGATTATTACAAAATTAAATAATGGTCATTTAGATGCTGCAATTGCCGCTACTCCGTTAGAAGAAGAAAAAATTAAAGAAATTGTATTGTATTTTGAACCTTTTGTAGCCTATATCCCTGAAGGACATCACCATTTTGAAAAACAAGAAATAGAAGTGAGTGATTTAAATTTGGATGAAATCCTGTTATTACAAGACGGACACTGTTTTAGAGATGGAATTTTAAATTTATGCAAAAATAATAACCGTAACGAAATCAATCATTTTCAAATTGAAAGCGGCAGTTTTGAAACGTTAATCAAATTAGCCGATGAAGGTTTAGGTACTACACTACTTCCTTATTTACACACATTGGATTTAAAAGAAGCTGACAAAACCAAACTACGTCATTTCAAAGAACCAAAGCCGGCGCGCGAAGTGAGTTTAATTTTTCCTAAAAGCGAATTGAAAATTCATATCATTGATGCTTTACGAAGTACAATTGCTGGAGTCATAAAAGGCGCTATTGTTTTTCAAAATGTTGAAATTATAAGCCCTATCCAAAAAAAATAAAAAAGGAACCTGAAAAGGTTCCTTTTTATTTATACATTGATTACTTGTAAACAAGATTTTAATTCTGGCCTTTCACGTGTAAATCTAAACAACCATTCCTTTAATTGTTCCATCTCGTAGGGCAGCAAAGTTTTAATAGCTTTTTGCAATTCTTTGTAAAAAAGAGTAGGATCAAAACTTACTCTTTCTAGAATAGATTTGGTGTAGTCAAGCATTACTTTTGTCATAATGAATTCAATTTTTGGGTTAAACTTCAATTTTAAAGTAGCATAAAATTACATTAATAATATATGGCACTACTCTTATTTAACGAAGTTTTAAGTAATTTATTTTATTGCAAATTAAAACGTTAATTCTGCTTTACTTGCCCTAAACATTTCTCTTTTACCTGGTGGACCAGGCAATTTCTCAACTGTAAATCCTACTTCTATCATACTTCTTTTTACCACACCACGCGCAGCATAAGTCACTAATTTACCTCCAGGTCGAAGTGCGGTATACATTTTTTGAAAAATGGTAGTACTCCATAATTCAGGCTGTACTCTGTAGCCAAAAGCATCAAAATAAATCAAATCAAATTGTTCCGAATCTGCAATTTCATCAAAAAACTGCTTGCGTTTAGTTAATTCAAAATCAGTATTTAATATCACTTTCTCGTTCCATTTACTTTCATGCATTTGTTCAAACACCTCCTTTTGTGCTATGGCGTTCAATTTAGCTACATAATTCATCGCAAGAACTTCGGAAGCGTTTACAGGATACGCTTCAACTCCGACATAATTAATCGATTGATTTAATTTTTGAGATTCTAAAAAAGTAATAAAAGCGTTCAAACCTGTTCCAAACCCGATTTCTAAAATGGAAACAGATTGATTGGGAAATAGCGAAAGTCCATTCTGAATAAAAACATGTTGGGCTTCTTGAATTGCCCCGTGTTTTGAATGATAACACTCATCCCATTCTTTGAGATGAATTGTCGTTGAACCATCAAGAGTTTGAATAATTTCTCTTTCCAATGAATATTTTTTAAAGTGAATACCGCCTAAGTCGTTTTATTTTATGCCCAAAATTAGTTAAAACAAAAACGTTTCGTTCGAAAAAAATTGATATTTTTTATATAATTCCCATAAATCAACCCTAATTGTATGATTATTTTTAAATATATATAAATCGCAGTTAATTGCCATAATTAATACTTTTTTCATAAGTTTTTTAGCGATTTTTGTTTAATTTTGTAATCATTAAAATTAGATTTCCTAATCTTATATGATAAGCTTATGCTTATTATTCATACCATAAAATAATTCTGTATTATGAGTACAACTCAAAACAAAAAAATTGAAATTATAAAATCAGCTACTTCTAAAATTAATGAAGTAGATTTTGAAAACTTAAGTTTTGGAGCTGTTTTTACAGACCATTTATTTGAGTGTGATTTTAAAAATGGAGAATGGCAAACACCAACAATTAAGCCTTACGCTCCTTTTTTAGTAGATCCATCAACACGAGTATTCCACTATGGACAAGCTATTTTTGAAGGAATGAAAGCCTACAAAGATGATCAAGATGCTATTTGGTTATTCAGACCTGATGAAAACTATAACCGTTTCAATAAATCAGCTGTCAGAATGGCTATGCCTGAAGTTCCAGAAGATATCTTCATGAATGGATTGAAAGAATTACTTAAAATTGACCAAGCTTGGGTTAAAAAAGGAAACGGAAACTCAATGTACATTAGACCTTTCATGATTGGAACTGGTACAGGAGTAATTGCCAATCCTTCTGATAACTATAAATTCATGATTATTTTATCTCCTGTTAAGTCATACTATGCAGGCGAAGTAAAAGTTATTGTTGCTGAACATTATAGTAGAGCGGCAAATGGCGGAATTGGAGCTGCAAAAGCGGCTGGAAATTATGCAGGTCAATTCTATCCTACTAATTTAGCAAACAAAGAAGGTTTCCAACAAGTAATTTGGACTGACGATGCAACCCATACTAAATTAGAAGAAGCGGGTACTATGAATGTGTTTTTTAGAATTAATGACACCTTATTTACAGCGCCAACTAGCGAAAGGATTCTTGATGGAGTTACTAGAAAATCACTTATTGAATTAGCAAAAAAAGAGAAAATAAACGTAGAAGTTCGTTCGGTCTTAGTTGATGAATTAGTAGAAGCTGCAAACAATGGAAGCCTGAAAGAAATTTTTGGTGCAGGAACTGCTGCTGTTATTAGTCCAATTGTTGGGTTTTCATATAAAGACCATTATTACGAATTACCAAAATTAGAAAATTCTATGGCTGCTGATTTAAAATTGAAATTGACTAATATTCAAAATAAATTAGCCGAAGATACTTTTGGTTGGACTGTAAAAGTATAACTAATGTAACCAAAATAAAAAAAGCGATTTTCAATGTGAAAATCGCTTTTTTTAAGTTTACCGTATTATTTTCCTAAAATTTTTGAAAAATCAGGTTTAAAATAATTGGGACCTTTCATAACTTTCCCGTCTTCGCGATAAATTGGTTTGCCATCTTCTCCAAGTTTGCTCATATTGGAACGCTGAATTTCATCAAACACTTCTTCAATTTTATGTTGCAAACCATGCTCTATAATTGTACCGCAAAGAATATACAACATATCGCCTAAAGCATCTGCTATTTCAACTAAATCATTATTTAAAACCGCCTCTAAATATTCCTCATTTTCTTCTTTCATTAAATTATAACGAAGATGCTTTTTTGTTTCCCCTAAATCGGCAATTGGAGTCTCACTATGTCCTATTTGAAATGCGGTATGAAATTCCTTTACCGCCTTAATTTGTTTTTGCATAATTAAATCGATTAAATGATTTGGAAATGTAGTAAGTATTCTACAACAAATAACTAAATTTGCATTAAAATTTTCAACACATGTTTAGCAGTGGTCAAATAACTTTTGGAATTCTTTTTTTTATAGGCTTTGTAGTTACTATGATTATTGCTTATAGAAAGGATGCTCAACTACATCGACTTTTTTATAAAGGAAATTATAAAATTCTTTTAGGTTTTCTGGTATTTGTTTGTTTATTGTTTGTAATCAAGATTTTCTTAAAGCGTTAGGTAATTTATTTTTCTTGACGCCTATTTACGTATACATAAATTAGCTAACTTTACTACGTAAGAAACTTTTATTGATACTCCAAATGAAAATCTTAAAATACATCTCCTTATTACTATTACTTAGTTTTGTCTCTTTCTCTGTTTTTATTGCAACCCAAAAAGGGGTGTTTAACATCCAAAAAAGTAAAGTAATTCCAATTTCAAAAAACAATCTATACAGCTATGTAAATGATTATCAAAATTGGGGGGATTTTATGATGATTGGGGACAAAATTAAAATTCATTACTCTAAAAATAACGTCGGAAAAGGCGCGAAATGTACATGGGAAAGTAATCAAGGAAATGGTACTATCCAAACTTTATCAACCAAAGAAAATAACAGTATCTATCAAAAAATGAACATAGACGGTACTGAGTATGAGCTTACTTGGACCTTAAAAGATACACTTGGCGGAACAAAAATTACGATAAAGTCAAAAGGGGAAATGAGTTTTTCTTATAAAATTTACACCGCACTTCATGGTGGTGCTTCTAAAATAATCGGAAATATCTTTGAAAATAGCTTAGCTAAGCTACACAAACAATTAGTATATGAAATTAATACTTATAAGATTAAAGTAAATGGATTAGTTCAAAAAAAAGGAACCCCATATTTAAAACAAAGTTTTACAAGTAAAATTAGTTCCATTGTAAAAAATACCCACATCGTTTTCCCAAAAATGATTGCATTTTGTAAAGCGAATGCTATTGAACTCAACGGAAAACCATTTATAATTTATCATACTTATGATGAAAAAAATGGATTAGCACAAATATCGCTTTGCATACCAATCAAAGAAGCAATTATAACAAGCGATGGAAGCGATATTTTAGCCGATGAACTAGAACCGTTTTTAGCAATAAAAACGTCCCTTTACGGTGATTACTCACATACTAAAGAAGCTGTAAAAAAATCTATTAGTTACATCAACAGAAACGTGATACCTCCAGATTCAAGATTCAAGCATTTAGAGGTATTTACCATAAATAAATCAGATAGTAACCAACCTTCAAAATGGAAAACAGAAATCTATTTTCCTGTAAAACATAAAAACTCAAACTCAAAAACCACACCCAAAGTAGAGGAAAGTGTGAATGCAAAATCAGAAAATAATGCATTAGGAATTTAATTTCATCTACTATTAAACCTTTTGTATCAAAACTAATCTAATTAGTTAAACAGTAGCTTTGCAAGAAGAACAAGAATTTATTCAAAAATTGTTAGATCCTAAAACGCAACATGAAGCGTTTCAGAAACTCTTACTGGATTATCAAAAACCATTATATCATCAAATACGAAATATTGTGTTGAATCATGATGATACTGATGATGTTTTACAAAACACATTTATTAAAGTATTTCAAAATCTAAAAAACTTTAAAGGAGACAGTAAACTGTTTTCTTGGATGTACCGAATAGCAACAAATGAAGCATTAACTTTTATTAATCAAAAAGCACAAAAACAGAAAATTTCAACCATAGAATTACAAAACAAAACTATCCATAATTTAAACGCTGATGTTTATTTTGATGGAGATGAAATCGAAATAAAATTACAAAAAGCTATAGCAATTTTACCTCAAAAACAACAATTAGTATTTAAGATGAGATATTTCGAAGAATTAAAATACGAAGAAATTGCCGAAATTCTAAACACTTCAATAGGTGCTTTAAAAGCTTCTTACCATCACGCTACAAAAAAAATAGAAGCTTATATAAACTCAAATTAAACTTTTTAAACCCTATTCAGTCTAAAACTATTATGAAAGCATTTAAAATAAACGAAAAATCAAAAATTAAATCTGGGTTTCTAATTCCTGATACCTATTTTGATGATTTTTCAAAACAGATTCTTTCACAATTACCCGATAAAGAAATCAGTACAATCCCTCTTTTAAAAAGAAATAAAACTCTTTTATTCTCGATTGCTGCCATGCTAGTTATTGCCTTATTTCTTCCCATTTTCAATCAATTTCTATCCAATTCAGAAGAGTTAGATACAACTACTATAGAAAACCATTTAACATACCAAAACGATATAACTACTTATGAATTAATTAGTGAATTAGAAGACGAAGACCTTAATAAAATTGGCACTACAACAGAACTAAAAGACGAAACCATAGAAGATATTTTAACTACGAATTCAGATTTAGAAAAATTAATTATAGAATAAATAAAAACAATAAAATACGATGAGACTCTATAGAATTTTAGCCATAGTAACATTATTTTCCAGTATAAGTTTTTATGCACAAGGGGAAAAAATGAAAGAGAAAAGAGAACAGATCAAAACTTTGAAAGTGGCTTTTATAACCACCGAATTAGACTTAACAAGTGCCGAAGCTGAAAAATTTTGGCCTATTTACAATGCATTTGAAGAAAAAGAATTTGAATTAAAACATCTAAAAATGCGTTCTTTCATTAAAAGATTTAGAGAAGGAAAAGATAAAATGACCGAAAAAGAAGCCAATTCATTGTTAAGCCAAATTGAAAATAATGAGGAAGATATTTTTGTTCTTCGCAAAAAATTCTTTTTAAATTTAAAAGGAGTTTTACCTGCTTTAAAAATTATTAGACTAAAAAAATCAGAAGAAGATTTTAATAGAAAATTACTTCTTCAATACCGAAACAAAGGACCACGAAAAGAGTAATTTTATAAAAAATAATAAAAAGGCTATTCTAAATAGAATAGCCTTACTTTTTAAATCGAATCCGAATCAATTTATTTTTACCTGCAGCAATTGCAGTTGAAGTGTTCAAAAAACGAATAGTATACAAGCTCCCATCTGTGCTAAATTGTTTCCAATTATTCCCCCCATCATTAGAATAATATAAACCTGAAGCACCCAAACTAACTATTTCTTTACCATTACTTTCCGGAACATATTGCACACAAGAAGCGTACCCAAAGCCTTGGTTTTGAGCAACCAATTGCCATGTTTTCCCTCCATCATGAGTAACTGCTTTATTATCAAAATTCTGAGACAAAACCTCATAATTTCCTCCTGAGATAAATCCTGTTTTTGAATCATAAAAATCAGCTGTAAAAATTCCGGTCATCTGTTTTCCTTGCACCATTGGTGTTTCATTTATAGACCAACTTTCTCCCTTATCATCAGAGAAAAATACCCGTGCCTTTTTTCCGCCAGACACAAGCCAAGTATTATTCTCTTTGATAACAATATTAGTATTGCTAGCCGCAAAAGCAGCCTCTCCTTCTGCTAATTGAGGTGATTGATTCGAAAGTCTTTTTTGCCAAGTAGTACCACCATCACGAGTTGTTATTATAGAAAAGCATCCTTCTATTGGGTCTCCAATGGCTATCCCTTGTAAATCATTCCAAAATTGCATACTATCATAAAATACTTTTTCGTGATTTTCTTGGTATACCAATTCATAGCTCAAATCTTCCTTTGAAATTCGGTATAATAAAGCTGGATTAGCTACACTTAGAACAAATAGATATTTTTTAGTTTGGGCGATACTCCTAAATTCACTGTTTTTTTCTGTGGAAATTTGGATTTCTTTCTTTTGATTTGAATTCAAATCGATACATCCAAATCTAGATTTATCACCCGCATACCAGATTTTTTCTTGATCCAAAACTAAAGCACGAATGCTAATTTTATCTTGTAATAAAGTATCAATTACTACTGAAGTAAAATGATTATTTTGAAATAGCTTTCTTAAACCACATGAATAAAAAAGAAAAGCAACACTAAAAACAAAAAATATTTTTTTCATAAAACAAAAAAATTAGATGGCTAAATTACAATTAATTAAAATCTATCATCAACATTATTTTTTTATTGGCACAGTAATTGGAAAGTCATAAATAGTAATCTTAAATCATTTTTTTTATGAAACCGAATGTATTCTTTTGGACATTAATTGGAACTTTAATTGTGATACAAGCACAGGCACAAAACACCATCCAAATCAACGCCACTAACTCAGATAGTAATGCTAACTTAGATTTAAGAGCTATTGCATCACAGTTTGGCAAATCTCAAAATTTAGAAGACTTTGAAATGCGTTTAAATGATCCCAACCTCCAATTATCAAATTTGGATTTAAATAACGACAATGAAGTCGATTATTTACGAGTAGTTGAATCCATCGAAAACAGAACCCATCTTATTTTAATTCAAGCTATTATCAACCGTGATATATACCAAGACGTTGCGACTATTAATGTTACAAAAGACAACTATAATGCTATTACAGTGCAAATCATTGGAAACAGAGTGGTATACGGCAATCACTGTATTTACCAACCAACTTTCTATACAACCCCTACACTATTGAGTGTTTTTTGGAATTCAAATTACCGCCCGTATTATTCTAATTGGAGATGGAATTATTACCCAAAACACTATTATTCTTGGCATCCCTATCCAACCCATAGCTACCGTAAAAACATAAATTACTATTTGAACCACAACAGATTTTACGGTAATATAAATTCTAATCGATACTATCCAATTACAAAAACATACGGAAATCAGTATCCAAATTACATTTACTCAAACCGAGAACGATACGAATCAAACCGTCGCGAATTCAACCAAAATAGAGCATACCGACGTGACGACGAATTCTACAATGAGAGAAGAAATGACAATAGCTATTCAAATAAAATAGATAACGAACCACAACGAAATAATTATACCAGAGAAAATACTCAAAATAGACCTTTAGAAATTAAAGAAGTAGAAATTAATCGAAATAATACACAATATGTTTCTACTCCTTCAATACAAGAAAACAATAGAAACTCAAGAGGAAACTTTCGAAGAAATTAGTCTTAAAATAGAATTAATACAAACACAGCCTAAACGCTGTGTTTTTTTTGTTATTTTTTATCCTAATATATTTAAAAAGAGTAAATTTGCCCACTTTTTAATTAAATATCATGAGCGTAGCGCACAAAGACCTTCATAGTAAATTAACACTAGGTGGTCTATTAGTTTCTTTAGGAATTATTTATGGTGACATTGGAACTTCTCCTTTGTATGTAATGAAAGCAATCCTTGGTGACCATACAATAAATGCCGATATTGTTTTAGGAGGAATATCATGTGTTTTTTGGACACTTACTCTACAAACCACTATCAAATACGTACTCATCACGTTAAGTGCTGATAATCATGGCGAAGGTGGAATTTTTGCCCTTTACGCTTTAGTAAAAAAAACAAAAATACGGTGGCTGATTGTACCCGCCATTATTGGAGGAAGTGCTTTATTAGCCGACGGAATCATTACTCCTCCTATCTCTGTATCCTCTGCTGTTGAAGGAGTTAGAACCTTTTATCCCGAAATTAATACGATACCCATCGTTATTGGAATTTTATTCATCTTATTTACCATACAACAATTTGGAACTAAACTAGTTGGTAAATTCTTTGCTCCAATGATGTTAATTTGGTTTAGTATGTTAGCCATATTAGGAGGTATCCAAATATTTCACCATATTGAAGTACTTCAAGCTTTAAACCCATATTATGCTTATCGTTTACTTTCTGTTCATCCTGATGGCTTCTTTGTTCTTGGTTTTGTATTCTTATGTACTACAGGGGCCGAAGCATTGTACTCCGATATGGGGCATTGCGGACGAAAAAATATTCGCATCAGTTGGATTTTTGTAAAAACAGCTTTAGTCTTAAATTACTTTGGACAGGGTGCTTATTTAATTCACCATGAAGGTCAAACGTTATCTAGTCTTGGTGGAAAAAACGGAAACCCATTCTATTTAATTATGGCCGATTGGTTTCAACCAATCGGAATTGTTGTCGCAACTTTAGCCGCTGTAATTGCATCCCAAGCCTTAATTAGTGGTTCTTTTACTTTAATTAATGAAGCAATGCGTTTGAATTTTTGGCCAAAAGTAAAAATCAAATATCCTACAGAACTAAAAGGTCAATTGTATATTCCGTCTATTAACTGGTTATTACTTCTAGGTTGTGTTGCTATTGTATTACATTTCGAAGAATCAAGCAATATGGAGCATGCTTATGGTTTAGCTATTATACTTTGCATGATTATGACCACTCTTTTATTGAACTATTACCTCATAATGAAAAGAGTAAAATGGTACTTGTTTGTACCAATAATCGGGATTTATCTAATGATTGAATTTAGCTTTTTAGCTGCCAATGTAACTAAATTTGCAGAGGGTGGTTATGTAACACTTTTCATTGCGATCTTTTTAATTTTTATAATGACGATATGGTATTTAGCCAAAAAAATTAACAAAGCATACACTAAAATTGTTCGGATTGAAGACTATAAAAAAGTACTTAGTGAATTAAGTGCCGATTTGTCTATTCCGAAATATGCAACCCATTTAGTCTATATGACCAATGCGGGAAGAGTAGACGAAATAGAAGAAAAGGTAATGTATTCTATTCTTCAAAAAAGACCTAAAAGAGCCGATATTTATTGGTTTGTTCACGTAAACATCTTAACAGAACCTTATAAAACAGAATACAAAGTAACCGAAATCTTAAAAGACGATTTGTATCGCATAGATTTCAATTTAGGATTTAGAGAGCCCACTAAAATCAACTTGATGTTCCGCGAAGTATTGAAAGATATGGTAAAAAAAGGTGAGGTTGATATTACAAGTCGTTATGAATCCTTAAACAAAAACAACATTCTTGGAGATTTCAAATTTGTTTTATCTGAAAAATTCTTGTCTAACGATAGCGATTTATTGTGGCATGAAAAATTAGTTATGAATTCGTATTTTTTCATTAAAAAACTAAGTTTGTCTGAAGAAAGAGCCTTTGGATTGGATAGTAGTTCTGTGAAGATTGAAAAATTTCCAATGGTACTACATGCTCCAGAAAACATAGGATTAACAAGGGTAAAATAAAATACTCATATCTCGAATACTAAAGACACTGTTTCTCTAACAGTGTCTTTTTATTTATAACATTAAAATTTAGCTTTCCAATCAATAAATAGTACCTTTGTACTTCAATTTTTTACAATGAGATTACACCGAAATTTAGTTTATACAACCATTGACGCTTTAAACGCTATTTTCAACGAAGGAGAATATGCAGACAAGGTAGTAGCACGTTCCTTAAAAAAAGACAAACGTTGGGGAAGTTCTGATAGAAAATTTGTTGCCGAAACCATCTATGAAATAGTACGTTGGAAACGATTATACTCTGAAATTGCCGAAGTTAAAGAACCTTTTGATAGAGAAAACTTATGGAGAATCTTTGCCGTTTGGGCAGTTTTGAGAGGGTATCCAATTCCAGATTGGCGTCAATTAGACGGGACTCCAGAAAGAAAAATCAAAGGTCGTTTTGACGAATTGTCTAAAATAAGAACCTTCAAAGAATCTATTCCTGATTGGATGGACGAATTAGGAGTAAAAGAGTTAGGTGAGAAAGTTTGGTCAAAAGAAATTGCAGCTCAAAACCAACCTGCTAAAGTAATTCTTCGTGTCAATACGCTAAAAACAACTAAAGAAAAACTCAAAGCCATCTTGATGGATTTGAATATCGAAACCGAATATTTGAAAGACCAGCCTGATGCTTTGGTTTTAAAAGAAAGAGCTAATGTTTTTTTAACTGATGCTTTTAAAAAAGGTTTATTTGAAGTACAAGATGCTAATTCACAATTAGTCGCTGCTTTCTTGGATGTAAAACCTGGAATGCGGGTGGTAGATACTTGTGCTGGTGCAGGAGGTAAAACCTTGCATATTGCTTCTTTAATGGAAAACAAAGGACAATTGATTGCGATGGATCTATATGAAAGTAAATTAAAGCAATTGAAATTGAGAGCTAAAAGAAATAGTGCTTTCAACATTGAATACCGCATTATTGACTCGACTAAAGTGATTAAAAAATTGCATGAGAAAGCCGATCGAGTTTTGATTGACGCACCTTGTAGCGGTTTAGGAGTTCTAAAAAGAAATCCTGACGCTAAATGGAAATTACAACCTGAATTTATTGACAATATCCGTAAAGTTCAAGCCGAAGTATTAGAAAACTATTCTAAAATTGTAAAACCAGGCGGTAAATTAGTATATGCTACTTGCTCTATTTTGCCTTCGGAAAACCAAGAACAAGTACAACGTTTCCTAACCACCGAAATTGGAAAACAATTTCAGTTTATTGAAGACCGAAAAATATTGGCTTCAGAATCAGGTTTTGATGGTTTTTATATGGCTTTATTGGAACGTAAAAAGGTATAACCATAAAAATATTAAACATAAAAAAAGTCCCAAATTGGGACTTTTTTTTATACAATTAGATTTCAGAATTAATCATTCATTGAAATCAAAAACTCTTCGTTATTTCTAGTCTTTTTGAATCGGTCATTAATGAAATCCATTGCTTCCACAGGATTCATATCGGAAAGATATTTACGCATAATCCACATACGTTGTAAGGTTTGTGCATCTAATAATAAATCGTCTCTACGTGTACTTGAAGAAGTTAAATCAATTGCAGGGAAGATACGTTTGTTTGCAATTTTTCTATCCAATTGCAATTCCATATTACCAGTTCCTTTGAATTCTTCAAAAATTACCTCATCCATTTTAGAGCCTGTTTCGGTCAAAGCCGTAGCGATGATACTTAACGAACCCCCATTTTCTACATTACGAGCCGCTCCAAAAAAGCGTTTCGGTTTTTGCAATGCGTTGGCATCAACCCCTCCACTCAACACTTTTCCAGAAGCAGGTTGCACGGTATTGTATGCACGAGCTAGACGAGTAATCGAATCCAAAAGAATAACCACGTCATGCCCACATTCTACTAATCGTTTTGATTTTTCTAAAACAATATTTGCAATTTTAACGTGTTCTTGTGGTTCTCTATCAAAAGTAGAAGCAATCACTTCTCCACGAACACTACGTTGCATATCGGTCACCTCTTCTGGACGCTCGTCAATCAAAAGAACAATCAAATAAACTTCAGGATGATTGGCTGCAATCGCATTGGCAATATCTTTTAACAACATTGTTTTACCTGTTTTAGGTTGTGCCACAATCATACCGCGTTGTCCTTTTCCTATTGGAGAAAACAAATCAATAATTCGGGTAGAGATGGTACTTTGTTTTTCAGCCAATTTGAATTTTTCTTTTGGAAAAACAGGTGTTAAATGCTCAAATGAAACTCGGTCGCGAACAACTTGCGGGTCATGTCCATTAATTTTTAATACGCGAACCAATGGAAAGAATTTTTCTCCTTCTTTTGGAGGGCGAACCACACCTTTTACAGTATCTCCTGTTTTTAAACCAAACAATCGAATTTGAGAAGTCGATAAATAAATATCATCTGGCGAAGCCAAATAATTATAATCAGAAGAACGTAAGAAACCATAACCATCTGGCATCATTTCTAACACTCCTTCACTTTCAATAATTCCGTCAAATTCATAATCAGAGTGACCAAAATTATTTTTCTTATTCTTTTGGTTGGGATTCTGATTTTGATTGCCGTTTTGATTTGGGTTTTGATTTGGGTTTTGATTTTGTTTATTTAACTGATTCGGATTTTCTTTTTTAATAACGGGAGTAGTTTCTACCACTTCACTTGCTGAGTTTGTTTCCAAAGGCAATTCAAGCTCACCTTCATTTTGTTTAGATTTTACTTTGTCTTTTCTAGCTAGCTTTTGTTCATAAGCCAACTTGTTAAACTTAACAGCTTTAGGACCTTTATTATTCAAAATTTCAGATGAGTTTTCTTCTGATTTTGAATTCAAAATAACCGCTGTATCTGCATCACTTTCTGAAGAAGTTACTGAAGCTGTTTCTTTTTTTGCTAAAGTTATTCGTGCTCTTTTGGGTTTTTCAGTATTCTCTACTTTTGGAGAATTTTCAGCAACTGTAGTTTTGGTTTGATGCTCTAAAATTTGAGCAATCAAATCATCTTTTTTAACACCGTTAATTTTTATTGTTTTAGCCAATTTAGCTATTTCTTGAAGCTCAGAAAGCTTCATTTCTTTTAATGTAGAAATATCAAACATGAAATATTCTATTAGATTAATTTAGTTTTTGGAAATGGAAGTGTGAAAAACAAAAGGTATTTTTTAGAGTTGACCGCAAATGAAGTGCTTACGGATTTGTGATGCAATAATACGAATATTTTTTAATCGCACAATAGTATTTTTAAAAAAGAAACTATATTTTTGTAGAAGAATTAAAAACAATGATACAACGAATTCAAACATTATATTTACTTCTTGTTTTTGTAATTACAGGAGTGTTACCATTTGTCTTCCCTTTGTGGACAACGGCTGATGGCAAACAATTTCTATTCATACAAAATCAATTGTATGTAATTCTTTTTGGATTGAGTACTACGCTTACTCTTTTAAGTATCATTTCATATAAAAAGAGACAAAATCAATTTGTAATTGGCAGATTGAATATCATATTAAATTTAATTTTATTAGGATTATTTGTTTATCATTCACTAAACTTATCCGGAGAAACTCCTGTAGTTTCTGAGAAGGGTATTGGGATGTTTCTACCTATCTTGGCTATCGTATTATTAGGTTTTGCTAATAAGGCCATCAAGAAGGATGAAGATCTTGTAAAATCTGTGGATCGATTGAGATAAACCTATAAACTTAGTTTATTAGTGCGACGAAAACCCGAATGGTAACCATTCGGGTTTTTCATTTTTATTTGTATCTAAAATTAAGTCTTATTTTTAATCATTTTTCTTACATTTGAAAAATAATAAGAGCCCAATCCTTATGAACAACACAATAAAAATATACTTGGCAGATGATCACCAAGTACTTCTCGATGGAATTCAATTTCTCCTAAAAATGATTCCAGACTTTGAAATCGTTGGATTTTCATTAAACGGAAAAGACCTATACAACAAAATAAGCTTAACACAAGCAGATATTTTAATTTTAGATCTCAATATGCCTGATAAAGACGGAATTGAAATTATTAAAGAATTCAACGAAAAAAAATGCTCCTGCAAAATAATTGTTCTATCTAGTTATGATGATTTAAAACTAATCAGAGAGGTCATGAAATTAGGGGCTAATGGCTATCTCACAAAAAGTTGTGCTGGAGAAAATATTATAGAAGCTATTTATTCCGTTTATAAGGGCGAAGACTATTTCAGTAACTCTGTTCGTGAAAAGATATTTTATTCTGTAACCAAAGACAATATTAAAATTAATAAAGAAATATCGCTCAAAAATTTCATCTTAACCGAAAGAGAATTAGAAATTATTACACTCATTGCATTAGAATTAAGTGGCAAAGAAATTAGTGACAAATTGTTTATTAGTACCAATACGGTAGAAACACATCGAAAAAATATTATGAAAAAGATTGGCGTCAAAAATACTATTGGATTAGTTAAATACGCCATCAAAAACAATATAATCAACACTTAATATCCTAGACTTACTATTTATGTTCCCAAAAAACTGGTTTTTCTATTTTTTAATTACAACTATACTCTTAAATAGTGATTATAGCATTGGTCAAGGAAACTTAACAGCCAAGGAACAATTATCAAAAGAATTAAAGATAGCCATTCGGCTAATGAGAAATGGCAATTACGACAAGTCTTTGATTAAATGTCGTAACATTTTAAAAAAGGCCATCCCCCTACACGACAATGATTTAATTGCATCGACCTACAATACTATTGGTGGTAATTTTGATTTATTTTCGGATCCGGAAAAATCTTTTTATTACTATAACAAAGGATTAATTTATGCTGAGAAAACAACTAATTTCAAGCTAAAAAATCTGTTTCACAACAATCTTGGAAATATTTATTGTTTTGATAAAAAAGAATACATAAAAGGAATTTACCATTATAAAAAATCACTAGAATACAGCAATAAGGCAAGAGATACCTTTGAATTAGTCCTTACTAATCTCAATATTGCGTGGGCTTATTTTGATATTAATGAATTTGATCAAGGTTATCCCTACTTAAATTTTGTAAACCAATACCATCAAAAACATGGAAGTGAATTAACTGAAGTTGCTTTAGCCATGCTCAATGCGATTTACTTTAGCGACAAAAATCAAAAATCAAAAGCAATAACCTATTATAAAAAAGCAATTGCATTAGGAAATGCTGGAAATGAAAAATTTGATTTAGCTTTAACTCATCAAGAATACGCTAAATTCTTAACAAAAATCGGACGGTATAAAGAAGCCTATGAACATTTAGTTTTATACAATAGTATTACAGAACAAATCGATAACCAAGAAAAACTTCACAAAGTAAAACAAGAAGGTTTCAACCTAGAAATCGAAGAATACAAACGTGAAATTGAACGAATTGAATCAGAATACAACGCAAAACAAAAACTTTTAATTGCAGAACAATCTATTGCTAAAAAAAAACTAAGCATTCTTATAGTCATTATATTTATTGGAGGAATACTTTTTTATTTTTATGTCCAAAATTCAAGACTCATTCAGAGAAATAGATTCAACTCGTTACGGAATAAAATCCAGCAAAATATTATTAATGCAAATTTATCTGGGCAAGAAACAGAAAGAAAAAAAATAGCTTCTTTTTTACATGACAACATTAGTGCTCTTCTCTCCTCAGCAGGATTACATCTTGCTGTTTTAAGCAAAAAACATGTTGACACAGATGAAGAAATCAGTAAAACAATACTTTTACTTAAAGAAGCACATGATAAGGTCCGAGATTTGTCTCATGAATTAATTCCTTCCCTTTTAGTTCGTTTTGGACTTTTCTATGCTCTAGAAGATTTATGCGAAAAAAATTCTAATTCAAGCATATCTTTTGAATATGAATGTTGTATTACCAAAACAACTCGATATTCTGAAGAATTTGAACTCAAAATTTATTTTATTATTACTGAACTTATCAACAATATAAACAAACACAGCGGAGCGACTATCGGGAAAATTTTTCTGGAACAAAATGATGATTCTATATTAAAAATCCAAATTATTGACAACGGAGTGGGATTCAAAACAGATCCTAAACATTTTCTTGAAGGATTTGGTATTAACCAAATTAAAGCAAGAGTAAATGCTATGAAAGGAAAATTAATCATTGACTCTAAATTAGGTATGGGTACTATCATCACAATACAAGTCCCCATAGAATAATTATACTCTTTTTTCTATTTCAATAATTTCTAAATCTTTGATAGCATCTCCTTCAATTACAAATCGTAACATGGTTCGTACCTGATGAAAACCACTTTTACCAGCTGCACCTGGATTCATGTGTAACAAATTGTGTTTTTTATCAAATTGCACTTTTAAAATGTGGGAGTGTCCACAGATCAATAATTTAGGAGGATTTTGTACCAATTCGGAGCGAATAGCCGGGTTGTATTTTCCTGGATAACCGCCAATATGAGTAATCCAAACCGAAACTCCTTCACACAAAAACCGGTTGTGTAACGGAAACTCTAACCGAGCATGAGCATCATCGATATTACCATAGACTGCTCGTAGCGGTTTGATCTTTTTAATAGCATCGGTTACTGCTAAATCACCAATATCTCCTGCATGCCAAACCTCATCCGCTTGAGCGACATATTTTAGAATAGTGCCGTCAATATGGCTGTGTGTATCAGAAAGTAAGAGAATTTTTTTCATGTAACCCAACTAATTCGGCCAAAGTTACTATTTATAGGGCGATAAAAAAAGCCTTGAAGAACTTCCCTTTTGAGGCTTTGCCCAACCTAAAAACTTTGTACCTTTGGGACTTCAACTTTGTAACGATTCAACTTGAGATATTTTATACATTTAGCGTATAACGGGACACCCTATCATGGCTGGCAAATACAGCCTAATGCAGCCTCTGTTCAAGAAACCTTGAACAAAGCATTTTCCGTCTTGTTACAGTCTGAAATCAATTTAATGGGAGCAGGACGCACCGACACGGGGGTCCATGCCAAAGAAATGTATGCTCATTTTGATTTCGAACCTTCTTTTGATATTCCGAACTTAGTCCATAAACTCAATTCTTTTTTGCCAAAAGACATCGTGATTTACGATATTATTCCCGTTCACGATGAAGCACATACTCGATTTGATGCCTCCAAAAGAACCTACGAATACCACATTCATCAAGTAAAAAATCCATTTCTAGAGGAATTAAGTTGGTATTTCCACCAGCCTTTGGATGTTGATTTAATGAACCAAGCAGCACAATTATTATTTAACTATACTGATTTTGAGTGTTTTTCTAAAGTCAATACCGATGTAAATACGTTTGATTGTACTATTTTTGAAGCACATTGGACTCGAGGTGTAGCCAATCAAGAAAGCAACCAACTTGTATTTACGATTTCAGCCAATCGTTTCTTGAGAAACATGGTACGTTCTATCGTGGGAACGCTAGTCAATGTTGGTTTACACAAAATCACATTAGACGATTTTACAAAAATTATAGAAAGTAAAAGCAGGGAAAAAGCAGGATTCTCGGTTCCGGCACACGGACTGTATTTAACTAAAATAGAATACGATTACATTAGTCAATAGCTTAAACAAATATGAAAGCAAAAGCATTCGATACTCGATTATTCAAACGAATTTTAAAATACACTAAACCCTATCAATTGCGGTTTAGAGGAGTTATTGTATTTGCTATTTCTCTCTCTGTTTTTGCAGCTTTACGTCCGTATTTGTTAAAACAGACGGTAGATGAATACATAAAACCCCACGATCATCAAGGATTACTACTATACATCTCGATGATGGGAATTGTACTTTTGGCAGAGGTTTTTTCACAATACTATTTTGTGTATTGGGCCAATTGGTTAGGGCAAGATATCGTAAAAGATATTCGAACCAAATTATTCAAGCATCTTTTAAGTTTTAGAATGAAGTATTTTGACCATGTGCCTGTGGGACAATTAGTAACTCGTTCTGTATCTGATATCGAAGCGATTGCGCGCATCTTTAGTCAAGGCCTTTTCATGATTATTTCTGATTTGATGAAAATGGTGGTAGTATTGGTTTTCATGTTTTATATGAACTGGAAATTGACTTGGATTGTAATTGTGGCAATGCCTATTTTGGTTTTCTTTACCCGAATATTCCAACGCAAAATGCAGGTGGCTTTTGAGGAAGTACGAACCGAAATTGCCAACATGAATTCCTTTGTGCAAGAACGTGTTACAGGAATGAAAATTGTACAATTATTCAACCGAGAAGATATTGAATTTGACAAGTTCAAAAACATCAACGATAAACACAGAAAAGCGTGGATTAAAACAATTCTGTACAACTCGATCTTCTTCCCTATTGCCGATATTATTTCGTCTTTAACCTTAGGATTCATTGTCTTATATGGCGGTTTCAAAATTTTAAACGGAGATGCTTTTACCACTTTTGGTGATTTATTTTCGTATACCATGTTCATCGGAATGTTGTTCAATCCGTTGCGTCAAATTGCAGATAAATTCAACGAAATGCAATTGGGAATGATTGCTGCCAATCGTGTTTTTGACATTTTGGACACCCAAGATCAAATTCAAGATACAGGAACGATTGAAGCACCTATTTTCAAAGGGGATATTGAATTTCAAGATGTGCATTTTGGCTACATTCCAAACGAAGAAGTCATTAAGGGAATTGATTTAGAAGTCAAAGCAGGTCAAACTATCGCCATTGTAGGCTCTACAGGAGCTGGAAAATCAACTATTATCAATTTATTGAATCGTTTTTACGAAATCAACAGTGGAACAATTTGCATAGACCACCATAACATCGAAAATTATACTTTGGATTCCCTGCGCAAGCAAATTGCAGTAGTTTTACAAGACGTTTTCTTGTTTGCAGATACCATATACAATAACATTACGCTCAATAATCCGACGATTTCTCGCGAAGAAGTTTTGGCTGCAGCCAAAAAAATTGGCGTACACGATTTCATCATGAGTTTACCTGACAATTATGATTTTGATGTGAAAGAGCGAGGTGTAATGCTGTCTTCTGGACAACGTCAACTGATTGCTTTTTTACGTGCTTTCGTAAGCAATCCAAGTATTTTAATTTTGGACGAAGCCACCTCTTCTATCGACACCTATTCAGAAGAATTGATTCAGCGCGCTACCGAAACGATTACCGAAGGCCGAACTTCTATTGTTATTGCCCACCGATTAGCCACCATTGTCAATGCCGATAAAATTGTGGTAATGGATAAAGGGTTAATTGTGGAAGAAGGTACGCATCAAGAGCTAATTAATAGAGAAACTGGTTACTACAAAAATTTGTACGATTCCCAATTTTCAGTAGCTAATTAAGAGCAAATAGGGTTTACATTCTGTTGCTTTTTTTTAAATTTTGTTAGTTTTTGACTTTCTGGGTTTGAAAATTTCACAAAACAGAATAAATCCTTAAATTCGCAGCATCAATTAATATAGATAAACTTATACACATGAAATACGATATTATAGTTTTAGGAAGTGGACCTGGAGGATATGTTACTGCCATCAGAGCCTCTCAATTAGGCTTTAAAGTAGCTGTAATCGAAAAAGAAAATCTAGGTGGAGTTTGCTTGAACTGGGGATGTATCCCAACGAAAGCGTTACTTAAATCAGCTCAGGTTTTTGATTATTTAAAACACGCTTCTGATTACGGATTGACTGTTTCATCTTTTGATAAAGATTTCTCTGCGGTAGTAAACCGTTCAAGAGGAGTGGCTGAAGGAATGAGCAAAGGAGTGCAATTCTTGATGAAAAAGAATAAAATCGACGTTATTGATGGTTTTGGTAAAATCAAACCAGGCAAAAAAGTAGATGTAACTGATAAAGACGGTAAAGTAACAGAATACAGCGCAGACCATATCATTTTGGCTACTGGAGCACGTTCTCGCGAATTACCAAACTTACCTCAAGATGGTGTAAAAGTAATTGGATACCGTCAAGCAATGACTTTGCCAAAACAACCAAAATCTATGATTATCGTAGGTTCTGGAGCTATTGGAATTGAATTTGCACATTTTTACAACTCAATGGGAACAGAAGTGACTATTGTGGAATTCATGCCCAACATTGTTCCTGTTGAAGACGAAGACATTTCAAAACAGATGGAACGTTCTATGAAGAAAGCGGGTGTACATATTATGACCAATTCTTCTGTAGAAAAAGTTGATACTTCTGGAAAAGGCGTAAAAGCATTTGTTAAAACAGCTAAAGGAGAAGAAGTTTTAGAAGCTGATATTTTACTTTCTGCTGTTGGTATTAAAACTAATATTGAAAACATCGGTTTAGAAGAAGTAGGTATTGCTACTGATAGAGATAAAATCTTAGTTAACGCTTACAATCAAACGAATATTCCTGGTTATTATGCCATTGGAGATATTACTCCTGGGCAAGCTTTAGCTCACGTAGCTTCTGCTGAAGGTATTAATTGTGTGGAAAAAATCGCAGGATTACATGTTGAACCTATTGATTACGGAAACATTCCAGGTTGTACCTATGCTACTCCAGAAATTGCTTCTGTTGGTTTAACTGAAAAAGCAGCAAAAGAAAAAGGATACGAATTAAAAATTGGTAAGTTCCCTTTCTCAGCTTCAGGAAAAGCAAAAGCGGCAGGAGCGGCAGATGGTTTTGTAAAAGTAATTTTCGATGCCAAATACGGAGAATGGTTAGGATGTCATATGATCGGTGCTGGAGTTACAGATATGATTGCAGAAGCGGTTGTAGCTCGTAAATTGGAAACAACAGGACACGAAATCTTAAAAGCAATTCACCCACACCCTACTATGAGTGAAGCGGTAATGGAAGCTGTAGCAGATGCATACGGGGAAGTGATTCACTTGTAATCAACACTTTTTGTTTATTATAAACCCCGTTGGAATAATTTCTTCGGGGTTATTTTTTTTAATTACCTTTATTCAACACAAATAAAAAATAACATTATGCAATACAACAACATTTTAGAAACTATTGGCAACACGCCTCATATCAAAGTGAATCGCCTTTTTGGTGAGAACAAAAACATTTGGATTAAACTCGAACGTGCTAATCCCGGTGCAAGTATCAAAGACAGAATCGCATTAGCCATGATTGAAGATGCTGAAGCAAAAGGATTATTGCAAAAAGACAGCACCATTATTGAAGCCACTTCTGGCAATACTGGAATTGGTTTAGCCATGGTAGCAGCCGTAAAAGGGTATCGATTGATTTTGGTAATGCCTGAATCAATGTCGGTAGAACGAAGACGTTTAATGAGTATTTACGGTGCTGAATTTGTGCTTACACCTCGTGAAAAAGGAATGAAAGGCGCAATTGAAAAAGCACAAGAATTGACTGCTGAAATTCCTCACGCTTGGTCTCCACTTCAATTTGAAAATCCTGCTAATATTGAGGTACATAAAAAAACTACCGCGCAAGAAATCATCAAGGCTTTTCCTAACGGTCTAGACTATTTGATTACAGGCGTTGGAACAGGCGGACACATAACAGGTTGTGCTGAAATTTTAAAAGCACATTTTCCTAACTTACAAGTATTTGCTGTAGAACCTGAAGCCTCACCTGTAATTAGTGGCGGCTCACCAGCTCCCCACCCTATTCAAGGTATTGGCGCTGGATTTATCCCAACTAATTTACATACTGAAGTATTGAACGAAACCATTCAAGTAAGCAAAGACGAGGCTTTTAACTATGCCCAAAGAGCCGCTAAAGAAGAAGGAATTTTATTAGGTATTTCATCGGGAGCCTCTTTAGCAGCTGTAGCCAAAAAAATAAGTGCGATTCCAGCAGATGCAACTGTACTTACTTTTTGCTATGACACGGGAGAGCGTTACTTGAGTATTGAAGGATTATTTGAATAAATCTAACTATTCTATATAACATAAATCCGATTGTTAAAAAACAGTCGGATTTTTTATATTACAAATTCAGCTCTATTAAATGATTCGTAAAACATTATAAAAATTCCGTATCTTTCGTAGATATGAATTAACCACTAACCTACCAAACTATGAAATGGAAAGCTGCATTGAGTTTAATCATTTGCATTACCTCTTTTGCTTATTCTCAAAAAATAGATGAAGAATCCGCAATCAAAAAATTATTAGAAAAAGAATCCGCTACATGGCGCGCAAAAGATGTTGAAGGTCATAAAAAGTGTTGGCACATTCAACCTTATAGTAGAATCTTAGTCTCATTGCCTAATGGACAAACCATAGACGTTCCTCCTACGGCCATGCAAAATGAAAAACCAGAAAGTATGGGAAATGGTGGATTTGCAGTAAACTCCAATTACAAAATGAGCATCAACAAAAATAATGCTTGGGTAAGTCATGAAGAACTATCCACCGATGCAGAAGGTAAACGAACTTGGTCTTATGAAATTCGACTATTAGAAAAAATCAAAGGGCAATGGAAACTAGTAGGACAATCACTTCATATTTATAAAAAAGAATAATATAGTATCAAATTTATTCCTATTTTTATACCAATTAGTGCCAATTAACTCCAAAATACAGTCATGAAAATAGCTCTTTTTTCAAACGAATTTCCACCTCATATTTATGGTGGAGCCGGTGTACACATTGATTTTTTAAGTCAAGAATTGGCCAAATTAGGCGAAATAGAAGTCCGTTGTTTTGGAGAGCAATCGGAGAATAATGCGAATATGCATATACAAGGCATTAGCGCTTGTTTGAACAAAATGGAAGAACCTTCCAATTCGCATATCAAAATGTTTCATAATTTGAGTCGAAATGTGGAAATGTCGCAAGCTACTCCTCAAGCAGACATTATTCATTGCCACACTTGGTACACGCATTTGGCAGGCGTTTTCACTCGCGAATTATTACAAGTTCCATTGATTTTAACTACACACAGTTTAGAAACACATCGTCCTTGGAAAGTGGAGCAATTAGGCAACGGTTATTTTCTGTCCCGTTGGATTGAAGATACCGCTTACAAAACTGCCGACGGTGTCATAGCGGTAAGCGAACAAATGAAACAGGATGTTATCGAAGCCTATAATGTAGCTCCCGAAAAAGTAACGGTGATTCACAACGGTATTGATCCTGAATTTTACCAACCTACATTTGACCAGAGCCTTTTGTTAGAATACGGCATCAATCCTAACATTCCTTTTGTTTTATTTGTGGGACGAATCACCCGTCAAAAAGGCATTTCGCAACTCATCAATGCTGCAAAGTATTTCACTCCAAATTGCCAAGTTGTACTTTGTGCTGGAGCGCCAGACACCCCCGAAATTGCAGCTGAAACAGAAGCTTTAATCAGTGAATTACAATCGCAACGAGAAGGTGTTATCTTAATTTCAGAAATGCTACCTCGCGAAAAAATAAAAGTACTTTATAGTCATGCTCGAGTGTTTGCCTGCCCTTCTTTATACGAACCTTTTGGTATCATCAATTTAGAAGCAATGTCTTGCGAAACTCCCGTTGTTGGGAGTGCTGTTGGAGGTATTCCTGAAATCATCGTGGAAGGTGAAACAGGTCATTTAATTCCGCTAGAAAGTGTTTCGAGAACCGATTTTAATCCGGCTCGACCTGAAGAATTCCAAAAACAATTTGCGGCAAAAATTAATATTATACTTGAAAATGAGACTTTGGCTATCCAAATGGGAAAAGCAGGTCGCAAAAGAGTTTTAGAAAAATTCAGCTGGGAATCTATTGCTAAAACAACTTTCAACTATTATCAAGAAGTAATCAATCGCTTTGAAAAAGAAAAAGCGTAAAAACTTATCTTTGTTTAAAATTACAATTTCATGCAACATATCATAGATCGATTCATCAGTTATGTCACTATTGACACCGAATCTGACCCTAATTCAACAACTACACCAAGTACCCAAAAACAATGGGATTTGGCCAATAAACTAGTCGAAGAACTAAAAAAAATTGGACTTCAAGATGTAAGTATTGATGACAAAGCCTATATCATGGCAACACTTCCTAGTAATGTAGAACATGAAGTACCTACTATTGGATTTATTTCCCATTTTGATACTTCTCCTGATTTTTCGGGTGCCAATGTAAAACCACAAGTCATAAAAAATTATGATGGTGGAGATATAGTATTAAATGCAGATAAAAACATTGTTTTGTCTCCAAAATATTTCAAAGATTTAGTACAATACAAAGGACAAACCTTAATCACTACAGACGGAACTACTCTTTTAGGTGCCGATGACAAAGCTGGAATTACTGAAATTATTACGGCTATGGAATACCTTATTCAACATCCTGAAATCAAACACGGTAAAATACGAATTGGTTTCACCCCAGATGAAGAAATTGGACGTGGAGCGCATCATTTTGATGTAGAAAAATTTGGCGCTGATTGGGCCTACACTATGGACGGAAGTCAAGTGGGAGAATTAGAATATGAAAATTTTAATGCGGCTGGAGCCAAAATTACGTTCAAAGGAAAAAGTGTGCATCCAGGCTACGCCAAAGGAAAAATGATTAACTCGATGCTGATTGCTAATGAATTTATCAATGCATTACCTAAAGGTGAAACTCCCGAAGAAACCAGAGGTTATGAAGGTTTTTTCCATGTACATCATCTCAACGGAAGTATTGAAGAAACCGTGGTAGAATTAATTATTCGTGATCATAATAAAAAGAAGTTTGAAAAACGCAAAGCTTTAATTACAAAAATCACACACAAAATCAATAAAAAGTTTGCCAAACAATTTGGAGAAGACATCGCCGTTGCTGAAGTAAATGACCAATACTACAATATGAAAGAAAAAGTGTTACCCGTAAAACACATTGTAGATATTGCTGAGAAAGCAATGAAAGAATTAGGAATTAAACCCCTTATCAAACCCATCCGTGGCGGAACTGATGGTTCTCAACTGTCCTACAAAGGATTGCCATGCCCTAATATTTTTGCTGGCGGACATAACTTTCATGGAAAGTATGAATATGTTCCTGTTGAAAGCATTCAAAAAGCAATCAATGTCATTGTTAAAATTGCTGAACTAACTGCTCAACAATAATTCAACAAAAAAAGAGAGTGCCTATATTTAAGACACTCTCTTTTTTAGTATAAATTCTAAAACTATTTTTTATTCAAAGCAGCACTCATTTCCATTGAAATAGCTGATCGCTCCATTTTCAATTTCCCTGACATCGTTTCTACTACCACAGTAGTTTCTGCTAATTCCGCAATTTTACCGTGAAGACCACTTTTAGTAATGATTTTATCCCCTATTTTCAAGCTACTTTCAAATTCTTTCTCCGCTTTTGCTCTTTTTTGTTGTGGTCGAATCATGAAAAAATAGATTACTACAAACATTAATAAGAACGGCGCAAATTGACTTAATTGTCCCATAATTTTATTTTATTTTATTTTTTGTTACACGTATTACATCAAGCCTCTTCCAGCTTTGATCATTTTTTTATTCGTTTGAAATTCTTTTACTAAATTATCTAAAATTCCGTTGATAAAAATACTACTCTTTGGAGTAGAATATTCTTTAGCCAGTTCTAAATATTCGTTCAAGGTTACTTTTACCGGAATTGATGGAAATTTCAACAATTCGCAAATCGCCATTTTAAGAATAATTGTATCAATTTCAGCAATACGATCCATATCCCAATTAGGTGTTTTAGAATCAAATTCTTTAGCTAATTCTTTTTCGTTCAAAACCGTTTTCCTAAACAAGTCTTTAGCAAAATCTTTGTCTTCAGCGTCTTTAAACAATTTTGGCACTCTAAAACTATCGTCATCTGCTGATTGTATCGCTTTCAATTGTTTAACAATATGCGTATTTACAACCGGAATATCGTCAATCCAAGTTAACTTATCATCCTCTAAATACTCGTATAACTTTTCGTTTGGAACAATAATTTCAGAGAAAACATCAATCACAAATTGTTTGTCTTCTTCAAAAGTATTGACCGTATTACTCATGTATTTCGCATACAATTTACTTTCTTTCAACGAAGTTAAAAGTAAATTAATATAATCATCATGAATATTCCAATTGGTAATTTTTCTGTTTTCCAAAGCAATACTCAACGAATTATTGTCTTCCAATAATTGAAAAATAGTATTATTAATGAATTTGTTGTTGGGATTTCGTTCTTCTGGAGTAGCCAAATGTTTTTGACTAGATAAGTGTAAAAAGACCTTTTCTTTTTTTGCCATTTCAATTAAAGAAGAAAGCATAATCAGGTATAAATCTTGAATAGCATCGATGCTGTAAAATAGAAATTTTTCTTGACCTTCTATATTATCCGAACCGTTTTGGTGCATCGCATAAATGGATTGCATAACCTTAACGCGAATGTGTCTTCTATTTACCACTTTGTAAGAACTTTTAATAAATTAGACTGCAAAAGTAGGCATTTCATCCCTTAAAATAAAATTTAAATTCTTTTTTTAAACCTAAAAAAAGTCCGTTGTAAATCACCTATTTAATAGATAACTCATATTTTAACATCCGATTATTCTTTTTATTCCTGTATATTTGCTGAGCAAAAAGAGCAGCGATACAATGAAAGAATTAGGTTATTTAAATAAGTATTTCATCAAATATAAATTTAGTTTTTTACTAGGTATTGCAATTACTATTATTGCACAATTCTTTTCGTTATACACTCCTAAACTTATTAGTAAATCTCTTGCAGCTATTGAAGAATTTGATACACTTTCAGATTCCAAAAAAGCTTCAGCAACACTATTATCTCATTTTAAAAGTGAGTTAGTTACAAATATTCTATTAATTATTGGCACCACTATTATTGCGGGTTTTTTGACTTTTTTAATGCGTCAAACATTAATTGTAATGTCACGTCATATTGAATTTGATCTTAAAAACGAAGTCTTCAGACAATACGAAAATCTCTCGCAACAGTTCTACAAACAAAACAGAACAGGAGATTTAATGAACCGAATTAGTGAGGATGTTTCCAAAGTGAGAATGTATGTTGGACCTGCTGTTATGTACACCATCAATACTTTTATTCGCTTTGCCATTGTAATTGCGTACATGTATAATGTATCCCCTCGATTGACATTATACACCCTTTTACCTTTGCCAATTTTATCATATACCATTTTCAAACTCAGTTCGGAAATCAATAAAAGGAGTACTACTTTTCAGCAATATTTATCGAAAGTGTCTAGTTTTACTCAAGAAATTTTCTCCGGAATTCGAGTAATTAAAGCCTATTCTTTAGAAAATCAACACCAAAACAATATGATTGATTTGGCTAACGAAAGTAAAAACAAAAGTTTGGATTTAGCTCGAGTACAATCCCTATTTGGTCCATTAATGATGGCTTTGATTGGAATTAGCAACTTAGTGGTAATCTATTTTGGAGGACTGATGTACATGGAAGGTACTATCAAAAGTATTGGTACCATTGCCGAATTTATCCTGTATGTCAATATGTTAACTTGGCCGGTAGCCTCTTTAGGATGGGTCTCGTCTATGGTACAAGAAGCCGAAGCTTCGCAAAAACGTTTGAACGAGTTCCTGAAAATTGAACCTGAAATCAAAAACGCTAACCCAAATCATTCGACTATCGAAGGAAGTATTACTTTCAACAACGTAAGTTACACCTACGAGGATACTAATATTAAAGCCATTCAAAACATTTCGTTTTCTGTAAAAAAAGGACAAACGTTAGCTATTTTAGGCAAAACAGGCGCTGGGAAATCGACTATTCTTTCATTAATTTCAAGACTTCATGATGTAACCGAGGGAGAAATTACTATTGATGGAAGTCCAATACAAGCACTTAATTTATACGATTTAAGAAACAGTATCGGGATTGTTCCTCAGGATGCATTCCTATTTTCGGACAGTATCAAAAACAACATCAAATTTGGTAAAGAAGATGCCTCTGATTCAGAAATTGAATCGGCTGCAAAAAGTGCGGTAGTCCATGCTAACATAATAGGTTTCAACAACCAATACGACACTATTTTAGGCGAAAGAGGAATAACACTTTCTGGTGGTCAAAAACAACGCGTATCGATTGCAAGAGCTATTATTAAAAATCCTCCTATTCTACTTTTTGACGATTGCTTGTCTGCTGTTGACACCGAAACCGAAGAAGCTATTTTGAATAACTTAAACGAAATTTGTAAGAACAAAACAACAATTATAGTTAGCCACAGAGTTTCTTCTGCTAAAAATGCTGATCAAATTATTGTTATTGACGAAGGTAAAATTATCCAACAAGGTTCTCATAATCAACTAATAAATCAAGAAGGATATTATGCCGAATTGTATTTGAAACAACTTTCAGAAAAAGAATTGCTATAATTTTTTTGATTTATCAAATTATTTTTTCATTTTTGAATACCATATAAACCCTAAAATGAAGAACGGATTATGAGAGAAAATGACCTATTAGAAAAAGAAGAAATATTTTCAAAAGTTTTAAGAGCTGGCAGAAGAACTTATTTCTTTGATGTAAGAGCTACTAAAGCGGATGATTATTACATCACAATCACCGAAAGTAAAAAGTTCACAGAAGAGGATGGTTCTTTCCACTTCAAAAAGCATAAAATTTATTTGTACAAAGAAGATTTTGCAGCTTTTACTGAAATTCTTGGCGAGATGACTTCGTATGTTTTAAATAACAAAGGAGAAGAAGTAATTTCAGAAAGACATCAAAAAGATTTCAAAAAAGAACCTATTTCTGCAGAAGATACTGATGATGCAATTACTCCTAAAGTAACTAATTTCACAGACATCGACTTTGACGATATTTAATCAGATTAACATGAAATAAAAGCCCAAAATTTTTTGATTTTGGGCTTTTATTTATCTAATATTTAGCTGAAACACCTGGCTTGGGTAACGATTTTTGAATAAATTCTCTTAGATCATCAGTTCCTTTAATTAAATCTTCTTTTCTAAGATACATCATATGACCACTACGATATCCTTTCCAAGACATTCTGTCTTTTAACTTCCCACTAGGGTCCATTTGCCAAAGATTATATTTTGCATTAAAATAATCACATGCTCCATCATAATATCCTGATTGTACTAAAACATGTAAATATGGATTTTGAGCCATTGCTTGGCGCAAATTCTCAGCTGTTTGATCTCCTGAATTATCCCATGGATGTACTGGTCCAAACATATTATATTTTAAATCCGTTTTATAGCCCAAATTATTACGCATATAAATATTGATAGCAGGAGTAAAAGAATGTAGCCAAGAAGTTAATTCTGAGTTATAATCTGGATTATCTCCTGCATCTTTTCGATCAATCCCTTTGTAACGTGAGTCTAATCTACCTACTGTAAATCCTTTATCTCTTAATAATTCTTTCCAAAAATAATCCAATGGAACATCCAAATTATTTTGTAAAATTACTTTTTCATCAAGCCCTGAATAATAAGCCATTTTAGAAGCAATTTCTTTTCGCTTAGATTCTTCTAAAAATCCTCCTTTACTCAATGCAGGTATCAGTTCATTAATCGTGAAATTTTCTACTTCAGGCAACATTTCAGTTAAATCTTTAGATTGCAATTTTGAAGCAAGCCTTTTATGATACCAAGCTGTAGCGGCATAATACGGTAACCGTAAAGCTGCTTTTGAGACTACTCCTCTTTCTATACCTAAAGTAGTTGGTGAAACCAGAACAACTCCGTTCAAGTACATCCATTGACTATTTTGTAATTCTAACGCTAATCCAGAAACTCTTGTGGTTCCATAACTTTCACCTATAAGATATTTTGGCGAAGCCCAACGATTATTTCGACTAACAAACGTTTTAATCCATTCTGCAAGATACTTGACATCTGCATTCACACCAAAAAAAGTAGATTTTGGAGTTTCTTTATTCGTTATTCTAGAATAGGCTGTGTTTACTGGATTTACAAATACAATATCAGCTACATCTAAAATAGAATACGGATTTTCTTTTACCCCATAAGGCTGAATTGGATACCCTTCATCATCAATATTTAGCAAAGTAGGTCCTGTATAGGCAATTTGCATCCAAACAGAGGCCGAACCGGGCCCGCCATTAAAAGAAATCACCAAAGGACGACTCGCACGATCTTTTACATCTGAACGCTCATAGTAAGTATAAAATAAACCCGCAATCGTTTTACCATCTTCATCCCAAACGGGTATTGTTCCCGTTGTAGCTTGATACGGTACATTTTTACCTTTGATAATAGAAATGTGCTGTGTAACTACTTTTTCATCTGGATTGAATTTAATATTAGAAACTAAATTCTCAACTTTTTCAGGTAAAGTAGTAGTAGGAACTTCCGCTTTTTTAGGTTGATTTTGTGCATTACTCCAAAAGAAAGAACTTGTAATCACAAAAGACAACAACATTTTTTTCATAGTAATAGTATTAAACAGTTAAATATATTTCGATTAGATAAACAAATGTAAAATAAAACGGGAATAAATCATTCTATTCAAACAAGTTAAATACAGGTATAAAAAAATCCCAAAGCAAAGCTTTGAGATTTTAATACTAAATATTAACGATGAATTATTTTACATCCATCAACTCGACATCGAATATTAAAGTAGCATTCGGTGGAATTACACCTCCAGCTCCACGAGAACCATATCCTAAATGAGATGGTATTACAAAACGTGCTTTATCACCCACTTGCAACAAGGCAATTCCTTCATCCCAACCTTCAATAACATTACCTCTACCTAATGGGAATTCTATTGGTTTTTTACGCGCATACGAACTATCAAATACTTTTCCGTCTGCTAATTGTCCAGAATAGTGAACAGAAACTGTTTTTCCATTTTCTGCTTTTTTACCAGAACCTCTTTGAATAAATTGGTAACGCAATCCGGTTTCAGTTTTCTCAAAACCAGCCGCTAATTTTTCCATTTCAGCCTCAACAGCAGCACGTTCTGCCTCAATACGTTTTGCACGAGCACCTTCAAAAGTTCTAAAAGCTTCTACTGCATTCCATTGCTCAGCCTCTGCACCCACTCTAATTATTTCCAAAGTCTCCAAAACATCCCCTTGTGTCACAGCATCTACTACTTCCTGTCCTTCTACTACATGACCAAAAACAGTATGCTTACCGTCTAACCAAGATGTTGGAACATGAGTGATGTAAAATTGAGAACCATTAGTGCCAGGACCTGCATTAGCCATAGCTAAAACTCCCGGACGATCGTGTTTCAAACTCGGGTGAAATTCATCATCAAATTTATATCCAGGATCTCCTGTTCCAGTCCCCTGAGGACAACCTCCTTGAATCATAAAATCAGGAATTACACGGTGAAATGTTAATCCGTCATAATATTTTGTCCCTTGTGGTTTCACTTTGTTTTCCAAGTTACCTTCAGCCAAAGCCACAAAGTTTCCCACCGTTCCTGGCGTTAAATCGTGTGTTAATTTTACTAAAACCGACCCTTTAGTGGTGTTGAATTTAGCGTATATTCCGTTTTCCATTTTTGTTGATTTTTATTGAAGCGCAAAATTACAATAATAATATAGAAAAGGCAAAACTGAATTTATTTTATGGGCGTGACCTCCGCAAGAGCTCCGGTCGGGCTGTACGCTTTATCTTTTTTGGTAGTCTCGAGAGCCTCGACTACCTAAAAAGGATGTCGCTACCATCCCTCACGCAAATTCGTTTTTAAAATGACATAATCAATAATAAATACGCAAACTACAATTCGTATTTTTTTACATAACTATGTGAATAGTAAAATGTCTATCCCCATCTTTATAAAACTATCAAACCTATGCTTCCTTGTCTGCGGCATGCAGGTATGTGGTAAAAAAATAAAAGAAACAAGCCGTTTGATGTAATTAAAAAACACACTAAACTTTGTACCTTTGCCACTTTCCAACTTTGTTTTCATTAAAATGCGCATAGACATTATTACCGTTCTTCCTGAATTATTAAGAAGTCCTTTTGAAGCTTCAATTATGAAACGTGCCATCGATAAAGGCCTGGTAGAAGTTCACATTCATAATTTACGGGATTATACGACTAACAAACAAAAAAGTGTTGATGATTACCCTTTTGGCGGTGGCGCTGGAATGGTCATGACGATACAACCCATTGATGCTTGTATAACGCATTTGAAAAGTCAACGAGAATATGATGAAATTATCTATATGTCGCCAGATGGCGAAACACTAAATCAAAAAATGGCGAATACCATGTCGATGTACGAAAATATAATCATTTTATGTGGGCATTACAAAGGTGTTGATCAACGTGTGCGTGACCATTTTATCACCAAAGAAATTTCTATAGGCGATTATGTCTTGAGCGGTGGCGAATTAGGCGCTTTAGTACTATCTGATGCTTTAATCCGATTAATTCCTGGTGTTTTGAGTGATGAGACCTCGGCCCTAACTGACAGTTTTCAAGATGGTTTATTATCAGGCCCTATATACACTCGTCCAGCAGATTACAAAGGATGGAAAGTCCCCGAAGTATTAACCAGCGGTAATTTTGCCAAAATTGACAAATGGCGAGAAGAAAGGGCGTACGAACACACCAAAAATCGCCGTCCCGACTTATTAGAAGAATAATTCTTATTTTTTTATACATTTATAATTGATAATTCATAATTTATATTTAATTTCGCACCCGCATTAGACCAACCTCTGGCGAGAACCGTGAATGTTGCTCTATTTTAAACCATAATTAATATTATCATGGCAGATTTAATGAAATTCGTAAAAGACGAATTTGTAACAAGAAAAGATTTCCCAGATTTCGGAGCTGGAGACACTATCACAGTTTACTACGAAATTAAAGAGGGTGAAAAAACAAGAACTCAGTTCTTTAAAGGAGTGGTTATTCAAAGAAGAGGTTCTGGAACTACAGAAACTTTCACCATTCGTAAAATGTCTGGAGCTATTGGAGTAGAGCGTATCTTTCCAGTAAACTTACCAGCTTTACAAAAAATTGAAATCAATAAGAAAGGCGCTGTACGTAGAGCTAGAATTTTCTACTTCAGAGAACTTACTGGTAAAAAAGCAAAAATCAAAGATAAAAGAAGATAGTATTTTATCGATTTATTATAAAAGTCTCAACAATGTTGGGACTTTTTTTTTGCTAATTATAGAACTAAAAATTCTCAAATTAGGAATTTTACCCCCATAAAAATCACAATTTACAAATAAGGTGTGTAATCCCTGAAATTATTCGTTTTTATCGAACCCTACGAATCGTTTTTACATCTGATTTTCATATATTTGCCCCGCTCAAAAAACGAACTAAAACGTTTTAGTAGCAAAACCATAAATAGATTCGATTTTAAAAATAAAACAATGGCACAGAAATCCAAAATTTTTTACACGCTTACAGACGAAGCCCCTTTGTTAGCAACTTATTCTTTTTTACCTATCGTTCAAGCTTTTACTGCGACATCTGATATTGAAATTGAAACAAGAGACATTTCCTTAGCAGGACGAATTTTAGCTAATTTTCCAGAGTATTTGGCAGAAAACCAAAAAACAGGAGATGCTTTAGCTGAATTAGGTCAATTGGCTACAACCCCTGAAGCGAATATTATTAAATTACCAAACGTTTCTGCTTCAGTTCCTCAATTGAAAGCAGCCATTGCTGAATTACAATCCCACGGATATGCTTTACCTAATTACCCTGAAGAGCCTCAAAATGAAGAAGAAAAAAATGTAAAAGCAAAATATGCTAAAATATTAGGTTCTGCTGTAAATCCAGTGCTACGTGAAGGAAACTCAGATCGTAGAGCTCCAAAAGCAGTGAAAAATTACGCCAAAGCAAATCCACATTCCATGGGAGCTTGGTCGTCAACATCAAAAACACATGTAGCCTCAATGGAATCAGGCGATTTTTACGGAAGTGAAAAGTCTGTAACTGTTGCCGATGCTACAGATGTAAAAATAGAATTTGTTGGAAAAGACGGAAGTATTACTGTTTTAAAAGCAAGTACGCCATTAAAAGCAGGAGAAATTATTGACAGTTCAGTAATGAACTTGAACGCTTTAAAATCTTTTGTAGCTAAAACAATCAAAGACGCTAAAGAACAAGGGATTTTACTTTCTGTTCACTTGAAAGCTACTATGATGAAAGTGTCTGACCCAATTATTTTTGGTGCTATCGTTGAAGTATATTTCAAAGATGTTTTTGAAAAATATGCTGCTTTATTTGCTGAATTAAACATTGATACTCGAAATGGTTTAGGCGATGTGTATGCAAAAATTGTAGGACATGCACAACAAGCCGAAGTAGAAGCTGCCATCAATCAAGCTATTGAAAATGGTCCAGCTTTGGCTATGGTAAACTCTGAAAAAGGAATTACCAACCTTCATGTTCCTTCTGATGTAATTGTAGATGCTTCTATGCCAGCTATGATTCGTACTTCAGGACAAATGTGGAACAAAGACGGTAAACAACAAGATACTGTAGCTATTATTCCAGACCGTTGTTATGCGGGTGTTTATACTGCAACTATCAATTTTTGTAAACAAAATGGTGCTTTTGACCCAACTACAATGGGAAGTGTTCCTAACGTAGGGTTAATGGCTCAAAAAGCAGAAGAATATGGTTCTCATGATAAAACATTCCAAATCCAAGCAGACGGAGTGGTGCGTGTGGTAGATACAAACGGAAACGTATTAATGGAGCAAGCTGTTGAAGCAAAAGACATTTTCAGAATGTGTCAAGCTAAAGACGCTCCAATTCAAGACTGGGTTAAACTAGCCGTAAACAGAGCGCGTTTGTCCAACACACCTGCTATTTTTTGGTTAGACGAAAACAGAGCACACGATAGAGAATTAATCTTAAAAGTTCAAAAATACCTAAAAGACCACGATACAACTGGTTTAGATATCCAAATTTTATCTCCTGTAGCTGCTACTAAAGCTACTTTGGAGCGAATTGTAAAAGGGTTAGACACGATCTCAGTTACAGGAAACGTATTGCGTGATTATTTAACCGATTTATTTCCAATTTTAGAAGTGGGAACTTCAGCTAAAATGTTATCTATCGTTCCTTTGATGAATGGTGGAGGTTTGTTTGAAACAGGTGCAGGTGGATCAGCTCCAAAACACGTTGAACAATTCGTAGAAGAAGGCTACTTACGTTGGGACTCTTTAGGTGAATTTTTGGCTTTAGGGGCTTCTTTGGAGCACTTAAGTCAAACCTTAAACAATCCAAAAGCATTAGTATTAGCTGAAACTTTGGACGTAGCTACTGAAAAATTCTTGGCTAATGATAAATCACCAGCGCGTAAAGTAGGACAAATTGATAACCGTGGTTCTCATTTCTACCTTACTATGTACTGGGCAGAAGCTTTAGCGGCACAAGATAAAGACGCTTCTTTGAAAGCTACTTTTACTCCTATTGCAGCTGCTTTCATCGAAAACGAAGCTACAATCAATTCAGAATTAATTGGCGCACAAGGGAAACCACAAACTATTGGTGGTTATTACCAACCAAATCCTGAATTAACTAGTAAAGCAATGAGACCAAGCGAAACATTCAACGCTATCTTAGCAAAAATCGCTTAATACAATCTCATTACTAATAATTTAAAAAGGCAACTATGTAAAGTTGCCTTTTTTATTTTAACGTTTGTTTGAAAAATTTCTCACAACTTTTACTGAAATTTGCATTGCTTTTCAATATAATTATCAAATTATGATTTCAAAAAAAATTAGTCTATTGTGCCTGTTGTTAAGTTGTTTATTTGCAACTGCCCAAGAAAAATTCACACTAAGTGGCACTATTAGCGACAGCAAAAGCAACGAAACCTTGATTGGAGTCAATCTGTTTATCCCTGAACTAAAAACGGGAGTAACGACTAACGAATATGGTTTTTATTCCATAACTATCCCTAAAGGAAATTACAACATCCGAATCAGCTATATGGGGTATCAAACCCTTGAAGAATTGATACAATTAAGTCAAAATACGAAAACTAATTTCAAATTGTTGACTAATGAAAATACTTTGAAAGAAGTTATAATAACCGATACTAAAACAAAAACGGATATTCGGAAACCAGAAATGAGCGTCAATAAACTTTCGATTTCAGCTATTAAACGAATGCCCGTAGTTTTAGGAGAAGTTGATGTTTTAAAATCCATTTTGTTACTTCCTGGTGTAACCAATGCTGGCGAAGGAGCCTCTGGATTCAATGTTCGCGGCGGTGGAGCCGACCAAAACCTAATTCTGCTAGATGAGGCGACTATATTTAATTCATCTCACGTATTTGGATTTTTCTCTGTTTTTAATCCAGATGCTATCAAAGATTTAAAATTGTACAAAGGCGGTATACCAGCCCGTTTTGGCGGAAGAGCATCTTCTGTTTTAGATATTTATCAAAAAGACGGAAGTAGTAAAGAGTTTCATGCTAACGGAGGTATCGGTTTAATCTCAAGTCGCCTTTTAATAGAAGGTCCTTTGGTAAAAGACCGAGGTTCTTTCCTAATTGGAGGCCGAAGTTCCTATGCGCATCTATTCATGAAATTATCAAAAGACCAAAAAAATAACGCCGCTTATTTTTATGATTTGAATACTAAAATAAGCTACAAACTTAACCCAAACAACAACTTATATTTATCTGGTTATTTTGGCCGCGATGTGTTTAGTTTAGCCAATAGTTTCACGAATATTTACGGAAATTCTACACTTAACTTGCGTTGGAATCATTTATTTTCTGACAAACTATTCTCCAATTTGTCGTTAATCTATTCGGATTACTATTATGGTTTAGATTTGGATTTTGTAGGATTTCAATGGGATTCTGGAATCAAAAATTACAACATCAAATACGATTTCAAAAACTATATTTCGGACCGATTCAAATTGAATTACGGACTTAACGCTATCTATTATGATTTTAATCCAGGTACCATAAAACCTTCAAGTACTACATCGGGAATTAATTATTCGCAACTGGATAAAAAATACGCATTTGAACCCGCTTTGTATATTAATGCCGACCAAGAACTAACTGCAAAATTTTCGGTTTCTTATGGATTACGATACAGTTTGTTTTACCGTTTAGGGCAATCCAATTTGAATGTATATGCTAATAACAATCCGGTAACTTTCAATACCAATATGCAGATTTATGAAAAAGCAACGCCTATTGGTACACAAACTTTTCAAAAAAATGAGGTATTAAAAAGCTACAACTATTGGGAACCTCGTTTTTCTTTGGCATACCAATTCAATGAAAAACAATCGATAAAAGCCAGTTACAATCGAATGGTGCAATACCTTCAATTGATTTCCAACACCTCTTCTCCTACTCCTTTGGATGTTTGGACACCAAGTGATAGTTTTATCAAGCCTCAAATTGCCGATCAAGTAGCTTTGGGCTATTTCAACAATTTTGCAAATGAGAATTATTCCTTAGAGGTGGAAACTTTCTACAAAAAAGTACAAAACCGAATTGACTATATCGATGGAGCTGATTTGATTGCCAATAATGCTTTGGAACAAGTTATTTTGAATGGTCGAATGCGATCGTTCGGATTAGAAGTTATGCTAAAGAAAAACGAAGGTCGTTTGAATGGCTGGGTTTCTTATACTTTATCTAAATCACAACAACAAACTCCAGGAAGAACAGCTCTTGAATCAGGGATCAATAACGGACAATGGTACAATTCAGCTTATGACAAAACACATAATTTAGCCATAACTAGTAGCTTCCTTTACAATGATAAATGGACTTTTGGAACTAATTTTTCCCTACAAACAGGACAACCTGTGACCTACCCAAATGGCCAATATCAATATCTCGGAATTACAATCCCAAGCTATGGACTACGCAATAAAAATCGACTCCCTGCATACCATCATCTAGACATCTCTGCAACTTTAACCCCAAGAAAAAACAACAATCGAAATTGGAAAAACGAATGGGTTTTTAGTATCTACAATCTGTACAATAGAAAAAATGCTGCAGCAATTAATTTTAGACAAAATAGCGAAACTCGAGCTAACGAAGCTGTTAAAACTTCGATCTTTGGAATGGTTCCCGCTGTGAGTTATAACTTTAAATTTTAATAACATGAACAGAATATACTTCATTTGGGTTTGGATTTTGAGTTTTTTATTTCTTAGTTGTGAAGAAGTAATTCCTTTACATTTAGAAACAGCTCCCCCAAAATTAGTTATTGAAGCGGCTATCGTTTGGAAAAAAGGTAGTAGTGGAGCTACTCAAAAAATCAAATTGAGTACAACTACTAGCTTTTACAACAACATTCCAAATAAGGTCTCAGGCGCTACCGTTTTTATAAAAAATAGCAGTAACACAATTTTCAACTTTATAGAGGTACCCGCTACCGGAGAATACAAATGCTTGAATTTTGTTCCTGTACTTGGTGAAAATTACACCCTAACAATAATTGCTGATGGGAGTACTTATATAGCCACTGAAACTTTACTCCCAGTTGCTCCAATAACCAAAGTAGAACAAAATAACCAAGGTGGATTTAGTGGTAAAAACATTGAATTAAAAGCATTTTATAATGACCCTGTAAACACCCCTAATTATTATCTATATCGCTATACTTATTCTAATCAAGCAACTTCAAACTTTTATGCTGATGACGATAGTTTTTTTAGTGGAAATGAATTTTTTAGTATTTCACAAAATGATAATTTAAAACCTGGTGACAAGGTAGAAATTAATCATTATGGTATTTCAAAAACCTACTATAATTACATGAATATTATTGTTTCAATAGCAGGTAATAGTGGAGGTAGCCCTTTCCAATCTCCTCCAGCTACTGTAAGGGGAAATATTATTAATAGTACTCATCCCGAAAATTTTCCGTTAGGGTATTTTTCTTTAAGTGAATATGATACCGTAAATTATACTGTCCAATAAATGAAACATCCATTTTATCCAACTTTATACCCACAATTAATTTAATACCTTTACATTACTAAAAAAAATCAAAATGTCTTCACATCACATTGTTAGAGATGACCAAGAACCAGCTTTAATTATAGCTAATGGAGCTGCATGTCAATCTGAATTATTGGGACAATTATTAGAATGGTCTCCATTAGTTGTTGTGCTTGACTCTGCCATAGAACGCGTGATGGAATTAGATATCAAAGTTGATATCCTTTTAGGAGATTTCGATCGAAATTTTAATCCAGAACTATACAAAACCAAACAATTCCCAATTGAAATTATCCATACCCCAGATCAAGATAAAACAGACCTAGAGAAAGCATTTGATTATTTAATTTCGCGCAACATTACTGCTGTAAATGTAGTTTGGGCAACAGGTAAAAGAGCAGACCATACCATAACCAATATTACTAACATCATCCGGTATCGAGATACTTTGAAAATTGTAATCTTGGACGATCATTCTAAAATATTTTTACTACCTAAAAAATTTGAAAAATGGTATCCTGCCAATACACCTATTTCTTTAATTCCAATAGGTCATGTTACTGGTATTCAATCTACTAACCTATTCTATCCTTTGCAAGGCGACAGTCTTACCTTAGGCCTTCGAACTGGAAGTAGCAATTATGTTGCCCAAGATGGTATTGTAAGTATTGAACATAACGAGGGCGACTTATTACTTATGGAATGTGTGGATTGATTTTCTAAATCAACTCAGAATTTCTTACTTTTACTCACCATAAAAAAATAAAAATGCTAACTACTCTTCTTATTTTATTCGCTTTTATAATCGCATTAGCCATTGGTATTTACATTGGCAAACTCATTTTCTCTGCCAAAATGCACGCCGAAAAAATCAGTTTAGAAGAAAAGGTTTTAGCGGGTCAAGCCCAAATTCAAAATTTCAAAGAAATCCTAGAAAAAGAAAGAAACGAAAAAGAAGTCATTCGAAATGAGAAAGACAGTTTGGCGATTCAATTATCCAAAAAAGAAGTTGATTTTGAGAATCTTTGGGAACGCAACAAAGAACAAAAACAAGAAGTAGAACAGCTTCAAGAAAAATTCACCAAAGAATTCGAAAATTTAGCCAACAAAATATTAGACGAAAAATCAAATAAATTTACGGAGCAGAATAAAGAGAACATGCAAAATATCTTGACGCCATTGCAAGATAAAATCCAATTATTCGAAAAGAAAGTCGAAGACACTCACAAAGAAAGTATTGATTACCACGCCGCTCTTCGCCAACAAATTCTTGGCTTACGCGAAATGAATCTTCAAATGAGTAAAGAAACCATCAACTTGACTAAAGCCCTGAAAGGCGACAGCAAAATGCAAGGAAATTGGGGCGAATTGGTATTGGAGCGCGTTTTAGAAAAATCAGGTTTAGAAAAAGGGCGAGAATACGAAGTTCAACAAGCGTTTACAACAGCCGATGGCAATCGAGTGTTTCCTGACGTAGTCATTAATTTGCCTGATGGCAAAAAAATGATTGTCGATTCAAAAGTATCGTTAACCGCTTACGAAAAATACATCAATGAAGAAGACGAGGAACTAAAATCTAACTACCTCAAAGAACACGTTACTTCCATCAAACGCCATGTAGAACAATTAGGTAATAAAAATTATCAAGACTTGTACCAAATTGAAAGTCCTGATTTTGTGTTACTATTTATTCCTATCGAACCTGCTTTTGCTATGGCATTAAACGAAGACACTTCGTTGTACAACAAGGCTTTTGAAAAAAATATTGTCATAGTAACTCCAGCTACTTTATTAGCTACTTTGCGTACTATAGATAGTATGTGGACCAATCAAAAACAACAAGAAAATGCCCTAGAAATTGCGCGTCAAGCAGGAGCTTTGTATGATAAATTTGAAGGTTTCGTAGCCGATTTAATTAAAATTGGAAAGAAAATCGACGAAAGTAAAGTAGAATATGCAGGAGCAATGAATAAATTAGTCGAGGGCAAAGGAAACTTAATTAGCAGTGTTGAACGTTTGAAAAAAATGGGTGCTAAAGCCAAGAAAGCACTTCCTGACACTATTTTAAATCGAGCCGACAAAGACGAAAATCAATTAGAATCATAAACCATGAACAATACCTTTAAAACCGTAGCCTCTTCATACATCAGCATTTCTGAACTGATGCTTCCTTCTCACACCAATTTTAGCGGAAAAATTCACGGAGGGTATATTTTGTCGTTATTGGATCAAATTGCTTTTGCTTGTGCCTCAAAATTTTCAGGAAATTATTGTGTTACCGCCTCGGTAGATACAGTCAATTTTCTAAAGCCTATTGAAGTAGGCGAACTAGTTACTATGAAAGCTAGTGTCAATTATGTAGGCAAAAGTTCAATGATTATTGGAATACGAGTGGAAGCTGAAAATATACAAACCGGAATAGTTAAACATTGTAATTCTTCTTATTTTACCATGGTTGCCAAAGACAAGCAAGGCAATAGTGTACCCGTTCCTGGATTGATTATTTCGAATCTAAAGGAAGTTCGGCGTTTTTGCAATTGTCTGAAACAAATTGCCTTGAAAAAAGAAAGAGACTTACACGAAGAAATTTTTGATTACAGTTCTATTGAAACTATTGAAAGCCTTAAAAAATACAATGTTTCAATTGAATTAAATTAGAAAATTCATCCTGTTCACAATTAAAATTCGTAACTTTAGGTACTAACTCCTTTGGTTTATGAAAAAAATTACTTCAATACTACTATTGTTTATTAGTTGCTTTTCGTTGGCCCAGGAAAAATGGACAACACAATCAGGCACGATTAATTTTGAAGCTTCTGTTCCGCTTTTTGAAGAAGTAAAGGCAATAAATAATTCGGTGAAATGTGTCTTAAACTCAGAAGACAAAACCATTACTTGTGTAGTAAAAATAAAAGATTTTCATTTTAAACGAGAGTTGATGGAAACCCATTTTAATGAAATTTATATGGAAAGTGATCGATATCCAAGAGCTATTTTTAAAGGAACTATACTGAATTTAGATCTTACTAAAATTTCTTCAGAAGGAATTGGTTTACCAATCAACGGTAAAATAAAAATTCATGGAGTAACCCAAAGTATTACTGTAAAAACGGTAATTAAGAAAATCGCGAACAGCCTACAACTTACTTCTGATTTTGATTTGAATACGGATGATTTTAAAATCAAAATCCCAACTATGATTTTGCCAAAAATATCAAAAACGGTTCATATCCATTTGAACTGCACACTACAATAAAATTAGTGTGATAAACAATGGCGTAACGCTTTTTCTAAATCAGTAAATTGAAATTGAAATCCGGTTTCCTCTATTTTGTCAGTGGCTACTCTCCTACCTTGTAAAACCAATTGTGACATTTCGCCTAGAACCAATTGCAGTACAAAAGCCGGAACCTTTGGCAACCATATTCTATATCCAAATACTTTCGCTAAAGTGGCAGAAAAAATAGCATTGGTAGTTCCATCATTTACAGCAGCATTGTAGGGTCCTTGTATTTGAGAATTCGTGATTGCGGCTAGATAAATTCGACACAAATCATCGATATGAATCCAGGGCATGTATTGTTTTCCAGAACCTATTACACTGCCTAGTTTATATTTAAATAAGGGAACCAATTGCTTCAGAACGCCTTCTCCTTTGCCTAAAACCAACCCTGTTCTAATTTGCACTGTTCGAATGCCTAAATTGTGAATAGGCGCAGTTGCCGATTCCCATTTTTGGCAAACCGATCCTAAAAAATCAGAAGCTGCTGGAGTGGTTTCTGTACAAACTAATTCATCATTGATAACCCCATAAATTCCAACACCAGAGGCCGAAATGAAGGCATCGAGTTGTTTATTATTTTTTTGCAAACAAGTGTATAATAGCTGAGTCGATTTTTCTCGGCTGTCCAAAATCGCTTTCTTACGAGCCGTTGTCCATCGCTTAGCGCCAATATTTTCCCCTGCTAAATGAATTACATAATCAGCATTCAAAATGGCTTGTTCATCAATTGTTCCCGCATCAACATCCCATTGAAAGTACGAAATACCATCCGAATTCGTATTAACAGAACGACTCAAAATCGATACTGAAAATCCATTTTCTAAAAGGAGTTGTGTCATTTTTTTGCCAATAAACCCAGTCCCTCCAGTCAATACAACATTTTTTTTCATAACCGAATCTTTTTTCATTTTGAATTCATTACAAATATAAATAAATATTTTGTTTAACTTTTTTATTATTTTGTTAAACATTTTATATCTTTATACTCTAATTTGAAATCAAATTGAAAATGGCTACTAAAAAATCAACCTTGACAAAAGACAAAATAGTTTCAATGTTCATGCAAGACACCCTTGAAAATAACGAAAAACCTAAATCAGTTTATCATTTTGCCAAAGCAAATGGATTGACTGAAGCAGAGTTTTACAACTTCTTTGGTAGCATCGAAGGGATAGAAAAAGAAATTTTTATTCTCTTTTTAGAAAAAACTTTGACATTATTAGAAAAAGACAAAGACTATGAATACTATGATATGAAAAGTAAAATGCTAAGTTTTTATTTTACTTTTTTTGAATTACTAACCGCTAACCGCAGTTATGTCGTGTTAAGTTTGAAAGAAAACAAAAATCCATTAAAAGGATTAATGCAATTATCTGGCTTAAGAAATGGTTTTAAAGATTTTGTAAGTGGAATTATCTCAGACGAATACCGATTGAAACAAGAGAAATTTCAACAAATTCAAGAAAAAGCCTTACAAGAATCGGCTTGGTTCCAGCTATTGATGACCTTGAAATTCTGGTTAGACGATAGCTCTGCCTCTTTTGAAAAGACAGATCTTTTTATCGAAAAATCGGTAAAAGCTTCTTTTGAATTAATGAATACCACTCCGTTAGAAAGCCTAATTGATTTTGGAAAATTCCTCTTCAAAGAAAAATTACAACACAACTAAATGAAAACTATCGATTATATTCCTACTTCTAAAATAGAACGCGCCAGCAAATTAGTACAAACTGGTGCCAAAGTAGGAGTCAATTATTTGAAATACTATGGCGAAAAAGTAGTCAACCCAACTTTAAATCGCGATAAGCTGAACGAAGACAATGCCGAAGATATTTATGACGGACTAAAAAGTCTAAAAGGAAGTGCCTTGAAAGTAGCGCAAATGTTGAGTATGGACAAAAGCTTCTTGCCTCAAGCCTATGTAGAAAAATTTTCATTGTCACAATTTTCGGTTCCACCACTTTCAGCACCCTTGGTATTAAAAACATTCAAATCGAACTTAGGCAAAACACCTTATGAAATCTTTGACGAATTCAATCCTAATTCGGTGAACGCAGCGAGTATTGGACAAGTACATTTGGCAGTAAAAGACAATAAAAAATTAGCTGTAAAAATTCAGTATCCTGGTGTAGCAAATAGCATTTCGTCTGACTTGGCTTTGGTGAAACCGATTGCCATTCGAATGTTCAATTTGCAAGGCAAAGATTCAGACAAATATTTTAAAGAAGTAGAAGATAAGTTAATTGAAGAAACCAACTATTTGTTAGAGCTGAAACAAAGTCAGGAAGTAGTAGCCGCTTGTTCAAAAATAGACCATTTAGTTTTCCCGAATTACTATCCTGAATATTCTTCGGAACGAATCATCACCATGGATTGGATGACGGGATTACATCTGTCTGAGTTTACCAAAGAAAATACCAATGCTAAAGTTGGCAATCAACTGGGTCAAGCGCTTTGGGATTTTTATATGTACCAAATTCATGTGTTGCGCAAAGTACATGCTGACCCGCATCCGGGGAATTTCTTAGTTAACGAAAATCAGGAATTAGTAGCTTTGGATTTTGGATGTATGAAAGCCATTCCGAACGATTTTTATATTCCCTATTTTGAATTGGTTAAAAAAGAAATCATTGATAATAAAACGCTTTTCAGCGAAAAACTATTCGAACTTGAAATCTTGCGCACCGATGATACGCCCGAAGAAGTGGCTTATTTTACTTCAATGTTTTATGATTTATTGACATTGTTTACACAACCTTTTCAATCGGAAACTTTTGATTTTTCAGACGAGGTATTTTTTCAAAATATTGCGCAATTAGGAGAACGCTTTGCAAACGATACTAATCTAAGAAAAATGAATGGCAATCGAGGTTCTAAGCATTTCATTTATATGAACCGAACTTTCTTTGGTTTATACAATTTATTGTTTGATTTGAAAGCTGAAATTATAGTGCATAATTATCAAAAATACAATTGATGAAAAAAGAATTAACTGATATAGAAAAAGACCGCGTCATTGAAATGGCTTGGGAAGATAGAACCACATTTGATGCCATTCAACTACAATTTGGGTTAAAAGAACAAGAAGTGATTGACCTCATGCGTGCTGAAATGAAACCGTCCAGTTTTAGAATGTGGCGAGCCAGAGTACAAGGTCGAAAAACCAAACACGAAAAATTACGTGATTTTAGAGAAGGACGTTTCAAATGCAGCCGTCAACGACAAATAAATAACAATAAAATAGCGAAACGCTAAACCATCACAAAATGAAAAAAATACTAATCATTGGCGGAAGTAAAGGAATAGGCAATGCTATTTTACTCCAACAATTAGAAAGCAATACGGTATATACCATAAGTAGAAACGCCCCAGGAATAACGCATCCGAACTTGAAACATTTTTCGTTAGATGTTTTACAAGATACGCTTCCTGAAATTGAATGTTTGGATAGCCTAATTTATAGCCCAGGTTCTATTACGTTAAAACCTATTGGAAGTTTGAGCATTGACGATTTTAGAAATGATTTTGAAATCAATGTAATTGGAGCGGTAAAAGTAATTCAGAAATACTTGCCTGCTTTAAAAAAAGGCAACCACCCTTCTATCCTATTGTTTAGTACTGTAGCAGCCAAATTAGGCATGCCTTTTCACGCGAGTATCGCTACCGCAAAAGCGGGCGTGGAAGGATTGGTAAAATCATTAGGTGCTGAATTGGCGTCAAGTATTCGCATTAATGCCATTGCACCTACTATTACAGATACGACTTTGGCTTCGGGAATTTTGAGAAATGACCGAATGAAAGAAAACATGGTAGAACGCCATCCTATGAAAGGCTATTTACAACCCGAAGAAGTAGCCAATATGGCTGACTTTTTGATTTCTGAAAAAGCAAAATCTATTTCAGGACAAATATTCGAAATGGATTATGGTATTGTCAGCTTTAAAATTTAATAAACACCTCAAAAATACTAAATGAAAAACTACGAAAAAAAAGAAGAATACAATACCCAAGTTACTGAAATTTTATCCGATAATTACAAAACTATAATTGAAAATTTAGGCGAAGATGTCACTCGTGAAGGGCTTGAAAAAACACCTGAAAGAGTGGCTAAAGCGATGCAATATTTAACCCACGGTTACGGTTTAGATCCTTTAGAAATATTAAAATCAGCTTTATTTACCGAAGACCACAAACAAATGATTGTAGTCAAAGACATAGAAGTCTATTCGATGTGTGAACACCATATGTTGCCGTTTTTTGGAAAAGCACACGTGGCTTATATTCCCAATGGAAAAATAGTTGGATTGAGTAAAATACCTCGTATTGTGGATGCGTTTGCACGTAGAATGCAGGTTCAAGAACGATTGACAGACCAAATTAAAGATTGTATTCAAGCTGCATTAGAACCTCTTGGAGTGGCAGTTGTTATAGAAGCACAACACATGTGCATGCAAATGCGTGGCATTCAAAAACAAAATTCAGTAACAACTACTTCCTCGTTTACTGGAGCTTTTGAAAAAGACAAAACACGCAAAGAATTTATCAGTTTAATTTCGAACAAATTAAGCTAAAGATTTAAAATTGTTAGTTATGGTTAGGTTGGAACTCCCGAATTACTTTTAAAGGTATCGGGAGTTTTTTATTTCAAAATCCCTGCTTTGTAAGTAGCAATAGCACGATCTCTTGCCATAACGTGATCTACGATAGGTTGGCCATACCCCAAATCAAATTCTTTAATCCATTGCCGAATGTAAACTCCTTTTTCGTCAAATTTTTTCTGTTGAATATCAGGATTAAACACTCTAAAATAAGGAGCCGCATCACAACCTGTTCCAGCTGCCCATTGCCAATTTCCTACATTAGCAGCCATTTCGTAATCCAATAATTTTTCGGCAAAATAGGCTTCGCCCCACTGCCATTCAATTAGCAAATGCTTGCAAAGAAAACTTGCAACCACCATACGCACTCGGTTGTGCATATAGCCGGTTTCATTCAGTTGACGCATTCCAGCATCGACCATTGGGTAACCCGTTTTTCCTTCGCACCAACGTTTGAATTCATCTACGTCATTGCGCCATTCAATACCATCATAAGCCGACTTAAAATTTTTATTTTGCACTTTAGGAAAATGATAGAGAATTTGCATGAAAAACTCTCTCCAAATCAACTCACTTAGGAAAACAGCATTTTTTTTTGCAGCCCAATTCACAAGTTTTCGAATGCTAACAGTGCCAAAACGCAAATGAGGAGACAAATACGAGGTACTATCTAAGGCTGGGAAATCACGTGTTTCGTTATAGTTAGCTACCCATTTTAAGTTATGAGGTTTTACCTTAATCGGACTAGTTGTAAAACCTATTTGCTCCAAACTAGGAAAGTCAAAATCGCTTTTGAAAAAATTAGAAAAATACGGTACCGCATCAAATTCTGGCACTGGTGCGATGGATTTATATTTTTCTAACCATTTGTTTTTAAACGGAGTATATACGGTATAAGGCAAACCATCTACTTTCACAATCTCGGCTTCTTCAAAAATAACTTGGTCTTTAAATGCCGACGATTGTATTCCATTGGAAGTCAATAATTTGTCAACAGACAAATCGCGTTGAATAGCACTCGGTTCATAATCTTTATTCCAAAATACTCCTTGAATGGAATATTCATTAATTAAGTGAGTCCAAACTTCTAATGGTTTTCCCTTTTTTACCAAAAGTGAACTACCGAATTCACTTAACTTTTGATTGATATTAGCCAAGGATTCATGAATAAAACCAACTCTAGCGTCATTATTAGGCAAACGCTCCAAAATAGTTTCATCAAAAATAAATACAGGAATAACAGGGTATTTAGATTGTAAGGCTTGGAATAAACCAACATTATCATCCAATCGTAAATCGCGCCGAAACCAAAAAAAAGAAACTTCTTGTTTAGCCATTATTTTGTATTGAATATTTCGTCTACCTTCACTTTTCGATAATCAAAAATAGCTTTCAATTTATTTTTAACTACCAAAGCATTCATAATCCTGCCAATAAACCCTAAAGGCAACGCATAATGTACTAAATCGGTCATTAAAACACCATTCTCAGTAGGCTCAAAAAAGTGTTTGTGATGCCATAAAGTATAAGGCCCAAAGCGTTGTTCGTCTATAAAATAACTATTGTCTTTCACAAAAGTAATTTCAGTTACCCATCTCAGTTTAATTCCGAAAAGAGGCGACACTTTATACTGAATAATTTGGCCCGCATACATATTTTTCTCATCAAAATCAGTAATCTGAAATCCCATTGATTCTGGTGTGATTTTTTGTAAATTGCGCGGGCTAGAAAAGAAAGACCAACATTCTTCTAAACTGGCATTTACGAATTGCTCTGTTTTTTTAGTGTATACTTTCATCTTAAATTTTGTAATATTTAAAAGGAACAAATAGCATCCCAAAACACTCCCCATCTTCTTTTCCCAAATGTTTATGATGTACTTTGTGCGCTTTTCGCAAACCAATCAAATACTTGTTATTTGTATTTTTAAACCACTTAAAGCGTTGATGAATCAAAACATCGTGAATCAAAAAATAACAAAGACCATAGAACATAATTCCGAGGCCAATGAAGAATTTATAATTCAATCCGTCCTCTAGGCCAAAATAGAAAAGCAAAATACTTGGGATAGCAAAAATGACAAAGAAAACATCATTGCGTTCAAAAATAGCAGCATATTTAGGCTGATGATGGTCCTCGTGAAAATACCACATAAAGCCATGCATCACATATTTATGAGTACACCAAGTAACACATTCCATCAATAAAAAAGTAATCAAGAAAATCAGAAAAAACTGTATTTCATTCATTGTATTTAGAATTAAATTTTAAACTAATTTTAATTTATAAGTCACAAAAGACTGGGCCAGTAAACCTGCTTTGGTATAATTAGAAACTCGGATTCGAGCTGTTCCAATTTTATGGCTTGGTGTTTTTTCTAATTTATTTAACAACTTTTTATAATACACATAAGCGGTATAAACACCAAATTTAGCTTCCATAGGCAATTTAGTAATCCCTTGAAAAGCTACTCTAAAATCTTCCTGAATCTCACTAATAATAGCCTTTTTTGCTTTTTCATCAAAAGAATTCAAATCGACTCCTGGGAAATACGTTCGGTTCAGTACCAAGTTATCGTCTTTTAAATCCCGTAAGAAATTTACCTTTTGGAATGCCGAACCTAGTCGCATCGCTTCCTCTTTCAATGCATTATATTTTACAGCATCTCCATTCACAAAAACTTGTAAACACATTAAACCTACCACATCGGCAGATCCATATATGTATTCCTCGTATTCTTCTTTGCTGTGGTATTCGGTTTTGACTAAATCCAGCTTCATACTTCTTAGGAAAGCCTGAATTAAATCATCCGAAATAGAATACTTCTTTACTGTAAGCTGAAACGAATTCAAAATAGGATTTAAACTAATTCCGGAATGATATGCTTTGTAATATTCTGTTTCAAAATCAGTAATCAAAGTTTCTTTTTCATATCCATGAAAAGAATCTACAATTTCATCTGCAAAACGAACAAAACCATATATGCTATAAATTGCCTCTCTTATACTTGGCGAAAGCATATAAACGGCCAAAGAAAATGAAGTACTGTAATTTTTAGTTACCAGTTTACTGCATTTAAAGGATACGGTGTCAAATAACTGTTTCATAGTTAGGCTTTTGAAAATTGTTTATTAATTAATTCTGAAACTAATTTCCCCGAAATTAAAGCGGGTGGAACTCCGGGACCAGGCACAGTCAATTGTCCTGTAAAAAAGAGATTATTTACCTTTTTACTCTTTAACTTAGGTCTTAAAAATGCGGTTTGTAATAAGGTATTAGCCATACCATAGGCATTCCCTTTATACGAATTATAATCTTGTACAAAATCATTTTTACAAAACGATTGTTTAAAGATAATGTTTTTTCGAACCTCTTGTTGTGTCAACAACTCAAAACGATCCATAATTTTATGGAAATATTCCTCACGTAAGGCTTCTGTATCTTCTATACCAGGTGCAAGTGGAATTAAGAAGAATGCAGATTCCATACCTTCAGGTGCAGCAGTAGGATCAGTCACTGAAGGAAAATTAGCATAAAACAAAGGCTCTACAGGCCATTTTGATGTATCGTAAATATCTTTGGCGTGTTGGTTAAAATCGGTATCAAAAAATAATGCGTGGTGCGAAATGTTTTCTATTTTTTTATTGAACCCAACATAAAACAACAAAGAAGACGGTGCAAATACACGGCTATCCCAATATTTTTCTGAGTAAACACGGTATTGCTTTTCCAATAAGGTTTCTGTATGATGGTAATCGGCACCACTTAAAACCACATCTGAATAGATAGTTTTACCATTGACTACAATTCCTTTGGCAATTTTATTTTCAACACTAATTTTTTCAATGGCTGCATTCGTTACAAATTGAACCCCCAATTCGGTAGCTAAACTTTCCATACCTCGAACTACATCAAACATACCGGTTTTCGGATGCCAAGTTCCCAAACCAAAGTCGGCATAGTTCATAAAACTATAAAAAGAAGGCGTATCTGAAGGCTTTGCTCCTAAGAATAAAACGGGAAATTCTAAAATTTGAATCAATTTTTCATTCTTGAATTTCTTGCGAACATCTCGGCTAATATTACTAAAAAATTGACCTACTTTTTTAGCCGTTTCTAAAGTAATGAGTTCTAAAGGAGAAACTCCTGGACGGTACACTAAGTCTTTAATGGCAATCTCATAGTTGGAACGAGCTTCAGCCATAAATTGTTCCAAAACAGCTCCGCTTCCCTTTTCAATAGATTCAAAAGTAGCTACAATTTCAGGTAAATTATCTGCAATAGAAATGAATTGATTGATTCCAAAATATACTCGATACGCTGGAGACAATTTAATCAACTCATAATAATCAGTTGTTTTCTTCCCAAAATCAGCAAAAAAACGATCAAAAACATCGGGCATCCAATACCAGCTTGGTCCCATATCAAAAGTAAATCCATCTCTTTTTAACTGACGAGCACGACCACCTATCGATGTATTTTTTTCATAAACCGTTACTTTATGACCACTTTGTGCTAAATAACATGCGGCTGCCAAAGATGAAAACCCTGACCCTATAATTGCTATTGTTTTAGATACAATCATTATTTTTCCTATTTAAACAAATTTAGACAGACTTTACCAACGATTCTATGGAACTAAATACAGACATGTTTTCTGATAAATTTCTAGTATCGATATACGCCGCCATTCTTCCGATATACCAAATTTGTGTAGTTTCATCTTCTAATTCCTTTTTCATTTCTAGAACATAGTCATTAACTGTTTCTCGATCAGGTTGAACCGTCAAATAAGAAACAAATACAATCGAATCAAAATGTCTTTTTAAGTCTTTTAAATTCGAAATAGGCATACTTTCTCCTAAATAAATAGTTTTATATCCCTTAGCAAGAATCTCGTAATTCAAATACATTAATCCTAATTCATGTATTTCATTCATAGGCAAAGACAAAACAAAAATTTTATCCGTTTTAGTAGGTTTCAATACCTGCAACTGTTCTGTTTGAATTAATAACTTTTGTTTAATTAAAAAAGTAATAAAATGTTCATGAGCAGGCGAAATAGTATCTGTTTGCCACAACACCCCTAATTCTTGCATCAATGGAACCAAAACTTCATAAAAAATTTCCCTAAACGATTTTTCAGCCATCAACCAATTGTATGTTTTGAAAAATAATTCTTGGTCAAAATGCATCATTGCCATTTTAAACTCACTTAATGCATGACTTTTGGCTGTTTTGTTGGTTACAATTTCACGAACAAGATTAGGAATATCTTCAGGCTTATATGTAGCTATTTTAGAGATTTTATACCCATAATTGTGCAACAAAGTAATATTAAGTAACTTTTGTAAACTTGCTAAATCATACAAACGAATATTCGTATCCGTTCGCATTGGCTGTAAGATATTATATCTTTTTTCCCAAATACGAATCGTATGTGCTTTTATCCCAGATAAATTTTCGAGATCCTTGATACTGAATACGTTCTTGACGTTGTTCATTGTTTTTTAATTTTTGTTAAACAAATGTAAACTAAAAAACAATACGAAGCTAATTTAAAAACCAAACTATACGCTATTTTTATGATCTAATCTCCTAATTAAGCAATATGTCATAAAAAAAGCCTCTTTTCAGAGGCTTATTATAAATCTATATTTAAGTTTTATTTACTCAAATACATTTTTCTACGAGAATACAATTCATAGAATTGATCGTCTTTTAAGTCATCAATAAACAAAATACTTTCTCCCGTAGATTTCATCTCGGGACCTAAAGCTTTATTTACATTATGAAATTTACTGAACGAAAAAACAGGTTGCTTGATAGCAAATCCTTTCAACTGTGGATTGTATGTAAAGTCAGTTACTTTATTCGCTCCTAGCATTACTTTAGTGGCATAATTCACGTAGGGTTCGCCATAAGCTTTAGCAATAAAAGGAACCGTTCTAGAGGCTCTTGGATTGGCCTCAATAATGTAAACAATATCATTTTTGATAGCAAATTGGATATTGATCAATCCAACTGTTTTCAAAGCAACAGCTATTTTATGCGTATGGTCTTTAATTTGTTGCATAACAAATTCGCCCAAATTGAACGGTGGTAAAGTCGCATTACTATCTCCCGAGTGTACTCCACAAGGTTCGATATGCTCCATAATTCCAATGATGTATACGTTTCCATCAGCATCACAAATAGCATCGGCTTCGGCTTCAATAGCACCATCTAAATAGTGATCTAACAACAGTTTATTCCCTGGAATCGACTTCAACAAACTAATTACATGTTCTTCTAATTCTTGTTTGTTGATGACAATTTTCATTCCTTGACCTCCCAATACATACGAAGGACGTATCAATAGTGGGAAATCCAATTTATCTGCTAAAGCAGACGCTTCATCAGCAGTTTCTGCAATTCCGAATTTAGGGAAAGGAATATTCAAGTCGGTCAATAAATCAGAGAAACGCCCTCTGTCTTCGGCTAAATCCAAAGCATCGAAACTAGTTCCTAAGATTTTTACTCCATATTTAGATAATTTTTCTGCTAATTTCAAAGCGGTTTGACCACCTAACTGCACAATAACACCTTCTGGTTTTTCATGTTGGATAATGTCATAAATATGCTCCCAGAAAACAGGTTCAAAATACAATTTATCAGCCGTATCAAAATCGGTTGAAACCGTTTCAGGATTACAGTTAATCATAATCGTTTCATACCCACATTCTTTGGCAGCAAGTACCCCGTGAACACAAGAGTAATCAAACTCAATTCCTTGTCCAATTCTATTTGGGCCTGACCCTAAAACGATGATTTTCTTTTTATCCGTAACAATACTTTCATTGTGAACATAACGTTCTCCGTTTGGCTTTTCAATTTCAGCCTCGAAAGTAGAATAATAGTATGGGGTTTGCGCTTTAAACTCAGCCGCACAGGTATCTACTAATTTGAATACACGATTAATATTCATATCCATACGCAAGGTATGTACCTGACTTTCCAAACAGCCCATCATGTGTGCAATTTGTCTGTCTGAGAATCCTTTTTGTTTAGCTTCAAGCAACAATTCTTTAGGTAGAGATTCAACTTTATAGGTAGCGATTTCTTTTTCTAAAGTAAATAATTGCTCGTATTGTTTCAAGAACCACATATCTATTTTAGTGATTTCATGAATGCGGCTCAACGGAATTCCCATTGCAATGGCATCATAAATCACAAAAACACGATCCCAACTTGCATGCATCAGTTTTTCGATAATTTGTTCGTAATTAGTATATCCTTTCCCGTCAGCACCTAAACCATTTCTTTTGATTTCCAGTGATTGAGTGGCTTTGTGTAAGGCTTCTTGGAACGAACGTCCAATTCCCATTACCTCACCTACTGATTTCATTTGAAGTCCTAATGTTTTATCAGCACCTTCAAATTTGTCAAAGTTCCAACGTGGTATTTTTACAATTACATAATCCAATGTTGGCTCAAATAAAGCCGAAGTAGATTTTGTAATTTGGTTTTGCAATTCATCTAAGTTGTATCCTAAAGCTAATTTTGAAGCGATTTTAGCAATTGGATATCCCGTTGCTTTAGATGCCAATGCTGAAGAACGAGACACACGAGGGTTAATTTCAATCGCTACAATATCTTCTTTTTCGTCTGGCGAAACCGCAAATTGTACATTACAACCTCCCGCAAAATTTCCGATGCTACGCATCATCAAAATGGCCATATCACGTAATTTCTGGAAAGTAGTATCTGATAATGTCATCGCTGGTGCTACGGTAATAGAATCTCCAGTATGGATTCCCATTGGGTCCATATTTTCGATAGAACAAATGATAACTACATTGTCATTTTTATCTCTCAACAATTCCAATTCATATTCTTTCCAACCCAACAACGCTTTGTCAATCAATACTTCGTGAATTGGAGACGCCTCCAAACCTCTAGTTAATAACTCGTCAAAGTCTTCCTTTTTATGTACAAAAGCCGCTCCTGTACCCCCTAAAGTAAACGATGGACGAATAACTAACGGAAAACCAAACTCCTGCGCTATTTCTTTTCCTTGCAAAAAAGATGTAGCTGTTTTGGCAGGCGCATAAGGCACTCCTATTTTATTTAATAATTGTTTGAATTGCTCTCTGTCTTCGGTAATATTGATGGCGTTCACATCAACCCCAATTAATTTTACCCCAAAATCTTCCCAAATTCCTTTTTCTTCTGCTTCTAAACACAAGTTCAATGCTGTTTGTCCACCCATTGTTGGCAATACCGCATCAATTTGTGGGTGCGCTTTTAAAATTTCGATAATTGACTTGGTTGTCAAAGGCTTCAAGTAAACATGATCAGCCATAGATGGGTCAGTCATAATCGTCGCTGGATTCGAGTTGATTAATATCACTTCGATTCCCTCCTCTCGAATAGAACGTGCCGATTGTGAACCAGCATAATCAAATTCGCAAGCTTGACCAATTACAATAGGACCTGAACCTATTATCAAAACGGATTTAATGGATGTGTCTTTTGGCATTGTAGTATAATTTGTGTGTTTGTTTTTGAGGTTTTGTAATTCGATTTAAGTTACAACTAAGATAAGCACAACTGAACTAAAACGTATTCGCTTAAATTTTCAAAAAAAAGCCGTTACTAAAAAATAGTAACGGCTTAATATTGATTATAGAATAACCATTATTTTTTGTGTCTAGGTTCGCTAGAAACAGTCAATTTATGTCTTCCTTTAGCTCTTCTTCTTGCAAGAACTTTTCTTCCATTAGCAGAAGCCATTCTGTCCATAAATCCGTGTTTATTTCTTCTTTTTCTTTTCGATGGTTGAAACGTTCTTTTGCTCATTGGTTTGTATCTTTAAAATCTTTATTTATATGTCTTCTAGTTTTTGAATAACCGTTATTCTAAAACCGAGTGCAAATATACAAAGACTTTTTTTTCTAGCAAGTAGTTTTATAAAAATATTTTTAATTCCTTTTACTATCTTTGCAATCACAAAATCAAACCTATTATGTTTCATAAAAATATCAAACTTATTCTTGCCGTGCTGATTATTGCAACAGGTATTTGGCAATTTACTGAAAGTAACATTGGAAATGGAATATTCCTTTTACTACTATCCATCATACCCGTTTTTTTATATTTCAAAAACGAATTTATTTTATTGGCATTCTTAAAGTTAAGAAAACAAGATTTTGAAGGTGCTAAAAAATGGCTAGACAAAATCAAAAACCCCGAAGGTGCTTTGGTTCAAAAACAACAAGGCTATTTCAATTACCTTCACGGTATTATGCTTTCGCAAACCAATATCAATCAAGCAGAGAAATTTTTCAAAAAAGCAATTGAGTTGGGATTGTCTATGGATATGGATTTGGCTGTAGCCAAATTAAACCTTGCTGGCATTGCAATGTCTAGAAGAAGAAAATTAGAAGCTACATCGCTGTTGAATGAGGCCAAGAAACTGGACAAGCAAAACATGCTGAAAGAACAAATCAGCATGATGAAAGAACAAATGAAAAAAATATAATACAAAAAGAGGCGATGTATATCGCCTCTTTTTTTTTAATATCCTTCCAATGGAATTTCCAATTGGTATTTTTTATTCGTAGGATTCACCATCTTAGTGGTGCGCAGCCACGGATTATGAATCTTCAATATTTTATAATTAATCCCTTGTTGAAGTGCTAAACTAGCCAAATCGGTTACCGAACTATCAATTGTAATTTTCTTAGTAGCTACTATTTTGTATTGCTCCTCCTCTGTAATTGGAAAACTGTATTGTTCTGGATGTTCCATAATTTGTTTCAAGGCTAAAATTCGGAACACATAACGAGAAGTTTCGTCATTTAGCAATAAATCATAGTAATTAGAAACTTTTTGAATATCCAATTGCTTTTTGATTCCGGTTCCACCCGCATTGTAAGACGCTGCCACTAAAGTCCAATTGCCAAATTTTTCTTTGGCTTTCAAAAAATAAGCACAAGCCGCTTCCGTCGCTTTTTCCAAGTGATAGCGTTCGTCAATATTCTCATTCACTTCTAAACCAATTTCTTTAGCCGTATCAGGCATAAACTGCCAAATTCCTTTAGCGCCAGCTGGAGAAACTACATTGACCAAACCACTTTCAATCACGGCAACATACTTAAAATCATCTGGAATTCCATTTTTCTTTAAAATAGGTTCGATGATTGCAAAAGCACGGTGCGCTCTTTTTAAAATTAATAAAGTCGAAGCGTTCAAATGCTTGTTCACCAATAATTCTCTATCCAAACGTTCTTGCACATCTGCAATTTGCAACGGCACTCTTTCTCCTGCAAAATCAATTTGGGCTGGAAAATAATTCGGATTAAAACGAGCTATCCAATTACCGGGAAATTCTAATTTAGAAGCAAATATAAATAGACCGCTGATTAGCACTATTCCAATTAAAAGAAACGATTTACGAATCGTTGTTGTTTGTTTTTTCATTTATTCTATTTTTATTTAGAAAACTCACCTAAAATTATTGCAGGTAAATTTTCATTCAACCATTTGTATTTACTTAAAATCATGATGTGTGTTCCGCCTTTTACTACAATACAATCTTTAATGTATTGAATTGGAAACACCTCATCGGCATCGCCGTGAATGTGAATTACATTCGGATCAACTTGGGTTATATCCCACAATACAATGCGTTCTATAGCCCAATCCAAATAATGTACATCGCGAACCGAAAGATACCTTTCATATAATTTCAATCGATGTGCTATGGATTTCCCAAAAGAAAAAGCACTCAACTTTTCCATATTCGAAAAAATCGATGTTGGAATTAATTTGTACGCTTTCGTAGTTTTGGCAATTTTCATTCGGCGAGGGAATTCTATATTTGATTTCACACTCGAAATAATAATGACCTTCAGTGGATTCAAAAAATCTGCCATTTCTTGCACCAAAATTCCTCCGAAAGAAACACCAATCAAAACAGGATTTGACGCTGTGATTTTTTCAGCTATTCGTTTGGCATAATCCTTTAAAGATTCATTTGCTATAGGTAATTCCCAATCTAAAAAATGTACTTCAAAAAGCGAGTCCGGCAAAACAATACGCTCAAAAATCAACGAACTAGCCGCCAATCCAGGCATGAAATAAACCGAAATCTTTTTGTTATTCATTTTCAAAAAACCATTACTTCAATGTAAAAATAAGGATATTTTTATTAAGTGTTGAACCCGTTGGGTAAAATTAGTTTTTGATGAAAATTTCACGGCAGTTCGAGTGATTTTCGTCAGAAAATCGTATCGAAAACAAGTGAAATGTTATTAAAAACGATTAACTACGTTGAACCTAAAGGTTTCTCGATACATTTTTTGTTCCATTTCATTGCACAAAAAACACTCGAATTGACGTTTTTAATAATTACACCCAACGGGTTAGGTATTGACTCGAAAAGAACAAATGCTAAATGTCACAATAAACCTACTTCTCTATTTCTCTCAGGTTTTCCATTTTCTTGTGCGCCAAGAAACCAGCTACATCCTCAAAGTGTTCTACCACCCTTTTGTTAGTAAATTCAAAAACTTTGGTGGCTAAACCGTCCAAGAAGTCACGGTCGTGCGATACTAAAATCAAAGTGCCATCAAAATCTTTTAACGCATCTTTGATAATGTCTTTGGTTTTCATATCCAAGTGATTCGAAGGTTCATCGAGAATCAACAAGTTAACAGGTTCTAACAACAATTTAATCATCGCCAAACGCGTTTTTTCTCCTCCAGAAAGCACTTTCACTTTCTTAGTAATATCATCACCTTGAAACATAAAAGCGCCTAAAATATTTTTGATTTGCGTACGAATTTCTCCTACTGCAATACTATCAATAGTTTCAAAAATAGTAAGATTTTCATCCAATAATGCCGCTTGATTTTGAGCAAAATAACCTATTTGGGCATTGTGACCTATTTCCACACTACCACTATCAATCCCTATTTCCTTCATGATAGCTTTAATCATAGTTGATTTACCTTCTCCATTTTTTCCAACAAAAGCGACTTTTTGTCCGCGTTCAATAACTAAATTAGCATCTTTAAACACCACATGATCACCGTACGATTTAGACAATTCCTTCACAATCACTGGATATTGCCCAGAACGAGCTGCTGGTGGGAATTTCAATTTCAAAGCGGATGTATCAACTTCATCCACCTGAACGATTTCTAGTTTTTCTAGCATCTTCACACGCGATTGTACCGCATCTGTTTTAGAAAAAGTCCCTTTAAAACGTTCAATAAAAGCTCTATTATCGGCAATCATTTTTTGTTGCTCATCGTAGGCTTTTTGCTGGTGCATACGACGGTCTTTTCGCAATTCTAAATAATGAGAATACTTGGCTTTATAATCATAAATACGTCCCATAGTTACTTCTATAGTACGATTGGTAATGTTATCTACAAAAGCTCTATCGTGCGAAATCACCACTACTGCTTTGGCTTGATTGACCAAGAAATCTTCTAACCACTGAATACTTTCAATATCCATGTGGTTCGTTGGCTCATCGAGCAAAATCAAATCGGGTTTTTTCAATAAAATTTTAGCCAATTCGATACGCATTCTCCAACCTCCAGAAAACTCCGAAGTTTGACGTGTAAAATCTTCGCGAACAAACCCTAAACCTAGCAAGATTTTCTCTACCTCGGCTTCATAATTCACTTCCTCAATAGCGTAGTATTTCTCACTCAAATCCGAAACACGCTCAATCAACTTCATGTACTCATCACTTTCATAATCTGTACGAATGGTCAATTGTTCATTAATAGCGTCAATTTCATCTTTCATTTTAAAAACTTCACCAAACGCCTTAGACGTTTCTTCCATTACAGTCGCTCCGTCCGTAGTCAATAAATGCTGTGGCAAATAAGCTACTACCGCCTCTTTGGGAGCCGAAATAGAACCTGTCGAAGGTTTACTGTGACCAGCAATAATTTTTAAAAGCGTCGATTTTCCCGCTCCATTTTTACCCATAAGGGCAATTTTATCATTTTCATTAATGGCAAAAGAAACATCACTAAAGAGTGTTGTTCCGCCAAATTGCACCGAAATATCGTTAACTGTAATCATTGCGTAGTGGAATTGTATATTGGAAAATCGATCATTCAACCTCCCGTTTTTGAAGGCGCAAATATAATTCAAATCCCTCGTTGTTTGAATGTATTGTGTGAAGATTTTTAATAACGAAGAAAAACCACGAAGCAATCGGGCCGCAGATTTGCAGATTTTCTTTCACTAAATCCCAAAGCGTCGGGAGACGTTTATGGTAATTTCACCCAAGGGTTTATACAACAAATAGATATTGTCCCTACGGGACATTAAGTTAGACAAGTTCGTCCAATACCAAAATAGAATCCCTAACGGGATTTTTTTAGGATAAATTAGAGTTTTTATATCTTTTTTATTTTTCACACACTGTCCCGTAGGGACAAAAGCCTGGTAATTAGGTAGTCTGTATTAGAACAGAAGTCCCATAGGGATGAAATTAAAGAGATTACTTAAACTCTTTTTCCTAACTAATCGATACTTCCTTGCCTGTGGCAGGCAGGTATGTGGTGAAAAATCAAATCAAATTGCATTAATAATCATCAAAAACACATTTAATGCGTTACTGAAAAAGAAGTAACACAGATTAAAACCAACTAAATCTTCTAAAACCTATATTTTTAAAAATACTGATTACCAATAATTTATATTATTAAAAATAGTAGAAAATATTGTTTCGTGTATTTTTTCAAAATAAACAAACCGTAATTCTGAAATTTACATTTGTAAATCAATGGCAACATCGATTAACCTTATTAACCCCACACATTATGATTTCAAAACAAACCAATGCAATAATAACAATTGCATCAAACGGTATCATTTTGAATCCCAAATCAAGTAACAAAGAACAAATTCCATTTGCTGATATTACTAAAATTCATATTAATATCCAGCAACGGCTGTTTGTATTCAAAAGCTTTTTGATTGGTTACTTTATTTTTACGCTGTTTTGTTTGCAATACCTTAACTTAGAATTGTCAATTTTATCTGTTTTAATTTTCTGTATTAACTTTGTAGTAATGAATACCCTCGATTTTAAAACCTACCGACTACAAATTATTTTAAAAAATAATACCGTCATTGAGAAACGCATTCCTAAAAAATTGAAATACGAATTCATCACGGTGATTAACTATGTGCGAAATCAATTACATTCAAGAAGTGAAATTATTTTGTAATTTATAAAAAAACAATAATTTAGAGAAAATTTTCGAAACAATACCGTCTATGAAACGATTCGTATTTATTTTCTTAATTGCTTTAACAACCTGCCAAGCCCAACCTATACTAGGTCGAAGCACGGAACATCTCCTTTTTAAAGAAGCAAAATCTGGTCAAGCCATTTTAATACTAAAAGATTCCCTACTGTATAAAGGAAATCCTATACAACAACATCAATTTTCACACACGCCCTATCCAAGCGTTTTAAAAGATTACTTGCCTTTTTCAATATACAATAAAACCTACCTTGTTTATCGTGGTTGTGGTGCCGTATTAGAATGGAGAAATGATTCTATCGTTAGAGTAGACAACTCTTTCTTGCACCGAAATCAATATTTTGCAAGCACTTTTACTTATAAAAATAAGATATACTTCTTCGGGGGTTACGGCTTGTTTACTTATAAAAACATCCTAACCAAATATAATATACAATCAAAAGAATGGGAAGAAGAAGAAACTTTTGGAGTTCCTCCTAGCCCTAGAAGATTTGCCTTAAGTGTAATTGTAAAAGATGATTTTTATGTTTTTGGTGGTTACGAAAAAGACGAAGACAATTTTTTGCAAAATAAAGGGGTTGAGCCAATTGTATGGAAACTACATTTACCCTCTATGACATGGTCAAAAATTGGAAAGTTCAACAGTACAATAAATAGTAACACAAAAGACGGGATCGCTTCAAGTTTCATCATTAATGAAAAATTATATATCATTCCATTAATGGAATATTCTTATGTTTATGAAGTTGATTTGAAAAAGAATACAATTACAACATTTAAGGGAAAAGCAAAAAGCGTTGAACAATCCTTTTACGACTACAAGACTAATGAAGTAGTTTATATTTATAAAGATGGTGATGGAGTTAAAAGTTTATTACGCACTCCATTACAAGAATTTTTAGGCAAACAGGTCGACCAACAAGTATTCTTATTGCCTTGGTATCAAAACTTGGAGGTAACTACTATTTTAACAACTATCTTGAGTATTTTAGGAATAGTAAGTTTGGTATTCTATTTCGGTAAAAGAAAACCTAATTTCAAACCCTTTAATGGTATTACTTTTAAAACAGATGAATCCAATTATTATTACAAAGGGAAACTACTAGATACATTTGAAGAGGCAGAGTTGCGCATCCTAGACTATTTGGTTCAAAACAGACAACGTTTTATTCCGCTTAATGAATTGAATCATTTGTATGAAAATGAAGTTCAAATGGATAATTTTACTACCGTGGTAAAACGAAGAGAAGTCGCTTTGGCTAGTCTCATGGCTAAACTACTTTTTATAACAGAAAGTACAGAGAAAGATATTCTCGTTTATCGAAGAAGTCCCAACGACAAACGAATGAAAGAAATCAAACTAAAAGATAATTTTATTAGGGTGAAATAAATAAAAAACTCGCATCAATTAATGCGAGTTTTTTTAGTATAAGATGAAGTTATTCCTTTCGCCACTTTTTGGTTTCCTCAAAAACATGTTCTAAAATAGCTTGTTCTTTTTCGTCAAAATCAACATTCCTACGACTCATGACTAACCTAGCCGTAGCAAAAGCTTTACTTGTTGTATAAGTTGTAAATCCAGCGGCACCACCCCAAGAAAAACTCGGTACAAAATTACGAGGGAAACCACTACCAAAAATATTGGCACTCACCCCTACTACTGTTCCTGTATTGAACATAGTATTAATACCACACTTGCTATGATCACCCATCATTAAACCACAAAATTGCAAGCCGGTTTTTGCAAAACCTTCGGTTTCGTAACTCCACAATCTCACTTCTTCATAATTATTTTTAAGGTTGGAATTGTTACTATCTGCACCAATATTACACCACTCTCCTAAAACGGAATTCCCTAAAAATCCGTCATGCCCTTTGTTAGAATAACCAAATAAAACCGAATTATTCACTTCTCCCCCAATTTTAGAATACGGACCAACAGTAGTAGCTCCATAGACTTTAGTAGCGAGTTTTACCCCTGCCCCTTCGCACAAAGCAAAAGGCCCACGGATCACAGAACCTTCCATGATCTCAGTATTTTTACCAATATAAATAGGTCCTGTAGCAGCATTCAAAGTCACAAACTCTAATGTTGCACCTTCTTCAATAAAAATATTTTCAGGAGCAATCACGTTCACTGATTTTGGAATGGGTTGTGATTTTCTATCTTGAGTCAACAACTCAAAATCAGCACGAAGAGCAACATCATTTTTAGAAAAAATATCCCAAGTATGTTCAACCTTTAAACACTCATCGATATATTCTAGTATTTCATAGGTGTCAAAATTAACCTCATCTTGTTCCTCATGGGTAAAGAAAGCAATCACTTCTTCTCCTTTAAAAATAGCTTGATTGGATTCTAAATTCTGAATCATTCCAACCAAAGTTGGATTAGGCAAAAACGAAGCGTTAATCATCACGTTTTGCTCCATTTCGACCATAGGATATTTTTTCGAAAGGTATTCTTCTGTCACAGTCGTTGTTGTAGAACCCAAATAGGCTTCCCATTTTTGACGAATAGTCAAAATTCCAATTAAAATATCAGCCACTGGGCGTGTGAAAGTAAATGGCAAAAGGGCATTTCGTGCAGGACCGTCAAAAAGGATATAATTCATTTTGAGAAATTACAAAGTTATAAAGCTTCAAAGTTACAAAGTTTTTAAATAAAAAAGCCCCGCTTATTGCGAGGCTTTGTATACTAAGAAACGAATTAAAATTATTTAATGTGTTTTGCGTATTTAGTTTTGAATTTATCGATACGTCCTGCAGTATCAATTAATTTAGATTTACCTGTATAAAAAGGGTGAGATGTTCTAGAAATCTCCATTTTAACAACTGGATATTCTACACCATCAACAGTGATAGTTTCTTTAGTTTCTGCAGTAGATTTAGTAATAAAAACGTCGTCATTTGACATGTCTTTAAAAGCAACTAATCTGTAATTTTCTGGGTGTACACCTTTTTTCATCGTAATTCTTTTTTATTAGTTTCAATTATAATTGCGCTTTGAAGCTTTTCCTCGAACAGAAAAGGTATAAACCAATTATAACTTTTTGTTTTTACATTATTATTTTGAGTGTGCAAATTTACACTTATTTTTCAATAAACAAATCTTTACTCTACTTTTTTTATCCATCGCTAAATCGCGATTTTTAGCAGCAAATAAATTGGGAATTGCTATATTTGTAGATTAATTTTAAATCTTCCGCATCATGATAAACGAAATTATTAAAAGAAATGGAGTAACTTATGGAATACTAACCGGTGTTTTTTCAGCAGTATTTACAGCCACCATTTATGCTGTCAACATAAATCTATTTACGTCGCTCTGGTTAGGATTATCGAGTATCGCTTTTTATTTAATCATATCTATTGTTTTACTTTCAAAAACAAAGAAGGAATTAAATGGTCATTTTAGCTTTAAAGAAGCATTTACTACCTATTTCATCTGTAGTTTGATTGGAATATTGATTGGAACTACATTTAACATTTTGTTGTTCAATGTAATCGACCCATCAGCTCAAGACACTGTAAAAGAACTAACAATTAAAAGTGCAGTAGAAACAATGCAAAAATTTAACACTCCTGCCGCAGCAATCAATGAAGCTATTGCAAACATGAAAGAAAACAACCCTTATTCAACAATAGGTTTAATTAAAGGCTCTCTTTCAAGTCTTGTTTTTAGTTCGATTATTGGTTTAATAATGGCCGCATTTTTCAAAAGCAAATCTCAAGAATAATTTTAAATGAATCTATCCATACTTATCCCACTTCTGAACGAAGAGGAATCACTGAACGAATTGTACACTTGGATTATCAAAGTGATGCAAACGCACCATTACACCTACGAAATTATCTTTCTAGACGATGGAAGTACTGATAATTCTTGGCAGTGTATTGAACAATTTGCTCACGAAAATCCACACGTAAAAGGCATTCGTTTTATGAAAAACTTCGGCAAATCGCAAGCGTTACATGCTGGTTTTGCCAAAGCACAAGGCGATGTCATTATTACTATGGATGCTGATTTACAAGACAGCCCAGAGGAGATTCCTGGATTGTATGATATGATTTCCAATGGCAATTTTGATTTGGTTTCAGGTTGGAAAAAGAAGCGCTACGATTCGGTTGTTGCTAAAAATTTACCTTCCAAATTATTCAACTGGGCCGCTCGTAAAACTTCAGGCGTGTATTTGAATGATTTTAATTGCGGTCTAAAAGCCTACAAAAACGTAGTGGTGAAAAACGTGGAAGTTTCGGGCGAAATGCATCGCTACATACCTGTTTTAGCTAAAAATGCAGGTTTCAATAAAATTGGCGAAAAAGTAGTACAACACCAAGCTAGAAAATACGGTGAGTCTAAATTTGGCATGAACCGATTCATCAATGGTTTTTTGGATTTAATCACAATTTGGTTTTTATCTCGTTACGGAAAACGCCCCATGCACTTCTTTGGAGCAGCAGGTGTATTGATGTTTATCATCGGGTTTGTATCTACTGGATTAATCATTGGTATCAAATTATACCGTTTGTATGCTGGTTTTCATCCTATGTTGGTAACTGAAAATCCACTGTTTTTTATCGCGTTGACTACCATGATAATTGGTACACAATTATTCCTTGCTGGCTTTTTAGGCGAAATTATTTTACGAACCAAAAGCAATGAAGGACGTTATAAAGTCGCAAGTGAACTGAATTTTTTATAAGAGTAAACCATGCCCAAATCCCAAATTATTACCCAAAAAATTATCGAAATTAGAGGTCACAAAGTACTATTTGATTTTGATTTAGCTGAATTGTATGAAACGAGTACTAAAGTTTTAAAACAAGCGGTACGAAGGAATATCAATAGATTTCCTGAAGATTTTATGTTTGAATTGACCGAAGAAGAATGGATTTCTTTAAGGTCACAAATTGTGATCTTAAAAGTCGGAAGAGGCCAACATTCAAAATATTTACCCTTCGTTTTTACAGAGTAAGGTGTCGCTATGCTTTCAAGCGTATTGAATAATGAAAAAGCTATTGAGATTAACATTGCCATTATGCGAAGTTTTGTTTCACTTAGAAAATTCGTACTAACGTATGAAGAATTAACAAAAAGAGTAACGGAAATTGAACAACAATTTGCTACGCCTGTTCGCCTTAAGGCTCGGGTCCAGATATTTATAAAGCATTAAATCATTTGATGGATTCCAAGCAACAAAATCAAATGCAAAAAGAACGAAAAAAGATTGGTTATACCAAATAATAGACAAAATGGAAATCAAACAAACTATTTTAGACAAAGTAAACGAATGGCTTTCGCCAAATTTTGACTCAGTAACTCAAACTGCAATTCGAGAAATGATGCGTTCGAATCCAAAAGAATTGGAAGAAAGTTTTTATAAGAATTTAGAATTTGGAACAGGCGGAATGCGTGGTGTTATGGGAGTTGGAACGAACCGTATTAATAAATACACTTTAGGAAAGAACACTCAAGGTTTGTCTAATTATTTGAAAAAAGTATTTCCGGGCGAAGCCCTACGCGTGGCGATTGCTTACGATTGCCGTCACAACAGCGATACTTTGGCTAAAGTAGTTGCTGATGTATTTTCTGCCAATGGAATTCAGGTTTTCTTATTTTCAGAATTGCGTACAACTCCCGAGTTGTCATTCACAGTAAAACACTTGAATTGTCACGCAGGAATTGTGTTAACTGCTTCTCACAATCCACCGGAATACAACGGATACAAAGTATATTGGCAAGATGGCGGACAATTAGTACCACCACAAGACGGCGAAATTATTGAGTTAATTGAAGCGTTGAATTATGACGAAATTAAATTTGAAGCTAACGATAACTTGATTCAATATATAGGCGAAGAAGTTGATGCTGCATTTCATCAATCGACTATTGAAAATGCTAGTTTCAAAACTACACCTGCGGTTGCCAAAGAAAATCTAAAAATCGTGTACACATCACTTCACGGTACTTCGATCAAATCGATTCCGACCGTTTTAGCACAAGCCGGATACACACAAGTACACATTGTAAAAGAACAAGCCGAACCAAACGGCGATTTCCCAACCGTTAAATCACCCAATCCAGAAGAACCTGAGGCGTTGACAATGGCAATGGAATTAGCAGAAGCTACTCAAGCTGATATTGTAATTGGTACCGACCCTGATTCAGACCGTTTAGGGGTAGCTGTTAGAAATACTGAAGGCAAAATGATATTATTGAATGGTAACCAAACGATGATTATCATGACAGCATTTTTATTAGAACAATGGAAACGTGCCGACAAAATTACTGGAACTGAATTCGTGGGTTCGACTATAGTTTCTACTCCTATGATGCTCGAATTAGCATCCGCTTATGGAATTGAGTGCAAAGTAGGTTTGACTGGTTTTAAATGGATTGCCAAAATGATTAAAGATTTCCCTAACCAAAAATTCATTGGTGGCGGAGAAGAAAGTTTCGGGTTTATGGTAGGCGATGCAGTTCGTGATAAAGATGCAGTAGGCGCTTCACTTTTGGTTTGCGAAATTGCTGCATTAGCAAAAGCTTCCGGAAGTTCATTATACCAAGAGTTATTGAATTTGTATGTTGACTTTGGTTGCTACAAAGAGCATTTGATTTCATTAACCAAAAAAGGAATTGATGGTTTAGCCGAAATCAACCAAATGATGATTGATTTACGCGAAAACCCAGTAGATGAAATTGATGGACAACGTGTAGTATGTATCGATGATTATGAAAATTCAACTTCTACGAACAGAATCACAAACGAAGTGGAACCTATACACATCCCAAAATCAAATGTATTAATCTACTATTTAGAAGACGGCTCTAAAATTTGTGCGCGTCCAAGTGGAACCGAACCTAAAATTAAATTCTATTTTAGTGTCAATACCACTTTGGATAAAGTCGAAAATTTCAAAGCAGTAGAAGCTGAACTAGATCAAAAAATTAAAAATATAATCGCAGCAATGCATTTGAACTAAATGGATCAAAATATAAATAAATTAATCCCTTATACTAAACCCTATAAATCACATATCATTTGGAATGTGATTTATAACATTTTGTATGCTTTATTTAGTACGCTCTCTATGATAACGATGTTTCCGTTATTAGAAGTATTATTCAAAAAAAGCGCCACCGTCATCAAGGAACCTACTTATACAGGAATTCAAGACATAGGGCAATTTGGTAAAGATTGGTTGTTTTTTACCATATCCGATTTAAGTCAAAAACAAGGACCTCAGTTTGCCTTATTACTGGCTGTTGTCTTAGTTATAGTATCCTTTTTACTTAAAAATCTTTTCAATTATCTTGCTTCCTATCATATTACCCACTTAAAAAATGGAGTATTACGTGATTTGAGACAAAAGATGTACTATAAAATCATCGACTTGCCTATTTCTTATTATTCTGAAAAAAGAAAAGGTGATATTATGGCGCGAATGCTTGGGGATGTAAATGAGGTGCAAAACTCTTTTTTCTCTATTTTAGAACTCATTGTAAAAGAGCCGTTAACAATCGTATTTACCATAATTGCCATGCTCAATATTAGCGTAAATCTAACGCTATTTGTTTTTGTTTTTATTCCAGTTTCGGGATTCATTATTTCAAAAATCGGAAAAAGTTTGAAATCAAAATCCACTCGCGCGCAACAAGAAAGTGGTTATTTTATTTCATTGGTCGAAGAAAGTTTAGGCGGACTGAAAGTCGTTAAAAGCTACAATGCCGAGAATCAATTCAAAAAACGTTTTGACGAATCCATTACTAAGTTGCTAAAACTTTCCAACAGCATTGGTAACAAAAACAACTTAGCTTCACCTATGAGCGAGTTCATGGGAATTGTAACCATCGCCACCTTATTATGGTATGGCGGCAACTTAGTTTTGGTTGACAAAACATTAGAAGGTTCTTTATTTTTAGTATATATGTTACTTTCTTACAATATTTTGACTCCTGCAAAAAACATTTCCAAAGCCTCTTATGCGGTAAAAAATGGATTAGCTGCTGCTGAACGTGTTTTTGAAGTATTGGAAATAGAAAACACCATTACAAATCACAATGAAGCTATCATAAAAGACACATTTAATTCTGAAATTGAAATCTCTAATATCAATTTCAAGTATGAGGATGAAAATGTACTAAAGGATTTCTCACTTAAAGTAGCTAAAGGACAAACCGTAGCGTTAGTAGGTCAATCCGGTAGTGGAAAAAGTACGATTGCTAATTTATTAACCCGTTTTTACGATGTAAACGAAGGTAGCATTCAAATTGATGGAATAGATATCAAAAAATTAAATTTAGAATCACTTCGAGGATTAATAGGATTAGTGACCCAAGACAGTATTCTGTTCAACGACACTATTAAATCAAACATTACTTTAGGCAAAGAAGATGCTACCGAGGAAGAAATTGTCGAAGCACTTAAGATTGCCAATGCTTACGAATTTGTAAAAGACTTACCCAACGGCATTCACACCAATATTGGCGATAGCGGAAATAAATTATCTGGTGGACAAAAACAACGCCTTTCGATTGCACGAGCAGTTTTGAAAAACCCACCGATTATGATTTTGGACGAAGCCACTTCGGCATTGGATACTGAAAGTGAAAAATTAGTTCAAGTAGCCTTAGAAAACATGATGCAAAACCGAACTTCTATTGTAATTGCTCACCGTCTTTCTACCATACAAAAAGCCAACAAAATTGTAGTAATGCAAAAAGGCAGCATTGTAGAACAAGGCACACACGAAGAATTAATTGCCCTAAACGGAACTTATAATAAGCTCGTTAGTATGCAATCTCTAGAATAAACATGTACATTAACAATCCAAATATTAAACTTCCAGAAGATCCAGATACTATTGTTTGGAAGTACTTGGATTTGTCTAAATTCTTGGATTTGCTGCTGTCGCAAAAATTATTCATGTCGCGTTCCGATAAATTTGAAGACCAATACGAAGGCACTTTTAGTGAACCTACGTATGAAGAGATTAAAAAATTAGCCATTAACAATCCTGATTTTCTCAATTATTACAAAACACATCGCGAAAAAGTAGCCATTAGTAGCTGGCACATCAACGAATACGAATCGTTTGCTATGTGGCAAATATTTACTCAAAACAGTGAAGGTTTGGCTATCCAATCTACTATTGGACGTTTGCAAAAAGCATTAGAACCCGAAAAAAACTTAAAGCAATACATCGGGCAAGTCAATTATATTGATTACAAAAAAGAATACATTCCGTTTGACGATATGTTTTTCCCCTTTTTATTCAAACGAAAAAGTTTTCAATACGAACGTGAAGTCCGTATCATCTCTGACACTTCTGATACTAAAATCAACATCAATGATGGCATTAAAATCAATGTGGATATTAGCCAACTGATTGATAAAATCTACATTCACCCTAAATCAGAAAACTGGTATAAAAACTTAGTGATCCAATTGGTTTCTAAATTAGGTTTTGATATTGAAATAGAAAAATCGGATTTAGAGAGCGATATCTTAATATAGATTTTGCCAATATTTCGTCCCTACGGGACTTTTGTAATCATAGCTATATAAAATTACCAACATTGTGTCTCTAACGAGACAAGTGTATAGAATTTAATGAAGTATTTCTGTGTCCCGTAGGGACGAAATTATAATTTTCCCGTCAATTTAATATTAAATACTCGCGTAGTCATATAATTGGGAATAGCGTATTGATTTTTGGAATACACATCGCGAACCCAAGTATTGGTTATGGCATTTTGATTATTAAAAAGATTAAATAGCTCTACACCCACAGCCAATTCTTTGAAATTTCCCAACCAATTATTTTTAATTGAATTATTTTTATTGTCAATCAAAATTTTAGAAAATCCAACATCGGCACGACGATAATCTCGTAATCTATTTTGATACAAATACGGGTCGGCATAGGAAGGAGAACCGCCTGGCAATCCCGTATTATAGACTAAATTCAAATACACTTTCATGCTGGGAATAGTGGGCATATAATCTTGAAATAACAATCCGAATTTCAATAGTTGATCCGTTGGCCGAGCGATATAGCCTTTATTTTCGCTGTTCTCTTCTGTTTTCAAATAGCCAAAACTAAACCATGATTCTGTCCCAGACACAAATTCTCCATTCAAACGAATATCGAATCCCTGAGCATAGGCTTTCGCCAAATTATTCGCTGCATACCGAATTCGGACATTATCAATCGTATACGTATTCACATCCGACATGGATTTATAATAGAGTTCAGAAAGCAATTTAAAGGGACGATTCCACATCTTAAAATTGTAATCATTTGCCAAAACCAAATGAACCGATTGCTGTGCTTTTACATTCGGTTGTACTGTGCTATCGGTACCACGCAATTCTCTATAAAAAGGAGGCTGGAAGTACAGTCCACTTGAAAGTCGGAACACCATATCTTTTTCCCAATTGGGTTGGATAGAGATTTGAGCACGCGGACTCCAAACAAACTGCGATTTACCTAATTCGTCAGTTCCTAATACTTCCCAATTGTGAAAACGCAATCCTGCATTGTACCACACCTTAGTAGCTCCTATGGTACTTTTTGAATTCCATTGAACAAAACCCGAAAATCTATTAATGGTAGTAAAATTAGTCGCACGCACATTTTGATACGGAACAAGTGGGCCAGTATAAACCGAATACGGCTCGTTTTTTTGAGGTAAGACAATAGGTGGCGGAATAGAAAAACCCGCCGAATCGATTACCTCCCACTCCACTACTCGATCTCGAATAGATTCTCGAGTGTATTTAACACCCCAATCCAATTGGCTTTTCTTCCAATCGTGAAACCCTTTTAATTCGATATTGGCAATTAAAGCATCCAGATTATTTCGGGCGTGGTTCAACTGCGAACCGATACCTTGGGTATAGGATACTTTTCCGTAAGTTTCAGAGGCAACATTGGCATCCACTTCACCCAAACGGTATTGCGCCAAAATATCAAAATTCTCTTGTTCAGTTGTATGATACAGTGAGCTAATAAATTTCAAATTAAAGCTTTCGTTAGGTTTAAAGGTGGTTTTTACTGCTCCAAAATAAGTAGCATACTGATCTTTTTCTTGTCCTTCATAATACACCAAAAGTGCCATGGGTTGGTCTAACGTTCCAAAATTAGTTTGGCGGGTCAAGGGTTGGTATTGATAGTTGTTTTTCGAAATATTACCTAAAAAACTCCATTGCCATTTGGCGGAAGCCTGATAATTAATATTGGTTTGAATATCGGCAAAGGTGGGCGTATAATTTGTTTGGGTTTCTTGACTTTTCACCAAAAGACTATTGTTTCGGTAACGCACCCCTGTAACGGCAGACCATTTTTTATCTTTAGAAACAGCATCAAAAGCCATACTGCCACCCAGAAAACTTCCTTCAAAGTTGGCTCCAAAATCAGTTGGTTTTCGGTAGGTAATATCCAAAACCGAAGACAATTTATCTCCGTATTTGGCTTGGAATCCACCAGCAGAAAAATCAACATTTTGAACCAAATCAGTATTCGTAAAACTCAATCCTTCTTGCTGTCCTGATCGAATTAAGAAAGGGCGATAGACTTCAATTTCGTTAACATAAACCAAATTCTCATCGTAATTTCCACCGCGAACAGCGTATTGTGTGCTCAATTCACTATTGGAATTGACTCCTGCTAAGGTTTTTAAGATATTTTCAACTCCTGCATTAGCCCCCGGAATTTTACGTAATACTTCGGGTGTAATTGAGGTAATTCCTTGAATTCGCTTGTTATTCTTAGCCGTCACAACTACTTCGCCCATTTGTTCTTGGCGGGTATTCATCACCGGATTGAATTCAAAATTTTCATTGGATTTCAAAAACAACACAATTGAAGACGTTTTTAAAGCGACATGTGAAAAAACAACTGTCACTTTTTTATTAGAAGGAATAGATAGTTCGTAAAAACCATTCAAATTGGATTGAGTTCCTACCGAACCACAAGCAACCGAAACATGAGCCACTGCTTGCTTGTTTTCGTCTAAAATAATTCCTCTCAACTTGGCATTCTGAGCCAAAGACGAAAATCCTATTCCGAAAAAAAGAAGCTGAACAATAACTTTTTGGATACTTTTCAAGTGATTTTTATTTTTTTAGACTTCGAAAAAATCGAGTTTCAAAGGTAGCAGAATTTCCCATAGCATCTGTTACAATTACTTTCAACTCATTAGCACCATTTAGAACCAAATCATCATTAAAATAATGCGTGATGGTATTGGTTTTATTGTCGTATTCAAACAAAACCCATTTGCCGTTCAAATACCCATTATACGTCTTAATTCCAGAACCCGAATCCGAAATTTGCAATTGTATTGTATCTTGGCTTACCCATCTCCCTTCAATAGGTTTGGTGATACTAACAGTAGGCGCTAGAGTATCTGTAACTAATTTGTACTTTCCTAAAGTCTTCACTTTGGTTGTAAATACACTATCTTTTCGAAAAGTAGAGTTATAGCTAATTTTTTCGCCCTCTATCCTAGCAATGAATGTTTTTTCTTGTTGTTCTTTTGACATTTTACTATCTGTCATTGTAATAGTAAAATTAGTATGAGCTGGAACGGTATCGTCATGTAAATACAACACCTTATTTTTCACCTCAAAATTTAAAGGGAAATCATCATAAAATGTTCCTGCTGGGAAAAACACCGAAGCATTGTCTTTTTCAAAAATATTATCCTTATTCGCCTTAATGAAATAGTTCGAGACTTTAGGTTCTGCTGAAATTACCGCTGCACTAGCATCAAACTGAATAGGCACTGTAATTGCTGTTTTGTTACCAAAAAAATCAGCAACTTCAATACGATATACTTCGTCCAAATTAGGGATTGGAGTTATTTGTCCTTTTGACTCATCTGTCTTAATAAAAGCCAAACCGTATTTATTTTTCATAAATAATTTTTGAACTCTTTGTTGTGTTTTTTTATATTTCGCGTAATCAATTAAGGCATTCACATAACGCATATCATCAAACGAATACGTATCAAACTGATATTCAAAACGAGGTTGGCCATTCAAAAACGAATGAACACTATACACTCCATTTTTATTAAACGACACATCATCGTAATCATCTGCAATAATTCCGAAGCCAATTTCACCATTCGCCACCACTTTATCGGCCAAAAAAGTCCCATCTTTTTGTAACGAATAATTCAACAAAATAGGTCGTTGCGATTTATTTACCGTTGATTTTGGAGTCAAAGGATACACATACAAACCTGAAATCGAAGGTTTTTTAGTGTCTTTAAAACCTGAATCAAATCCAAAAAGCATCGGATTGATGATATACTCTGTTTTAGAATCGCGAATTTCAAAGTGCAAATGCGGCCCTTCTGAAGCACCCGTATTACCTGAAATAGCAATCCACTCCCCTTTTTTGATTGGAATTTCTCCTGGCTTTAAGTACATTTCAATTTCAAAAGCCTGTTCTTTATAATGTGTTTTAGTGATAAAATCTTGAATTGGTCCTACTGCTTTTTGCAAATGAGCATACACCGAAGTATATCCGTTAGGATGTGTAATGTAAATAGTTTTCCCGTTTCCAAAAGTAGAAATCTTAATACGAGAGACATACCCTTCAGCAGCAGCATAGACTTTTAAACCCTCTTTTTGTTGTGTTTTAAAATCAAACCCCGCATGAAAATGATTCGGACGCAATTCTCCAAAATTACCTGACAATTGCATTGGGATATCCAAAGGAGGACTAAAATACTCTTTAGGATAACTATTTTGAGCCATGAGAGTACTACAATACAACAAATAAAAAAGAAGGAATCTCATAAAATTTGATTTTGGCTAAGGTAAAAAAACAAACTCATAAATAAAATTAGAATTAGACTGAAAAATCATAACCCTTTGTTTGATAATAAATTACTAAATTTTAAATAAAAAAGCAAATAAAATATTGTATTAATAAAAAGGAATACTAACTTTGTAAGATTAAGTAATGAATTGGAATAAGAATGAGTGTAATTGCGGAAATAATTGATACTCTTGAAAATAAGATTGAAACCCTTTTCACTAGGATGGCTAGTTTAGAGAAAATCAATCAAGATTTAAAGACAGAATTGACCAATACTACAACTATCATACACAATCAGTCTCGTGAGATTGATACTTTGAAAAAAGAGTATGAAGCTCTAAAAATTGCTAACTCATTACTTGGCAGTGAAGAAAATAAAAGAGATACTAAGCTTAAAATAAATTCATTAATTCGCGAAATTGATTACTGCATAGCACAGCTATCAGATTAAAAAAATATGGACGAAAAGCTTAAAATAAAAATATCAATTGCAGACCGAGTTTATCCATTAACGGTGGATCCGTCACAAGAAGAAGGGCTCCGAAGTGCTTCTAAAAAAATTGATACGATGATTAAGCAATTTGAAGAAAATTATGCTGTTCGTGACAAGCAAGATGTATTAGCCATGTGTGCATTACAATTTGCTTCTCAAGTAGAACAAAAACAAATCGACAAAGCGATAGATGGAGAGGAAACTATCGAAAGATTAAACAAAATCAACTCGATATTAGACGAATATCTCAAAAAATAAAACGTTCTTTTACATAGACTAAGATACTGCCTACATTAGTTCAATTTGGTAAACTCAACACTAACAATTTAGAATGAGCGAATCATCACTACTATAGCACGCCTCACTTTGGTAAGGAAGCTTGAACAGTGAGTTAGCTCAAAACTTGTCTTTACGAGTTTATACAAGCACCTAATGTAGGCTTTTTTTATATATAAATTTTTTAATTAACATGGACATAGTAACAATTATTATTGGAATCATAGGTGTTGCAGCTGGTTTTACAATCGCTAAAATCATTGAAAAAAGCAACATTTCGAATCTCATCAAAAACGCAAAAAAAGAAGCTGCTTCTATCTTAAAAGACGCTAATTTTGAAGCAGAAAACATCAAAAAAGATAAAATTCTTCAAGCAAAAGAAAAATTTATCGAATTAAAATCAGAACACGAACAAGTAATTCTAGCTCGTGACAAAAAAGTAGCCGAAGTAGAAAAAAGAGTACGTGACAAAGAATCTCAAGTTTCTAATGAATTGGCTAAAGCCAAAAGAGTAAATGACGAATTTGAAGCTAAAGCAGCCGAATATGCTTCAAAAATTGAAATTTTGGAAAAGAAACAGGCTGAGGTAGAAAAACTCCATAAAAGTCAACTACAACAACTTGAAGTTATTTCAGGACTTTCAGCTGATGAAGCTAAAGAACAATTAATTGAAGGTCTAAAAGCGGAAGCAAAAACTCAGGCCATGGCTCAAATTCAAGATACAATTGAAGAAGCTAAATTGACTGCGCAACAAGAAGCGAAGAAAATCATCATCAACACTATTCAACGAGTAGGTACGGAAGAAGCGGTAGAAAATTGCGTTTCTGTATTCAATATAGAATCAGATGATGTAAAAGGTAGAATCATTGGGCGTGAAGGACGTAACATCCGTGCATTGGAGGCGGCTACTGGAGTTGAAATTATTGTTGACGACACTCCTGAAGCAATCATTCTTTCTTGTTTTGATCCTGTGCGCAGAGAAATTGCTCGTCTATCCTTACATAAATTAGTAACAGACGGACGTATTCACCCAGCTCGTATCGAAGAGGTAGTAGCTAAAACTACTAAACAAATTGACGACGAAATCATTGAAGTTGGTAAACGTACCGTAATTGATTTGGGTATCCACGGATTACATCCTGAATTGATTAAAGTGGTAGGTAGAATGAAATACCGTTCGTCTTACGGACAAAACTTATTACAACACTCTCGTGAAGTATCTAAGCTTTGTGGTATTATGGCTGCTGAACTCGGATTAAACGTAAAACTAGCAAAACGAGCTGGTTTATTACACGATATTGGTAAAGTACCTGATACAGAAAGTGATTTACCACACGCTTTATTAGGTATGCAATGGGCTGAGAAATATGGTGAAAAAGAAGAAGTTTGTAATGCGATTGGAGCACACCACGATGAGATTGAAATGAAATCATTATTGTCTCCAATCATCCAAGTGTGTGATGCTATTTCAGGTGCAAGACCAGGAGCAAGAAGACAAGTTCTTGATTCTTATATCCAACGTTTGAAGGACCTAGAAGATGTGGCTTACGGATTTGGCGGAGTAAAGAGTGCTTATGCGATTCAAGCAGGTAGAGAATTACGTGTAATTGTAGAAAGTGAAAAAGTTTCAGATGACAAAGCATCGAACTTATCATTCGAAATTTCACAAAAAATCCAAACTGAAATGACCTATCCAGGTCAAGTAAAAGTAACTGTAATTAGAGAGACTAGAGCGGTTAATATTGCGAAGTAATTCTTTCTATTTTCAAATACAAAAATCCCCAATTTCAAATGAGATTGGGGATTTTCATTTATTCTTTTCTCGGATGAAAGGTATTCATAACCTCTGTCAAGTATTTTCTATCCAAATGCACATAAATTTCAGTAGTAGTGATTGATTCATGCCCTAACATCAATTGAATTGAACGTAAATCGGCTCCATTTTCCAATAAGTGTGTCGCAAAGGAGTGACGTAAGGTATGTGGGCTAATTGTTTTGTTTAAATTGATTTTGGCTGCTAAATCTTTGATAATAGTAAATAGCATAGCCCTAGTAAGCTGACTCCCTCTTCTATTCAAAAACAAGGTATCTTCAAATCCTTTTTTTATTGGTAGGTGATTTCGGATCGACTCTTTATACAATTGAATGTATTTTTGAGTCAGATTACCAATAGGCACAAAACGCTGTTTATTTCCTTTTCCGGTAATTTTTACAAATCCTTCTTCAAAGAATAAATCCGATATTTTCAAATTGACCAATTCCGAAACACGAAGACCACACCCATATAAGGTTTCCAACATCGCTCGATTTCTTTCTCCTTCATTAGAAGACAAATCGATAGCATTGATTAAAGCATCTATTTCATCTACCGATAGCGTATCGGGTAATTTCCTGCCTGTCTTTGGTGTTTCGATTAATTCTAACGGATTGTCCGTGCGATAATCTTCAAAAACTAAATAATTAAAAAAGCTTTTTAACCCTGAAATAATTCGGGCTTGCGAACGAGCATTCACCTGTTTTGAAACACTGTAAATAAACTGCTGGATTGTTTCTTCAGTAATCGCAACAGGAGAAACTTGAATTTGATTTTGGTCCAAAAAAAGACACAATCGCTCCACATCAAAAGAATAATTCTCGATGGTGTTTTTTGACAATCCTCTTTCGATTCTCAAATACGACTGATAGTTTTTAATATAAGTTGTCCAATTCACCAAACAAAGAAACGTAATTTTTAGACATAAAAAAACCACGTTCAACAACGTGGTTTTTCATTACACTGGGGGCGCGTTCTAAAAATGTAACGCAAAACCTATGTTCAACTGAAAGGTATCCGCTTTAGCATAGTTTTGATTTAAACTTAAATTATATCGAACTCCTGGCTCAACACTAACATTATCTCCCAAAAACCAAGCATATCCTGCCTGCATTCCTAAATAAGAAGGATTCTCATCGGCATCTTTTATTGAAGCTCCTGAAAAATCTAGTTGGATTGGAAATTGATGAACAATATAGTATTTAGCCCCTATTTTATAGGAAAAAATAGTGGTATCGATAAAATCTGATTTCACCCCACCATAACCTAATCCTACTTTTAAAGCCAAATTATCAATAAAAAAATAACCTGCTTCAGCGCCAAAATTATAAACCGAGTCCCCATTTTGCGAAGCATAATTAATTCCTGTAGCAGCACCAACAGGAGTACCAAAAGCAGTATTCACTTCAATTAACCATTTCGCTTCAGAAGTCTGTCCATTATTTTTAACTTGTTTTGAATCTTGAGCGTTAGTAAAACTAAAAATCAAAATAGTTAGTAGTGTTACACTAGTTGTTTTCATAATTATATCATTTAAAATTATGACTCCAAATTAGAAATTCGAATGAATCCGTGGATAAAAAATCGGCTATTGAAAAGTATTCACGATAAAAGACAGAAAAACTAATTAAATACTACCAACATTCCGCAATAAATAGTAATTTTGATCTTACTATAAAATTATTTTAATACAATAAATACACTTAAAAAGCGTTTTTATATTTAAACCCACTTACAAGTTATCCTATTATGAAACGAAATTTATTATTACTTACTATACTTCTATTTGCAACATTTACATCTTCAGCTCAAATTTTCAGAATCGGACTAAAAGCTGGAATTAATTATGCCAACCAAAATGGCACAACAATTACTGTAAATAGCACTAATTACAAAACGGATGCCATTACCAATTTCCACATCGGACTATTAGCGGAAGTGAAATTAGGAGAACGCTTTTCAATACAACCTGAACTTTTGTACTCCACTCAAGGGGCTAAATATGATGCTGTAGGAGTTATAAACGATTTTACCAATGATGTTGGCTATGTAAGCATCCCATTAATGGCCAAAATTAATTTAAATAACACATTTAGTTTGGACTTTGGACCACAAGCATCGTTTCTAATGAGCAAAAAAAATGATGTCTCGATAAATGATCAGAAAAATCTAGATTTTGGGGCTGGTGGAGGTCTGAGTATTCATATCACTAAAGGATTATTTTTACAAGGTAGATATATTGTTGGCTTAAACGAAATTTCACCTGAAGCTAAAGTTAAAAACTCTGTTTTACAAGTATCTGCTGGATTCTTCTTTTAAAGGAAAAACAAACTATTTTATAACAACCGTTCTTTTATTGGAACGGTTTTTTTATTTTTACCAAAATATCATTTTATGAAAATTTGTATCATCAACGGACCCAACTTGAACCTTTTAGGAAAACGCGAACCAGAAGTATATGGAAGCCAAACTTTTGAAGATTATTTTGAGATTTTAAAAGCAAAATTCCCTACTATTGAATTTCACTATTTTCAAAGCAATATTGAAGGAGAGTTAATTGGAAAAATTCAAGAAGTTGGTTTTTTGTATGATGGTATTATTTTAAATGCCGGGGCATATACTCACACTTCTATTGGTATTGGAGATGCTATCAAAGCAATTACCACACCAGTTATTGAAGTACACATATCCAATACTTTTGGTAGAGAAGAATTCCGACATCAATCGTATATTTCAGGAAATGCTAAAGGAGTTATTTTAGGTTTTGGCCTAAAAAGTTATGATTTAGCGGTACAATCGTTTTTGTAACCAACAATAATTTATTATTTAAAAGAAAGGCGTTGCAAATTGCAACGCCTTTCTTTTATATCGAATCATCTGGTTCAACATGAATTAACACATGTCCTAATTCTGGGATTTCGGCTCGTAAAGTATCTTTTAATTGGTGTGCCAAATCATGTCCTTCCTTTACTGAAATAGTTGCTTTTACAGTAGCGTGTAAATCGACATGGTATTTCATACCCGATTTACGAATAAAACACTTTTCGGTATCAATAATCCCGTCTACACTTTTTGAAACTATTCTAATGTTTTCAATCAAATCATCATACAAATGTTCATCCATGATTTCGCCCAAAGCAGGTCTAAAAATAAGATAACTATTATACAAAATGAATCCTGAAGCAAATAACGCAGCCCAATCATCTGCTGATTCATATCCTTTTCCTAAAAACAATGCTATCGATATCCCGATAAAAGCAGCAACCGAAGTAATAGCATCACTTCGATGATGCCAAGCGTCAGCTTTTAAAGCAGAACTATGTGTTTCTTTGCTTCTTCTCATTACCACCTGGAAGGAATATTCTTTCCAAAGAATAATTGCTCCTAAAACGTATAAAGTCCACGATTTAGGCAAATCGTGTGGAGTATTAATATTGAGAATACTTTCATACGCAATAACAGTTGCTGAAGTAATCAAAAAACCGACTACTATAAACGTTATTAATGGCTCTGCCCTCCCATGACCATAGGGATGATTATCATCTGCAGGCTTATTCGAATATTTAATCCCAAACAAAACCAAAAAAGAAGCAAAGATATCAGTAGTTGATTCTATGGCATCGGCAATCAATGCATACGAGTTACCAAAAAAACCAGCTAAACCCTTAATAAGAGCTAAGATAGTATTACCTATTACACTAAAATAAGTTGCTTTAATAGCCGCTTCTACTTTTGGCATGATATATTTATAAAAATATCGTTTAGAGGATTTATATATAACAAAACAACTCTAAACGATACTTACTATTTGATTGATATTAATTTATGCTCTAACAATTTTGGCACCGATAGCTCTCAATCGCTCATCGATACGTTCATAACCTCTGTCGATTTGTTCAATATTTTGAATTGTACTCGTTCCTTTAGCAGAAAGTGCTGCAATTAACAATGAAATTCCTGCACGGATATCTGGCGAAGACATTGTTGTCGCTTTTAACTGTGATTTAAAATCATGCCCAATAACTACTGCTCGGTGCGGATCACACAACATAATTTTAGCTCCCATATCAATCAATTTATCTACGAAGAACAAACGACTTTCAAACATTTTTTGGTGAATTAAAACATCACCTTTAGCCTGAGTAGCTACAACCAAAACAATACTTAATAAATCAGGAGTAAATCCTGGCCAAGGAGCATCAGCAATAGTTAATATAGAACCATCAATATCCGTCTTAACTTCATATCCATCAACGTGAGATGGAATATAAATATCATCTCCTCGTTTTTCCAAAGTGATTCCTAACTTTCTAAACACATTTGGAATAACACCTAGATTATCCCAGCTTACATCTTTAATTGTAATTTCTGATTGAGTCATAGCTGCTAAACCTATCCAGCTTCCTATCTCAATCATATCTGGAAGAATTCTGTGTTCACAACCACCCAAGCTTTCTACACCTTCGATAGTAAGTAAGTTGGAACCCACTCCCGTGATTTTAGCTCCCATAGAGTTCAACATTTTACACAACTGTTGCAAATACGGTTCGCAAGCAGCATTATAAATAGTAGTAATTCCTTTTGCCAAAACAGCAGCCATAACAATATTTGCCGTCCCCGTTACCGAAGCCTCATCTAAAAGCATATGGGTCCCTTTTAAGCCTTCTTCTGGAGTTTCTACACCATAAAAGTGATCTTCTTTATTGTATCTGAATTTAGCTCCTAAATTGATAAATCCTTCGAAATGAGTATCTAACCTTCTTCTACCTATCTTGTCACCACCCGGTTTAGGGATATATCCTTTACCAAAACGAGCCAATAGCGGTCCTACTATCATAATAGAACCTCGAAGTGCTCCTCCCTCTTTTTTGAAAGCTTCAGTCTCAAGGTAACTTACATTTACCTCATCCGCTTGAAAAGTATATGAATTGGGTCCGTTTTTTTGAATTTTAACTCCTAAATTACCTAACAACGTAATTAGCTTGTTAATATCAATAATATCAGGTACATTATTGATTGTTACCTTTTCTGAAGTTAATAGAATTGCACATAATATTTGTAATGCTTCATTTTTAGCTCCTTGTGGTGTAATTTCTCCTTTCAGACGAATGCCACCTTCGATTTTGAAAACTCCCATTTATTTTTGTTTATTTTTTTGAAACGATTTTGATTTTCCTTGTTTATTATTCTTGTTTGCTTGTTTTACCGATTGCCCTTGAGATGAAATCTTATTTGAAACACGTTTATTAGTTCGCAATAAATCGGTTGTATTTAATAACTCCTCAGTGCTTTGTAATAAATTTAGCTTACCTCCTGATAATTCATACAGATGCTCAAAAATAACATCATCTTTTACAGTATCTTTATTCCAACTAAGGTATGATTTTTTCATATGATTGGCAATTACTTTCACCAACGCATTTTTCATTTCTCCCTCTTCCCATTTGTTAGCTACATCAATCATATATTTGATATTATTCCCATAATATCGGTATTTGGGGAAATTTTGTGGGTATTTTAAAACATCAGGTTTTAATTGTAATACTTCACGAGAAGGAATTGGATACGGGGACTCCACGTCTAGCTTAAAATCGGACATGATAAACAATTGATCCCATAATTTATGCTGAAAATCAGGTACATCACGCAAATGTGGATTCAAGGTACCCATTACTTGGATGATGTATTTTGCAGCCTTATTACGCTCATCTACATCTTCAATTACAGTAGCCTGATCTATTAATTTTTGTAAATGACGCCCGTACTCCGGAATAATTAAATGCGGTCTTTCTGCATTGTATTCTAAATGATGTACCACATCATTTGCGTTCTCTTTAGTGTATTTTGGATTCATATTTTATAAGGAAACAATACCTTCAATTACTGAAACTTCGATGTATTTATCTATTACTTCTTGAGCGTTTTTCATTTGAACATCAACAGATATACTTGTAAATTTACCTGTTTTAGATTGTGTAGTCTTAATTACTGCTCCCATACAATCAAAAGCTTTTTCTACTTGCTCTACATTATCAGCAACCGAAGGGACAATAAATTTAAACAAATATATAGAAGGCCATGTAGTACTCATTTCTAATTCAACCTTCAATCTTTCATAAAATTCAGCTGTCTTTTTTTCTTTTTCCTGATCCATTATTACGCTTAAAATAAGCGCAAATATAAGGTATTGATTTTAGAAATTTGAATTTCGTGTTATTTTTTGAAACGAATGATAATTATCCAATAGATTAATTTTTAAAATCCCAATTACTTTAGGTAAATTTGTGGCTTATTTACAAAAAGTGCAAAAAGAAATCGTTGTTATTATTGGCGGACCTGGAACAGGAAAAACGACTATCATAGACAGATTAGTCCAAAATGGATATTGTTGTTATCCCGAGATTTCTAGGCAAGTAACCGCCGAAGCACAAAAACAAGGAATTGAGCAATTGTTTTTAGAACAACCTTTACTTTTTAGTGAACTTTTGTTAGAAGGAAGAAAAAAACAGTTTCTTGATGCCCACCAAGAACCACACAATATTATATTTTTAGATCGAGGTATTCCAGATGTTTTAGCCTATATGCATTATATTGGCGATAGCTATCCTGCTTTTTTTGATGCGGCTTGTAAAGAACATATTTACTCTAAAATTTTCATTTTACCTCCTTGGGAGGACATTTATGTGAGTGATCAAGAACGCTATGAAAACTTTGAACAAGCTCAATTAATCCACAATCATTTAGTAGAAACCTATCAAAAATACGGATACGAACTGATTGAAGTTCCAAAAGATACCGTAGATAAAAGAATTCTTTTTATCTTAGATAAAATTTCAAACTAAACTATAATGTAAAAGTGATTCACTTTTGTATTGAAAACCCAACGCAGCGCACTGAAATCTATGCAAACAGCACTAGCGATTCTTCAAAAATACTGGAAATACGATCAGTTCAGACCGCTACAAAACGAAATCATTGATTCTGTTATAAGCGGCAAGGATACATTGGCAATTCTACCAACAGGTGGTGGAAAATCTGTCTGTTTTCAAGTACCTGCAATGATGACTGAAGGTATTTGCTTAGTCATTTCTCCTTTAGTAGCCTTAATGAAAGACCAAGTAGCTAATTTACAAGCACGCAATATCAAAGCTATTGCTTTAACTGGCGGAATCCGTTCTGAAGAAATGATTGATTTGTTAGACAATTGCCAATTTGGCAATTACAAATTTCTTTATTTATCGCCAGAACGTTTGCAATCGAATTGGATTTTGGACCGAATTAAAAATCTTCCTATCAATCTTATTGCTATTGACGAAGCGCATTGTGTTTCGCAATGGGGACACGATTTTAGACCCGCTTATTTAAAAATTTCCGACTTAAAAAAACATTTTCAAAAAGTTCCGTTTTTAGCCTTAACCGCCACCGCAACACCAAGAGTCAAAGAAGATATCATCACCGAAACAGGATTGCAAAATCCATCTGTTTTTCAAAAATCATTTGCTAGAGAGAATATTGCTTATATAGCGATTGAAGCCGAAGATAAACTCTATACAATAGGGCAAATTCTCAAGAAAAATCCACAACCATCTATTGTATATGTTCGCAACCGACGTTCGTGTATTGACATGTCGGGTCAATTAAACACTTTAGGTTTCAAAGCCACTTATTATCATGGTGGGCTTTCGCCAAAAGAAAAAGATAAAAACATGGCGTTGTGGATGCAAGAAGAGGCACAGGTAATTGTAGCTACAAATGCTTTTGGAATGGGGATTGACAAAGCCAATGTAAAAACTGTAATTCACATACAACTTCCTGATAATATTGAAAATTATTACCAAGAATCAGGTCGTGCTGGTCGCAATGGCGAGAAAGCTTTTGCTGTTATAATCACAAGTCCTTCAGACATCCTTCAAGCCGAGAATCAGTTTTTGTCCAATTTACCCGACAAGTCTTTCTTGAATTCGGTATACATCAAATTGTGTAACTATTTTCAAATTGCTTATGGGGAAGGTTTCAATGAACAATTTGCTTTTAACATGAATCACTTTTGTTTGAAATACAATTTTCCTCCTTTAAAAACCTATAATGCCATTCAGTTTTTAGATCGACAAGGTATCATTAGTTTATCGCAAGAGTTTTCAGAAAAAATAAGTTTGCAATTTTTGATTCCTTCCAAAGAAGTCATTCGCTACATCAGTTTGAATCCAAATGACGAGGAAATTATTCTTACTATTTTGAGAACGTATCCAGGCATTTACGAAATGCAAACTGCATTTAACCTAGACTTTATTGCTAAAAAATCGAATCATAAACCTGCCGAAGTACAAGCAGTTTTAAACAAATTAAAAGAAAAAGATGTAATTGAGTTCCATTCAAAAAACAATGATACTTCGATACTTTTTAACGAAATTCGCGAAGACGAGCGAACCATTAATAAAATCTCAAAATATTTAGAAAAACAAAACCAGCTGAAAAAAGAGCAACTTCAATCTATTATACATTATATAAAAGAGAACCAAACTTGTAAAAATCGATTAATTTTAGCTTATTTTGGCGAAAAATCGGATGCTGATTGTGGAGTTTGCTCATATTGCATTAGCAAAAAGAAAGTAACAACTAATACAAAATCTCTTTCTGATTCAATCCTTACATTATTACAAACTGAAGAATTAACGTCAAGAGAAATTCAAGAAAAAACCCAAACCGATACCAATGCCGTTATTGAAGTACTTCAATATTTATTAGAACAAGAACAAATCGCTATTAAAGCGAACAACAAATATACAATTCATCACTAATGGAAAAATTACGTATCATATTCATGGGGACTCCCGAATTTGCAGTAGGCATTTTAGATACTATTTTACGACACCAATATGAAGTAGTTGGAGTAATCACAGCAGCAGACAAACCTGCTGGACGCGGACAAAAAATAAAATATTCTGCGGTAAAAGAATATGCTTTAGCGCACCAACTCCCATTATTACAGCCTACCAATTTGAAAGACGAAAGTTTTTTGTCTGAATTGAAGGCATTGAACGCTAATTTACAAATAGTAGTAGCTTTTAGAATGCTACCTAAAGTAGTCTGGGAAATGCCGTCGCTTGGCACATTCAATCTTCACGCTTCACTACTCCCTAACTATAGAGGTGCCGCGCCCATCAACTGGGCAATCATCAATGGAGAGAACAAAACGGGTGTAACGACGTTCTTTATTGATGACAAAATTGACACTGGTGCCATGATATTGAATGCTGAAACTCCAATTAGTAAAACGGAAACAGCAGGAGAATTACACGACCGATTAATGTTACTAGGAAGCGAAACCGTAATTCAAACTTTAAAATTAATTGAAAAAGGGAATGTGACCACCACGATTCAACAAGACACGGTCGATATTAAAACCGCTTACAAACTCAATAAAGAGAATTGTAAAATTGATTGGACTAAATCTGCCTCAACCATCCATAATCTAATTAGAGGTTTAAGTCCCTATCCAGCCGCTTGGTGCTTCATGAGCGATAAAGGAGAAGAGTGGAATGTCAAGATTTATGAGGCTACTATACTAGAAGAATCCCATTCTTTAAATATAGGCCAATTGATTTGCACTAAGAAAGAACTAAAAATTGCTGTACAAAATGGATTTATTCAAATTAAAAGTTTACAATTTCCTGGCAAGAAAAAAATGACGTCTTCTGAATTATTAAATGGTATTCAATTTACCGAAGAAGCTAAAGCTTATTAATAGCTAACAGCTAGTATTTATTACGTTTTCGGGTTAAAAAAGCCTGTCTTTATGAACAAAAAAACCAAGTTATTAACAAAATAACGGTAATTTGTAATTTTTCCTTGCACAGAAAGGATTTCCTGCTAAATTTGTTTAACAATTTTTTTTTAACCAACAATTAATAACTTATTATTATGAACAAATCAGAATTAATCGACGCTATCGCTGCTGACGCAGGAATTACTAAAGCAGCTGCAAAATTAGCTTTAGAATCATTTTTAGGTAATGTAGGTGGTACTTTGAAAAAAGGTGGAAGAGTATCTTTAGTTGGTTTCGGATCTTGGTCAGTTTCTAAAAGAGCTGCTAGAGATGGAAGAAACCCTCAAACTGGAAAAACTATCAAAATTGCTGCTAAAAATGTAGTAAAATTCAAAGCTGGTGCTGAATTAGAAGGAGCTGTAAACTAATTAAGTTTTCCTGATATAATTTAAAACCTTCCTATTGGAAGGTTTTTTTTTACCTTTTATCGAGTTATTTGAGTTAAATACGATTTTTATTGTTAATTTTAATAAAAATTGAATCCATGATTTCAGCAAAATTAGAAAAAGGACAACTTCTTATTGCCGATCCTTATATAATTGGTGATGTTTCATTTAACAGGTCCGTGATTCTTTTAACAGATCACGACCATGAAGGCTCTGTGGGATTTATTATCAATAAACCTCTCAAATACTCCATTAACGATTTAGTTCCTGATATCAAAGCCTCTTTTAAAGTTTACAATGGAGGTCCAGTAGAACAAGACAATCTCTATTTCATTCACAATATTCCTGAATTAATCCCTAATAGTGTAGAAATATCTAACGGAATTTTTTGGGGTGGCGACTTCCTATCGGTAAAAGAATTAATTAATCAAGGAAAAATCAACAAAACTAATATTCGCTTTTTTCTAGGCTATACTGGATGGGAAGAAGATCAATTAGAATCAGAAATGGAAAACAACTCTTGGATTGTAACCACCAATAGTTATAAAAATAAGATTATCGGAAAATCAACAACCCATTTTTGGAAAGAAAAAATAATTGAATTAGGAGGCGAATATCTTATTTGGTCTAATGCTCCTGAAAATCCATTTCTTAATTAGTTTTTACCAATTCATTTAAAGCTTCTAATATTCGATTCGCTATTGAGGTTGTAAACTCTTTCTTTCTGTATTTAGTAATGGGCTGAATTCCTCTAATCACATTGGTAAAAAACAACTCATCTGCCTTTTGAAGATCAAAAGGCGAAATCACTTCTTCAACTACCTCTAGTCCTTCTATCTTTCGTGCTATAGACAAAACTTGTTTTCTCATAATCCCGTTAATACAACCTTCTGATATAGGTGGAGTAACTAATGTATTTCCCAAAAGCATAAACACATTACCGTGCAACACTTCTACCACATTCTTCGCATCATTTAATAGGATACAGGTATCCAATGCGTTTTCTTTAGCATAAATACTAGCGGTAACATGAATTATTTTATTCGTGGTTTTTAAAGTGGACAACAACTGTTTACCAATATAAAAATCTTTATACAAATCTACCTCGCACTTCTTTTTCTCAAAAGCATACAATTGATTTTCTAATGGACTGGTATGGATTAAAAAAGAAATTTCGTTAGTAGTGGGTAAATAATAGCCCCCGTCATTACGATAAACCGTAATTCGTGCACGAGCTGCATCAGAAAAACCATTGTTTTTCACCACAGATAGTAGTTGCTCTTCAAAGTATTCCATAGTGAAATTCATAGGTATTTCCATTCGAAGAATACGCATTGAAGCCATTAATCTAAAATAATGATCTTCTAAAAATAGTACTTTACCTTGTACAATTTTAAGAGTTTCAAAAACAGCGTCACCATACAAAAAGGCGCGATTTTGTGTTAACATATTCTCTTGTGCGTTACTATCTCCGTTAAAATTGATCATAAAAAAAGCCCCGAATGTTGTTCAGGGCAAATATAAGTTATAAAATATAATTTATTATACTGATCCAATAAGATGTTTCAAATCAGAAATTTGATTTTCCCACAATTGTTTGGCTTCATCTAATTCGTCTTTGGGAGCAAAATCAATTACTAATAAAGAAACATCCTTTGTAATTTCATCCTCTAATATATGCAGTTCAAAAAAGTATTCCGTGTCCTTACCGTTATCATCCACCCATTTAAATTTCACTTTTTCTCCCGATTTTTTAGACGCTAATCTTGCTTTCTCTTGCGAATCATTCCAAATAAATGTAAAGAACTCACCACGTGAATTTACATTATCGGCAAACCATTCTGATAAACCAGATGGAGTAGAGATATATTGATACAATAATTGTGGGGAAGAATTAATAGGAAACTCTATCTCGTAGCGTACTTTTGATTCCATGAATATATTTATTTTTTTGTGAAATATAAGAATATAAACTCAAAAAAAAAGTGTTTTCAAAAATATTTTTTTATCTATTTTTACTTGTAAACTTTATTATTATTTCTATATTTGCACCCGCATTGAGAGATGCAAAACCAATAAAAATGGCGAGGTAGCTCAGTTGGTTAGAGCGCAGGATTCATAACCCTGAGGTCACGGGTTCAACTCCCGTCTTCGCTACCAAAACAAACCCTTAACTATCAATTAGTTAGGGGTTTTTTAATAGATTTTTGTGACTTAATTACTCTACCTCATACTCTCTGCGTGAGGAAACTGCGTGAGGAAGGATTTTTTTGAACTACCATAAAAAAACCTCAAGTTTTCACCTGAGGTCATCCTATTTTGTGTGTTTTATTATTCTTACTTAAGGTGTTTTATTTCCAAAAACTCGAACCTTCAACGCTGTGGTTTCAATTGCCGTCAAAATCTTAGGGTCAAGATAGAATTTCTCCAACACCCCATTTGTAGAATGAGATGATACATATGGAGTATCAATCCCCATTTCAAAATTTACCCAACTAATATACGTTTTACGAAGGTTTGAAAGAGTTATTTCTTTTTCAACACCTGCCCCAATTCTATAATGTGTAAATGATTTACTAAGTACATCCATCATCGTTTTGGATTTCTCGTACCTCTGAGGAAATAATATGTACTCGTCTGTATTACGTTTTTCATCGTAACCCAATTCCTTTAAGAAATCAGATAAGTCATCTGTTATAGGGATGTACTTGTAAACGGTCTCCCTTTTCATAATACGAGTAACCTTAAGATTCTTGATTCTAAAAAACTTAATCTTATTTTCAGATTCAAAAATATTGTTCCATCTTAAATCTACCACTTCCTCTCTCCTACCTCCTGATAGTAAGAATAGTTTAAACCCATCTTTCAAATAAGGTCTATACATATTCTTTCTCTCTCCTTTACCACCTAATACACTAATTGGTGTGTAATTATCAACCGCATTAAGAATGGAATCGAACTCATCCTTATTTATAGTATCAATTTCCGACTGCGGAACATACTTTCTAACGTATTTTCTAAAAGGATTTTTCATTTCTACTTCTTCCACATCAATTAGAAAATCAAAGAAACCTTTTAACCCCGCCAAACATTTATTGAATGACTTAGGTGCGTAATGGTCTTCTGCCCAAAGATAAAAATCCGCTACATCGTGTTGGGAAACATCCGTGATTCTCATCCTCTCAATATCATATCTCTGTTTCAATATCTTGGCAAAGAATCTACAGAAACGTATCATTTCATCTATATGTCCCTTTGTAACGTCTTTTCGTAAGTGAGCGTACTGAGATTCTCCATTTAGGTACTGGTTGTATTTAACAATGGCTCCCAATACAGAATAGTCATTACCTTCGTCTACTTTGGGTTTAACCGTTTGGTAACTATTGGATTTAAGTTCTTTTTCAAATTCAATAGATTCTGCAACTGCGTCCTCATAGTTGGTAGCGGTTAACATTTTGGATTTAATGTCTTTGATTGTACCGGGAACGTGAACTCTAACCCTGTATATTATTCTATCGTGATGGTTGCATTTTGGATTGTCGACCCTACACTTTTTACAGAATAGTTTTAATCCTTTATATGGATTCTTTGGTAGTTTTAGAATACTCATATCAATAGTGATTTATAAAGTTTATCATCTGATTTACTTCTCAAACTCACTTTGGTCATTGGGATAAACGGGGTTGATTCTCCCATTTCCATAACCATTAATTCATATAAGGATATATCCTTGCAAACAACGCGGTACATATCCTTCCACTTCTGTGGGTATTTATTTCTTAGACTAATCACATAAGGTCTTTCTAATACTAAATCCAATTCGATTTGGTAAACAAAATTATTCTTGGCAAGACGATGGATTTGGATTCCATTCTTCTTTAACCATCTTTTGGTAACGTGTTCATTCTTGTAATTTAATCTATGTGCAACCTCTGCCAAGGTTAATGTATTTTGACTTTTTTCAAATTCCTCCATACTCCTCTTATCCTATTGTTAAACTTCTTGAAATGAGAAACTATTTTATAGTAAAATCAAAATGTCATAGCTAATGTAAACTGGTTTAAATTAACAGTCAAGCTCTATCTTGATTTTACTATAAAAAATCCATTCTGATTACTAAACTTTATTATTAGTGTGAATTCTCATTTACACATTTCCTTCTCAGAGTGAAGTTGATGTAATCAATTACTGAAAAGAAAGCCAAATCTCGTGCATAGTCCCAATCTAATGAATTAAAAACAGACAGATAATTTTCTGTAAAAAATTCATCATTGACTCTTAAATCTCCAGAAGTATACTCTACTATCTCTTGAATTGGGAGGTCAAGAAAAACAGATGGTGAGTTAATTGTACAGTCAGAATGAAGCGTTGGGAAATGATTCCCTCTTGAAATTAATTCTTTGATTAATTCTTGGTCTGAAAATTTACTTAATTTTTTTGCCATAATATTGGTGTGGGTTCACCTTAATACCACCCACGAGGTTTAAGTTAAAAAATGAAATAAAGAATCCCTGACCCATCAAATTAATGATGCGTAAATTCAATTCACGAAATGAAAGGGGGTATTAAATTATTCTTGGATTAAGAATAACTATGGGAGCCATTATTAGTCAACCTACCACTGGGTTTCTAATGAATGTCAATCGAAATTCTAGGTTGGACGAGTAAACGGATACTGACAAAGTTCGTCCGGGTCTCTACATACTTCTGGTGGTAATGACTCATTGTTATCTAAGATTATAAACTCTTCCATCGAATAAACTTCTTCTGAACACTGGTCATAGAAATCAAACCACTCAACCGTGTCTGTATCCATCTCATAGATTTCTTCATCGATTTGTTTCATCAAAGTGTGAATCATATCCCACTCGTGGTATATCACTTGATTATTCTCTGTATCGATTCCCATTACAGAATTATCAAATTTGGTTTCCAAAAAATTCAAATTCGGAAACATTTCTCTAAGGTCTTGGACACTTTTGTCCAAAAAATAATTGGTTTTCATTGTGAAATTATTTAATTGTTTGTTATAATTTTCTAAGCTACTTCTCTAGACTCTTGAAGTTGGTATAGTTGTTCCATTATGCTGTACTCCTTAACCACTTTTTCTGTCTCAATTACCTTTTTAATGGTTTGGTTATAGTAGTTTTCCTCAATTTCGATTCCTGCGTATTGGCGCCCTAGTAATAGGGAACTAATCATCGAATTTCCAACCCCATTCCAGATATCCAAAACAGAATCCCCAGGTGCAGAACCTTCCAAAATAAGGGTTGAAGTCAAATATATCGGTGAGGTAGAACTGTGCTTTACCTTTTCTGCCACTCTGAAATAATCTCCCGGATTCCCTACATTCCCTCGAATAATCTCTTCACAATAGTTCTCATCCAAGGTGTTGAGCACCTTTTTGATGTTAGACTGAAAATATTTCCCTCCTCTATTTGACTCAGGATTATTGGAATGGTTGGTACACCCTTGGGTAAGTTTAAAAACTGTTTCTGCTTCTTCCCTCATCAACATATAAGGGTTGGTATATAGATCCTCTGGGTTGGCTGAGAATCTATAAATAAACTCATACCCTTCAACCGCATCCTTATAGGAATATTGTCTTCTCAGTGGGTTGGTTTTCACCCACAACTTTCTACCAACTAGATACATCCCTAATTTTTTCATCTCAAGTACCAAATGTTCTGTAAAGCAGGAATAACCCGAATATTCATCCGACTTGTAATCATATACAATAAGATAAATCGAACCATCCTTAGTCAAATAAGGTAAGTACCTATGATAAATCTTTGCCGTATACTGGGCAAACTCTTGAGCTGACATTTTGGATAACTCATCGTGGTTGTCTTGGTCGGGTCGTGGTTTTCTCTTGGTTCCATAACCATACTCACAAGAACCAACCATCATTCTAAACATCTTTTGAACTAACAGTCGTAAGTCAACCGTTGCTGAATCTCCATTGATAATGATCGAATTCTCAGAAATGTACTCCCTGTTGAGTAGCTTTACTGGTGATTTTCCATCCTCATACAATCGAATCACCCCTTTGGTTTTATCGAGTTGTTTGATTGTGTTGGAAATTTCCTCAACACTCGATTCGTTTTTAAGAAATGGTAATGCAATCTCAAATTCAGAGTTGTTAGTCAAGTCCATTTGATTCCCTATGTCAATTACCCTATCAAAATCACATCCGTTATCAATCAGTTTATTAACTACTTCAGGAACTATTGACTGTGTGGTTTCATTCTTTAAAACAGAACAGAACTTCAATCCTTGGTGAAGCGAGAGTTCGTCCCCAAATACTTTAGTTATAACCCAATCGTACTGTGTTCCTCCTAGTTCTGACTCCAACCGAATTAATTTCTTAACTCGTTCCTCTGGGTGAGCTGTTTCCCCTGAAATCAACTCCAAACGGTTGTAATTTTTAATCCCTTTCTTGGGAGGATAATTCAAACAGTGATGGATAAACTCATTTCGTAACTCTCGACCTGTTTTGACTCTTTGTTTATTAAGGTCAACGATCAAATTCCTAATCTGATTCTCATCCTCCATCTCAATGTAAATTACCTCAATCTCTTTGGCTCCATTGCGAATCATTTCATCTAATCTTCCCGCTCCTCCAACAAGTCGATAACAACCTCCTTGGTTCTCAGCTGATACCACAACAGGTGCGTGAATTGGTTCACCGTTAGTTCGTTTAATTGATTCCTTAAAATACCCTTCTTGAATTGGGTCATACATTTCCCTGTGATAAGGATGTTCTTCCAGATCATCTACCGAGATAATCATTGGCTTTTTTGTCAGGTTTCCGACAAGTTTTTTAATTTCTTCCATTGTATATAAATTTTAAAATTAATACTCATTTTATTTTTTGTTTCATTGTTACAGATTTTTTGATATTTTTTAAATTTTTAAAAAATGGGGTACTATACCCCCATTTTATTTTTAATACGAGATAAACTTAAAGTCTCATCTCCTTAATCATTGCGTCTCTCAACTCTTCATACGCATTAGACATAAATTTTTTATCATTCCTTAATTTATCCAAATCATTTCCTAATTCTTGAATTCCTCCCATATAAACAGTCAATTCTGAACGAACATAACCTGGCCTATAAAATGGTGCCCTTGCAATAACATACTCAACCTTCTCACCGCTCTTAATTACTCTTTTAGTAATCCCTAACTTAACATCAATGTTTAGAAAACATCTTGATTGAATCATTTCTGTTTCCAAAGCTACCAGTTTATCTAATATCTGCCTAAACTCCTGACTTCTTATAATTCTACCGTATTCCTGTTTAATGTCTACGAACCTATTGTTTACTTTATTTCTAATTGAAGAATTTATATGATTGGCTTCAACGGAACTCCCCGTTGATCTGATTATTTTTTGACCATCGGTGGTAATTTTCAAAATATCATCTAATTCCATAAACATATCAAAAGAACTCTTTTTCCCGAACTCCTCTACTAATTCTGTAAAAACTCCTTTTGAAATATTATTTTTCATAATTGTTCTGTTTTGTGGGACAAAGGTAAGAATAAAAATATCATTGTTACAAATATTTTGATATTTTTTTATAAATTATTTTTTATTTTTATTTAAATTAATGATTTTTAGTGGTTTAAATTTTATTGTTGATTTCAAGAAACGGGTCAATTGACACCTTTCTCAAAAAAAATAGTGTTTTTTATTAGGGTCGATTTCTCTTTCTCACTTATTTTCTTTATTATTTACTATTATGAGTACAACAACAAAATACACACTAACCATTGACCCGAAAACACAACGATCAAAACCTTCAAACAAAGAATTTGGGGGAATCACTAATCGAATGAACTTGGTAACGGGACTTACCATAAACGAACTCTCAACCTTTGTAGCAAAACCCTACACCTACTCTTGGACGGGAAGTCTGTTTAATGGAAGGGTCAAAAATGAAAATTGGGTCAGTCAGTCCATATTCGCTTTGGATTTTGATAATGGGGACATCAGCATTGAAAAGGTATATGAAATTTTCAATACCTATAATATAGTACCACAACTATGGTATACTACCTTATCGGATTCTGAGTCCCTTAGAAAGTTTCGGGTGGTGCTGTTCTTGGATAGTCCTGTTTCAGATCTAAGAATCCATAAGTTAATTACTGGGGGACTGTTATCTGTTTTTCCTCAAGCGGATAAAAAGTGTAAAAATCCCGCAAGGTTCTTCCTCGGGGGTAAAGAATCATTTATTACGAACACAGAACCAATTTCAACCCAAAGGTTGTTCCATCTACTGAGTATTGAACTCATCACCAAGGACGGCGGTAAGACTAGAAAAATACCCGAGATCAACTTTAACTACTATGAATCCAATTTTGGTGAAAAACGTACTTTTCTATATAATAACTATAGAAATAGCCGTTTTCAACCAATTTCTAGTACAACTACTACAACCCCTACAACTACAAAAGGGGGCGAAATAACTACCATCGATTTTAATGTGGCACGATCAAAAGTAAAGATATTGGATCAATTCCTAAATGGTCAATGGTTGTACCACGATGAACTCTTTGGATTGGCTACCAACCTACATTATATTAAAGGAGGAAAAAAATTAATGAAAGATACTATGAAGTACTACAATAATAATGGAACAACTCAGTACACTCAAAACAATTTCAATATCATTCCTTATATTAATAAGGTAAATTATCCACCGATTCCAATTCACCAATTCTCTCCTTTCCAGCAGGATAATGACCTTTATGATTTAGTCTCCGCCACAAAAGATATTAGAGGATCGGTACAAATCATTGAACCCATCAACCGAATCGAACTATCACAAGGGGAAGAAATTCTTCAAGAAAACTATCAAAGGGTAATCCGTGAGGGGGAAGTCGGGAAAATATATTTGTTTTCACTCCCTACGGCAATTGGTAAGACCCAGTGTCTAACATCGTCTCTTGCCACCATCGCATTACCAACCAATGACCTTAAAAATGAAGTGGGTGATCGAATGAGAATTGACTATGTGAAAACACCTGACCCAATTGCATTTGAGAACGAATCAATTAATCTAAAATTACAGTACTATTACTCAATTGGACTTCCTCATAAATCGATGGAGATACTCAATCATATTGTAAGTTCTCGAAACTCCAATGAATACACTTCTGAAGATATCCAGCTGGCAAGACAATACATCGAACAGCTACAGTTATCTTACTTATCCACTGGGAGTGTTCTCACTACACATAAACGAGTTCTTCACAGTCAATTTCCTTTGGATACCATAATCTTTGACGAAGACCCCTTGAGTAGTTTAATTGATATCAAAACAATGAATGTTTCGGATTTATTCAAATTAAGTTTGACCTCTAAAGAGGTAAATGAACCTCTATCAAGAATCATTCAGTCCCTATCGGAATCCAGTCCATTGGAGATTAAAAAGACTCCCACTTATCTAATTGAAATCGATGATTTAGTGGAAGCGGTCTCGAAAACTTCAATTCAGTCCAATGTCTTTGATTTTCTAAACAGTTCCTTCTTCCTTAAGGATGGAAAAGATCCTGACCTTATTCATTTTGTTATTAAAAGAGACCTTCCCATTGATAAAAAAATTATCATTATGTCGGCAACCATTCCAATTGAGATTTATAAAAGACTCTATCCCAACCGAATTGAAGTCATTGATATTGGGGATGTAAAACAGATGGGGTCTGTAATACAATTTACCAAAAGGTCGTGTTCGAGAAATTCACTAGGGAGGTATAGTTCCATTATCAGTAATAGAGTTGGTGATAAACCTGTTATCACTTTTAAAGCGTTCGCCAACCAATTCAAAAATCCAGTAAAGGATATGTACTTCGGAAATTGTTCAGGGTATGATTCTTTAAAAGGGACTGACATTGCGGTGGTTGGAACTCCCCACAGAAACAATATCGAATACTTTCTAACGGCTATAGTTTTAGGAATTGAGTTTAAAACCACCCAAACCACGATGAGTTTTCAGAACATTGAGTATAATGGATTTAAATTCAAGTTCAATTGTTTTGATAATCTGGAACTACGAATGATTCAATTATCCTTAATCCAAGCCGATTTGATTCAAGCTGTGGGTAGGTCAAGAACTTTAAGAACCAATGCAACAGTAGATTTGTACTCCAACTTTCCACTACGAATTAGTGATGAATTTATCTTTTAAATTTCCGTTTGATTGTCTTAAAATAGTGGTAGCTTTTAGTAATTTTTTGTCGTATTTTCTTTGGTGGAACTTTACACTTAGTTTTATAAGTCTTTCTAACCTAATTTCCCGATACAGGTATTACAAACCCAATAAATCATATACCACAAAAGGTAATTCTTATCTTAAAAATAGTGGTGTAGAATTGACCCATTTGTGAACTAAAACCATTTTCTTTGAAAATTTTCAAAACACTTAACTCGGTGTTTCTTGGCGAACTTTCTAGCAGAAATTTCCATTGGATGTTTATCATAACCTACTTGGGTAAGTACTTCTGAATAAAGATTGACCTGTTTTTTGTTTTGAATATCCATATAATGTTGATACTCGTGAAGTATCGTATCAATTACATCAATGACTCTTTTCTCAGGTGTGATGTAAAGAGTTATTGTTTTGGAAATCCCACAATATAATCCATCAAACTTCTTGTGCTGATAATAATGGATTTTATATTGGAGTTTGTGATTTTTCGGTGTGGGAAAATAATTTTGATGACACCAAAGCAATACATCGTCAACCATCTTTTTTTGTGTAATACGCAAATTTTTCATTCTCACCCATCTTTGTGGCAGGGCGAGATACATTAAAAACAATACTAAGAAATACAATCCAAATCCAAGTTCTACCATACTATATCAATTCCATCTTTAATGCAGTAGTTTTTACCTTCATTACGGTCTTGGAAGACATATCTAATTGTTTGGCTATCTCCCTGATTGTCCTGTCTTTTTTCAAATATTCCAACACCTTTTGATTTTTGGGTTTACTGATGAATTGTAAATCTGTTTCTCCGCCACCTGTTGGTCTTCCCAAAACACCACCATTTTGAACGTAAACCATTCGTCCGACTGAGGTTCTCTCGAGAATGTTACTCAATTCCAGTTCATATAAACTACTCATCACCGAAGAAATCATTTTCCAAATGGGATTCTTCTTTCCCATTGGTCGAGATTCAAGGCCGATATTCTTAACACGGACATTGATTTCCATTTTCTCAAACCATTCCAAGGTTTTGATAACGTCCCCAGTATTCCTCCCAAGTCGCGAGAGCTCTTCCACCACAATTTCAGAAACGAGTCCCGATTGAATTAATTGAATTAGTTCTTTTGTTTTGGGTCGATCCATAAAACTCACAGAACCTGATATTTTATCCAATAATACCAAATCGTATTTTTCAGTATCTGCCTCAAATCGGTTTCCTGTTTGTAATAATGTAGAAACCCTATTGTATTTTACCTTCATTTTGCTTTCTTATTAATCGCACAATAAAGTTACAGCAAAAATGCCGTAATGCCTAATGTTTATGCGGGTTTAGATAGAAAATTTATGTCTTCCTTTTTATTATGATTTAAGGAAACACAAGAATTTTATTAGGATGGTGAGCCAAACTTTATTTTTACTTCCTGGATCTTCACCTTCATCATAAAGCCAAACACATTTAAGATCCTCACCAGTAAGTCAGATGGGTATCTGATTTAAGATTTGTGCCAAAGAACATTTGTCCCATCTCTCAGAGTCTGAAGAGAATCAAACCTCAAATAGGGCCAAACACAATTCACTGTGTAAGCGCCAGATCTCTTCACCGGGATGGGAATTCACGGGTACTCCCCCCCTCCCTCACATCCCCCCTTGTATAAGTGGATTTTAGTAGTTCTGAGAGTAGGTACGGTTTCACGAGTGAAATTTTTCCAGAAAAAACCTCAAAAATTAGATTTTTTACTAAAATCACGTTTTAAAAATTTTTTGGCATTTTCCAAATTATTTGTAGATCGATAAGTGTCAAAATAAAAAAACCTCTCAAAGTTGAGAGGTCGTTAAAAAATGATTTGGTAAGGTTTGAACTTTAAATCGATGCGGTCAACTTAAAAGTTTTTAGTTTTTGAGTTTCTTCCAAAACGGATTCTTTTGTAATAGTATCCAAAAGTCTTTTTACTTGTGATTCGTTCAGAATAATTTTCATCCTTTTTTGTGTTGTTTTCATAGTACTACTTGTTTACTAATAAATAGTCTGTTATAATAGAAAGGTGTCAATTGACACCTAAAATGAGTCTTAAAATATATATTTCTGAACTTCTTTACTTATTCCTACATCCAACAATTAATTAAGTTCAAAACCTGTAATAATGTAAAACCTAGTTACCGAGAGTAAGTTTTATCCTTTCAATATTTCTATTGTATCTTTAATCTTTACATTAAATTCATTGAATAAAAAACCTGATAAATTCCCTTTTTTAATTTTTTTGCATTTGTGTTCAATTCTTTTCTCTAATTCTTGAAAAAACAACAATTCAGGTTTTAATAAATGATTTTCATATTTCTTATAACGATATGACAGAAATTTAATGATTTCCCATTTCCCTTGATTGTCGTTGCTTAAAAAGAATTTATAGAATTTATAACTATTAAAATCTTTCATTATTGGATTATAGAGATATTCTTTGTCGGTTCTTATGACTTCTGTGAAAAATTCTGTAAAATTTTCATAACATTTTGACTCTAAATCAATTGCTTTTGATTTTTTTTCCTCTTGTAATATTTGTTCATTTAAACGTAAAATCTCAGCTAAAATATTTTCTAAATGTGTTTTATGTACTGAATTTTCATCAACCCTTAAATAAAAATCTAATGAAGGAGTAAATTTATAATTAGCTTTTCCTTTTTTCATTCCCCTAATAATCTTTTTCTCTAAATTTTCAAGATTATAATTTAGTGGATTATTAAACCTTGAAACATAGTAAAAAATTGATAAATATTCTGAAATTTCATATAAACCTTTGCTACTAAATTCGATTATTTTTTTTGTTAATTCTAGATATTCTCTATCTGTTAAAGAGTAACAGTTATGATAATTTAAATTATTTAAGACTTCATAATGTGCTTGAATTTTGTTTTCTGCAATATTGTAATGTTTATTCAGTTCATTTAATACATCTTCGTAATTGAATATATTCCCTCCAGTTAAGAAATCATAGATTGATTTAAAATAGACAAATCCTTTATCTTCAAAATAATCTGTGTTAAATTGCTCTATATATGTTTTTTCTTTTTGCTCCTTATCTTTAGGAAAATTATTTTTCTCAAAAAAGAAATCTAAATCCATTAAAAAAACTTCCCCCAGAGAGTTTCGATTAGAATACGAAATATTACCCTCTTTATATTCTATAGATATTGCAATTGAGAATCTTAATAGCATTTGGAAAATTTCTTTTTCCTTCTCTTTTAAAATATTTTCAGTATTCAAATTACTAGTAATTTTAGAAAATATATCTTGGAAATATGATAAGCAATAACTCAAAATTCTGATGTTTTTTGATTTTTTAGAAAACACATCAATTATAAACGATTTGTTTTCTATTAAAAAACTGGTATATAGATGGTATCCAGAAAATTTAACTTCAATTAAGCTGTCAAAAGTATTCTCTATACTCGAGATATACTCTATGCTGTTACCAACAACCTTTTCTTTAAGAATGTGATAATTTTTTATGTCAATTTTATTCTCATTTGCAATAATTACAACTTTTACATTTTCATTTTCAACAAGTGAATTTATATAACCTATTAATTCTTCTAATTTCAGGTTTTCACTAATTCTTTCTAAATCATCAAAACATAAAACAAGTTCATCAAAATTTATAAAATCATTGGTATTCACATTAATTTCTTCAATATATTTTGTGTATTCTCCTAATCCTTTAAAGTGTAACATTCCTTTCGCTACAGCTTTCCCAATAGATGCTCCAAGTTTTAATTTATTGTTTTTAAGAATTGGGTAGAGACAAAGAAAAATCTCTGATTGAATTTCTTCTATGGATTTTAATCCAAAAAGCGATACAAGAATAGGTCGATATGTTTTACTATCATCATTATAGGTTGAAGTTTGAGATATCTCCTTTGAAAGTATGTTTTTAAAATAATATGTTTTTCCAATCCCCCATTCACCAGTTATCATCAAGGCATAATTGGTGTTTGACTTTAGATAATAATCAACTATTTCTTTGAGATTTTGCATTAGTTTCTGTTTTAATTTAATCTTTAAATTATTATGAACATTAATCGTTTGTCGTGTTGAGAGAGGGAGATCTTCTGATCGAATTACTTTCTGTTAAAGATATAAATTCTCACGAAACACAAATGTGATCTTTTCCAAAAATCCGTAGTTACAAAAACTACAGTTATCAGTAGTTTTTAATTTTTTAAATTAAACTTAATATTCCCCAAAACCCAAATTCCGACTTAATTTTTTTCATCTACTTCAAAACAACTTTCGATTAGATAATTGAAATAAAAGAAAGGTGTAAATTAACACCTTTCTTCCTTTAATTTTGAATGATGTTTAAGATGATTTTCCTTTTTGTTTTTCCAACTTCTTTACTTCCTTAAAAAAATCAACGGGGTCAATTTCAAAAACATCAAATAGTGTAACTAATTTTCTAAGAGAAAAATCTGCTTCTCCATTTTCCATTTTTGCGTAATAACTCTGAGACTTACCTAATTTAATAGCCACGTCCTCTTGTTTGAGTCTTCTTCTGAGTCTCTCGATACGGATTACTTCACAAATTGAATTTATCATAGTTTCAAAGTTTAAATAAAATAGGTCAAATCGATACAATTCTACAAAATGTTTTTCTGGTTATAAAATCTCAATATTCCTAATAGGAATAATTTAAAAATGATCTTTATTATTTTTAAAATCATATTATACTTAACCCCTTGTCTTCATTGTCTTAAGAAGAAAAAACAGCTTTAAGTAAATTTTGGATTGATTGAAAATTATCTGTTTTCGTATTAAAATTATCTGTTTATGAATAGTTTTTTCAAATTATTATTGAAACTTTTACTGTATCAAAAACAAACACTTTTAAACCCAAATCTAAAATGAAAATAATACAAAGTTTTTGGACTGGCAATCAAAATGATTTTACGAACACCCACGGATGGTGTAATTATAAATACAATTGGATTAGTTGGATCTTAAGTTCACATCAATTAGTAACGTTTCACGATGAAGTTGAATTATATACTGATGCTTTTGGATATGAAATTTTAATTAACAAATTGCAGTTACCCTATACTAAAGTACACGTTGTTCTCGACGAACTGAATCACTTTCACAAAGACTTATGGGCAGTTGCTAAAATTAAAACCTTTCAACTACAAACAGAACCATTCTTGCACGTTGATGGAGATGTATTTGTATGGGAATCCTTGACAGAAAAATTTAAAAATTCAAATTTAGTAGTTCAAAATTTAGAAGTAACTTCTACCTATTACCCTGAAAAGTGGGGTTTAATTAGACCTAAACTTGTTTATGTCCCTGACACTCTAAAAAACTTCAAGTGTACCACCACGGATTTAGTTACTAATATGGGAATTATTGGCGGTAACAACTTAGATTTTTTTACTGACTACACCCAAAAGAGTTTAGAATTTGTAGAAAAAAACAGACCCGCTTGGAGCAAAATTAAAGACTATAATTTTAATGTGTTTTTTGAGCAAATAATTTTTTATAGACTCGCCAAACAAAAAAACGAAGAAATTAGTTTTATGTTTGAAGATACTCCAAATAGCGGAGGATATAAAGGATTTGCTGATTTCGGGAATGTTCCTCAAAAAAAATATTTACATCTACTAGGAGGGTACAAACAAGAAATTATCAATTGTATTCAAATGGAAATTTATACAATGAGATATTACCCTGAGTCTTATTCAAGACTTATGAGTATGATTAATGAGAATACTTCCATTGCTACTGACGTTGATTTCCTTACTTCAGAAAAAGTAAGTGAATTAATTAGTGATTTTGAAAAGGAATTAAAAACCAACGATTTCTCCACATCAGATTTTTTGATTAAAAGAGATTTATATAATGAAGGTTCTCAGAACAGATTTCGTGATTGTGTAGAAAGAAAAGAGCCTTTTAAATTGGTTATGATTCCTTCTTTCGAGGTGAAAACAGAAATGAAAAACAATCAACCCTTTTTTCATATATTAATTAAAGAGCGTAATGAAGAATCAAGACGGTACAATTTAGATCAAATTGATAGGGTAATGATACAAGAATTATCCAAACCTGTTGAATACAATGAATTTATATTGAAGATAAAAACGTATCTGTCTCCAAGCGATTCAAATGAAGAATCCTTGAACACTCTCTTGACATTAATCAACAATCGATTAGTAAATTACTTAACCTTAAGAATAACAAGTATATACCAACTGTAAATTATCTGTTTTCAAATTAAAATTATCTGTTTTGAGATTGGTGTATTGAAAATGATTTCTCAACTTTACAATATTAATTATTTACTAACCCAAATTTATTTATTATGAAGAATTTAGAATTAAACCCAGAATTCAATCTATTAGGTCAAATAGATTTAAACAGTGTAAAAATCGCTCTTGATAGAGACGAAATGGAAGAAATTGTTGGTGGTTATCGTAATAGTGGAGGGAAAACAGTTATATATGGCATTGGGGCTGGTTGTTTCGTAGCGGGTATGGCAGGTATAGCTGCTAGTGTATTTACTTTCGGAGCAGGTACAGTTTTTGGTATAACTTTAGCCGGTGCGTTTTGTACTGGAGCAGGAGCAGGAGCTTTAGCTTATGAAATGACTCATTAATATAAATATAAAATTTATGAAAGTAAAAAATAGAATGTTAGTATGGTCGTTAATTAACGTAATGCTTTTAGGAGCATATGCTGTTTTATTTATATTAGAAGGTTTTCTATCTATTTCAACATCTATTATAAGTATCATTACTTTTTTTTCCATCACATTATCTTTATACTTTAAATATTATCATTACACCAAGAAAGTATAGTTTTTGTTTTAAAAATTGATTTTTGTTACAGATCTCAAAATCATCTGTTTTGTATTAATTTAATAAAAATAACCTATGAGTAAAGGATCTATAATGATGTCATTCCTTGTAATAATTATAGGATTTGGTCATAGGTATAATGAATTTAAGAAAAAGAACAACTAAAATGGTTGCAAAATAAACCTCAAAGATATTTTTTGTCTTTGGGGTTTATTAATTGAATAATAAAATATGAATAGACTATTTCTTTACTATTTACAAATTTTTGTACCAATCCCATTTTTGTATTTTGTTGCAAAAAGTGGAGATGCTAATTTATTTGTAATACTTTTTATTATCTATTTTATCTACCGAATTTTCATAGATTATTTTAGATTAAAGAACAAAGGGATTCTCAACAAAAAGGATTTTTTGACTTTCCCTATTTGGAATCACAAGTATTTTAAAGAATTATATCTTGAAGTATAGATGTTAATTTAAAACTATTAATATGAAATTATTGATTAAAGTAGTGAAAAACTATTCAGGAGTAATTTTTTTCGGTTCCTTATATGTGCTTAATTTATTAACCTCATTTTCTCCTGATAACAATCAATCTTTGATTATTTTGACCATTGTTTGTTTGATATACCCAACTATTCAAAAACATCACCCTTGGAATTAAAAATATTCCTACATACTTAATCATACCCTATAAATCCCAATGAAATCGCCTCTTTTTAAATTCTTAATTTTATCCATAATCTTAATTTTTCTATCCGAAATTGCCAACAGGGTATTCGACTTTAGAGGGTTACTTTATAATTCGTTGTCTGAACAGCTTACATCCAAACAAGTAAAAGAGTATCTTGAATTTCAAGATAAATGGCAGTGGATTAGTTATTTTATGGTTCCAATTCTCGTATTAATTAAGACTGTTTTTATAACCAGTGCTCTGTATATTGGTGTTTTTATATTCAATAAATCTACCACTACATTTAAGAAACTTTGGGAAATTGTAATTAACTCTGAATTCATATTTTTACTGGTACCCATTTGTAAAATTATTTGGTTTTATTTTTTTCAAACAGAATATAAATTAATTGACATCCAATACTTTTATCCTTTATCCGCTTTAAACATTATAAGTTACAAAGGATTAGAACCTTGGTTAATTTACCCACTACAGACTTTAAATCTTTTTGAATTAGCCTATGTTGTTTATTTGTCCTATCAAATAGGAAATCTAACGAAAACTAATGCAGATTCGGGATTAAAAATAGTTGCTTCAAGTTATATCCCAGCTCTTTTCTTATGGGTAACAATAGTAATGTTTTTTACTTTAAATTTTTCTTAAATGACACATTTCAAGAAAGTACTTTTTGTTTGTTGTGTGTCTTTTAGGTATCTATCACGTATTGGGTTATTTTATCTATAGAGAAGATTGGTTAAACACTCTATTAGGATTTATTTCTATGTCATTAACTTCAATTAATTTATATATTTCAAAAAACAACAAATGAAAAAATATCTTAAAATTATTCTTCCTGTTTTGTTTATAGGTTTATTTGGGTTTATGATTTTTCAAATCGCCTCAAAGATCAAATACAAAAAGGAAGTAGCAGAAAACATAAAAACTATTCCAAAATTTAGTTTTCAAAACATAAATGGTGGTGTTTTTACCAATCAAAACATTATAAAAAACACACCTACTATTTTTATTTATTTTAATAGTGAATGTGAATTTTGTAATGAAGAAGCAGAAATGATAGAACAGAACATTGAGAAATTTTCAGCCTTTCAATTAATCTTTGTTTCTTTTGAAAAACCCGATTTAATTAAATCGTTTGCTGTCAAACATAAATTAAACCACTATGATAAAGTTAATTTCTTATCTGATACACAAGTTAGTTTCGCTCCTACTTTTGATGTTAAATCACTTCCTTGCTTAGTTTTATATAATAAAGACCAGCAACTGATTGAAAAAATTAAAGGACAAATAAAACCCGAAATCCTTCTTAAAAAATTGAAATAATAAAGACTACCCAAATTCCAAATCTTAAAACAATGAACCTAAAACATATTGAGTCAACTCACATACTCCAACACGATCAATCCGATTGTGGTGTAGCTTGTTTGTTATCCATAATCAAATTTTACAAAGGGGATTGTTCTTTAGAAAAATTAAGAAAATTAAGTGGGACTACTCAACAAGGAACTACTCTTTTAGGGTTGTATCAGGTGGCAAACCAATTAGGTTTTACTGCTGAGGGTTTTCAAACAAATATTAGAACTTTAGCTGAATTTGAACAACCATCAATAATCCACGTTACACTCGAGAATGAGTTACAACACTACTTGGTTTGTTATCACTACGATAATAAAAAGGGATTTCTTATAGGAGATCCAGCAAAAGGGATTTACTATCTGTCTGCTTCAGAATTAAACGAAGTATGGGTATCGAAAAAATGTTTGACATTAGACACAACCGATACGTTTGAGAAATCTGCTACATCCAAAAACAACAAAAGAAAATGGTTTATTGATTTAATAAAACAAGATGACAAACTACTTTGGATTAGTGTTTTGTTAGGTGTCGTTATCGCTTGTTTAGGAATGGCGATGTCTATATTCTCTCAGAAATTAATTGACGATATTCTTCCCTCACACAAAATCACAAAGTTGGTCTCAGGAATTGGACTATTAACCATTCTCCTATTGGCAAGAGTAGGTATTTCAGTATTGAGAGAATACTTTTTATTACAACAAACCAAAGACTTCAATAACCGAATCAACAATCAATTTTTCAGTTCTTTATTACACCTACCTAAGTCTTTTTTTGATACCCGAAAGATAGGAGAATTAGTGGCTCGATTAAACGATACACAAAGAATACAAAGTGTAATTAAACTATTGACAAGTAGTTTAGTAATTGATGTTTTGGTGTCTATAATTTCATTGGTGTTTCTATTTGGGTATTCTTGGAAGGTTGGATTAATTTCACTCCTTAGTTTACCTATCTACTTTTATATCATTTACAGAAGTAACAAAAAAATCATTCAATCACAAACTGAAGTGATGCAGAGTTACGCTTTTAATGAGGGTAATTACATCAATACCATCCAAGGAATTTCAACTATTAAAAATGATAACAAACAGGAGGTTTTTAAGAATTTGAATCAGACTGTTTTTGGGATTTTTCAGGAAAAGATTTTTAACCTTGGAAAGATCAACATTAAACTGTCTTGGCAATCGGGATTAGCAAGTGTTTTCTTTTTAATTGGAGTTTTGGTGTATACTTCTATTCAGGTTTTTAATAAAGAAATTAAATTAGGAGAACTGATGGCAATATTAGGGATTGTGAGTTCATTGTTACCTTCCATCGCTAATTTGGCTCTAATCTCAATACCAATCAACGAGGCTAAGATTGCGTTCAATAGAATGTATGAGTTTACCTCAATGGAAAAAGAACCTGAGGGAGGTCAAGCTATTTCGGAGATTGAAAATATTACCGTTCGAGACCTTTCATTTCGTTTTGCAGGAAGAAAAGAATTGTTTAAAAATATCAATCTGAATATTGAAAGAGGGAAGTTGGTGGCTGTAGTTGGTGAGAGTGGCAGTGGGAAAAGTACCTTGGGACAAATTTTACAACGATTTTATTCCTTTGAAAGTGGTAGTGTTAAAGTGAACAATGAGTATGAACTTAACGATATTGAACTTAAGAGTTTTAGAAACCTAATAGGGGTTATTCCCCAAGAGATAAACATCTTTAATGGTACTGTAATTGACAATATTCTGTTGGGTGATACTGTTACGCCCGAAACCATAATGGATTTTATCACTCAATATAGATTTTTAGACTATTTTAATCAATTACCACAAGGATTGGGTACAATTGTAGGTGAAGAAGGAATTAACCTCTCAGGGGTCAAAAACAGATAATTGCATTTGCTCGTGTTTTATTCAAGAAACCTCAATTGTTAATCTTGGATGAGGCGACATCCGCAATGGATAGAAACACGGAGAAATTTTCAATGGAGTTGTTAGAAAAGATAAAACCCAAGTGTGCCATTTTCTTTATCTCACATAGATTAAACACCCTGAAGAATATTGCCGATGAAATTTATGTCTTAGAAGATAAAACAATTACCCATCACGGTAATCACGAACAACTAATACAAACCAATAACTTTTATAGTGAGTATTGGAAAGAGTAACTTTCAAATATTTTTTTACAATGAGAATAAATAATCAACATAAAATTTGGGACAATAGAGTTTTCTTATTCTTTGTTTTACCTATTATTTTTTATTTTATTGTAGCCATAACAGGTTATCAATTATTTTATAATCGAGATAAAAACTCGTTTGAGTTAAAAAGGATTTTATTATTATCTGCCGGAACGTTTTTCTATCTTATTTTGATCTTAGTGGGGATTTATAAATTTTAGATAGAAGTACAAATATTACTAAAAAGTCATCAGACAATTACTTGTTCGACTTTAATCTATTTTCCAAATCTTGAATAATCTTTGATTTAGTTTTATTATCCTTAACCAATAATCTAATTTGATCTATGATAATTGAAAATGCTCCTGTAACTACTTCATTGTATTCAGATTGGTTTTCATTTGAATCTAATTCTAAACAGTCCGAATCTTCTTTAAAATAATTCAAATCTTTATTGAAAATAATGCTGATTTTTTGAATAAGGGAAAAATCTATTTTTTTTCGATCCCCACTCTCAATATTACATAATGTTGATTGGGAAATTCCCAAAAGATTGGATAGTTCGGGTTGAGATAAATTATTTTCGACCCGAAGTCTACGTATTTTTTTTCCTATTGTAGACATATTGAATCGTTTTGAGTGATACAATTTATTTCGTCTTGTGAGGATATGTGATAGATTGTTTGAGTTTCTCTTTCTAAAGTAACGGTAAAATTAAAATCAAAGTTTATTTCAAAACTCTCTTCATAGTAAAATGTTTGGCTTATTTTACTGTAACGTATTGGAGCATTAAATTTTTTGAAAATTTCCAATTGGTTATACATTTGTCTTCGACTCAGACAAACTTTCTTAGCAAATGTTTCGGGAGTTCCTGTTGTCTTATCGCTGATAAGACGGTGCATTTGTTTAATTCGTTCTAAACGTTCAATTTGTTCCTTGAAGTTCATAGGGGCAAAAGTCAGATTTAGGTTATGTAAATTTAGGTGAGATAAAAATAGTAATTTATTTTAATTATAGACTATCGATTACATATTTTTTGAAATTATTACAAAATCCTCTTCTTATACTTTTTTATTCAAAAGAAAATTCTTTTTATAATATTTCCTTAATACTCTTTGAGCCCTTAAATAATCTGTTTCACAAACCTTCAATACTGTGATGAAATTACCTCCTGAACTAATAATCGAAGGTTGAGAGCTTTCAACACATCTGTAACTGACAAAAACTGTAATTGCATTGGATACTAATAATTTTCTAATTGTTAAAGTTTCAAAACTTGTAGATTCAAATATTGTAATCATTTTTAGGGCTTATACTCTTTTGGGATATTTCTTACTGGTGTTGCAATACTATAAATAATAAAAACAGTATAAAATACCCCAGCATTATATTCAATTAAAACAGTTAATCTTTCCTTTTTCTAGAGTAATGTTTGAAGTTTAAATCTGGCAGAATTATACAAACATCAAATTATTTGAGATGAAAAGCAGTAGCGGAGTAATAAGTGTATGTATAGCAATTAATAATTGACACTGTTTTTTGAATGTAAAAAACAATGGAATTAACAGGTAAAGGAATATTCGGACAAATCAGTGAAAAATTTAACGTTTTTAAATAATATTAAACTATGTTTTTCTTGTAAATAAACATAAAAATTTCTCACCTTTGATATTAAGATTTGGATAGGCGGTTTGCAAATTTGTTGGGGGCAATGAATTTATGATTACAACTTAGTTTTTCTACAAGCAAACCGCCTTTTTTTTAAACCACACTCTTGGGTTGAATCTAAAACAAGTATACATTCAAATAAGATAGATGATATAAAAAGAAAGGTGTCAATTGACACCTTTTTGAATTTATAAACCAATTAAATAATGCCTTTTTTATCAATCCAGACTAAACGAGACCTTAATTTAATTTTTGTCGTGTTGTTCGTATTTGTTTAAATGTAGGTTTATTTCAGATAAATTAAAAAGTGTTTGCATTATGTCAAACATAGCAATTGTTGTCGTTATAAAAAGAGTCAGATTAACTGTTTCTGGAATATTATAATCCTCAACTCGCCACCCAAATGGATTTGGGATTTCATTCGCTATTTCAAATCCTATTACTATAATTATTGACACAAATATTATCCAAATATCTTCTTTTATTTCGCTAAAACCTCTAACTAACTTTGAATATATTTTCTTTTTCCGATCTTCTGATATATTTTTATGAATATCGATTTTGGATTTAATGTCTGACACCATTGAAAGTCCAAAAGTGTATATTGTTAATGCAAATCCAATTAGGACACCGAAATAAGTAAACAAATTTACTGTGTCAAAAATTTTAAATGATGAAATTGAGATTGTATTCACAAAATAATTAGAAGCAACTCCAATTACAAAAACTATTAAAATTGTCAATATTCTTCGATTAATCTTCTTCGATTTCATTTTCATCTTCTCTAGTTTCAAGATAATGTATTGAATCTAATTTATCTGAAATGTTTTGCATCTCTTCGTCTGTATACTTTTCTGACTTCTTTCTTTCAATATGAATTTTCGCAGTATCTGTTTCACTACTTTTTGTTTCCCGAATACCGTTTCTCATAAATTTAAGAAGGTATTTTCCCCCGACCTCTCGGACATAGTCAATATAACCCCCAAGTGATTCTTTCAAAATAATTAATTTACCTTCTTTATTTTTAAATGAAATGTCAACTACCTCGTTATTGGTTATTTCCTTTATTTCCCTTAGTACATCCCGCGTCTCCGAATTACCAAACAAAGCCATATTAGGAGCATTCATCTCTAATGTGAGTTCATAAATTTCCTCAGCAGAATCGACGTAATTCCAAAATTTCTTTTTAGATACTAAAGGATATATATTTACTACATAGTCGAAATCTCTCATTTTACTTCTGAAAAATTCTGCTAGAATCTTTACAGAACTTTCTATTTGTTGAAACACAGAAACATTTCTTTCTACTAACATTATTTGATGTTTTGTATCAATAATTAGGTAAACGTATTTAGCTTCATTTATTCTTCTGATTTCAATATCATCTTCACCTTCAATATAAATGTTTTCAATACTTTCTCTTGCAAATTTTATAATGTAAATATCATCCTTATGTTGAAAACCGATGAAAAGGTATCTTTTATTTCCTTTTGTCCACTCGGTCTTACCAGTAATAGCAAGACTTTTAATGATGTCTATCATTAATTCTTCTTTACTTTTATTCAACTCTTGAATTAAGGTAATTTGACTACTTGTTGGTGTAACTAAATATCTGTAGGCGTAAAATGGAGATCTCTTGTTAATCATAGTTTATTTGGGGGTTAGATTACATCTGTTAAATTTAATCAAATATATAGAACTTTTTCCAATTTTGTAAAATTAGTATGATTTATTTAAACTACCTTCCTATAGTTTTTCAACAAAAAAACTAGTTCAAAACCTTGAATAATAAAAAAGTTTCACAAAAACATATCATACTCTTAAGTAAACTTTTCTAAGATCAAAAAAAGAAAGGTGTCAATTGACATCTTTTTAACTCGCTCCAAAGTTATCCTAAGTACAAAAAATATAATAGTTAAATTATTATATATCAATTAATTACATTTTTTATTGCGTGAGGAAACTGCGTGAGGAGATATCTAAAAAATGACTAAATTTGAACAAAAATCTAACGTATTTATTGGGTTTACTGACGTACAAAGAATCAATTATCGATTCATAACCCTGAGGTCACGGGTTCAACTCCCGTCTTCGCTACAAAAAAAAGAAACCCTTAATAATCAATTTATTAAGGGTTTTTTGTTATTAATTTTTAATTTTATTTTTTTCTAAAATAGTAGCGCGTAATAAAAATCCCATCACCATCTCCTTTTCCTGCGTCGCTCTCTACTCCGCTAACGATAGAAAACAAATCCCAACCGTCTTTACTATACTTATTCAACATAGAAGTTATCATGGCATCATTTGAAGCTATATTTTGAAAATTAATCCCTACTAAACTATAAAAATTCACTAATGTAGATTCTTTTAAATCATCTATTTTTACATCACTTCTATCTTTATCTGTTTTGTCTTTACCATCCTTTGTTCTAATAGTAGTGAACTGGGTATAATCAACTTCTGCTCCATTTTCAATAATTCTTGAACGGCCAACTCCACCTGGTACAATGGATTCAATTGAAGTTACAATTTTGTACTGAAACGCTTGCGAAAAAGTTCCTATTGTTGTAAATAGAAAACTGCATAACATAATTTTTTTCATTTTTCTTAGATTTGAGATTAAACATAACAAATATGCAAAAAAAATATAAATAGATAAATTAAATTATTTATCGTAATATTGCAATATAATAATATAACAAATGGGAATTACTAAAACAGAAAGATTCACAGCAGAACAAAATGAATTGGCAATTTTAGCCAAAGCCATAGGCCATCCAGCGCGAATTGCAATAATCGAATACCTTTTAAAAATAGATTCTTGTATTTGTGGCGATATCGTCAATGAATTACCTCTCGCCCAGCCTACCGTTTCACAACATCTAAAAGAATTGAAAAACGCAGGTCTAATCAAAGGGAATATAGAAGGAACCTCCATTTGTTATTGTATTAACGAAGAAGGTTTTAACAAATTAAAAGGCTTTTTTCAAAATATTAATGCGTACCTTATTAAGAAAGAATGTTGTTAACTAAAATTATAAAACTATGACACTTTCAGCAATTAAATCCGAACTAAAAAAAGCATCCACTATTGCTTTTCAATTACCAAATGGCCAACTCGTAGCACCTCACTTTCATGTGACAGAAGTAGGAAAAGTGACCAAACATTTCATCGACTGTGGCGGCACAGTTCGAACAGAAGAAGTGGCTAATTTTCAACTATGGGAAGCTAATGATTACGACCATCGTTTGCAGCCCGAAAAACTAATTAGCATCATTGAATTATCAGAAAAAACATTGGCACTTCCTGATTTAGAAATCGAAGTCGAATACCAAATGAAAGACAGCATTGGTAAATTCGGATTAGAATTTGACGGATCTCATTTTCAATTAACCTCTAAATTAACTGATTGTCTAGCCAAAGACAATTGTGGTATTCCTGAAACTCAATCACAGCCTAAAGTAGGACAATGGAAAACAAAAGCTACTTCATGTTGCACACCTGATTCCAATTGTTGTTAAATCAAAATAAATAGAACATGTTCCAAAACTTAACTACAACTATAGAAGGCATTTCTAATACTACTCTTTCCGATGAACGAAAAGAAATCCTCCAAGCTTTAATTGACTATATACAAACTAAAATCGACACGCAGCAACCGATTCGTTTGAACTTTATTTGTACACACAATTCAAGGCGTAGTCATTTATCTCAAATTTGGGCGCAAACGATGGCATTTCACTTCGGAATTAAAAATATATTCTGCTATTCGGGCGGAACAGAAGCTACCGCCATGTTTCCTAAAGTAGGCGAAACATTAGTTAATCAAGGATTTCAAATTCAACAATTAAATAGTGACAAAAATCCTGTATATGCTGTAAAATACGACGAAAATGAAGCGGCTATCATTTGTTTTTCAAAAACATTTGATGACGCTTTCAATCCGAACAGTGCCTTTGCAGCCATTATGACGTGTTCCTCTGCCGATGCAGGTTGTCCCTTCATTGCAGGAGCTGAAAAACGTTTACCCATTCGCTACAACGATCCTAAAGCCTTCGACGGAACCAACGTAATGAATGCAAAATATGCTGAGCGTAGCTTGGAAATTGCTTCAGAACTGTATTATGTTTTTTCGAAAATCAACTATCCTGTAAGGTTATAAAAACCTTGTAGGTATTTTAATTAACAATAAATGAGATTGCTTCGTGCATTATAATGAACCATGAAATCGCTACTAAAACTAGTTTGCGATAGCAAAATCAATAGATAGAAGCGATAACATATAGGACCGCTGACAAATAACATTAACATATATGAAAAAAAGACTTAATTTTTTAGACCAGTTTTTAACCCTATGGATATTTTTAGCCATGCTAGTTGGTGTTGCTATTGGTTACTTTATCCCAAATACCGCTAATTTTATTAATTCTTTTTCTACTGGAACGACCAATATTCCTTTGGCTATCGGGTTGATTTTAATGATGTATCCGCCTTTGATTAAAATTGACTTTTCAAAAGTTCCTCAAATGTTTGAAAAACCAAAACTCCTTACCGCTTCCATTTTTATTACGTGGATTGTAGGGCCATTTTTGATGTTTTCATTAGCGATTTTATTCTTAAGAGATTATCCCGAATATATGACAGGCTTAATCATCATTGGGCTAGCTCCTTGTATTGCTATGGTTATTGTTTGGAACGAACTCGCCGAAGGTAACCGCGAACTTACCGCAGGATTAATAGGGATTAATAGTCTTTTGCAAGTTTTTTTCTTCAGTTTGTATGCCTATTTCTATCTAGAGATTATGTTGCCTCTTTTTGGCATCAAAGGCTTAGCGCTGAACATTACTATTGCTGAAATTGCACAAACCGTCGGAATCTATTTAGGCATCCCTTTTGTATTAGCGGTAACTAGTCGCTATGCTATTAAAAAATTCATTAGCGACAAATGGTTCAACCAACAATTCCTTCCTTTTGTGTCTCCCATTACCCTGATTGCCTTATTGTTCACCATTGTAGTGATGTTCAGTTTAAAAGGAGAAATGATTGTTTATTTACCTTTGGACGTACTTCGCATCGCTTTACCTCTAGTAATTTTCTTTGCCATTATGTTTACATTAATGTTTTTTGTGAGCAAAAAAATTGGCGCTAATTATCGTGATGCCGTAGCCCTATCATTTACCGCTTCTGGGAATAATTTCGAATTGGCAATTGCCGTTGCCATTGGTGTTTTTGGCATTAATAGTGGACAGGCTTTTGCGGGTGTGATTGGACCATTAGTAGAAGTTCCAGCTTTAATTACTTTAGTGAATGTCGCGTTTTGGTGGAGAAAAAAGTATTTTAACCAATAATGGATTTAAGCAAACATTAACTTTATTTTAAAAATCAATCTTGAAATTTATTTTATCTTTGTAAGAGATTGAAAACTAAAAATAAAACAGATAAAAAATAAAATTATGAAAAAAGTAGTAGCTATTCTAGCCTTGGCTTTGTTTACTGTAAGTATGAATGCTCAAGAAACAAAACAAGAGAAAAAAGAAATGAGTGTAACCATGAAGCACGATAAAAAAATGAGTGCTGACGAAGTGGCTAAATGCAAAGCCAAATGCAAAGCAGAAGGGAAAAAATGCGATGCTAAAATGGAAACTGCATCTGGCAAAAAATGTTGTGCAAAAAAATAATCAATTAAGATTCCAATACAAAAGCCTCTTAAAAAGAGGCTTTTTTTATTTCACACGAATACTCCATTCAAAATCCATTTCAGAAACCTGAACTCCTTGTTCATTCATTCCAATGGATTTCATCCAAAAAGTTTGTCCTTCGCCTGTAGCAATAGTTTTTTGAATCGCAGCTTCAATTAAATGACCGTCATTGCAGGTAAACGTAATACGTCCTGTTGCTTTCTTAGTAAAATTACTCTTATTATTGGCTACCAACATCGATATCTTACGACCGCTTTTTTGAATATGATACATCACTAAAGCACCCGTACTCAACTCAGCCCCCATGGCTTGAACTGCAAAATACATGGACTGAAACGGATTTTGATTGATCCAACGGTGTTTTACCGAAACTACACATTGATTAGCGTCTATGGTTTGTACTCGGACTCCGCAAAAGTAAGCCGAAGGCAATTTAAACAACAAAAATCGATTCAGTTTAGATGCTGTAAATGTCATAAAAGTAATTTTTAGTAAAAATAATAAATTGAATTGGATTTTATATCTCGCATCAAAAACACTACTAACAATTTGATTTAAAGATAAATAAATTAAAAATACTTGATTTTAAAATGTTAATATTATGTTAATATTTACTACTATGTAAAGCAAGATACTGTTTTTTAGATATATATTTGCATAAGAAATTACTATATACTCGTATTATGCTAACAAATTCAGAAAAAAATTGGGCTGCCTTGACACACTTAAGTGCGTTAAGTCAGTATTGTTTTCCGTTGGGAAATTTTGTGCTACCTATCATTATTTGGAGTTCAAAAAAAGACCAATCCGATTTTATTGATGCTAATGGAAAGCAAAGTTTGAATTTTCAATTGAGCGTTTTATTGTACTCGTTGATTTTGGGTGCTATCATCGTTCCGGTATTCTTGATTGTTTTTTTACAACATCTTCCATTATCCGAACTGATTCAATATCGAAATTTTAGAATAGAACACATTAATTTTGGAGAAAGTACAGGGTTAATTAGTACGGGTTTCATTGCCATATTCTTTTTAGTTTGCTTAAAAATAGTCGAGTTTTTTTTGATTATTCAAGCTTCGGTTAAAACGGCTAACGGAGAATCCTACAGCTATCCCTTAACCATAAAATTCATGAAATAAAGTGTACTCCTAGCCCCGATTGCAATGAAAATCCTTTTTATGGAGCACAGCGAAATAAAAAGATTGTAATGGAAAGCGGGAAACAGCTCCTTAACAAAAAAACAAAAAGAAATGAACATAGAAAACACTAAAGCCCAGATGCGTAAAGGGGTTCTCGAGTTTTGCATCCTCTCGGTTTTGAAAGAGAAATATGCCTATACCTCCGAGATATTAGATACCTTGAAAAACGCTAAATTATTGGTCGTGGAGGGAACGATTTATCCACTTTTAACCCGATTAAAAAATGATGGTTTGTTAGACTACCGTTGGGAAGAATCAACTTCTGGACCGCCAAGAAAATATTATGGTTTGACCGAAGATGGACAAGCTTTTTTAAATGAATTGAATGGCACTTGGATGGAATTATCAAATGCTGTAAACTTAATCACTAATCAAAACGAATAGTCATGAATAAAACTGTAACTATAAATTTAGGCGGAATTGTATTCCACATTGACGAAGATGCGTATCAAAAATTATCGCGCTATTTTGATGCAATCAAACGTTCTTTGAATAATTCATCAGGACAAGATGAAATAATCAAAGACATCGAAATGCGTGTATCTGAATTATTAGGTGAAAAATTACTTTCTGATAAACATGTGATTGGGTTAAAAGAAATTGATGAAATGATTGCCGTAATGGGACAACCAGAAGACTACATCATTGAAGACGAGCCTCAAAGTGAAACCAGATACACTGCGTATAAAAAATCGAAAAAATTGTACCGAGATAAAGATAAAGGTATGATCGGTGGGGTGGCTGCTGGATTAGGACATTACTTTGGTATTGATGTGGTGTGGATTCGAGTGATAATGCTATTACTTCTATTTGGAGCTGGAACTGGAGTTTTAGCCTATATAATTCTATGGATTGCTACACCTGAAGCAAAAACTACTTCAGAAAAACTAGAAATGACAGGCGAACCCGTAACAATATCTAGTATTGAGAAAAAGGTTCGAGAAGAATTTGATTCAGTTTCTGAGAAATTTAAAAATGTCGATTATGATAAATTTGGTAACCAAATCAAAACTGGAGCCGACAAATTAGCAGGCTCGTTAAGCGAAATCATAACCAATATGTTCAAAGTTTTTGCAAAGTTTTTAGGAGTTATTCTAATAATTACAGGACTTACTGTTTTATTTTTCTTATTTGTTGGCATTTTTACTTTGGGCACCGGAATTTTTATAGAATTCCCATGGACTGAGTTTATCAATGCAGGAAACTTTACAGATTATCCTATTTGGGTATTTGGTTTACTAATGTTTTTAGCGGTGGGAATCCCATTCTTTTTCTTGACTTTGTTAGGATTTAGATTGCTATCACCTAACATAAAATCTATCGGAAGTATTGCAAAATACACCTTGCTAGCATTATGGATTCTTGCCATTGCTGCACTAATTTCTATTGGAATTCAACAAGCTTCCGAAGTAGCTTATGAAGGCAAGACCGTTCAAAAAGAGAATTTGAATATCCAATCTACTGACACACTTCAAATTAAGTTCAAATACAACGAATACTACACTAAAGATATTGATGATAATGATAATTTTAGGTTTGTGCAAGATGCCTCAAACAACCAATTAATTTACTCTAATAATATTCGATTTGAAATTTTAAAAACAGACGAAAAAGCACCTTTTATCCAAATTGAAAGAATGGCTAGAGGAGCGTCTTTCCAAGAAGCTAAAAAACGAGCCGAAAAAATTCAGTACGGCTTTAAATTAGAAAGGAATCAGTTACTTTTAGATAATTATTTATTAAGTAGTATAAAAGATAAATTTCGAGATCAAGAAGTAGCTATTTATTTGTACTTACCTGAAGGAACTTTATTTAAAGTTGATGAATCTGTTCAGCATTATGATGAATCTGACGATGAGTTTTTTAATCTGCATTTCAGTTCTAATGATTACATTTACAAAGTAAATACAACACAGGTGAAATGTTTAAACTGTCCAGAAAATGAAAACGAATACGGTGATGTTGAGACAGGAATTACAGAGGATATCACTGGTAACGATACCATTGTTACCACAACGGTTAAAGTCAATGGAGAAGTTGTAACCGTGAATCAATCGTCAAAAAAAGGGCTAACCATAAATAAAGAAGGTGTAATTATAAAAAAATAATAGCTATGATAAAAATCATCACTTGGATTACCAAAATTATTGTAATCGTACTTACTGCACTGTTTTTTAGTTCCTGTCATTTTGACTATAATAGCGTCAAAGGTAGTGGACGAATCACAACCGAGAACAGAACAATACCAGAGAAGTTTACAAATATTGATGTAAGCAGCGCAATCGAATTAATCATCGAACAATCAGACAAGACTGAAGTTGTGGTGGAAGCAGATGATAATCTTCAAAACACAATTGTAACCGAAGTTAAGAATGGTAAGTTGATCATTGCAAATAAATCATATATCAGCATTCACAATGGTACACGTAAAGTACGAGTAAAAATGCCAATAATTGAGGGATTAGAGGCTTCTAGCGCTTCTAGTATAACCAACGTAAACGCATTAAAAGGAAACCAGCTCTATCTTAAAACTTCAAGTGCTGCAACTATAAATTTAGACGGCATTGAAATAGATACAATTAGCACTAACTCCAGTAGCGGAAGTACAATTAAGTTAAAAGGATTAGCATTAAAATTAATCGCCAAAGCCTCTAGTGGAAGTGCTAACAAATGTTTTCGATTATTTGTAAACGAAGTCAGTGCTGATGCATCGAGCGGATCTAATATCGAAATCCATCCTATTGTTAGTTTGAAAGCGGAGGCTTCGAGTGGCGCATCGATTAATTATAACACCACCCCCAAAACCATCAATCAAAAAGCAAGTTCTGGCGGTAGTATCCAATTAGACTAAAGTCAACTCATTTCAAAATAAGATAAATCATTCATCACAAGTGAATGATTTTTTTATATTTGTATAAAACCAACTAACTATGAAACCAAGAATCTACCTTTCAATTATTATGCTCCTTTTTTCATCAACACTGCTTTTAGCACAAAAAGCCGAAAAAATAAGAGGATCTAAGGTAGTCACATCCACCACAAAAGAAGTCAAAGCATTCAACGCCATTGAAATAGAAGATAATCTAGAAATCAATTTAGAAAAAGGAGATAAAAACGAAATTAAAATTGAAGCTGATGATAATTTGCATGATATCATTACCTTAGAAGTGCAAGATAATATCTTAATGCTTGCAACGAGCAAAGAAGCCCAAGGATTCAAAAAACTATCCGTTACAATAAAGTACACTAATGATTTGAACCTGGTAACTACCAAAGACGAATCAGTTGTCAATGCCATACAAGAAATTGTTTTAGAAAACATCACTTTCAAAACCTTTGATCGTTCCAAACTTTTTTTAAATGCAAATTCTAAAAATTTCATTCTTCAAGCGAACGACAAATCAAAAACAGAACTTAATCTAAAAGGAGAAAGTACTTTTATTGAACTAAGCAAGAATGCTACATTAAAAGCGCTCATCAATAGTACTGATCTTAAATGTGACTTGTACCAAAAAGCAACTGCCACTATAGAGGGGGATGCGAATAATACCGCCTTTCGCTTAGGTAATTCAGCAGAACTCAACGCACGTAATTTTAATAGTAAAAATACCGACCTTATAATTGAAGAAAGCGCTTCTTGTAAACTATTTGCCGAAAACAACATTAACATTGAAGCAACTGACAAAACCGAAATCGAGTTGTATGGTGACCCCAAAATAGAAATTCGGAAACTTGCTGGAGAAGCCAAATTATTCAAAAAACCTGCTTCAAAAAAATAAAAATAATCATAAAAAAAGTCCCAAAATGGGACTTTTTTTATAAGTATAAAACGGCATTAATGACCTTTGGCTGCCAAATAACGTTCTGCGTCCAAAGCTGCCATACAACCTGTACCCGCAGCCGTAATCGCTTGGCGATACACATGATCTGCCGCATCTCCAGCTACAAAAACTCCTGCTACATTTGTTTTTGAAGTACCTGGAGTATTCACAATATATCCTGTTTCATCAAGCGTAATATAGTCTTTGAAAATAGTTGTATTCGGTTGGTGTCCAATAGCTACAAAGAAACCTGTCGCTGGAATTTCAAAAATTTCGTCAGTCGTTTTATTTCTCACTTTAATACCTGTCACCACTTGTTCGTCTCCCAACACTTCTACTGTGTCGTGATTCATTAAGATAGTAATGTTCTCTGTAGCGCGAACACGTTCTTCCATAATTTTAGAAGCTCTGAATTTTTCACTACGCACCAACATAGTCACTTTTTTACACAATTTAGATAAGTAATGCGCTTCTTCACAAGCCGAATCCCCTGCTCCAACAATAACCACCTCTTGATTTCTGTAGAAAAATCCATCACAAACCGCGCAAGCAGAAACACCTCCGCCCATTTTTAAATAATGCTGTTCTGAAGGCAATCCTAAATATTTTGCCGAAGCGCCTGTAGAAATAATTACCGTTTCACAATGCAATTCAATCGTATCATTAATCCAAACCTTGTGAACTGATCCCGAAAAATCAACTTTAGTAGCCCATCCATCACGAATATCAGCACCAAAGCGTTGTGCTTGTGCTTGCAATTGCATCATCATTTCTGGCCCTGTTACTCCATCCACATAACCTGGAAAATTTTCTACTTCGTTAGTAGTAGTTAATTGCCCACCTGGTTGCATTCCTTGGTATAAAACCGGATTCATATTGGCTCTTGCTGCATAAATAGCAGCCGTATAACCCGCTGGTCCAGAACCTATTATAAGACATTTGATTTTTTCGATTGTATCTGACATAATTGTATTTTTTTTCTGAATGACAAAGGTAATTTTAAATTAAAAATATTCATCAAAAAAATATCATTTTTACTTATTAAAAAATAATCGCTTCCTATTTATCATTTTAACTTGCTAAAATAAAAATTAATAGTATATTTGCAGCGCTGTTACGGGGTGTAGCGTAGCCCGGTTATCGCGCCTGCTTTGGGAGCAGGAGGCCGCAGGTTCGAATCCTGCCACCCCGACAAAATCCTTCTTGCAATGCAAAAAGGATTTTTCTTTTTTAGTTCCTCACCAAAAAACAGCTGAATCTAAATAAAACAAGCTTTAAATGAACATTAAATGACAATAAATCAAGTCATAACAAATGTTAACAAAATAGATTTTCAGAAACAATAAATAATTGTATTTTTACCATTCAAAATTTAAAAAAATAAATGGGTAAAATCATTGCTATTGCCAATCAAAAAGGAGGAGTTGGAAAGACTACTACATCAGTAAATCTTGCTGCTTCCTTGGGTGTTCTAGAAAAAAAAGTATTACTAATCGATGCTGATCCTCAAGCCAATGCCACATCGGGATTAGGAATTGATGTTGAATCAGTTGAAATTGGTACGTACCAAATTTTAGAACATAGCCATTCACCAAAAGAAGCCATCATCAGTTGTTCGGCTCCGAATGTAGACGTAATTCCTGCTCATATTGACTTGGTTGCCATCGAAATTGAATTGGTTGACAAAGAAAACAGAGAATACATGCTCAAAACAGCACTAGAAAGCGTGAAAGAGCACTATGATTTTATCATTATTGATTGTGCCCCATCCTTGGGATTGCTAACACTTAATGCTCTTACTGCTTCTAATTCTGTTATCATTCCAATTCAATGCGAATATTTTGCGTTAGAAGGTTTAGGGAAATTATTGAACACTATTAAAAGTATTCAAAAAATCCACAATCCAGAACTCGATATTGAAGGACTTTTGCTAACCATGTTTGATTCGCGTTTACGTTTATCCAACCAAGTAGTTGAAGAAGTACAAAAACATTTTAACGATATGGTATTTGAAACCATCATCCAAAGAAATATAAAATTAAGCGAAGCGCCTAGTTTTGGCGAAAGCATTATTAACTATGATGCAACAAGTAAAGGTGCTACCAATTACTTGCATTTAGCACAAGAAGTAATCCAAAAAAACAGCAATTAATTGTATGGCAAAAGCAATAAAAAAACAAGCCTTGGGAAGAGGATTATCTGCACTATTAAAAGATCCAGAAAACGATATCAAATCGGTACATGATAAAAATGCGGATAAAGTTGTAGGAAATATTATTGAACTTGAACTTGATTCAATTGAAATCAATCCCTTTCAGCCAAGAAGTAATTTCAATGAAGAATCATTAAAAGAATTAGCCACTTCTATCAAAGAATTAGGTGTAATTCAGCCTATTACTGTACGAAAATTAGAATTCAATAAGTACCAATTAATTTCGGGAGAGCGTCGTTTACGTGCTTCTACCTTAGTGGGTTTAAAAACAATTCCGGCCTATATCCGAATTGCAAATGACAACGAATCCTTGGTTATGGCCTTGGTGGAAAACATCCAACGTCACGACTTAGATCCTATTGAGATTGCACTTTCGTACCAACGCTTGATGGACGAAATTGAATTAACTCAAGAACAAATGAGTGAGCGCGTAGGTAAAAAACGCTCTACAATTGCCAATTATTTGCGCTTGCTAAAACTAGACCCAATTATCCAAACTGGTATTCGCGATGGGTTTATCAGTATGGGGCATGGTCGTGCTATTATCAACATTGAAGATTTAGATGTTCAAACTGATATTTACCAAAAAATTGTAAGTCAAAATTTATCCGTTCGCGATACAGAGGCTTTAGTAAAAAATTATCAAGAAAGTTTGAAGCCTAAACCAGCGACTAAAGCCAAATCAGCTTCTTTTGAAGTGACTCCAAGCGATAAAAATAAATTTGCAGACTATTTTGGAACCAAAGTAGACATCAAAGTAGCAGGAAATGGCAAGGGTAAAATTACCATTCCTTTTCACTCTGAAGAAGACTTCAATAGAATTGTCAAATTAATCAAAGGATAGTGCATAAAACTCTTTTCATAGCTATTTTCTTTTTATTTCTGGGAAACACCGTCGTTTTTGCACAAACTAAAGCCGTTACCCAAAAAGCAGTAAAAGACAGCTTGAAATCGAATAATATCGATCCTTTAACCCCAGCTAAAGCCGCTTTTTATTCGGCTGTATTACCCGGTTTAGGTCAAGCCTACAATAAAAAATATTGGAAAATTCCTTTGGTATATGGTGCTATTGGAACTAGTCTCTATTTTTATATTGATAGCAATAACAAATACCATCAATATAGAGATGCTTACAAAAGACGATTAGAAGGTTATAGCGATGATAAATTTAGTTATCTTGACAACAATCGACTAATCACAGCACAAAAATTCTACCAACGCAATAGAGATTTATCCTCTTTATTCGTTTTAGGATTTTATGCTTTGAATATTATTGATGCCAATGTAGATGCAGCTTTGATACAATTTAATGTAAATGAAAAATTATCTGTACAACCAATTGTATATCCCGACGGTGTAACATTTAAGGCCAACGTGGGACTAACTCTTAATTATAATTTTTAGAAGGAAATAAAGGAACTTCTAAATGGATTTTAAAAAAATATAAAAAATGAAAATTGCACTTTTAGGATACGGAAAAATGGGAAAAGTGATTGAACGAATTGCCCTTGAAAGAGGTCACGAAATTGTCTTGAAAAAAGACGAGTTCAATACCTATGACGGACTTGCAAATGCAGATGTAGCAATTGATTTTAGCGTTCCAATGGCAGCTGTTGACAATATTTCGAGTTGTTTTCATGCCAATGTTCCTGTAGTTTCTGGCACCACGGGTTGGTTAGAACATTATGACGAAATGATTGCCCTTTGTCAGGAAAAAAAAGGAGGTTTTATTTCTAGTTCTAATTTTAGCTTAGGAGTGAACTTGTTTTTTGAATTGAATGATTATTTAGCCAAAATAATGGCACCATACACTTCCTATTCTGTTGCTATGGAAGAAATTCATCACACCCAAAAATTAGATGCTCCAAGTGGAACTGCTATTTCATTAGCCAAAGGAGTTATTGAAAATAGCGCGTATACGAATTGGACTTTGGATACACCCAATACAAACGAAATTCACATTGAAGCGGTTCGAACTGCCGATGTTCCTGGTACACATACCGTAACCTATAATTCTGAAATAGACAGCATCGAAATCAAACATACTGCTCACAATCGCGAAGGGTTTGCTTTAGGCGCTGTAATTGCCGCCGAATGGTTGGCTGGCAAACAAGGAGTTTTCACAATGAAAGACGTATTAAATTTTAAATAATTTCTTAAAGTTTATCCTAAACTTTAGAACTTAAATGACACGATTATGACACTATCACAATGGTTTATTTTTTTCTTACTAATACAAATAGTTCACTTCATAGGAACTTGGAAATTGTACGTAAGTGCCGGTAGAAAAGCTTGGGAAGCAGCTATTCCCGTATATAATGCAATTGTTTTATTCAAAATAATTGGTCGCCCAACATGGTGGACAATATTACTTTTTTTACCTATTATCAACTTGATTTTATTTCCTGTAGTATGGGTAGAAACCTTAGGTAGTTTTGGCAAAAATTCCACCTTAGACAAAGTCTTAGGAATCGCTACTTTCGGTTTGTATATCGCGTATGTCAGTTATACCCAAAAATTAAACTATACTGCCAATAGAAGTGCTGAACCTGTAAACAAAACTGCAGACACTGTCGGCTCATTGCTTTTCGCCATTGTAGTAGCTACTTTTGTTCACACCTACTTTATTCAGCCGTTTACCATTCCAACTTCTTCATTAGAGAAATCGTTACTGGTAGGCGATTTTTTATTTGTAAGCAAAGTCAATTACGGAGCGAGAACTCCAATGACTACCGTGGCATTACCAATGGTACACGACACTATTCCTTTGACCAAAAAGAAATCGTACCTTAACTGGCCTCAGCTACCTTATTTCAGACTTCCTGGATTTCAAACTGTGGAGCGAAATGATATCGTGGTATTCAATTGGCCTGTCGATACAGTTTACAAATTCAGAGACCAATCAGGATTGAGAGTAGACAAACCGATTGACAAAAAATCGAACTATGTAAAACGTTGTGTGGGAGTTCCTGGAGACCAATTAGAAATCAAAGACGGAATTGTATTCGTAAATGGAAAAGAATTGATTTTGCCAGAAAGAGCAAAACCTCAATTCTCTTACAAAGTAGCCTTAGATGGTAAAACGCCTATTGATTTTGAATATCTTTTGAAAGATATGGATGTTACTGACGGAGCTGGTTTTATGAACGCCGAAAAAAGAGACACACTATTCATAGCTGCTTTAACTGCTGCTAATGCAGAAAGATTGAAGCATGTTCCTGGAATTACTGGGGTGCAAAAAATCATTTCAAAAGAGGTAGAACCCGGTATATTTCCACACGTCAACAAATGGAATCGCGATAATTTTGGACCTATTTATATTCCGCAACAAGGAAAAACAGTGGCTTTAAATGTAGAAACATTACCCTTCTATAAAGCCATCATTACCGACTACGAAAAAAATGACTTAAAAGTTACCGGTAAAGAAATTCGAATTAACGGAAAAATTGCTACCTCATACACCTTCCAACAAAATTACTATTGGATGATGGGAGACAATCGTCATAACTCTGAAGACAGCCGCTACTGGGGATATGTACCTGAAAACCACATTGTAGGGAAACCAATCTTCATTTGGATGAGCTGGGACTCCAATGCCAAAGGATTGAAAAAAGTTCGTTGGGATAGATTATTCACTACCGTTAGTGGAGAAGGGCAGCCACAATCGTATTTTAAATTGTTCCTATTGGCTTTAGTTGCCTATTTCATCGGAGAATATTTTTGGAAGAAAAAGAAATCAGTATAACCGATTGATCAATGTGAAAATGTAACAATTTATCCATTCTTACATTTTCACATTGTTACATTAAAAAATTGCTACATTTTTCATGAACATTCTTATTCATCCTACCTACTTCCCTTCTATCAGTCATTTTGCAGCTATCGTACAAGCCGAGAAAGTGACCTTTGAAATGGAAGATAATTTCCAAAAACAAACTAATCGTAACCGAACCTATATATACAGTCCTAATGGAATTCAGCTATTGAATATCCCTGTAAAACACTCTAAAACAGCTCATCAAAAAACAAAAGACATTCAAATTGAAAATGATTTTGATTGGCAAAAACAGCATTTCAAATCCTTAGAAGCAGCGTATAGAAGTTCTCCTTTCTTTGAATATTTTGAAGATGATTTACTGCCTATTTTTGAAAAAAAACACTCGTTTATAATGGACTTGAATCTAGAAGTATTTGATTTGATTACCCGATGCCTTCGCATGAAAATTGCATACTCGACTACAACAGAATATTTTCATGAAATTAATTCAGGCGAAGTAATTGATTTTCGTTTTTTGGCCAACGGAAAAAAAGACCATTCGCAATTTGAAAGTTACACTCAAGTATTTGATGATAAATTTGGTTTCATCAACAATCTTAGCGTATTGGATTTAGTATTTAACGAAGGAAAGTTTGCTTTGGATTATTTGAAATCACAACAACTGCTACTAAAATAATTATTCAAAAGCAAGTTTTGCCATAATAGGATAATGGTCTGAATTTTCAAAACTCGAAAAACTTTCAAACTTTTTGACTTTCATCTTTTCATCCGCAAAAATATAATCGATACGCGCTGGATAATAGCGAAACTTATAGGTAGCCCCAAAGCCTTTTCCGGCTTCTTCAAAACTATCTCTTAATTTTCCTTTAATGTTTCGGTACACATACGAAAACGCACTATTATTCATATCCCCACAAATGATTAAAGGATATTGACAATCCTTCTTGTGTTCTTTAAACAATTCAGCTTGTTGCTGTTGTTGTTTGAAGGCCTTACTGATTCTATTAAAAAGCTTTTGCGATTTACTCTGATTTATTGCATTAATATCATCATTAATCTCAGTAACATCTGGGGAGATTTTAATGGATTGCAAATGCATATTGTACACCCGAATGGTTTCTTTTCCTTTCTTAATATCGGCAAAGATTACATTATTATTCGAATTCGGAAAAACAATATTCCCTTCATTGATAATAGGAAATTTAGAAAAAATAGCCTGCCCCGTTTTAATTTGGTCACCTGCCATCAAAATATATTTGTATGGATACACCTTCAAATCAATACCTGCCGAAGTAGAATACTCTTGAATACACAAAATATCTGGATTTTTATCATTGATAAAACTCACAATTTGAGAGGGAACATCGTCTCTATCAATCCATTTGAATACATTCAACAAACGAACATTATAACTCATCACAGTAAAATCCTTTTCGCTTTCTGGAAATTCTTTAGCAGAAAATTTATAAAATTTATTTATGAAAGTAATGCCCATTAACAGTACCAAGCCCGATAATATCATTCGTTTTTTAAATTGGACGCCCCAATAAAAAAAGAACAAGGCATTAAATACAAAAAACAAAGGCATAAACAAGGTCAAAACCGATAACAACGGAAAAGCTTTAGGGGCTAAAAAGGGCAACAAATACGCACTGAAAGTCACTACAGTCAGTACTATATTCAAAAGAAACATCCCTTTATTGAACCACGAAAGATTTTTCATCTTCTTGTTGTATCTGAAATTATTTACCTGCTTTGAACAGAAATTCTTTTTCTTCTTGAGTCAAACAATCGTAACCCGATTGGCTAATCTTATCCAAAATCTCGTCTATTTGCTGCTGCGTTTTATCCTTCACAACAATTCTTGAACTCGGTTTGGGTGCCGATTTGGGGTAATTTTTATGTACTTTTTTAAAAGGGGCGCGTCTTGATTTTTGAAATGGGTTATTTAATATTCGACTTAAATCAATTCCATTTTGGAGCAATTTAATAAAAATAAATCCAAAAAAAGCACCTGCAAGATGCGCAATATGTCCACCGGTGTTTTCAATTCGGAATTGCATAAAGTCCAAGACCAAGATTACCATAGTGATATGCCACAATTTAACGTTGCCAAAAAATAATAATCGAATAGTCATTAAAGGGCGATAGGTCGTGGTAGCAACTAAAATAGCCATTATAGCTCCAGAAGCACCCACCATAGCCGAACTCAAATGCAAGAAATAATAACCCGTTACAAAGGCAATCCCCGAAAACAAAGCACTTAACAAATACAAGCCTATAAATTGCTTGGAATTAAAAAAAGTCAAGAAAAGCATACTAGAGAAATGCAACACCATCATGTTAAAAAACAAATGCCCAAATCCATGATGAAAAAAAGCATAGCTAATTAAAGTCCATGGTTTTGTAATCAATACGCTTGGGTCTGAAGTCAATACTATCCAATCGGGAAAATTAAAAACGCCCAACTGAAATTGATAGAAAAACGGCAACGAAACGAGAAAACACAATACATTCCAAAAGATAAGCCTAAAGGCTACTCCTCCTAGTTGATACTGCATTTTTAAATCGTCTAGTATACTACTCATGTATTCGTCTATTTATAATCGTGTCGAACTAATTCCAACGATTAGAATTGAACTGATTCTTTTTCCAATACCACATAATAATAAACCCAAATAAAGCGCCTCCTACATGAGCAAAATGAGCGATTCCACCGCCACCAAAAATAGACTTACCTGAGATAGCAAGATATAAATCTATCAATACCAAACCAGGTACAAAATATTTAGCTTTGATAGGAATAGGAACAAACATCAAGGCTAATTCTGCCTCAGGAAACATAAATGCAAATGCAACAATAATTCCGTAAATTGCTCCCGAAGCTCCCACAGCCGTTCCTACATAAGCACTAGTAAAACTCTGAAATTGAGATACCGTCAATAATTCTTGCCATCTCGTGTCAATTTTACCTTCATTTAACAATTGTAAAATCTCTGTTTTCGAGAATCCATTAGACAACAACGTATTCAATCCTTCTTGAAAATGATAATAATTCATCCCTGTATGTACCAAAGCTGCTCCCAAACCACAAGAAATGTAGAAAAACAAAAACTTCTTGCTTCCCCAAAATAGTTCCAATGCCGACCCAAACGAATACAACGCAAACATATTAAAGAAAATATGCATGAATCCGCCGTGCATAAACATATACGTTATAGGTTGCCAAGCTTTAAAATCTGGGTTCTCAGGAAAAAATAAAGCTAAATATCGATACGCAGGACTTGATACCAATAATGTCCCGATAAAAAACAAAATATTAATAATAATTAACTGCTTAACAGTTTCAGTCACATTTCTCATAGGGCAAATTTTTTATCTATATCTTCCACACGCATCGTAATGAAAGTAGGTTTTTGAAAAGGGGAAACATTAGGTTCCTTACAAGCAAACAATCCGTTAACCAAATTTTCTTGTTCTTTTTCGGTCAAATAACTTCCTGTTTTAACTGCTAAACTTTTCGCCATGGATTTGGCAATCGTGTCGTTTTGGCTGAAACTACTTTCGGGAATACCATCCTGCAAATCACTCAACAATTGTTCCAAAACTAACGAAACTTCGCTTTCAGTAATATTAACGGGAATACCTGAAATAACCACATGATCTTTTTGAGTTTCCTCAAAAACAAATCCGGTATTCATCAAAGACAATTGCAATTCGGCAATTAACTCCATCTCATTTTTAGAGAAATACAAATTCAACGGAAACAACAATTGCTGACTCGATGCTTGATGCACGGTCATATTAACCAAGAATTGTTCATATAAAACTCGTTGATGTGCACGTTGTTGATCTACAATCACCATTCCTGATTTGATTGGCGAAACAATGTATTTTTTATGAATCTGATACGTTCTATGTATGGTTGGCTCTGCATCTTCTAAATCAAACAAAGAAGACGTAACTTCTTCATTTTCAAAACTAAAATTACTGGAAGCCGAAAACGTTTCGGTTTCTTGTTTCAATCCCACATACAGCCCTTCCCAACTCGAAGCAATTTCTGTTTTTTTATAATTGGAGCCAGAACCTGAATACGATTTTGTAGGTTGCGTCTCTGCAAACGGATTAAAATTAGCATCGACCTGAACAGTTGGAATGACCCCTTCCAAATCTTTATAATGGTACGGAGTGTCTAAAGTAGCATCGCGATCAAAGTCTAAAATGGGAGCGACATTAAATTGCCCCAAACTGTGTTTGATTGCCGCTCTTAAAATAGCATATAAAGCTTGTTCATCGTCAAACTTGATCTCCGTCTTAGTTGGATGAATATTAATATCAATAGTATGCGGAGGAACTGATAGAAACAAGAAATAACTCGGTTGCGCACCATCTTTTAAAATTCCGTCATAAGCCGCCATAACCGCATGATGCAAATAACCGCTTTTGATGTATCGATCATTCACAAAAAAGAATTGTTCTCCCCTATTTTTTTTAGCAAATTCAGGTTTGCTCACAAATCCTTGGATTTCGACTAGTTCTGTTTCTTCTTGAACTGGCACTAATTTTTCATTGGTTTTACCCGAAAAAATAGCGACGATTCGCTGTCTGAAATTCGACTGAGGCAAATTGAACATTTCGCTTCCGTTGTGGTAAAACGTAAAATGAATATTGGGGTGGGCCAAAGCAACCCGTTGAAACTCATCAATAACATGACGGTATTCCACAATATCCGATTTCAAGAAATTACGTCGAGCCGGAATATTATAAAACAGATTTTTAACCGCAAACGAAGTTCCTTTAGGCAAAACGGCTACTTCTTGAGAGACAAATTTACTTCCCTCAATAATGAGATGTGTTCCCAATTCTTCCTGATCTTGCTTGGTTTTCATCTCCACATGAGCAATCGCTGCAATCGAAGCCAAAGCTTCGCCACGAAATCCTTTGGTATGTAAAGAAAATAAATCTTCTGCCTGACGAATTTTAGAGGTCGCATGACGTTCAAAACACAAACGCGCATCAGTCACGCTCATACCCACACCATTATCAATCACCTGAATCAAGGATTTTCCGGCATCTTTGATAATTAACTTGATGTCGGTGGCTTTAGCATCTACTGCATTTTCCAATAACTCTTTCACTACCGAAGCCGGTCGTTGTACCACTTCACCAGCGGCAATTTGATTGGCAACATGATCAGGAAGCAATTGAATAATACTCGACATCAAAAAAAATTTAATTGTTGGGGTTAGTTTGTGATTGAACCACAAAGCACAAATTTAGGGAATTTATACTTGGTTTTAAAACATCCGTAATTACAAAAAAACAGAAAAACCTATACTACTTACTATATAGTATAGGTTTGTTAAGGTATATTATTGTAACTATTCTTCTATTTGCAATGGATTGTTCTCAATTTGCAAGGCGCCACTTCCTAATAAGTGTTGATTATCAATTTGATGAGACAATGAAGCCTGTTGACGAATAAATGCCATTTTAATAGCTGCAATAGCTGCTTCGGTTCCTTTATTTCCGTGAATACCACCACTTCTATCAATAGACTGTTGCATCGTATTGTCTGTCAACACACAAAAAATAACGGGAATATCAGTTTGTACATTCAAATCTTTAATCCCTTGTGTTACACCTTCGCAAACAAAATCAAAATGCTTGGTTTGTCCTTGAATGACACAACCAATTACAATAACCGCATCTACATTTTGTGTTTGCAGCATTTTCTTGGCACCATAGATTAATTCAAAACTTCCAGGTACGTTCCAACGAATTATATTTTGAGCTGGAACTTGATTTTCTATCAACGCTGCAAAAGCACCATTATACAATCCTTCGGTAATGGTTTCATTCCATTCTGCCACTACAATCCCAAAACGAAAGTTGCGTGCATCAGGCACACTATTTTTATCGTATTCTGATAAATTTTTATTTTCGGTAGCCATCGTATTTGATTTTTAAAGGTTTATGTTAAAGATAAAAATAAAGGTTAGAAATTACAACTAATTAGACAAAATCTAATTGCATTATAATTGCTAACCCTAAAGTTTATTTGGTAATGAACTATTGTGCCAATCCAATCAATACATCTACTGAAGCAGCTTCAGGAGTAGTATCATAATTATCTTTAATATCTGTAAAATATTTCAACGCTTCTTCTTTTTTCCCTAAAGCTAAAGCCGTTTTACCAGCTTTCAATAAGAAACGAGGCGTTGTAAAATCATTTTTACTTGACTCTACTGCTTTGATGTAATTTTCTAAAGCTTGTTGTGGTTGATTTTTTTGAGCGTAAGCATCTCCAATAGCCCCTTTTGCCAAAGCACCTAAGATCATATCTTTCGATTCAAACTTACTTAAGAAATCAATTGCTTCAGCATATTTACCTGTATTCAAGTAAGCAATCCCAGCATAATAATTAGCCAAGTTCCCTGCGTCAGTTCCTGCATATTCGTCAGCAATTTTAATGAATCCGAATTTACCTTCAGAACCATTCAATGACAATGTATATAAAGAGTCACTCGCTACTCCATCAGTTGCTTTTTGGAAATTTTGTTGTGCCACAAACATTTCATTAGCAGCTTCTTCTTCTTTTGGTGTAGCAATAAATTTTTCAAATGCTAAATACCCAACCGTTACCAAAGCAATTGCAGCAACAAAACCAATAATTACTTTTTGGTTTTTAGCAACAAAATCTTCTGTTTTTGATGCAGTTTCATCTAATTTTGAGAAAACACCTGCCGTTGTGCTGTCTTTTTCATCAATCTGAACGTCTTCAACAACTTCTTTTACTTCTTTCTCTTTTGGAGTCTTATATCCTCTTTTATTATAAGTGGCCATTTCAATTTAATTTAGTGAGTGGCAAAAATAAAATTTTTATTCAAATCTAAAAGGCATTTTATGGATATTTTTCAATAATTTGCGGGCAGTTTGAAAAAGCGCTCTAAACAAGCCCTATTCTTCATTCTAGCAAGACAAAAATGTATTTAAAAAAGATTTCATTATTCAATTACAAGAACTTTTCTGAAGCTAATTTCGAGTTTGACACCAAAATCAATTGTTTTGTTGGAAAAAACGGAATCGGAAAAACCAATGTACTCGATGCAATTTACCATCTATCGTACGGAAAAAGCTATTTCAATCCGCTTGCTGTACAAAACATCAAACACGGCGAAGAGTTTTTTGTCATTGATGCCGAACTGGAAAAAGAAAATCGTGCCGAACAAATTGTTTGTAGCCTGAAAAAAGGACAAAAGAAAATCTTAAAACGCAACGGAAAAGTTTACGACAAATTTTCAGACCATATTGGTTTTGTTCCCTTAGTGATTATTTCGCCAGCCGACAGGGATTTAATCATCGAAGGAAGCGAAACGCGTCGTAAGTTCATGGACAGTGTCATTTCACAATTGGACGCACTTTATTTGCAACAGCTCATTCAATACCAAAAAGTAATCAGTCAGCGCAATGCTTTGTTGAAATACTTCGCCTTGAATCACGTCTTTGAAAACGATACTTTATCCATATATAATGAACAACTCAACGAATTAGGACATGAAATTTTTGAAAAAAGAAAAGCATTTATAGAAAATTTCATTCCTATTTTCAACAAGCACCACCAAGCCATAACCGATTCTCAAGAAACGGTTCAATTAGTATATGAGAGTCATTTATATGAGAAGGACTTGATAATACTCTTGCAAGAGAATATCAATAAAGATCGTGCTTTGCAATATACTAGTGTTGGAATTCACAAAGACGATTTATCATTTGAAATCGATTCGCACCCCATCAAAAAATTTGGTTCACAAGGCCAACAAAAATCATTTTTAATTGCTTTAAAATTAGCCCAATTTGAATTTTTGAAAAAACAAAGTGGGGTAAAACCTATTTTGCTTTTTGATGATATTTTTGACAAATTGGACGAAAGTCGTGTAGCTAAAATTGTAGAAATGGTTAATAGTGACACTTTTGGACAACTCTTTATTTCTGATACCCACCCTGAACGAACAGAAAGCATTGTCAAATCAACCCATCAGACCTATAAAATCTTCCATTTATAACATTTATTTAAGATGTTTTTAGAAAAAGTTGATAAAAAAAACACGTACATTAGCCTAACTCAAAACTTAATAATTAATCATAATGAAACTAAAAAAAATAGCAATCGCCATCGTAGTATTCACACTAACTTCGTGCAACGGACAACCCTCAAAAAAAGTTGAAACGCTTGATGCCGTTTCTTTTTCAAAGAAAATTGAAGCTACACCAAATCCTCAAATTCTAGACGTTCGAACTCCTGAAGAATTTGCAGCAGAACATATTGAAAGAGCACAAAATGTAAATTGGCTGAGTAATGACTTTGTTACTAACGCATCAAAATTCGACAAATCCAAACCTGTATTTGTGTATTGTAAAATTGGAGGTAGAAGTCATCAAGCAGCTGAAAAATTAGCTCAATTGGGATTTACACAAATTATTGAATTAGAAGGAGGCTTTTTAAAATGGGATGCTGCTGGATTGTCTAAACCTTCTGCTAAAAGAGTAGGTATTTCCAAAGAACAATATGCTACTTTATTGAATTCTGATAAAAAAGTGTTGATTGATTTTTATGCCGAATGGTGTGCGCCTTGCAAAAAAATGACCCCTTATTTATTGAAAATGGAAAAGGAATTGGGAGACAAACTAGTGATTATTCGCCTTGATGCTGACAAAAACAAAAGCCTACTTTCAGAAATGAAAATAAGCGAATTGCCGACTTTGTTATTGTATGAAAACAAGCAACTAAAATGGCAACATTCAGGTTACATCAGCGAATCCGATTTGAAAAAACAATTATAAATACTTACCCATGCTATCTAAAGAAAGTGTACAATTTTTAGACGATCTAAATGCTAACAACAATAGAGAATGGTTTTTAGACAATAAAAAAAGATACGAGACATTCAAAAAAGACTATCAACAATTAGTGGGTAATTTTCTAGATGTGATGAAACCATTAGATCCTTCACTCGAACTATTGGAAGTTAAAAACTGTACCTTTAGAATCAATCGCGACATTCGTTTCTCAAAAGACAAAACGCCTTATAAATCACATGTTGGAATTTGGCTTTCTTCAGGTAGTAAAGGGAACAATCGTTCCGGCTACTATGTTCATATTGAAAGAAACAAAAGCTTTATTGCCGGTGGTTTTTATTGCCCTGAAGCTGAAGATTTAAAAAAAGTTCGTAAAGAAATTGCCTTTTTTTATGACGATTTAGAGGCTATCCTACAAGAAAAAAATTTCAAAAAAGAGTTTGGTGATTTTGATCGAAACGAATCAAGTGTGTTAAAAAATCCGCCTCGTGGATACGAAAAAGACCATCCCGCTATTGAGTTTTTAAAACTAAAAAGTTTTGAAGCCAGTCAAAAATTCGACATTTCAGAAGTCTTGAAAAAAGACTTTGTCACTACAATGTCCAAAAAATTAATCGCTTTAAAACCTTTGAACGATTTTATCAATCGCGCGGTAACTACCGACGAATTTTAATTCGTATTTTTGAACTTTCAAAAAGCATTTTATTCCATGACGCTACAATCTAATTTTTCTCTAAAAAACTACAATACTTTTGGTATTGAAGCTAAAGCAAAACAATTCATCGCAGTTCATTCACTAGAAGAATTAAAAACTGTTTTAATTGAAAATCCAACAGAGAAAAAGTTTATTCTGGGTGGAGGTAGCAACATGCTTTTAACTCAAGATATTGATGCATTAGTGATTCATATCGATTTGAAAGGCAAAAAAATCATTAAAGAAAATGACGATTTCGTTTGGGTCGAAAGCCAGGCGGGCGAAAACTGGCACGAATTTGTACTTTGGACTATTGACCAAAATTTTGGTGGATTAGAAAATATGTCGCTCATTCCTGGTAACGTAGGCACTACTCCCGTACAAAACATTGGTGCTTATGGTGCCGAAATCAAAGATCGCTTTGTTTCTTGTCAAGCAATGGCTATTGCTAATCAAGAAATGAGAACGTTTCAAAATGAGGAATGTCATTTTGGTTACCGAGAAAGCATTTTCAAAAATGAAGTCAAAGACCAATACATCATCACCTCTGTGATTTTTAAATTGACCAAACGCAATCATACAATCAATACTTCCTATGGTGATATTTTAGGCGAATTGAAGAAAAACAACATTCAAAATCCTAGTTTGAAAGACGTGAGTAATGCCGTAATTGCCATTCGTCAAAGTAAATTACCCGACCCTAAAGAATTAGGAAATAGTGGTAGCTTCTTTAAAAATCCTATTGTTCCAAAATCAGATTTCGAGAAAATTCATCAGCAATTTCCCGAAATGAAATACTATGAAGTTTCTGATACTGAGATTAAAGTACCTGCTGGCTGGTTGATTGAACAAGCAGGTTTTAAAGGAAAACGTTTTGGGGATGCAGGCGTACATAAAAACCAAGCCTTGGTCTTAGTCAATTATGGAAATGCTACTGGACAAGAAATTTTAGCCGTATCCAAAAACATTCAAGATACCGTTTTTAAAACTTTTGGAATTCGCATCGAAGCCGAAGTAAATGTAATTTAGTCAAATCACATCCATCCGATAAAAAAGAAAAATAGCTATTAAAAAATTGTAGTTATACTTTTCAATTTCGCAATGGTATTCCTACCTTTGCAAGCGATAAAAAAGACAATTTCCCCATGCATATACTTTTATACATTTTTATTGGCTTAGCTGCTATTCAATTCGTTTACTATTTAGGCGTTTTTGGAAAATTCGCTTTTGCAAAAGCACAAAAAATTACTCCAAAAAGAATTCCAATTTCAGTAATTGTGTGTGCTAAAAATGAAGAAGAAAATGTAGTCAATTACATTCCGCTTTTAGCAGAACAAAATTACCCCGATTTTGAAATTGTCTTGATTGACGATGCTTCAACAGATAATACACTAGAAATTTTCGAGCAATTTGAAAAGCAATACCCTAATGTCCGTTTGGTAAAAGTGGAGAACAACGAAGCTTTTTGGGGCAACAAAAAATACGCCCTGACTTTAGGAATAAAAGCCGCCAAAAAAGAATACCTGCTTTTCACTGATGCTGATTGCTATCCTACATCAAAAGATTGGATTACCGCTATGAGTTCGCAATTTACCATGCAAAAAACCATTGTATTGGGCTATGGTAAATATGAAAAAATAGCCAACTCCTTCTTAAATAAAATCATCCGTTTTGAAAATGTCTTGAATACCGTTCAGTATTTTGCTTGGGCCAAACTAGGACATCCTTATATGGGAGTGGGCCGTAATATGGCCTACAAAAAGGAAGAGTTTTTCAACGTAAACGGTTTTATAGACCACATGCAAATACGCACAGGCGACGATGAATTATTTATTAATCAAGCAGCAAATGGGAAAAACACTACTGTTGCCTACACGCCTGAAAGTTTCTCGTATTCAAAACCAAAAACAACTTTCTCTGCCTTTTTCAATCAGAAAAGAAGGCAAATTGCCACGGCTAATTACTTTAAATCAATAGACCAATTGCGATTAGGCGTTTTTTATGGTTCCCAATTACTTTTCGTCTTAGTTGCTACTGTTTTATTGGCATTCCAATTTGAATGGATTATCGTACTAAGTATTTTTGTGGCACGCTATGTTGTTGCTTGGACTGTTATAGGATTTGCGGCTGGAAAATTAAAAGAAAACGATATTAAATTGTGGTTCCCTGTCGTTGAAATTGTGCTTATCTTTACGCAAGTGAACGCGTATTTTACCAATTTATTCTCAAAACCAATCCATTGGAAATAAAAAAACAAATAGAAAAAGCAAAACAAGGCGATCAAACTGCCTTCACTTTTCTATTGGATTATTATTGGAATGAGGTATACTCGTTTATGTTAATTCGTACTGAAAATGAAACCGATGCCGAAGACATCACCATCGAAACTTTCTCTAAGGCTTTCGACAAAATCAGTACCTATAACAATGAATTTCAGTTCAATACGTGGTTGATTGCTATCGCCAAAAATGGCCATATCGATTTATTGCGCAAAAGAAAATCAAGTCTCTTTGTTGAAATTACCGAAGACGAAGACCAAAAAGCACACAATGTAGCCGACACGACGCCTTCTGTAGAAGACAAACTAATCACAGAACAAAACCTTTCGCAATTATTGAAATTCATCAAAGAATTGAAACCACATTACCAAGAAGTCATTCAGATGCGTTATTTTCAAGAAATGAGCTATCAAGAAATCGCTAACAAAATTGACGAACCGCTCAGCAATGTGAAAATTAAAATTTTGAGAGCCAAAAAATTATTGGCCGAAATCATTCAAAAAGGAAAATAATACCAACGCTATTTTTTAACTTTTGTTAATCCAAAATAAGGATATCCAACTCAACTACATTCCTTATATTTGTAACCGAAAAATTGATTGTATGGAAACTGTTTTAAAAAATAAATTACCTACGTCTAAGCCCAAATGGTTGCGTGTAAAATTACCTATTGGTCAAAAATACACGGAATTGAGAGGCTTAGTAGACAAATACAGCTTGAACACCATTTGCACCTCCGGAAGTTGTCCCAATATGGGCGAATGCTGGGGAGAAGGTACCGCGACCTTTATGATTTTGGGTAATGTTTGTACGCGTTCTTGTGGTTTTTGTGGGGTAAAAACAGGACGCCCAGAAACAGTCGATTGGGACGAGCCTGAAAAAGTAGCCCGTTCTATTAAAATCATGAACATCAAACATGCGGTTATCACTAGCGTAGATAGAGATGATTTAAAAGATGGTGGTTCTATCATTTGGATAGAAACTGTAAAAGCCATCCGAAGAATGAATCCGAACACGACCTTAGAAACCTTAATTCCAGATTTTCAAGGCATCGAAAGAAACTTAGACCGCATCGTAGAAGCCAATCCTGAAGTAGTTTCACATAATATTGAAACCGTACGCCGCTTAACGCGTGAAGTGCGCATACAAGCCAAATACGATCGTAGTATGGAAGTATTGCGTTACTTAAAAGAAAAAGGAATCAACAGAACCAAATCTGGTATTATGCTTGGTTTAGGCGAAGAAGAGGAAGAAGTGATGCAAACACTTCGTGACTTACGCGCTGCCAATGTAGATGTGGTGACCATCGGTCAATACCTGCAACCAAGCAAAAAACATTTACCAGTAAAAGAATACATCACGCCTGAACAATTCGAGAAATACGAAAAATACGGATTGGAATTAGGTTTCCGTCATGTAGAAAGTGGCGCTTTAGTGCGTTCGTCTTACAAGGCTCAAAAACACATTCTTTAAAGATATACTTACACTTTGAAAATTAGAATTGCTATCAATGGTTTTGGAAGAATTGGTCGAAATCTTTTTCGATTGCTCCTCAATCATCCTCAAATAGAAGTCGTGGCCATTAATGACATTGCCGATACAAAAACGATGGCACATTTGGTAAAATACGATAGCATTCATGGGGTTTTACCTTTTGAGGTTAGCTCAAATGATACCGGAATTATAGTCAACGGCAAACACATTCTTTTCTCCCACGAAAAAAGCATCGCTGATTTGGATTGGAAAAGTCTCCACATTGACTATGTTATTGAATCAACCGGAAAATACAAGACGTTTGAAGAGCTCAACGCTCATATTTTAGCTGGAGCCAAAAAAGTAATTCTATCCGCACCCTCTGAAGTAGACAGCATTAAAACCGTAGTTTTAGGAGTAAATGAAGCAATACTTGACGGAAGCGAAACTATTATTTCTAATGCCAGTTGCACCACTAACAATGCGGCACCAATGATTCAAATTATTGATCAATTGTGCGGCATTGAACAAGCGTACATCACAACCATTCACTCCTTTACCACCGACCAAAGTCTACACGACCAACCTCATAAAGACTTACGCCGTGCGCGTGGTGCCAGTCAATCGATAGTCCCAACCACAACTGGAGCAGCCAAAGCCTTGACTAAAATTTTCACGCATTTAGAAAATAAAATGGGAGGTTGTGGTATTCGTGTTCCTGTTCCTGATGGCTCTTTAACCGACATTACCTTTAATGTAAAACGAGCGATAACTATTGACGAAATCAATGCTGCTTTCCAATTGGCATCACAAACTAATCTAAAAGGAATAGTAGCCTATACCGAAGACCCAATTGTTTCTGTAGATGTTATTGGCAATACTCATTCGTGTGTTTTTGACGCACAACTTACCTCTGTGATTGACAAAATGGTAAAAGTAGTAGGCTGGTACGACAATGAAATTGGCTATTCTTCCCGATTGATTGATTTGATTTTGTATACCAACAATCAAAAAGTATAATTTATTTTTTCAAATAGTCCAATACTGCCGCATCAAATTCATTTGAATCAACCATCAACGAAGTGCGAATGGGCAAATAATACAATTGATCTTTCAACTCCGAATCTTTCAAACGAACATAATCTTTTTCAGTTGTCACAATTAACTTATCACCTGCTTGTTGTTTAATTTGTTGGATATCACTTTCCGTAAAATGATGATGATCGGGATAGGTCAAACAAATAGATTCCGAGTTTTTTAAGTAATCAAAAAACGAGTCTGGTTTTGCAATTCCTGCTACGAGAACACAAGCTGTTTGCTGAATAGTAGTCACTGGAACAGATGCACTACTAGATTGTACACAATCATCAAAAGCAATCGTACTAAAATAAACCGGAGCTGCGGCATATAACTTTATTCTTTGTTTAATTCGAGTTTGTTCTGTTTCAGAAAGTGTTGCAGGGCATTTGGTTACTACAATCACATCCGTTCTTTTAGCGCCACTTCTTGATTCCCTTAAATTACCCGTAGGCAATAGAAAATCATCTGCAAATACATCATCGTAAGCTGTAAGTAAAATATAAAACCCCGCTTTGACTTTGCGGTGTTGAAAAGCATCATCCAATAAAATAACTTGAGGCTTCTTCTCTTTTGTCAATAACTGCTCAATACCATTTTTCCTATCGGCATCTACTGCTACTTGAATTGATGGAAATTTTTGGTAAAATTGATACGGCTCATCGCCTAAGGTTTCAGCTGTAGCATTAGCATTAGCCAAAACAAATCCTTCTGATTTTCTTTTATACCCTCTACTCAGAGTAGCTATTGTGTAGCGTTCAGAAAGTAGCCGAATCAAATATTCTATCTGAGGAGTTTTGCCTGTTCCACCAATGCTTAAATTACCAACTACAATAACGGGAACCGGAAACGAAAAGGATTTTAAGAATCCTTTGTCAAACAAAAAATTACGAATACTCGTAATGAAACCATATAGAATAGCGAAAGGAAATAGTATTTTTCGGAGAAGATTCATAGTACGAAAGTAGAATATTTTATCTTTATACAAAAGTTGCATTCATTATTCGTTACTTTGTTCTTTCGAAAAAATTGAAAATGAAAATAAAAGATATATTTCCTATTCTCGAAGAAATGGCTCCTTTGGCCTATGCCGAAGACTTTGACAATGTAGGGCTTTTGGTAGGCAATGCTGAAAATGATACCACAGGAATTTTAGTTTGTCACGATGCTTTAGAAAGCGTTATCGACGAAGCCATTACTAAAAATTGCAATTTGGTGGTTTGCTTTCACCCAATTTTATTCTCAGGATTGAAGAAAATAACAGGCAAAAACTATGTAGAACGCGCCATTATCAAAGCCATTAAAAATGACATTGCCATCTATGCGGTTCATACCGCTTTGGACAATCATCCTGAGGGAGTTAATAAAATAGTTTGCGATGCCTTAGGATTGAAAAACACCAAAATCCTCATTCCAAAAGAAAATTACATTCGTAAATTAGTTACCTACACTATTCCCGAAAATGCAGATGAAGTGCGCAATGCTTTATTCAATGCGGGAGCCGGAAGCATTGGCAATTATGACAACTGTAGCTTTAACTCCAAAGGAATTGGAACCTATATGGGTAACGAACATAGCAATCCCGAAATTGGCGAACGCTTTGAATTTGTACAAGCAGACGAAATCAAAATCGAAGTTACTTTTGAAAAACATCTAGAAACTAAGATTTTAAAAGCTTTATTCCAAAGTCATTCGTATGAGGAAGTAGCTTACGAAATTTATGACCTAAAAAACCAACATCAAAATATTGGTTTGGGAATGATTGGCGAATTGGAAACTGCCATGAATGAAAACGATTTTCTAGCATTGGTAAAAGACAAAATGCAAGCAGGAGGCATCCGACACTCGCAATTACTTCAAAAACCAATCCAAAAAGTAGCAGTTTTGGGAGGGTCTGGAAGTTTTGCGATTAAAAACGCTATTCAGGCAGGTGCCGATGCTTTTTTGACTGCTGATTTGAAATACCATCAGTTCTATGAAGCAGAAAACCAATTACTTTTGGCCGATATTGGACATTTTGAAAGCGAACGATATACAAAAAATTATATTGTTGACTTTCTTAGAAAAAAAATCCTTAATTTTGCCATCATTTTTTCAGAAGAAAATACAAATCCAGTTAAGTACTTATAAAATATGGCGACTAAAAAAGAATTAAGTGTCGAGGACAAGTTAAGAGCAATTTACGATTTACAACTAATTGACTCTAGAATTGACGAAATCAGAAACGTAAGAGGAGAACTTCCTTTAGAGGTAGAAGATTTGGAAGATGAAGTGGCTGGTTTAAGCACTCGTTCAGAAAAATTAAAAAACGAACTTGAAGTAATCGAAGAGCAAATCAAAGTAAAGAAAAATGCTATTGATGAGCACAAAGAAGCGATTAAAAAATACACCAAACAGCAAGAAAGTGTTCGTAATAATAGAGAATACAACTCTTTGACTAAAGAAATTGAGTTTCAAGAATTAGAAATTCAATTGGCTGAAAAGCAAATCAAAGAAATGAAAGCTTCAATTGAACATAAAAAAGAAGTGATTGCTAATTCTAAAGAAAAATTAGAATTAAAATCAGCGCATTTGAAACATAAAAAATCTGAATTAGATGCAATTATGGCTGAAACTCAGAAAGAAGAAGAATTCTTATCTGAAAAATCAGCAGAATACCAAGCACAAATTGAAGAGCGTTTGTTAACTGCTTACAAAAGAATCAGAAGTAGCGTTCGCAATGGTTTAGCCGTTGTTTCTATTGAAAGAGGAGCATCTGCAGGTTCGTTCTTTACTATTCCGCCACAAACACAAGTAGAAATTGCTTCAAGAAAGAAAATCATCACCGATGAACACTCTGGAAGAATTTTAGTGGATAGTGCATTAGCACAAGAAGAAAGAGAAAAAATGGAAAAATTATTTTCTAAATTCTAAATAGGCCAAGTCCCGATGCAAATCGGGACTTTTTTTTAGTATGAAACAATTCCTTTTCTTTATAACAACAAAATCATACGGGATTTATATTAATCTCTTGTGCTTTATTAGTCCAAAAAAAGCTACACTTCTCGCTTACTCGCTTTTTAGCCAGCCCCGAAAAGGAAAACTAAACAGTAGCAAGCTTCCTTCTTTTTTAGCAGAAGCAAAAAAAGAAACATTTGAAAAAAACAAACAGTCTTTCCAAACGTATCGTTGGGAAGGTGACGAAAAGATTATTTTTTTGGTTCACGGTTGGCAAAGCAACTCGGCACGTTGGCGAAAATTAATCCCTCATCTTCAGGAAACGGGACATACTATAATTGCTATTGATGCACCGGCACATGGCCTTTCAGGAGGCAAAGAATTCAATGTCATTCAGTACGCAGCGTATATGGAAACTGTAGCTAAAAAATATACTCCAAATTACATCATTGGACATTCCATCGGAGGAAAAACAAGCTTATATTACCAAGCTACGTATCAAAATCCAAGCATTGAGAAAATAGTGCTTTTAGGAGCTCCTGCTGATTTTAAAATCATCTTTGAAAATTATATCAAATTATTGAGTTTGAACAGCCGTATGGTGCAATTATTACACCAACATTATTGGGATTACTTCCAAATTAAAGTAGAACATTTCTCTGCCAAACACTTTGTTTCTTCTATTAAAGCCAAAGGATTTGTAATTCATGATGTAGAAGATAAAATTGTATTGTACAAAGAAGGCGAAAAAATAACCAACCATTGGAAAGCATCTGTTTTAGAAACCACCAAAGGACTCGGACACAGTTTACAAAACAAAGAAGTGTATAAAAAAATTGTAGCCTTTCTTTCTGATGCAAATTAAATCTCCCAAATTCATTATTTTTGCAATATGGAAGACAATCTAAAACGCCTTAACAAATTCATTGGAGAAACCGGTTATTGCTCTCGCAGAGAAGCGGATAAACTAATCGAAGAAGGAAGAGTAAGCATCAACGGCATTGTCCCAGAAATGGGCACTAAAGTAGCACCTGACGATGAAGTGCGTATTGACGGCAAACTGATTGTAGAAAAAAACGAAAAACCCATTTATTTGGCTTTCAATAAACCCGTAGGAATTGAATGTACTACTAATTTGGACGTTCGTGACAACATTGTCGATTACATCAACTATCCTAAACGTATTTTCCCTATTGGCCGATTAGATAAAGCAAGCGAAGGATTGATTTTTATGACCAATGACGGTGATATTGTCAACAAAATATTGCGAGCCAGAAACAATCACGAAAAAGAATATACCGTAACCGTAAACCGACCAATTACCGATCGTTTTATCGAACGCATGGGGAATGGCGTTCCTATTTTGGAAACCGTAACCCGAAAATGTAAAGTGGAACAAATCAGCAAATACACCTTCAAAATTATTTTGACACAAGGCTTGAATCGCCAAATTCGTAGAATGTGTGAGTATTTAGGCTACGAAGTAACCGCTTTGAAGCGCATCCGAATTATCAATATTTCACTAGATGTGCCTGTGGGGCGCTACCGCAAATTAACCGATGCTGAAATTAAAGAATTAAACCAATTGATTGCACCTTCCAGTAAAACCGAAGAAGCGAGTTTGCCCAAAGCAGAACCTACCCGTCGAAAAATAGAATTTCCAAGAAGGAATGAATCTAAATTTAGAAAAAAATAAAAAACTCCCATTACTTGAGTAATAGGAGTTTTTTTTATTTTACTATTTTGTGAACAATAATTCTCTGTATTTTGTCAGCGTCCATAATTCGTTATCGACTAACAATTCTAATTTGTCACAATGATTTCTAATGATATCAAAATACGGTTTTACCTTATTGCAATAGGCTTCAGCCATTGCTTGAGCATCTGTCAAACTATTTGCTTTTTTTCTTTCATCAGTCATTTCATCCACCTTGGTGTTAATTCCTTCTATATGAGCTGAAATTTGTTTGATAATAGCGATTTGCTCTTTAGAAACACTTTCAAAATCTTTTCCAAAGATTTCTTTCAAACCACGAACATTTTCAATCAAGGTATTTTGGTAACGAATTGCGGTTGGAATCACATGATTACGAGCTATATCTCCTAAAACACGGCCTTCAATTTGGATTTTTTTAGTGTATTCTTCCAACTCGATTTCATAGCGTGCCTCTACCTCAACATGATTCATAATTCCAAGTTCCGAGAATAAATCCAAGGCTTGTTTAGACGCTCTAGCTTTTAAAGCTTCTGGAGTCGTTTTGTAATTACTCAACCCTCTTTTGGCCGCTTCTTTTTCCCAAGCCTCGCTGTATCCATCGCCTTCAAATAAGATTTTTTTAGATTGCTTGATGTATTCTCTCAAAACATTGAAAATAGCATCGTCTTTTTTCATGCCTTTATCCTCAATCAATCTATCTACTTCCACTTTAAAATCACGCAATTGTTTCGCTACAATAGCATTCAAAGTGGTCATAGCATTGGAACAATTGGCAGAAGAACCTACTGCTCTAAACTCAAATTTATTTCCGGTAAATGCAAAAGGTGACGTTCTATTTCTATCGGTATTATCCAACATTAAATCTGGAATTTTACCTACCACATTCAATTTTAAATCTGTTTTTTCTTCAGGAGATAATTTTCCAGTTGTAACCCCTTCTAATTCAGCCAATACTTTTGACAATGATTCGCCTATAAAAACAGAAATAATTGCAGGCGGTGCTTCATTGGCTCCCAATCGATGATCATTACTTGCTGAAGCAATAGAAGCTCTCAATAAGGTTTCGTTATCATTAACCGCTTTAATTGTATTGATAAAGAAAGTCAAAAACTGTAAATTACTCATTGGAGTTTTACTTGGGCTCAATAAGTTCACCCCAGTATCTGTAGCTAAAGACCAGTTATTGTGTTTTCCTGATCCATTTACTCCTTTAAACGGTTTTTCATGTAGTAAAACTTTTAAATCATGTCTCTCTGCAACTTTTTCCATCACATCCATCAGCAAACAGTTATGATCTACTGCTAAATTGGTTTCTTCAAAGATAGGTGCAACTTCAAATTGATTTGGAGCTACCTCATTATGACGTGTTTTAACGGGGATTCCTAACAACATACATTCTTGCTCTAAATCTCTCATATACGTCAAAGCACGTGTAGGAATAGACCCAAAATAATGATCGTCTAATTGTTGTCCTTTGGCAGAGGTATGTCCTAACAACGTTCTACCCGTCATCATCAAATCAGGACGGGATTTAGCTAAAGAACGATCGATTAAAAAGTATTCTTGCTCCCAACCTAAAGTAGCCGTTACTTTTTTTACGTTTTTATCAAAATACCTACACACTTCTGTAGCAGCATCATCCATAACGGTCAAGGCGCGTAATAATGGTGTTTTATAATCTAGAGCTTCACCTGTATAGGAAATAAATACGGTTGGAATACACAAAGTAGTACCAAAAATAAAGGCTGGAGAGGTTGGATCCCAAGCAGTATATCCCCTTGCTTCAAAGGTATTTCTAATTCCACCATTTGGAAAACTTGATGCATCCGGTTCTTGTTGAACTAATTGCGCTCCTCCAAATTTTTCTACTGAATCACCTCCATCAAATGAAGTTTCAAAAAAAGCATCGTGTTTCTCTGCAGTAGTTCCTGTCAATGGTTGAAACCAGTGCGTATAGTGAGTTACACCTTTTGATAAAGCCCATTCTTTCATTCCCATAGCCACATAATCGGCAATTTTTCTATCTATTTTGGTTCCGTGTTGAATAGCACCTTGAACTGCTTTATAAGCTTCAGAGGTCAAGAATTGTTTCATCGCTTTTTGATTAAATACATTAGAACCAAAAATGACTGATTTTTTTTCAGTTTCCTCAAAATGAATTGGTTTCCTACTAGATGCTTCTCTTAAAGCTTGAAAACGTAATGTTGGCATAACAGTTTTATTTAATATTAAATACTCATTTTTGCTAAAAAAGCAAATATAATCAATATTAAATCGAGGAAGACAATTGCGAAATTATTTTTTTAGCCTATCAAAAATTATTTTTTTTTAAATATACCCCCTTAAAAAATACACTTATGCGAAAAGTAACCTATAACAACACAAAAAACACCCCTATCTTTTTAAGCTTTAGAAAAATAAATTAAATTTGTGTCAGAATTTGAATCACATATAAATTATAGTATTATGGCTAAAATTAAATTAGAATACATTTGGTTAGATGGTTATGAGCCAACTCAAAACCTTAGAAGTAAAACTAAAGTAGAGGAGCATGAAAATTTCCAAGGAACTTTAGCAGAAATTGGAAACTGGTCATTTGACGGTTCTTCCACCAGACAAGCTGAAGGAGGTTCTTCAGATTGTTTATTAGTTCCTGTTGCTATTTATCCTGATCCTGACCGTAAGAACGGCTACTTAGTAATGTGTGAAGTTATGTATGCTGACGGAACTCCTCATCCTTCTAATGGTAGAGCTACTATCGATGATGAAGATGATGATTTCTGGTTTGGTTTTGAGCAAGAATACTTCATCATGGATACAAAAACTCAATTACCTTTAGGATTTCCTGTAGGAGGATACCCTGCACCACAAGGTATGTACTATTGTTCAGTTGGAGGAAAAAATACTCACGGAAGAAAACTAGTAGAAGAGCATGCTGACTTATGTATTGCTGCTGGAATCAACTTCGAAGGAATTAACCAAGAAGTAGCTTGTGGACAATGGGAATTCCAATTATTTGCTAAAGGAGCTAAAAAAGCAGGAGACGAAATCTGGATTGCTAGATATTTATTAGATCGTTTAACTGAGAAATACGGTTACTATATTGAATACCACCCAAAACCACTTGGTGATACTGACTGGAATGGTTCTGGTATGCATGCTAACTTCTCTAATTCAACTTTAAGAACTTGTGGTTCAAAAGAAACGTACGAGAAAATTTGTGAAGCTTTCCGTCCTGTTACAAAAGAGCACATTGCTGTTTATGGTGCTTATAATGAACAACGTTTGACAGGTAAACACGAAACTGCATCTATCAACGACTTCTCTTACGGAGTTTCTGACAGAGGTTGTTCAATCCGTATTCCATTAATGACCGTTCAAAAAGGTTGGAAAGGTTGGTTGGAAGATAGAAGACCAGCTTCCAATGGAGACCCTTACAAAATTGCTGCTAGAATTATCAAAACTGTAAAATCAGCTTTGTAATTTAACCTCAATATACAACAAGAGTGCCTTCTATAATAGAAGGCACTTTTTTTATTTCTTTTTTTAAATCTTCAATTTCTGCATAGTAGATAAATCTGTATTTTTGTTTGATGACACAAGACTTAAAATTATATATGGTCATGCTAGGATGTACTCCCGAAGGCCGATATACCGAACAACACGATATTTTTTTTGGAATAGGAAATTCTTTAAAAGAATTAATCCCCCAAATGGATGCTTTTTGGCCTGAAGCTAAAGGAAAATTTCATATTGATGCTTGGCGCGAAGTAACAACCGTTGATAATTTTTCTATTTCTATCGGAACTAAAAAAACAATCGAGAACAGTAGAAAATTATTCTTTATTAATTTAGGAGGCTACAAAGAAAATGAATTTGAAGAATACCATTATAAAACATTGACGGTAGCCGAAAGTTTAGGTCTTGCAGCTAAAGTAGCTAAAGCTACTACGTTCTATAAACATTTTAGCTTTGAAGGTGCTACTTCCCACATTGATGATAAATATGGCATTGACGTAGATGAAATTTACAATGTAGATGACATTTTAGCTCCAATTTTTAAGGAGAAGTATTCCATACAAATTACCCCTTCTGAAACAACTTTAGAAGAAGACATACTTCATATTGGCTATTTAAAGATTGACAAGATTTAAACCTAGTTTTATAAAACAATTCTACTTTATATTGTTTTAAAAATGAGGTGATTCTGTAGAAAAATAAGTTTAGATTTGAAACCAGATTAACAAACAAAAACTAGTCCCTAAAAAAAGTATATGCAACGAATTACGATACTTATTCACTGCGAAGACCAAAAATCGATTATTGCCACAGTAACCAATTATATTGCCTCGATTGAAGGAAATATCACCTACTTAGACCAACACGTAGATGCGGATGAAAATGTGTTTTTTATGCGTTTAGAATGTGAGTTTAACGCTAAAGATTGGGATTTAACATCCATAAAATCTCATTTTGAAACCCATTTAGCCAATCCCTTTAACATGAATTGGGAAATTTATTCACAGGACCAAAAGCCCCGTATGGCGTTATTTATATCAAAATACGACCACTGTTTGTATGATATTTTAGGTCGCTATAGTGCTGGTGAATTGAATCTTGAAATTCCGTTAATTATCAGTAACCACGAAGATTTAAGATCAGTAGCTGAACGTTTTGAAATTCCGTTTGAATACGTTCCGTTTACAAAAGAAATTAAAGCGCAAGGAGAACAACAGCAATTGGATTTATTAGCAAAATATGACATCGATTTTGTCGTATTGGCACGCTATATGCAAATTATCACACCTCGGATAATAGCTGCTTACAAAAATAAGATCATCAACATTCACCATTCTTTTTTACCTGCTTTTCCTGGTGCTAAGCCGTATCATTCTGCTTTCAAACGTGGGGTAAAAATTATTGGTGCAACAAGCCATTATGTAACCGAAGAATTAGACGAAGGTCCAATTATCGAACAAGACATTACCCGTGTTTCACACAGTCATTCTATTGAAGATTTTATCATGAAGGGACGCGACTTAGAACGAATGGTTTTGGCAAGAGCCATAAAACTACATGCTGAACGAAAAACTATTGTGTACAATAACAAAACAGTCGTTTTTGCTTAGTTTTAAAAACTTAACGAATCTTCAACAAACTAATAACAAAACCTTAACACTAATACTATCAATCATTTATGATATTTGCAGTGATAATAAACTGGTTATTTATTATTTTGGTTTTGGTTAGTTATGAAAATGCCGATAGCTTGAAAAAAGCTATCGGCATTTTTTATTGATTTATTTTTATGAAAGACAGCACTTCCGAATTAAAAAGAATTGGCTGTTCTACATTGACCACATGACCTGAATTTTGAATCACACAGAGTGTAGAACTACGGTAATGACTCGCAACCACCTTACGAACTGCGGGTAAAAACATATAATCTTCCTCACCCATTACATACAAAGTTGGAATATTCAATTCTACTTGTCGAAACCATCGCAACACCGGATTAATCTCAGCAGTCAATTTAAACCATTTAATAAACTCTTTTTGATACAATTTCTTCGCCTCGTTGATGAATAGAATTCGAGATTGCTTATGATTTTTATTCGGCATAATAACAAAGGCAAAAAAACGATACAACACCAAATAAGGTAAAATATATTTGAACACATTCCCCACAAACATTAAGATTTGAGAACGAAAATTCATTTTCAAAATAGCACCACCCATACTCATACTTTGCACGCGTTCTGGGTACATTTCGGCCAACTGGCGAATTAAAATTGTCCCTAACGAAATCCCTACAAAGTGTGATTTCTCAATTTTCAAATGATTCAATACTTCTAAGATATCATTGGCCAAAGCCGAAAAAGTATATTTCTGTTTGAACGCCTTTTTTAAGTTGGTTTTCGACTCTCCATGCCCTCGCAAATCCAATAATAATACATTGTATTCTTTTTGAAAATCACGAATTTGTTTGAACCAAATAGACGAACTACCTCCAGCCCCATGGACAAAAGTCACCCATTGGTTGCTGTCTTTATTCTCGTATAAGGTATAATTAATCAAGTAGTCTTTTTTGTAAATATAGAAATTAAAACTACGTTAGCCTAAAATAGCTTGCATTTCTTGTTGCATTTGTAAGGCTTCAGCTCTTGCTTTTTCGGCAAAATCAATTCCAGTAGACGCATAAATAATGGCTCTTGACGAATTAATCAACAAGCCAACATTTGCATTCATTCCGTATTTACAAACTTCAGATAAACTTCCTCCCTGCGCTCCTACTCCTGGAACTAACAAGAAACTATCCGGAATAATTTTCCGAATCTCAGTGAAATATTCTGCTTTAGTAGCACCCACAACATACATCAAGTTATGACTGTTTTTCCAAGTTTTGGATGTTTTTAAAACTTGCTTATACAATTCGGTTCCATTCACATTCAAAGTTTGAAAATCAAACGCCCCTTCATTGGAAGTTAACGCTAACATAATGGTGTGTTTGTCTTCAAAAGCCAAAAATGGTTCTACCGAATCTTTACCCATATACGGCGCCACGGTTACCGAATCAAAATTCAAATCTTCAAAGAATGCTTTAGCATACATCGAAGACGTATTTCCAATATCGCCTCTTTTTGCATCGGCAATGGTAAAAATATCAGGATAATTTTCGTTGATATACCGAATTGTTTTTTCTAACGACAACCAACCTTTAATTCCATACGCTTCATAAAAAGCAGTATTAGGCTTATAGGCTACAGCTAAATCATGCGTTGCGTCAATAATCGCTTTATTGAATTCAAAAATAGGATCTTCTGTTTCCAATACGTGTTGCGGAATCTTATTCAAATCGACATCCAAACCCACACACAGGAATGATTTTTTAGCTTGAATTTGATCAATTAATTGTTGTGTTGTCATTGTTGTATATTTAACCGCAAAGTTCGCAAAGTTTTTCGCAAAGTTCGCAAAGTGTTACAAAAAATGCCAAACTTAATTTTAAGCATGGCATTTGATTTATTTTAAATTTACTATTTTATTTTTTGCCACTGGTTACATCGATTATAAAATCATAGTAATCCTTTAATCTGTGGCAAACTAGCTAGACTAAAAAACTTCACTGGCTTTTAATTTCTCCGTATTGTTTACTAATTGCAATTCGTCTATAATTTTCTGAATGTCACCATTCATAATGTTACCCAAATCATATAAAGTCAACCCAATACGGTGATCAGTTACACGACCTTGCGCATAATTATAGGTGCGAATTTTAGCCGAACGGTCTCCTGAACTTACTTGTGAAGAACGCTTTGAAGCATCTTCTTCTTGTTTCTTAGCCAATTCCATTTCGTACAAACGAGAACGTAAAACTGTTAACGCCTTATCTTTATTTTTATGTTGTGATTTTTCATCCTGACACTGCGCTACCAATCCTGTTGGAATGTGCGTCAAACGAACTGCTGATTTCGTTGTATTTACCGATTGTCCGCCAGGTCCTGACGAACAAAAGAAATCCACACGAACATCATTCATATCAATTTGCACGTCAAATTCTTCCGCTTCTGGCAACACCATTACCGTAGCGGCTGATGTATGCACACGTCCTTGAGTTTCTGTTTGTGGTACACGTTGCACACGATGCACTCCCGCTTCAAACTTCAAAGTTCCGTACACATCTTCGCCAGTTACTTCAAAAATAATCTCTTTAAATCCTCCCGAAGTTCCTTCGTTCATGTCCACCACTGAAGTTCTCCACCCTCTACTTTCACAATATTTCGTGTACATACGAAACAAATCGCCAGCAAAAATACTTGCCTCATCACCACCTGTTCCCGCACGAACCTCCACCATTACATTTTTAGCATCTTCAGGATCTTTCGGAATCAATAGGAATTTGATTTCTTCTTCTAATTCTGGCAAGCGCTCTTTAGCTTCGTCTAATTGCATTTTGGCCATTTCCACCATTTCAGCATCTGATCCATCAGCAATAATTTCGTTAGCCTCGTCAATATTAGCCATTAACAAAACATACTCGTCGCGTTTATCAGCCAAGGCTTTCAAACCTTTGTATTCTTGATTCAATTGCACATACCGTTTTTGATCAGCAATTACATCGGGTTGAATAATCAAATCCGAAATCTCATCAAAACGTTGTTTTACTATCTGAAGTCTATCTAACATCTTATTTTTTCCTTTATTTGGAGGGCAAAAGTACAAAAAAGATTGCAGAATTAATTTTAGAAAATCAGATTTTTTAGGAGCCAGTTCCAGCTGTACGCTATATCTTTTTATTTTTTTGAGCTTCGAGAAGCTACGCTGCAAAAAAAATAAAAAGGATGTCGCTACCATCTGGGCTAATTCGTATCTTTTCCCTAATATTGTATTCGTTTCAACAACACTTTTAAATCCAACAAAATGCGTCAATTCATTCTTTTTTCATTATTTAGTTTACTACTATTTTCTTGTACTACTACTTCTAAAAACGAAAAAATAAAAGCTTCTGAATGGCTTATCGGTCAATGGGAAAATAGATCAGAAGAAGGAATCTTAACTGAAAATTGGATCAAATCCAACGACAGTACCTTAACAGCAGAATCATTTTTTATCAAAGGAAAAGACACCTTGCATTTTGAAACCATCCGTTTAGTAGAAAAAAAGGGAGAGCTAGTTTATGAAACTATTATCAAAGGACAAAACAACGACAAACCTATTTTGTTCCCATTAATTTCAGAAACAGAAAATGAATTGGTTTTTGAAAACCTTCAAAACGACTATCCACAAAAAATCAAATACCAACATCATTCAAAATCGGTTATTACCATTGCTATCTCAGGAACTCAAGCTAAAAAAGTAGTATCTGAGCAATTCAAAATGGCGAAAGTAAAATAGATTAAATCCATTTATATATCGAATATTTGAAACCTTGCTCCAAAAAGCAAGGTTTTTTATTCCCTAAAAAACTGATTTTCAACATTACAAAAATTCTTTTAAAAATATTATTAAGATTTAATCTAAATAAACTTTGATAATACAAATGTTGCTTTTATATTTGCGTCGTTATTTTTAATTATTCCAAATAAACGATTATGAAGAAGCAAATCAACATTCTAATTATCACATTAATCTCAAGCCTCTGTTGCTACGCACAAGAAATAGGTGCAATTGAAGGTACGATTATTTCCAAAGATGGTTATCCTCTTTCGGGCGTTTCCATTAAATTAGGGAAGAAAAACTCAATCTCTAAAACCGATGATAAAGGTATGTTTCGATTTGACAACTTTCCTGTTGGTTTACACACAATTACCATTGAAGCTGAAGGTTTAAAAAAACAAACACAAGACATAAAAGTAGTCGCCAATGAAATTAACAAAGTGACATTTACTTTAGAAGAGCAAATGGAAACACTCAGGGAAATCGTAATCGTAATAAAAGAAAGTCCAAATAAACGAAAAGTAAGTGCAGTACGTTCTGGCTTGAAGCCAATGGATATTCCACAGAGTATACAGATTATTGATAACGAAATTATTGCACAACAACAAGCTATTCGACTAAGCGAAGTGATTAAAAATGCCAATGGTGTTTATGTGGGTTCAGCTCGTGGCGGAGCTCAAGAATCTTTTTGGTCTAGAGGCTATGACATGACAGCAAACAATATGTTTAAAAACGGTTTTCGATATAATGCAGGTTCTATTCCAGAGGTGTCTTCTCTAGAAAAAGTTGAATTTTTAAAAGGTGGATCAGCTTTATTGTATGGAAATGTAGCTCCCGGCGGAATCTTAAATTTGGTTACCAAAACGCCAACTTTCAAAAAAGGTGGTGAAATTGCTATACAGTCAGGAAGTTTTGCTTTTTACAAACCATCAATTGATTTTTATGGACCATTAAACAAATCCATTGCCTACCGATTCAATGGTTCCTATGAAAATTCGGAAAGTTTTAGAAATGTAGTCAAAAGAGAACGCTATTATATCAATCCTTCTTTCTTATTTAATTTGAATGCAAAAACACAGCTTACCATACAAGGAGATTTTATGAATGACAATTGGACTCCTGATTTTGGAACAATATTAATTGGAAAACAAATTTACAATGTAGGTAGAAGCAATTACTATGGGGCTTTATGGTCTAATGGAAACACAAAAACAACCAGCGCCTCTGCCCTATTGAACCATTCATTAAACAAAAATTGGAAGCTTAATTTCAATTCGTCTTACCAAAATTATGATCGTGAATGGAAAGGGACAGAACGCATTCAAATTACCAATCCAAACGGGACTTGGAGCCGTCCTTTAGGACAATATAAAAACCTAGAAGCTATTTTGGGCGAACAAATCAGTTTGCAAGGATGTTTCAAAACAGGAAGCATCAAACACCAAACTTTTTCAGGAATTGACTTTGAAAATTCAATAGCAACGGCTAATACATTTGTATTTTCACCTGCCAATTATGATACTATAAACGTCTTTACATTTGAACCAAACAATCAAGCAACTACTGAACCAAACGCAGTTAATACACGTAAGGTCATTACTACTACCAACCGTTTTGGAATATATGCTCAAGATTTGATTTCGTTTAATGAAAAATTTAAAATCCTTGCTGGTATCCGTTGGTCGTGGCAAGAAGCACAAGCTGCAACTCACAACTTACTTGCAAGTCCTGTAACCATTACAAAAGGAATAAATTTAAAAGACAAAGCCTTCTCACCCAAAATTGGATTAATCTACCAACCTGATAAAAATTCGTCATTATTTGCAAGTTATTCCAATTCGTTTACTCCAAATACAGGAACTACAGTAGATTTAAAACCAATTGCTGCATCCATTATTGATCAATATGAAATAGGTGTTAAAAAAGATTTTTGGAACGGAATATTGAGTACCAATGTTACGGTGTATCAAATAACCAATAGTAATTTAGCACAAACCGCCGAGTTCAAAGCCGATGGCGTTACTCGAAATACCGATACAACAATTAAAGTATTAAATGGAGCAACCAAAAGCAAAGGGATAGAAATTGATATTACAGCCAAACCATTTGAAGGTGTAAATATTAATGCTGGATACAGTTATAATGATAGTCGTTTTACTAAAACCTCTATAAGCAACGGTAGTTTCATTCAAGGAGATAGACTAGTTCGAACTCCAGTTAATACTGCTAACTTAAGTTTCTTTTATAACATTCCTACAGGAAAACTAAAAGGACTTTCTATTGGAGCTATTGGAAACTATATTGGAGATCGTTTTGGTGGTTGGAACGATCAATATGTAGTAAATGCTACCACTGGTGCTGTAACAATTAATGATAGAGACATTCCTCTTTCAGGCTATACAACAGTAGATATTTCAGCAGGTTATACTTGGGAAAAATGGAGTATTTTATGTAAACTTTCTAATATCACAAACGAACTTAACTATACTGTTCACGAAAATTATAGCGTTAATCCAATTGCTCCTCGCCAAATTATGACTAGCATTAAATACAAATTCTAATTAAACCTTTTTATATTCGCTTAGTCTATATATAAACCAAAAAACTAAACAACATGAAAAAAATTAATTGGAGAGACTTACACAGAGATTTAGGGTATTTTTATATCGGACTAATTGTTTCCTTTGCCTTTTCTGGACTTCTAATGAATCACCGTGAAATGTGGCACCCTGAAAAATATACTATTGAAACTAAAACCATTGAAGTTAAATTACCTGCTGAAAGTGATATCAACGAAAAATATGCCGAAGATTTAGGCAAACAACTAGGTATAGAGGGTAAAATGAGACGTCATATGGTTAAAAAAGGAGAATTCAGAATGTCTTTCGAAAACCAAGATATAGAAATTGACCTCAAAACTGGTAAGGGTGAAATTATCTCATTCTTAAAAACTCCACTTATCAGTCAAACTATGCAATTGCATAAGAACACCTCAAATTTTTGGATTTACTATTCAGATATATTTGCAATAAGCCTAATTATCATTGCCTTAACTGGAACTATTATGATCAAAGCAGGTAAATTCAGTTGGAAACAGCGCGGTTGGAAACTAGCCGTTGCCGGAATTATTTTTCCTCTACTTTTCTTATTTTTATTAGGTTAATTTTCGCTATAATTCATAAAAAATCCCGTTCTAAATCAGAACGGGATTTTTTTATTCCAAAAGTAGACCTATTTCAATCCTGCCAAACTTTGTTCAATCGTTGCAATTTTAGCCAAAGCATCCGCTTCTTTCTTGCGTTCCATTTCGATTACTTTTTCTGGAGCCCCTGCCACAAATTTTTCATTCGATAATTTTCCTTGCACTGACTTCAAGAATCCTTTAATATAATTTAACTCTTCAGTCAATTTAGCAATTTCTTCTTCTACATTAATATTTCCAGTGATTGGAATACAATATTCATTGGATTTCACACGGAAAGACAACGCGCCATCTACTTTATCCGACACATAGTCTAAAGTAGCAATATTACCTAATTTGCTAACAACTGCATCAAAATAAGTCGAAGACTTGTCGTTATTTACTACCTTCAATTCAATAGCATCTTTGAACGGAATGTTCTTGTCTTTTCGAATCGTTCTAATACCCGAAATCACTTCGATAATGTTATCAAAATCAGTAATCAAACTCGCATTAAATGGTTTCATTGTTGGCCAAGTAGAAACAATCAATGCTTCTTCTTTCGTTCTTTCAGTTAATAATTGCCAAATTTCTTCCGTCAAGAACGGCATGAATGGGTGTAGTAATTTCAAGTTGTTTTCCAACATTTCAATGGCTTTCGCCAAAGTCAAACTGTCAATTGGTTGTTGGTAACCCGGTTTAATCATTTCTAAAAACCAAGAACAGAAATCGTCCCAAACCAATTTATAAATACCCATTAAAGCATCTGAAATTCTGTATTTTTCAAAATTATCCTCAATATCTAAAAGGGTTTGTTGCAATTTAGCTTCATACCATTCAATGGCTACTTTAGACGATTCAGGTTGCGAAATAGCATCTGATACTTCCCAACCTTTAATCAGTTTGAACGCATTCCAAATTTTATTGGTAAATGCTTTCCCTTGGTTACACAATTCTTCGTCAAACATAATGTCATTTCCTGCCGAAGCACTCAACAACAAGCCTACACGAACACCATCGGCACCAAATTTATCAATCAAATCTAAAGGATCAGGAGAGTTTCCTAACGATTTTGACATTTTACGTCGTTGTTTGTCACGAACCAAACCTGTTAAATACACATTTGTAAATGGTTTTTTACCCGTGTATTCGTAACCTGCAATAATCATTCGCGCTACCCAGAAAAACAAAATATCCGGTCCCGTAACCAAATCATTCGTTGGATAATAGTACTTAAAATCTTCGTTTTTAGGATTCATTATACCTCCAAAAACCGCCATTGGCCATAGCCAAGAAGAAAACCAAGTATCTAAAGCATCGACATCTTGAGTTAGGTTGTCAGTTGTCAGTTGTGGGTTGTTGGTTCTTTGTTTTGCTAACTCAAGCGCTGCTTCAATGGTTTCGGCAACTACAAAATCTTCTTTTCCGTCGCCATAATAATAGGCCGGAATTTGTTGTCCCCACCACAATTGACGTGAAATATTCCAATCGCGAATATTATTCAACCAATGCGCATAGGTGTTATCAAAACGTTTTGGATGCAATTTAATTTCGTCATCTTCTAAAACCGCTTTGATGGCTGGTTTTACCAAATCTTCCATTTTCAAGAACCATTGATCGGACAAACGAGGTTCAATTACTGCTTTGGTTCGTTCCGAAGTTCCTACTTTATTCAAGTGGGTTTCGGTTTTAGCCAAAGCACCAACCGTTTCTAATTCTTTGGCAATCGCCTCACGAACCACAAAACGATCTAGTCCTTGGTAATGCAAACCAAAGCTATTTAAAGTAGCATCTTCATTGAAGATATCAATAATTTCTAGATTATGTTTCTCGCCTAAGGTTTTGTCGTTCATGTCGTGAGCAGGTGTCACTTTCAAACAACCGGTACCAAATTCTACATCAACATACTCATCTTCAATGATGGGTACTACTCTACCGCAAATTGGTACAATGGCTTTTTTACCTTTCAAATGAGCAAAACGCTCGTCATTAGGATTAATACAGATGGCTGTATCTCCAAAAATAGTTTCTGGACGTGTCGTTGCCACAGTCAAAAAGTCGTTACTTCCTTCGATTTTATAGTTAAGGAAATACAACTTTCCTTGTTGTTCTTCATAAATTACTTCCTCGTCAGACAAGGTCGTTTTAGCTTCTGGATCCCAATTCACCATTCGGTAACCGCGATAAATCAAGCCTTTGTTGTACAAATCCACAAACGAACGAATTACAGAGGCTGACATATCTGGATCCATAGTGAATTTGGTACGTTCCCAATCACAAGAAGCTCCTAATTTTTTCAATTGTTCCAAAATCACGCCACCGTATTTATCGGTCCATTCCCAAGCGTGTGCCAAAAATTCCTCACGAGTCAAATCGTTTTTATTGATTCCTTCGGCTTTTAATTTAGCCACTACTTTGGCTTCGGTAGCGATAGAAGCATGGTCTGTTCCTGGTACCCAACAGGCATTGAATCCTTTCAAACGCGCTCTACGAATCAAGACGTCTTGAATCGTATTGTTCAACATGTGTCCCATGTGCAACACTCCAGTTACATTGGGTGGCGGAATTACAATCGTATAAGGCGTTCTATGGTCAGGTTCCGAATGAAAATAGTTATTTTTCATCCAATAGTCGTACCACTTTTGTTCAATCGTTTTGGCGTCGAATTGTGCAGGAATTGTCATTGTATCGTAAATTCTTTAATCGTTATATGGTGTTTATTTTCAGGAGTGAGACATTGAATGTCAAATTCAGAAATAACACTTTATACTTTGGCTTTTATTTTGTAAGCCAAATAAGCAACAAAAGTAACTAATTAAGTAGACTATAAAAAACGAAATAAAAATTTGTAGTGTAAATAAAAGAAACTAAATTTACTAATCATTTAAATCATTTTTGAAAATGCAAAAAATAATCGCCCTCATTTTATTCACCTTGTTTAGCAACATTAGTTTTTCACAAAGTGCTAAAATTGAATTTTCAGCCAAAGAAAACACCATTGATTATGGAAAGGTAACCAAAGCTACCGATTCTGGTATACGTGTTTTTGAATTTACCAATACTGGAGACGCTCCTCTAATAATAACCAACGTACTTTCTACTTGTGGATGTACCGTCCCTACAAAACCCGAAGCACCAATTCTACCTGGAAAAAAAGGAAAAATTGAGGTAAAATACAATATGGCCACAGGACCTATTCGTAAAACAATCACAGTAGAATCAAACGCCACCAATTATGAAGGCGGAAGGATAGCTCTAAAAATAAAAGGAGAGGTAGTCGAATAATTTACTTTTCAATTCCATTTAGAAAACGCCTTTTGTACTCCAAAAGGCGTTTTTATTTTGATTCATATACTGAAAACATCTTAAAAATATAACATTTTAAGCTGTTTTTATGAGCAAATACAACGATTAATTACAATAACTTAAGAAAAAAAATTGCAAATTTGCAATTCAAGATTACAATCATGCCAAAACTATCCACCCGAGGACACTCTATGCCAGAATCGCCAATTAGAAAATTGGCTCCTTTTGCTGATATGGCAAAGAAAAAAGGACACAAAGTGTACCATTTAAATATTGGACAACCCGACATCAAAAGTCCAGAAATAGCGATTAACGCTATTAAAAATATTGATTTAGACATTATCGAATATGGCCCTTCTGCTGGTTATGAAAGCTACCGAAAAAAGTTAGCCCAATTCTATACCAACCAAAACGTAAACGTAAACACCGAAGATATTTTAATCACTACTGGTGGTTCTGAAGCCTTGTTATTTGCTCTAGGGAGTATCATGGACCCTGAAGACGAGTTGATTATTCCTGAGCCATTTTATGCCAATTACAGTGCTTTTGCTGCCGAATCTGCTGCCAAAGTAGTTCCAGTTAATTCGGGTTTTGAAACAGGTTTTGAATTACCTTCCATTGCTGATTTTGAAAAGTTGATTACACCCAAATCTAAAGCTATTTTGATTTGTAATCCAAATAATCCAACAGGGTATTTGTATTCGGAATCCGAGATTCTTCAGTTGGGCGAATTAGTAAAAAAACACGATTTGTTCTTGATTGCCGATGAAGTGTACCGCGAATTCATTTACGGAGACGATATTCATTATTCGGTAATGAATTTAAAAGATGTAGAACAAAATGTCATTATGATTGATTCGGTTTCAAAACGCTACAGTATGTGTGGCGCTCGAATTGGCTGTATGGTAACCAAAAATAGGGACGTAATTGCAGCTGCTATGAAGTTTGCACAAGCGCGACTTTGCCCGCCAACTATTGCACAAATTGCTTGCGAGGCGGCTATTGACACCCCTCAAAGTTATTTTGACGAAGTTATTACTGAATATAGAGAACGAAGAGATACCTTAATTGCAGGCTTACATACTATTGAAGGGGTAAAAGTAAGTACTCCGAAAGCTGCTTTTTATTGCATTGCCGAATTACCAGTGGACAATACGGATGATTTTGCGCAATGGCTGTTAGAAAGTTACGACTTGAATGGCGAAACCGTGATGGTTGCCCCTGCTGGTGGATTTTACTCTACACCCGGTATGGGATTGAATCAAGTGCGCATTGCTTACGTATTAAACAAAGAAGATTTAATTCGTGCCGTAGCGGTATTGAAAGAAGCAATTCCTGCGTATAACGCGAGTAGAAAGCTAAATAAATAAGCTTACTTCACTTTAAGATATAAACTAAAGCAATACTCAAAAAGTATTGCTTTTTGCTTTTAGTACACACAATGATTAAATCATAAAAGGGTTTCCTTTTTTTGCATTTTATTAATTATCTTTACCGCTTGAATTGACATACCCTTTATAACAATAGCTTTAATGATAAATAACGAAGAATTTCAAGACGAAATAGGAAACAATCATATTAGTACCAATGCGAAAAATCCGCTAAGGGATGATGCTTTTGCTATTGCTGACGACGAAAAAATTGAACGCATTAAAAAAGACGTAGAGAATATCCTAACCACCCTAGGTATGGATTTGACCGATGATAGCTTGAAAGGCACTCCTAACCGAGTGGCTAAAATGTTTGTAAAAGAGATTTTTGGAGGATTGAATCCTGCCAGAAAACCAAAAGCTTCTACGTTTGATAACAACTACAAATACGGCGAAATGCTAGTGGAAAAAAACATTACGGTCTACTCTACTTGCGAACACCATTTATTACCCATTATTGGAAGAGCGCATGTGGCGTATATTTCAAATGGTACCGTAATTGGTCTTTCTAAAATGAACCGAATTGTAGAATATTATGCTAAAAGACCTCAGGTGCAAGAGCGTTTGACTATGCAAATTGTACAAGAATTACAAGAAGCATTAGGTACTGAAGATGTAGCGTGTGTGATTGATGCCAAACATTTATGTGTGAATTCAAGAGGAATTGGTGATATTGAAAGTAGCACCGTAACTTCGGAATTTGGAGGTAAATTCAAAGAGGCACAAACAAAAAGAGAATTTTTGGATTACATCAAATTAGAAACTCGATTTTAAAGAAAACCGACTTTAGCAACATAAAACCTTAGCCCTGATGGAAGCGGCATCCTTTACTGCCGATTTTCGGCAGAAAAGATACAGCGAACAGCAGGAAACAGCTCCTAAAAAAAATAGAAATGCCATTATATAAAAGTCAACAACTAAAAATATACAATTCTCTTTCGGGAGAAAAAGAAGTTTTTACCCCTATTCACGAAGGAAATGTTGGGATGTATGTTTGCGGCCCAACGGTGTACAGCAATGTGCATTTGGGAAATCTGAGAACTTTTATGTCGTTTGATGTGATCTTTAGGTATTTCCGTCACTTGGATTACAAAGTGCGCTATGTGCGTAACATTACCGATGTAGGGCATATTGTGGACGACGTGGATGAAGGCGAAGATAAAATTGCTAAAAAAGCGCGTTTGGAACAACTGGAACCAATGGAGGTTGTACAACGCTACACCGTGGATTTTCACGAAATTTTGAGTGCTTTTAATTTTTTACCACCAAGTATTGAACCTACAGCTACAGGGCATATTATTGAACAAATTGAAATCATCAAAAAAATAATCGAAACTGGAATTGGTTACGAAGCCAATGGATCGGTGTATTTTGATGTGGTAAAATTTAACGAAACCAATCATTACGGGCGTTTGAGCGGAAGAAACATTGAAGACATGTTAGCCAATACCCGTGATTTAGACGGTCAATCGGACAAAAGAAATCCGCAAGATTTTGCTTTATGGAAAAAAGCCGAACCGCAACATATTATGCGTTGGCCTTCGCCTTGGAGCGATGGTTTTCCGGGTTGGCACTTAGAATGTACTGCTATGAGCACCAAATATTTGGGTAATCATTTTGATATTCACGGTGGCGGAATGGATTTAAAATTCCCGCATCACGAATGTGAAATTGCACAAAATGAGGCTTGTACAGGACAAACTCCTGTTAACTATTGGCTTCACGCCAATATGTTAACGCTGAATGGCAAAAAAATGGCGAAATCGACAGGTAATAACATTTTACCTAGAGAGATTTTGACCGGTGAAAATACGATTTTGAGTAAAGCTTTTTCAGCTTCAGTAACGCGTTTCTTTATGTTACAAGCGCATTACCGAAGTATTTTGGATTTTTCTGATGATGCTATTGTAGCGGCTGAAAAAGGATACAAACGTTTGATGGAAGCGATGAGTATTTTGGAATCAATTCCTGCTGCTAGTCAAAGCACATTGAACATTGCCGAATGGAAACAGTTGTGCTATGAGGCCATGAACGACGATTTCAATACACCTATCTTAATTGCACAATTATTTGAAGGGGTTCGTTTTGTGAATGTTTTAAAAGAAGGCAAAGAGACTTTGACTGCCGAAGATTTGAAAACTTTTACTGCCGCAATGAATGCTTTTGTTTTTGATGTTTTAGGCTTAGAAGACGAAAAAGTAAGCGACGGGAACAACGACAAATTAGAAGGTACGGTAAACCTACTTATCGAAATGCGTAAACAAGCAAGAGAAAATAAAAATTTTGCTTTGTCAGACCAAATTAGAGATCAATTATTAGCTTTAGGCATTCAATTGAAAGACGGCAAGGAAGGAACCACTTTTAGTTTGTAATATTGTACGCTTTGCACCTCATTCAAAAAACACGATAATGGTATCTAAAATTCTTATTTTCCCTTTTTTGATGTTGGTGCGCTTTTACCAAGTGGCTATTTCTCCTTTTACTCCCGCTGCTTGCCGATTTGAGCCTACGTGTTCTTCGTATATGATCGAAGCATTGAAAACACACGGCTTATTTTATGGCTTATTTCTAGGCACTAAACGAATTTTAAGCTGTCATCCTTGGGGACGAAGTGGTTATGATCCAGTTCCACCCAAAAAATGCCAACACAAACTATAAATTAAATCTTTATTTTTACATTAAATAAATATAAAAAATGACACAGACTTTATCCATTGTTTGGAATCCTTCAGAAGGAATTGATTTAGGTTTTTTCATGATTCGTTATTACAGTTTAATGTTTGTAATTGCGTTTGGATTGGGTTGGTACATCATGAAGCATATTTTTGTGCGTGAAGGTGAAACCATTGAAAAACTAGATTCGTTATTCATTTGGACGGTATTGGCTACTTTGGCTGGCGCACGTTTAGGACACGTTTTCTTTTACGATTGGGAATACTTTAGAAACAATTTATTGGAAATCTTTTTACCAGTTAAATTCGAGCCTAACTTTCATTTTACAGGATTTCAAGGTTTAGCGAGTCATGGTGCGGCTATCGGAATTATATTGGCTATGTATTTTTACAGCAAAAATATTTTACAAAAACCTCAATTATGGATTCTAGATCGTATTGTGATTCCAGTTGCAAGTGGGGCAATTTTTGTTCGAATGGGAAACTTCTTTAATTCAGAAATTATTGGAAAAGAAACTACATCCTCTTTCGGAATTAAATTTATCCGTGATTATTTTAGCCCAAGAGATGCTGTTAATGCTACTCAAATTGCAGATCCAAATGAAGCTTACAAAGCGATTGCTACTGACCCAAAATTTGCAACCCTTTTAGAACAAGTTCCCGCAAAACATCCTACGCAATTGTACGAGGCATTCTGTTATATTTTTGTGTTTGCCATTTTGTTTTTCTTGTATTGGAAAACTGAAGCCCGTAAAAAATCAGGCTATTTATTCGGATTGTTTTTAGTGTTATTATTTTCCGTTCGAATAGTGGTCGAATCCGTAAAAGAAAGTCAAGGTGGTTTTGAGAGTGCCTTAGGCTTATTATCAACTGGACAATGGTTGAGTATTCCTTTTATCTTAACTGGTTTTTATTTTGTATTTACTGCAAAAAAGGTCTAATTAGACGAAATTGTTCCCGATACAATTTTCTTACTGAACTTTGGAATAAAATCACTCGAACTGATGAAAAGCAATTAATAAAAATTTGCAAATCTGCGGTTGAGATTTAAAACAGAAAAGGCTGTCTACTAGTGTAGACAGCCTTTTTAATTTTGGACCTACCAATAAATGAGTGATAATACTTCCCCCCTAAAAAGAAAAACTTCAGATACAAATAATTTAGACAGACAGACGATTCTTATTGGCTAACTTTATCGAGATTTTTACCTTAAGAAATAAGGAATACATAGAGCAAAAAAAAGGATCCAACTTTCGTTGAATCCTTTTTGAAATATAGGCTATTGAAAATTAAGCTTCTTTATGCTCTTTTTCAATTTGATTTTTGTCTGATCTTGAAATCGTATCTACCAATACTGGAGTAGCGATAAATAATGAAGAATACGTTCCTACTATAATTCCTACTAACATCGCAAAGATAAATCCTCTGATTGACTCTCCTCCAAAGACAAACATGGTCAATAATACTAAAATCATCATTAATGAAGTATTCAACGTTCTTGATAATGTTGTATTAATAGAAGCGTTTACAATTTCTTCAAAACTTCCTTTACGTTTACCCATAATAAACTCTCTAATTCTATCAAATACAATTACAGTATCATTCATTGAGTAACCAATAACGGTTAGAATAGCCGCAATAAAGTGCTGATCCATTTCCATGTGGAAAGGCATGAATTTATAACATAAAGAATAAATTCCTAATACAAATATCACGTCATGCGCTACCGCTGCAATCGCTCCTAATGAATACTGCCATTTACGGAACGAAATCATTAAGTACAAGAAGATTACTGCCATAGCTCCTAAAACCGCCCAATACGAGTTAGTTTTAATATCTTCAGAGATAGAAGCTCCTACTTTTGAAGCTTGTAACACTCCAACTTTTTTACCGTCATACGAATTAATAAACTGATCGTAAGAAGTATTTGAATAATAATGTTGTAATGCTTTAAATAGCTTTTCGTTTACTTCTTTATCGACATCCATCCCCTCTTCAGTAATTTTATATTTAGTTGTGATCTTCAATTGATCATCTGAACCAAATACTTTGGCTTCTACAGTAGTTCCAAATTCCTTTGATAATTCTTCAGAAACAACAGAAGCATCAATTGGTTTTTCAAATTTCACCTGAAAAGTTCTTCCTCCAACAAAATCGACACCTTGATCTAATCCATTTACAAAGAATATAGATACTAAACTTACAACTACTACTATTGAAGAAAACACATAAGTAATTGTTTTAATCTTGATAAAATCAAAATGGAAGTTAGTGAACCAATTTTTAGTGATTGCAGTAGAAAAAGTCAGATTGCTGTTTCTTTCAATATCTCTGTCAATAAATATTCTTGCAATAAAAATTGAAGTAAACAATGAAGTTACAATACCAATTAATAATGTTAATGCAAAACCTTTAATCAATCCTGTACCAAAAGTAAACAAGATGGCACCAGTTAAAATATGCGTTACGTTAGCATCAATAATAGAACGCATTGCCCCTTTCCATCCATAAGAAGCAATTACAGTTTCAGACAATGATTTTCCTTCACGTAATTCTTCTTTAGCTCTTTCATATATAATGATGTTGGCATCAACCGCTGTACCTAATGTTAAAACGATACCTGCAATACCTGGCAAGGTCAATACAAAACCAAAACTTGCCATGATACCAAATAAGAACAATAAGTTTAACAACAACGCTAAATTAGCGTACCAACCTGCTCTACCATAGTAAAACACCATCCATAAACAAACTAATAAGAACCCAACAATTGATGAAATAGTACCTGCATCAATAGCAGCTTGTCCTAATGATGGCCCTACTACTTCTGACTGAATAATATCAGCTGAAGCTGGTAATTTACCTGCTTTCAACACATTGGCTAAGTCTTTTGTCTCTGTAACATCAAAATTTCCTGAAATTTCTGATCTTCCACCTGCAATTGGCCCACTAGATACTCCGGGAGCAGAATAGACTACATTATCTAAAACAATTGCGATATTACTTTTTTGAGTGTAGGCTTTACCTGTTAACTCTTCCCATGCTTTAGCTCCTTTACCATTCATTTGCATAGAAACGGCTGGCTTTCCTAACTGATCAAATGTATCACTAGCATCTGTAACTACACCACCACTTAAAGCAGCAACATTATCTCTATTCCCTTTTAGTGCATACAATTCAACCGCATCAATATCATTTGATTTAGCATCTTTAATTTTTGTTGGTTTACCCCAAACAAATTTTGCATATCGTTGATCTCCAGGCAGTAAAATTCTAATATCTGGTCTTCTTAAGTATCCTCCAACTACAGCAGTATCTTTTGGTGCAAAAATAGCTAAAACAGGACCTCCACCTTGACCGATAATCTTATCTAAAAGCGGGTTGTTTCCTTTTTTAGTTGAAGCAGAATCTTTAGCATCAGTCAAAAGTGCGCTTAAGGAATCTTTAGCTACTTTTTTAGGTGCAACTTTTTTAACTTCTGTTTTCTTCAATGACTCATTTGCAACCATTAAAAAGTTACCAATTTCTTCAACTTTATACGTTTCCCAAAACTCTAATTGAGCGGTACTTTGTAACAACTTTTTAATTCTATCTACATCTTTTGCTCCAGGAAGTTCTACCAGAATTCTTCCTGATTCTCCTAATTTTTGAATATTGGGTTGTGTCACACCAAATTTATCAATACGTTTTCTCAATACTCCAAAAGCACTCTCTACAGACTCATCAACTTTTCTTTTGATTACCTTTTGAACTTGTGCATCTGTCATTTGAAAATCAACACCACCTTCTCCTTGCAAACTTCTATTGGCAAAAATATCAGGAGATGCTAATTTCACTGTCCCCTTAGAATTGGCTTCAAACGCTTCAAAGAAAGCATCAATATAGGTTTGATTTCCTTTTTGATTTGCAGTTGCATCTGCTAAGGACTTATTAAAAACTGGATTTTTAGAATTATTAGATAATCCTTTCAAAATATCTTTTACTGAAACTTGAAGAATTACGTTAATTCCACCTTCTAAATCTAACCCTTTATTCAATTGTTTGTCTTTTACTTCGTTAAAAGTAAAATCAGAAAAACCAAGGTTAAGTACCTTTTCTTTTCCGATTGAATCTAGATATTTTAATTCTTTTTCAGGATTTCCACCTGCAAAAGCTTTAGCATCACTTGCTACTTTATTAGCTACGAAAGTGAAAGAAAGTTGGTAAATACTTACCAATGCAAATAAAATTGCAAAAAATTTAATGAGTCCTTTATTCTGCATTATTACTAAAAATTAATTATTTTTTTATTTATACTACTTAACATACTGTAAAACAGTAGTTAAACTTGCTTTTTAAATCTATCGCCAATTAAAAAGCAAGACTTATTTTTTAAAAACGAGCAAATATATAATTTAAGGTTAAGATTAACCAATTTATTTGCCAATTAATCTCAAAAAAAAGACTGCAAAAAAACGCAGTCTCTTTAATTTTTATTTAAAAATTATGCTAAAACTGATTTCAAATCAGCATTCATATTTCTAACAGCATCAGCACTTTTTGCAAATAATGCTTTTTCAGCATCGTTCAATGTAATATCAACGATTTGCTCCACTCCGTTTTTACCAATAATACAAGGAACACCGATACAAATATCATTTTGACCGTATTCTCCTTCCAAGAAAACAGAACAAGCAATCATTTTTTTCTGATCATTCAAGATACTATCTACTAAATATGCTACAGAAGCTCCTGGAGCATACCAAGCTGAAGTTCCTAAAAGTCCTGTCAAAGTTGCTCCTCCAACCATAGTGGAAGCAGCTACTTTTTCCAATGCTTCTTGAGAAAGGAATTCAGAAACTGGAATACCATTGTAAGAGGCTAAACGAGTTAATGGAATCATTGTGGTATCACCGTGACCTCCAATTACCATGGCAGAAACATCATTTGATGGCTTATCCAAAGCTTGTGATAAATAATATCTAAAACGAGAACTATCTAAAGCACCTCCCATTCCAATAATTCTGTTCTTAGGCAAACCTGTAGATTTCAATGCCAAATAAGTCATGGTATCCATAGGATTTGACACTACGACTACAATTGTATTGGGAGAATGAACTAAAATATTCTCTGCAACTGTTTTCACAATACCAGCATTAATTCCAATTAATTCTTCACGAGTCATTCCTGGTTTTCTAGGAATTCCAGACGTAATTACTACCACATCACTATTAGCAGTTTTTGAATAATCATTGGTTACACCAATCACTTTAGTATTAAAGCCTGTATTAGTAGCACATTGCATAATATCCATAGCTTTCCCTTCAGCAAAACCCTCTTTAATATCTAACAAAACTACTTCACTAGCAATTCCTCTATACGAAATCACGTCTGCACAGGTTGCTCCCACATTTCCTGCTCCTACAATTGTAACTTTCATGTTTTTATTTTTAAAAATTATTTTCTTCTAAATGTAGAGAAATTTTCTGATTATGCATCAATATTAGCATAAACCGCATTTTTCTCAATAAATTCTCTCCTTGGCGGCACCTCATCTCCCATCAACATGGAAAAAACACGATCTGCTTCCACCATATTTTCAATGGTTACTTGACGTAAAGTTCTGAAATTTGGATCCATAGTAGTTTCCCACAACTGCTCCGCATTCATCTCTCCAAGACCTTTATATCGCTGAATGGATGCACTTCCTCCCATTCTTTCATTCGCTAAATCGCGTTGATCTTCTGTCCAAGCGTACTCTTTTTTATTACCTTTCTTAACTAAATACAAAGGTGGCGCAGCAATATATACATGTCCTTTTTCGATTAATTCTCTCATGAAACGGAAGAAGAATGTCAAGATCAAAGTCGCAATGTGACTTCCATCGACATCGGCATCACACATGATAATAATTTTATGGTAACGCAACTTCTCTACATTCAAGGCTTTGCTATCTTCTGCGGTTCCAACCGTCACTCCTAAAGCTGTGAATATATTACGGATTTCTTCACTTTCAAACACCTTATGATGCATCGCTTTCTCTACATTCAAAATTTTACCACGTAATGGCAAAATGGCTTGGAAATTTCGGTCACGCCCTTGTTTTGCAGTTCCTCCTGCCGAATCTCCCTCAACAAGGTATACTTCACATTTTTCTGGATCTTGTTCAGAACAATCAGACAGTTTTCCTGGTAATCCACCGCCACCCATTACGGTTTTACGTTGCACCATTTCACGCGCTTTTTTAGCAGCGTGACGGGCTTGAGCAGCCAAAATTACTTTCTGAATAATCACACGAGCATCATTTGGATTTTCTTCCAAATAATTCTCCAACATTTCTGCTACAGCTTGACTTACAGGAGAAACCACTTCTCTGTTTCCTAATTTAGTTTTGGTTTGTCCTTCAAATTGAGGCTCCGAAACTTTAACCGAAATAATCGCAGTCAATCCCTCACGGAAATCGTCTCCTGAAATTTCGAATTTCAATTTATCCAACATTCCAGATGCATCCGCATACTTTTTAAGCGTTCTTGTCAAACCACTTCTAAAACCTTGCAAATGCGTTCCTCCTTCGTGTGTATTAATATTATTTACATACGAAAAGATATTCTCTGAATAACTTGTATTGTAAATTAGGGCTACTTCAACCGGAATTTCTCCTTTTTCGTGATCCATCGAAATTACATGACCAATAATTGGCTCACGGTTTCCGTCTAAATAGCGAATGTATTCTTTCAAACCTTCTGTAGAATGAAATACTTCAGAAAGGAAGTTACCATCTTTATCTACTTCTCTTTTATCTGTAAAAGTGATTTTTATGCCTTTGTTCAAGAAAGACAATTCACGCATACGAGACGACAAGGTCTCATACGAATACTCTGTAGTTTGAGTAAAAATGGTTGGATCTGGATAAAAAGTAACAATTGTTCCTCTTTTAGTCGTATCTCCAATTTGTTTTACTGGATACAAGGCCTTACCTCTTTCGTATTCTTGTTCGTAGATTTTTCCATCACTACTATGAACCGTCGCTCTCAAGTGAGAGGACAAGGCATTCACACAGGAAACACCTACACCGTGTAAACCTCCAGAAACTTTATACGAATCTTTATCAAATTTACCTCCTGCACCAATTTTGGTCATTACAACCTCTAAAGCCGAAACTCCTTCTTTTTTATGAATTCCAACTGGAATACCACGCCCATTGTCTTCAACAGAAATTGACCCATCTTCATTGATCGAAACACTGATAGTATCACAATGACCACCCATAGCCTCATCGATGGAGTTATCTACCACCTCATAAACTAAATGATGTAATCCTCGTACTCCAACATCTCCAATGTACATTGATGGACGCATTCTTACGTGCTCCATTCCTTCTAATGCCTGAATACTATCCGCTGAATAATTATTCTTGTTAATCTCCTCACTCATATTTTTAATCTAAAATGTAAAATTGTATAACAAGCAAATATATAAAAACAGGGGATATTTGAGAAGGAAATTGGCCTTTATAAATGTTAAGTTATCAACATTTGTTTATATTTCAAACAAAAAAAGACGTTCTTCTTACGAAAAACGTCTTTTTATCAACAATATTTGAACTAATCTAATCTTATTTAGCAATCTCAACATCTGCTTGAACGTGAGCCGCATTGGCTCTACCACTTGGATCTTGATTCTCTTGCCATTTTGGAATCCATTTTCGCACGGTTTGTGCCGCACTTACTTGTGGATAATATTTATGAAATATGGTTCTGTAGAAATACGCTTCTTTAGTCGTTGGCGTGTTGTACGGAAACTCAGCCTCTGCACCCGCTAATTGCTCGTCAGTAACTTGAGACGAACAGTATTCAATTAAGTGGTCAATCCAGTTGTACCCTACACCATCAGAGAATTGCTCTTTTTGTCTCCACAATACCTCATCTGGCAAATACGGATTGTCTGGCGTATCAAATGCTTTTCTTAAAATATATTTCTCTCTACCATCGTAGGTTTTTGGCATTTTTTCTTCTGGTTTGATACGAATTGCCATATTCAAGAAGGCTTTATCTAAGAACGGAACCCTAGCCTCTAAACCGTGAGCCATCGTTGACTTATCTGCTCTTAATAAATCAGCAGTGAATAATTTTTGAACTCTTTCAATCGTTTCTTTTTGGAAATCTTCTACCGTTGGCGCATTTCTAAAATACAAATACCCTCCAAAAATCTCATCAGCACCTTCTCCTGAAAGCACCACTTTGATTCCCATATCAGTAATGGCTTTCGACAAGAAATACATTGGTGTACTTGCACGAATAGACGTTACATCATAGGTTTCTAAATGCCAAATCAATTTGTCTAAAATTTCGATACCTTGTTCAATAGTAAAGTGTACTTCGTGGTGCTCTGTTCCTAAAAACTCTGCTACTTTTTTAGCTGCTTTAGCATCTGGCGCATCAGCATCTAAACCAATTGAAAACGAATGTAATTTTTTACCACTTTCTTTCAATAATCGTGACGCAATTGAAGATGTTAAAGACGAATCCAAACCTCCTGAAAGTAATACTCCAATTGGCACATCACTCATTAAACGTTTGCGAGTTGCCTCAGTTAACGTTTCTCTAATTAGATCCAAATCTAAATCTTGATCTGCTTTAGTGTAATCTTCGTATTCTGGTTGGTAGTATTTTACAAAACCAGTGTTAGGTGTATAATAATGTCCTGGAGGAAATGTTGAGAACGTTTTACATTGGTCAGCAATAGGTTTCATTTCAGAAGCAAAATAGATTCTTCCTCTATCATCCAAACCGTAGTACAATGGCTTCACTCCCATTGGGTCTCTACCTGCGATAAAATCGTCTCCATCAACTACCACAAAAGCCCAATCTCCATCCAACATATTACAGAAATCGTATTTGAATTCTTCATACAAATGAACAATTACTTCTGAATCAGATTTGGTTCTAAAAGTATGCCCTTTCAAAACACCATCTCGCAATGCTTGGTGATTGTAAACCTCTCCATTATGCACCATCCAAGCTGTTGAAGTCCCTTGAATAGGTTGACGTCCTGAATGCAAGTCAATAATTGACAAACGCTCGTGACTTAAAATATGTCCATTCTCTGTAATATGTAAATCACTTTCATCTGGACCACGGTGGGTCATTCTTTTTGAAAGTTCTCTCACTAATTGTTCATCTTTTCCTTTTCCAATGATGGCTAATATTCCGCACATAATCTTAAAAATTTACTTTTTGTTATTTTGATACGGCAAAGATGGTTTAAAAGTTACGATTGAAAAACATAAAATGTATTTTTAGTTATAAAATAAAACCAAATAATCAATTTTATAGTATAAATGTAATTTAAAATAAAAGAAATTGAAAGGTAAAGTTAAAAACTGTAAAAAGGAAGGTATTTTAGTATTTACTGAAATAGTCTGTTAAGCTTTGCACCTAACGTTCTGCGGCTCTGAGCAGTAGCAGCAATTTACCGCTTTGTTGTAAAGATATGTAAATTCCCAATTGAGTAATTTCCGTCTAAGAAAAATAAAACCCGCTATTGCGCGAAACCACTGTTAACGGTTGTTTACCTATTATATAATTTCCGATTTTCTATTCTTTATCAACAACTGAATACCTAACAGAATTAAATTTAAAACTAATAAAATATGCGGTAAATATGTCGGCCAAGCTTCTGTAAAAGATATCATAAACAACATATATTCTGCCAAAACAAACGAAACAAAAATCAGTAATGTCATTAACCAATTCAAAATCATTTTTCTTTTAAGTGAAATTTGGATTGACTTAAACATAATTAGTATTCCAATAAGCATTGGAATTATTCCATATAAGTAAAATTCTAAGTCATACATTTTAGGTCTTGTTTTTCTAGTGTCCCGGGCAAATTACCGCTAATTTGTGGCTTGGCGAGGTTGCGAAATTCGGAACTTTATTTTTTCTATTAAAGACAAAAATTCTTGCGAAATGTAAACGTGAATTTACTACAAAATTCGCTATTGCGATATACGGCTTTTAGCAGAAGAACTAAATCAGATTTATTATTTCGCTTATTAAAAAGCATATGCCAAGTGGGAATATAAATAAGGATAATTTTAACCAAAACTCAAGTGAGGTTGATTCTTCAGATTCTTCATCATCAATAAAATAGTTTAAAGACCAATTTACGTAAAAGTAAATATGTCGATTATATTTTTTTAAAATTATTCTATCATAATATTTGTAGAACAGTAAAAATAATATTGGACATATAGAAAAAAATAGATTTTGCTTTTCAATTGTAGTGGATCTATTTTGAAATGATAGTATAGATAGTATTGGCAAAACTAAAGCTATTATCAAAGATAAATTATAACTCCTTTTTTTTCTCCATATTTTGTGAATTGGAGGATACACAAATACAGGAATAAAAAGCCACATAAGAGAAATTATTGTAATCATTAAGATACGATTTTAATAGTATTGCTGGTAACGTTCCCGCGCTACACGCAGGCTGGGATTAAAGATGCGTATTCTTTCGGTTAAAAACAAATGTGTCAAACACAAACTATCTTCAAATTAAGCCAATTGCCCAGCTTGCTTGTAGCGTGTGTTGGTGGCTGGTTGTTTTGTCGAAATTACGAATTACCGCAAATTTTTCACGCTTCTGTTTTCACTTTACATTTTAACTTGTTTTATTCTAAGAAAGTGATATCTTCTTCATCTTCTTGATACTTTTCATATTCATCATCATCTTTAGCATCAATTTCTTCAACATAGCCATAAGACTTTCTAATTCGGTCTTGAATAAATATTGTAATAATTAAGATGAAAGTAAGAAATAATGAAACCATTATAAGTCCAACTAATGGTAATCCACAAAAATTACTGTTTTTTTGAAGGTTAGATAGAATTATGTTATGCTCCAAAATGGTTGTTAGGATTTGGCCTAAAAAACTAATCAAGCAAACTGTTCCAAAGCTTAATTTAATATCTCCACCTATAGCTTTTCTGCCAAAAATAATTTGAAATAATAATGGCAAAAAAAATAAAATTATGCTCATTCTTTGATATTTAGTATTGTTAATTTCTGCTTTTTAGATTTGCTTCGCCTGTTAGCTTTTGTTCGAGTCTGTTGGTAGATTCCAATTTTCACGCTTCTGTTTTCCAAGTTTCAACTGTTTAAGTTTCTGTTGGTACGTTCCAATTTTCACGCTTCTGCTTTGAAAACATTTGGCGGAAACAACTGTTTATTTTCAAATTGGATTTGCCTGCGTAATTTCGGCTCAACTTGCCACCAACTTGTATATATGCGAAACAAACTTTCGTATATACACCCAATATAGGGTAGATTGGCGCAAGTTGGTTTCGCTTTATATTTCTCAAATATAATTATTTTTCCTTACAAGTGTAGGTTCTGCGTTGGTAGTAATTTTAAACTTTTACTCAATACTCTCAATACAATAGTGAGTCCCATTAATCTCAAAAGTAAACCCAATTGGATTGCCCATCAATTTACTTCCCAAAGGCGATTGTGGCGACAAGGCAATCACATTTACTCCTTCAATAGCAATCTTAGGCAAGGCGACACTGAGGTACAAATAAATACTATTGGCTTTAACCAAACTCCCCAGAGCAATCGTTTCTGTTACTTTTAACGGATCCATTTTATCTAAAATAGCTTTTTGAGCTAAGACTTCGCTCAATTTATGATTCAGTTTTTCTTGTTCGATATGCATCATCGACAAAGCCGTTTCGTGCTTATCTCCAGCAGAACCTTTGGCATCGTTTTTAGAATCTTCCGTCAAGGCCGAAATCATATCCCGAAAGACATCTATTCGATCTTGAACCAACTGTAAATAATAGGTGTGCGTTTTTTGTTTGAAAGTGGTCAAAGTAGAATCGTATTAAAAATCAAATTTATAATTCGCACCCAATACCACTTGAAATCCTTGAACCGGGTAGTTCAACCATTTTTGATACGCTTGATTAACAATGTTATTGGCTTTCAAAAAGGCAGTCAATCGTTCACTATGTTTGTACCCCACATGAGCATTCAAATCAATATACGATTTTAAAGTCGTTGGAACATAAGTTGGCGGATAAACATAAATCAAATCAGTATTGATTTGTAGATCTTTTCGGGAACCCACAAAAAACACATCCGCACCAGCGTACCATTTTGTGTTTATGGTATAATCTAGATTCGCATTCAATTGTATCGCTGGTAAATTCCATGCTTCGGCTTGTGTTTTTGTATTATAAACAGACAACGTACCATTGGCACCAAAATGAATCGCTTCGGTAATATCCGCTTTCAATTCACCAAAGAAGCGTAGTGTTTTTACATTGTCATAGACCACTTGTAACGAATTTCCATACGCATAGGGTCCGTAGTTGAAATTAGCCGAAAAATCATTACTTTTAAACAAGGCTTTGTTATTCTCATCTACAAAAGAACCTCTAATATTATAGCTTATATTATCTGCCAATTTACCTTTTAAACCAGCAAAAACATCATACTTTTTGTTGGTTGGCGCAATTTGTAAAGTAGGCGACAAAAACGGATTTTCGTCCACAAAATTCAAATAGGAATTTTGGTCTAACCCACCTTCAGCTCCGGTATAGAAAATCATTAAATCACCCACTATTTTATGAGAGGCTGTAACTTGCGGATACAGAAATAACTTGTTGTTTCTATTTTTGGTATCCAAACTATAGTACAATCCCAAACCTAAATGTAGGGTCCAATTGTCTTTTTCCAATTCATAACTTGGCGAAAGTCCGAAATTAGTATATCCATATTCTAATGGTTCCGAATTAGTTCGGGTGTAATTATTCTCAAATTTTCCTCCCAAATAATCCACAATAGCGTTCAATTTTATTTGTTTTCCAAAAGCAGGAAATTGAAACGACGGTTTAGCATAGAATCTATTTTCAGACGAACCGAAAGCATCTGAAAAATGAGCAAATTTAAAACTTGAAGCCTCCAAAATGCTCTCATCAAATTCTATTTTAGAGTCTAATGTAATGGTGTTATACGATTGTTTTGGATTGATTCCTGCTACTATAATATCATGAATAGTTGGCGTCAATGCGTCCATAAAATTAGTTGGCAATCCATACCAATGATAAATCTGATTTTGATAGCCTAAATTAATATTCCAAGACAATTCTTTTGCTTCGGCACCATAGGTTAGATCTAATGAAGTATCATAAAACGAATTATCTAAGGCTACGCCTTTTATTCCTCCCTGAGAGGAAAGATGACGCAACATTCCCGCCACATATTCTTCCGAATTCAAATCTTGAGTAGCGAATAACTCTGCATTCAAAGTCCCGAAGTTACCTCCTCCAAAAGTGGCATAACTTTTATAAAAACGACCAATTTCTTCCTTATCTACATTTTCAGCACCACCCTTTGAAGGTGTAAAAGTAGAAGCCACTGGGAAAGAAAAAATACTGTACTTCACCGTTTCTTTTGCAGTGATTCCTTCCTCATTTAAAGCAGGTGTTTCTTTTATTTTAAACGCATCCGAAATAGTTGGCGTATATGATTTTACCACATTTACTTCTTCCGTTCGCATTTTGTCTTGTTTTTTTTGTGCCAAAGCCAATGAACTCCATGCTAAACTAAGCGCCAATACTGTATATTTCAAATTATTTTTTCTCATATTCTTTATTATTAAACCAACTGTGAATAGCCGTTTTATTAAAAAATTAAACCTCCCATTCTCCTTTTGCGATGAATTGTGTTTTCCCACCAATTTTAATTTCGAAATGATCTTGACTCCATTTTCCATCAAAATATATTCTTGAAGGACGTCCAATATAATCTCCCTGCTGGTTTATTATTTGCAAATCAGATTGATAATATTTCAACAAAAATGCCTGTAAACAAGTACTCGCACTCCCTGTTGCTGCATCTTCCTTCAATTGATTGTTTTCCAAATACAACATTCTACTGAACAAATTTCCGTCTTCTAAATAAAAAAAGTACAACGCCCTAAAATTAGTTTTACAATTCAAATGCAACCATTCGTTCATCTTGGCGGTATTCAATTCCAAATGAGCCAATGCTTCTTTATTTTGAAGCGGAACCATTACAAAGGCACTCCCAGTGCTTACTTCTTGAATGGGAAAATCCGTAGAGAAATCAGTTCTTTTTAAATTACTAAATTCTAAAAAACCCTCTGGTTGAAACGTGTCAAAAAACTCCGGTTGAGCTGATTGCAACCACACTAAATCTCCTTCTTGAGAAACCGGAATAGTCCCCACCGGAACGCTAAGGTTGATATTGTTAGGATTAGTGGAATAGATTCTATTCATCAGCACCCACGAGGTTCCAATAATGGGGTGACCTGCAAATTTCATTTCAAACTCTGGGGTAAATATTCGAATCTCAGCTGTATTGTTTTCAGCATCCAGTTGCGTGATAAACGTACTCTCGGCAAAATTAATTTCGCTAGCAATAGCCTGCATTTGTTCTGTAGTCAAGTTGTGAGCATTTTCAAAAACAGCTAATTGATTTCCTGCATACTTTTCTTCAGCGAAAACATCTACTATATAAAATGGTAATTTCATAGAATTAATTAGTGATTGACGAATTGGTTTTAGATTCCTCCGCTTTTATCGTTTCCAAATCTTTTTGGGCTTGAGCCACAACCTCAGGAAAATCCGTAAAGTTTTTAATGATAGTTTCTAAAATATAGGTGGCTTGATAACTATCTTTCAAAGCATAAAAGTTAGTTGCCATTAACAACAACCCTTTGGCACCAAAATATTTGTAATCAGAATAATTTTTGGCCAATTGTTGTATAGCTACATTGGAATCCTCAAACTTTCCTGCTTTATTTTTAAAATACGCATCATAATACAAGGCTTCTGCTCCCAATTCTCCTTGAGCAGTCATCAATTTTTCGTAGCCCGATTTCGCTTTTGCTTCATCGCCTGTTTCCATTGCAGAACGCGCCACTACAATTTGCGCATCGCTTTTAACATCGGCCTCTGTCTTCGGATTTTCTAGTACTTTTTCAGCATACACCACCGCGTTAGCATAATCCTTTTTATCGTAATACAATTTCATCAAATTGGCTTGAGCAAAGGTTTTGTTTTGCAACAAATCCGCTTCAGTTTCAATTCGAGATAAAACTACAATTGCCTTTTCTACTTCTTTTGCTTTCAAGAAAATTTCAGCTAATCGCATTAAAGACGGCTCTGTAAACTCGTTTCGTGGCTCCGCAATTACATATTCATAATTGGGTATTGATTTTTCCTCTGACCCATTTGAATATTGGGATTGCGCCAAATAAAAATGAGCCTGCAAGGCGTGAATCCCTTTTGGGAATGCGGTCAAATACGCTCCAAATCCAGTGATTGCTTGACTAGTGTTACTTTGTTGGTATTGTTTCTCGGCAGACTCATACGTATCATTATCCAAATCGGCATCCGAAACAGCTACGAAATCTAGCGTACGAACCCAAGAAGCATATTCATCTACTTTTCCATTTTCAACATAAATTAATCGAGCGGTGGAAACGGCTTCTAAAGCTTCTGCCGATTTTGGAAACGCGGCCACAACCTGCTTGAATTTTGCTATAGCTTGGGTGTCTTTATCTGCGTTATAATACACCAAACCTTGTCTCAAAATAGATTTAGACACAAATGAACCATTTTCAAACTCTTTAATCAATTGATCGTAAGTTGCAATGGCTTTCTCGTCTTTATTCTCGGTCACATAAGTATTTCCTAATTCAAACAACGCATCATCTCGGTATTCTGATTTAGGGTAAAGTTGTAAAAACGACACCAAGTTCTCGATTTTTTTCTCATTTTTACCTACAAAACCATACGAAATGGCTCTTTGATAAAAAGCATAATCAGCATCAACACCCTTCTGCTCAATTACTTTGGCATAAGCCTCCATAGCCGGCCAATATTTTGAAGTTACAAATCGACAATCTGCTAAACGCAAATAGGCATCGTTCATACGCACCTTGTCAGTCCCTTTTTCGATTTGTTTTTGAAAATAATTTCCTGCTTGGTCGTATTCTTTCATTTTGAAGTACGCATAAGCTATATTGTAGTTGCAATTTTTAAATTCAGCAGTGTTGATCGCTTCAGCAAAACTTATAAACTGTTTGAATGTCAATAACGCATTTTTAAAATCATCCAATACAAATTGAGTTTCTCCTTTCCAAAACGTAGCTCTTGCTGTAATCAAAGCGTCTTTTTGTTGACCAATTGCTTTTTCAAATCGCTCTAACGCTTCTTTGTATTCTCCATCGGTAAAGGATTGCAAACCACTATAAAACAGCACTTTTTGATAGGCCAACTTGTTTTCTTGAGTGCCTTTTTTCTCTAAAATTGCCAAAGCTTCTTTATAATTCTTAGAAGAAATATAAGAATCAATTAATAATTTTTCAATCGCCGACTGATTTGAATTTTGAGGATAGCGTTCCAAAAAAGCCATCAAAATAGCAGGGACACTTTCGTACGAATTACCTATTTCGTAACTCAATTTTGCATAATTCAAACTCGATTCTTCTTTTAACGAAGCATCAAAATCCATTTCAGAAGCATTTTTAAACGCATTTAACGCTTCTTGCTTTTTGTCCAAATGCAAATAACTCTGACCTAAATGATAATAGCCATTTTGCGCTACAAAATCTTTTCCATCAATAATTTTATTGAATTGCGAAACCGCTTCCTGAAACTCTTTTTGTTGGTAGTACGCAAATCCTAACTGGTAAAAATCAACATTCGTCCATTTTCCATTTTTTCCTTTGTATAATTTCAAATACTGAATTGCTTTTTCATATTCTTTCAAATTGAAATAGCTTTCACCAATAATTTTATTCAATTCGGATTGTTCTGCCAGTGTCGATTTAGCCATTGCTTGTTCTCCCAAATCAATCGCTTTTTGGAAATTTCCTTGCTTAAAATTCATATCCGATTGATAATACGACATGCGCTCTTTGTATTTCCCTTCGGTAGCAACTGCGTCAAAATATTGAGTTGCTCGCTTATAATCATCTCCTTCATAAGCCATAAAACCTAAATAGTATTTGGCTTGCGAACCGTAATTTGGCGTATTCAATACCTTATTCAAATAGATTGAGGCTTCTTTTTTGTTTTTAGCAACAAAAAAACTGTATCCTTTTTGGAAATTGTATTTTTCGCTTTCGTTAGCTCCCAAATACATTTCATCTACTTTTTCATACCAAGACAAGGCTTTTTCGTAATTTTCTTGTTGAAAATAAAAATGACCTAGTTCAACATAGGCTTGATTTCTCTTCGTACTCGTTGGATAATCCGAAACAAAGCGTTCCATCAAACTCCCTGCACTAGGTTGACGTTCGCGAATAGCACACATGGCGGTATAATACAAACAATCCGACAAGACTTCTTGATTCGCTGAATTTGTTTTGATGCGATCAAAAACTAATTTTGCAGATGCATATTGACCCGCAGTATATAACGAAACTGCCGTTTCAAAATCTTTTGAATTAGAATTATATATAGTTGATTTTTGAGCTGAAACCGATAAAGTTCCCCAAAAAAGTAGGGTGAATAAAATCCCAGAGAGTGTACGCATTATACTATTTATTTAAAATTCAAATGTATCATATTATATAGCGTATAACGAAATGGTTTTAGTATTTATTATGAACAATTGTTTTAACAAAAAATAAAAAAAATTGCGCTAGATAATTGATAATTGCCAATTGATAATTACTTTTACCACATAAACAAATGCAAATTATGTCACAGTCCATTTTATCTTTACGAAACGCTACTATCTATCAAGAAGGAAAAACCATTTTATCTGACGTAAACCTTGAAGTAAAACAAGGGGAATTCATTTATGTTATTGGAAAAACAGGCTCAGGTAAAAGTAGTTTATTAAAGACTTTGTATGCCGATTTAGAGCTAAAAGAAGGTGCTGGACATATCGTAGATTTTGATTTGGCTACTTTAAAAGAAGACGATATTCCTTTTTTGAGAAGAAAAATCGGAATTGTTTTCCAAGATTTCAAATTACTCCCAGACCGTACCGTAAAAGACAATATGCTTTTTGTTTTGAAAGCAACAGGCTGGACAGACAACACTGAAATGCTTCAAAAAATAGACGAAGTATTAGATAAAGTGGGAATGAAAGATTTTGCCAATAAAATGCCACACCAACTATCTGGTGGAGAACAACAACGTGTTGCTATTGCAAGAGCCTTATTGAATGACCCTGAATTAATTTTAGCAGACGAACCAACCGGTAACTTGGACCCACAAACCAGTGCCGAAGTGTTGGAAGTACTTCGCAAAATCAATGAAAATGGAAAAACCGTTTTGATGTCAACTCACGATTATGCATTGTTAGTCAAATTCCCTTTTAAAACATTAAAATGTGAAGATGCTAAAATTTTTGAAGTAGTTCAAAAAACGGCCTAATTCCAATGAAGCAAATTAGCTCCGTACAAAATCCATTTATCAAATCATTAGTGCTATTGCAGGAAAAAGCAAAAGCACGCAAGCAAACAGGTACTTTTTTAATTGAAGGACAACGCGAAATCAGTATTGCGATTAAAGGGGGATACCAAATCGAAACAGTCCTTTTTTTACCTGAAATTTGCACTGAAAAAGAAGCATATCAATTGGCTCAAAATGCCGAATTAATAGAAATCAACAAAGAGGTCTTTCAAAAATTAGCCTATCGAGATACAACCGAAGGGATTTTGGCTGTAGCCAAAACCAAATCAACCTTGTTATCTGATTTACAATTATCCGAAAACCCATTAATTTTAGTCGCTGAAGCTCCTGAAAAACCAGGAAACATCGGGGCTTTATTGCGCACCGCTGACGCCGCAAATTTAGATGCAGTTATTATTGCCAATCCCAAAAGCGATTTGTACAATCCTAATATTGTCCGTTCCAGTGTAGGGTGTTTGTTTACCAATCAAATCGCCACTGGAACTACTGCTGAAATCATTACTTTTTTAAAAGAAAAAAACATTAGTTTTTATTGTGCAACCCTACAAAATTCTAATGGATACCATTTAGAAAATTACACCACACCCACCGCGTTAGTTGTTGGAACCGAAGCTACTGGTTTAACCCAAGAATGGCGCAATGCTGCTACACAAAACATTATTATTCCAATGCAAGGCGAAATTGATTCTATGAACGTCTCTGTTGCTGCAGCTATTTTAATTTTTGAAGCCAAAAGACAACGAGGTTTTTAAATTATCAATCAAAAATATTCTCTTAATTCACTTGTGTAATTGCTCGGTTTTTTCTATTTTTAGAAATTGAACCCCGCCTACCATGACTGAAATAGATATCGAAAAAGAAAACAAGGCCATTGCCCAAGAATACAAGGAGTTACTTCGAATTAGCTACCAAACGCTAACTGATAGTGACAAGAAATTGATTCGTAAAGCTTTTGACGTTGCCGTTGATGCACACAAAGATCAAAGAAGAAAATCAGGCGAAGCCTATATTTTTCACCCCATTGCTGTGGCTAAAATTGTGGCATCTGAAATTGGTTTGGGCGCTACTTCGATTGCCGCTGCCTTATTGCATGATGTAGTAGAAGACACGCCAATTACTGTTGAGGATATTGAACGCCTTTTCAATCCGAAAGTAGCACAAATGGTCGAAGGATTGACCAAAATTTCGTTGGTTCAAAAAGATTTAAACGCTTCTATACAAGCTGAAAATTTTAGAAAAATGATTCTAACACTCAACGATGATGTTCGAGTGATTTTAATCAAACTCGCAGACCGTTTGCACAATATGCAAACTATGGAATCCATGCGAGAAGACAAACAAACTAAAATTGCCTCAGAAACCTTATATATTTATGCCCCTCTCGCCCATCGATTAGGCTTGTATAACATCAAAACCAAGCTGGAAGATTTAGGGTTAAAATACACCGAACCTGCTATATACAAAGACATATTAAGCAAAATTAAAGAAACTAAGGAAGAACAAGACGCTTACATCAAAGACATTTCAGACATTCTAAAAAAGTCATTAGACGAAGAAGGAATTGAATACACCATCAAGGGACGCCCCAAATCGATTTATTCGATTCGTAGAAAAATGAAGGCACAAGGCGTTAGTTTCGACGAAGTCTATGACAAATTTGCTTTGCGAATTGTGTATAAATCAAATCCGCACGACGAGAAATTTTTAGCCTGGAAAATCTATTCCATTGTAACCGACCATTACCGCCCAAGTCCGAGCCGCTTGCGAGATTGGATTTCATCTCCAAAATCAACCGGCTATGAAGCTCTCCACATTACCGTAATGGGGCCTAAAGGACGCTGGGTAGAAATTCAAGTTCGAAGTGAACGCATGGACGAAATTGCTGAAAAAGGCTACGCTGCCCATTACAAGTATAAAAACGGAGCTACCGAAGAAAGCGGCTTAGATGTTTGGCTGAACTTATTGCGTGAAGCTTTGGAAAATGCCGAAACCAATGCGGTTGACTTTGTAGAAGATTTCAAAATGAATTTGTATTCCAAAGAAATTTTTGTGTTTACGCCAAAAGGAGACATTAAATCCTTACCCAAAGGAGCTACTTCTCTCGATTTTGCATTTGGAATTCACTCTGAAATTGGAATTCGCACCCGCGGAACTCGGGTTAATGGGAAATTGGTTCCGCTTAACTACGAATTAAAAAGTGGGGATCAAATTGAAGTGATTACTTCTCCTAACCAGAAACCAACAACACATTGGTTAGATTTTGTAACTACAGCACGAGCCAAAACTAAAATAAAAAATGTTCTTAATGAAGACACCAAAAAAATAGGAGAAGAAGGAAAAGAATTATTAAGTCGGAAACTAAAACACTTAAAAATAACTTTAAACGAGAAAACCGTTAACGAGTTGGTCAATTTTTTCAAACTTAAAACTAGTTTGGATTTATTTTACCGCGTTGGTATTGGAGCGATTGAAAACCAACAACTTAAAGATTATGCTGCGCAAAAAAGCAATACATTTATCAGTTTCTTCAAAAATAAAATCAAACGTAACACAACCACACCAGACGAAGAAATCAACAAACCTATCATCAATGCAAATTATGATATGTTGGTTTTTGGAAAAGAACACGACAAATTAGACTATAAATTTTCTCCTTGTTGCAGCCCAATTCCTGGAGATGATGTGTTTGGTTTCATAACCGTAAATGAAGGTATAAAAGTACACAAAAGCGATTGCCCTAATGCCATTGGTTTACAATCCAATTACGCTTACCGAATCATGGCTGCCAAATGGATTGATTCTAGCCAAGAAGAATTTAAAGCCATTATTAAGATCACTGGGATGGATTCGCTAGGATTAACTAATCAATTGACCAAAGTCATTTCAAACAATATGCATGTGAATATTCAAAGTATTTCATTGAGCACAGAAGCTGGAATTTTTGAAGGACAAGTCACCGTAGTAGTACAAAACAACACCATTTTGAAAAAATTAATCAACAACATTAAAAAAATAGAAGGTATTGAAAAAGTGAGTCGAGTATATACTTCGTAATTGATTTTTCAACAAAAGACAAACTTATCAACGGAACTTTAGAGATTAAACAAAAAAAATTATCTTTGCAGGATATGACACTTATTTCCACAGACAACAATAAAAATCAAGAGATTGTAAAAAACGTATTTACACTATATCTTGAAAATAAAGGGCATCGCAAAACTCCAGAGCGTTATGCTATTCTTCAGGAAATTTACGATAGTGAAGAACATTTTGACATAGAAAACCTTTACATCAAAATGAAAAACAAAAACTATCGTGTCAGCAGAGCCACTTTGTACAATACGATTGAACTGCTTTTGGATTGTGCCTTGGTTCGTAAACACCAATTTGGACAAAACCAAGCTCATTACGAAAAATCGTATTTTGACAAACAACACGATCATATTATTATGACGGATACAGGAGAAGTAATCGAATTTTGCGATCCACGAATTCAAACCATCAAAAAAACCATCGAAGAAATTTTTGACATTGAGATTACCAACCACTCACTGTATTTATACGGAAATAAAAAAACAACTAATTAGAATTAGCCATAATTCTAAAAAATATAAACAACACAAATAACACACAGAATGACCATAGATTTACTATTAGGACTACAATGGGGAGATGAGGGAAAAGGAAAAATCGTCGATGTATTAACCTCTAAGTACGACATTATTGCTCGTTTTCAAGGGGGACCCAATGCAGGACATACCTTAGAATTTGACGGAATTAAACACGTTCTGAGAACAATTCCTTCTGGGATTTTCCATAAAACAGCCGTGAACATCATTGGAAATGGAGTAGTAATTGATCCTGTAGTTTTTCAAAAAGAAATTGAAGGTTTAGAAAAATTCAATATTGATATCAAAAGCAAATTGATTATTTCTAGAAAAGCACATTTAATCTTACCAACACACCGTTTGTTAGACGCGGCTTCAGAAACTGCAAAAGGGAAAGCCAAAATTGGTTCTACTTTGAAAGGTATTGGACCAACGTATATGGACAAAACCGGTAGAAACGGTATTCGTGTGGGAGATATTGAATTAGCTGATTTCAAAGATCGTTACCGTGCTTTGGCTGACAAACACGAAGAAATGATCAAATTCTACGATGTAGCTATTCAATACAACTTAGCCGAAATGGAAAAAGAATTCTTTGAAGCTATTGAAGAATTGAAAAAATTAGACTTCATCGATAGTGAAGAATATTTACACCAAGCACAAAAAGCCGGAAAATCAATCTTGTGCGAAGGAGCTCAAGGTTCGCTGTTGGATGTTGACTTTGGAACCTATCCATTTGTAACTTCATCTAATACTACAGCAGCAGGTGCTTGTACTGGTTTAGGAATTGCTCCTAACAAAATCAAAGAAGTGTACGGAATTTTTAAAGCCTATGTAACTCGTGTAGGAAGTGGCCCTTTCCCAACCGAACTTTTTGACGAAGACGGTGCTACAATGGCTAAAATTGGAAATGAATTTGGATCGGTAACTGGAAGACAAAGACGTTGTGGATGGCTGGACTTAGTCGCTTTAAAATATGCAATTCAAGTTAACGGAGTGACCCAATTGATGATGATGAAAGGCGATGTGCTTTCTGGATTTAAAACGCTTAAAGTTTGTACTGAGTACAACTACAAAGGACAAAAAATCAGTCATTTCCCTTACAACATTGAAGAAGAAAACGTAACGCCTATCTATAAAGAATTCAAAGGATGGGAAGCCGATTTAACAGGTATGACTACTTACGATGAATTACCAAAAGAATTAAAAGAGTACATCGAGTTCATTGAAAAAGAAGTAGAAGTACCAATTAAAATTGTTTCTGTTGGACCAGATAGAAAACAAACGATATTGAAATAAATAGTTAAAAACGCTCTGAAAATTCAGAGCGTTTTTTTTATAAAAAGCATACATTTACTTTTTAATTGATTTTCCATGAAATATCGAAACTTAATTTTCAAATTGTTTGTTCTACTTTTCTTTTTTGGCTCCTGCCAAAAAGAAGAAAGTAATATCAATACTAATTCTGGTTACCAAATAATAAATTCTAAACTTACGTACAACTCAAAAAACATTCAATTGATTGGCGCTAATACCTTTCATGTATTTGGCGCTGGTAGTTCCAATATGAATTCTTGGAATCTTGATATTGCTCGAGAGTTTATTGGCAACATCAAAGAAACACCTCTGACAGGAAATCCGATACAAGATAGCAATGGAAAATACATTTATTCGCTACAAAATATAGTTGATGAAAATAGAAAACAAAATAAAATAAGTTGGATTTGCGCATTTGGTTGGGATGGAAACCCTTCTACTCTATTTACTGGAAAATCGCCTGCAACTACATCTTGGTTGGAAGAGTATAAAGCTAAGCTTCGTTCATGGGCTATTCAATTCAAAGATCAAAATGATGTATGGATTGAGGTTTGGAACGAACCTTACAGATACGATAGAGCAGATGGTTATACAGATGCTATTTGGTTACAAAACATGAACGAATTAACTGCAATAATTCGAGCAACAGGCAATAAAAACATCGTAATAATTCCCTGTGCTGAACAAGGACAAGATGAAAGTGTATTACTCAATAAAGGCAACGAATTTTTAGTGGGTAAATCCAATATTTTATTTGACATTCACGCCTACGAAAAATGGCTATTAGATTCACCTAACAATATAAACAACCGCCTAAACACATTGAATCAATATAATTTACCAATCATTTTTGGAGAAACAGCACCAATGAATGCGGGCGTTTTAATGAATCCCGATCCGTTTTTAAACTTAATTTACGACAAGGGAATTTCGGTTTGTGCTTGGGTATGGAAAAAAGACGAGTCCGATCAAGATGCATTAATGACCCGAGATGGACTTCCAAATAATATGAACAATAACAATTGGGGAACGACTTTTAAAAACCTAGCCCTCAAACCAAGAAACCCAAAACCATGATTCAAATGCAAAATCCAACAATAACCATTCAAAAAACAGAACTACTATCAAACAATCATTATATACTTAACAAAGTAACTTTTGATTTCAAAAAATCCACAGAGGATTCTGAAACACAAACCCGTGAAGTGTATGATCGTGGCAATGGAGCCGTAATTTTATTATATAACACCTCACAAAAAACCGTTATTTTAACCCGTCAATTTCGGCTACCAACCTATTTAAACAACAATACTACTGGAATGTTAATAGAAGCTTGTGCAGGAATGCTCGACGAAGACAATCCAATAGACTGCATTATTAGAGAAACAGAAGAAGAAACAGGATACAGACTTTCAACTGTCAAAAAAATATTTCAATCCTATATGTCGCCTGGTGCTGTAACCGAAATACTCCATTTCTTCATTGGCGAATACAGTCCTAAAATGAAAATTTCTAACGGTGGCGGACTCGAAGAAGAACACGAACATATTGAAGTTCTTGAATATTCATTTGACAAAGCCTACCAAATGATCGCTTCTGGTGAAATTACAGATGCTAAAACTATTATGCTGTTGCAATATGCTAAAATAAATCTACCGTTGTAAAGTAGGTACAAGTATATTTTAGTATTTTTACTATTCAAATCCTTTTGACTTGACTTCTAAAAAAGCACATTCTTCGGCATTACAAGAAAAAGCTGGCATTTCGCAACCCGAAAGCATCAGTAGTCAGTCTGTGGAATATATCCAACACTCTCGAAAAGTACAGCCTTCAGCCGAGGAACTCGTTGAAGGAATTCTAGCTGGGAACATAACCGCTTTAAGTCGTGCTATTACCTTGGTCGAAAGTACTAATCCAATTCATTTGGCAAAAGCCAATACCATCATCAATAGTTGTTTACCCTTTGCCAATAAATCGGTGCGAATTGGTATCACTGGCGTTCCGGGTGTGGGAAAAAGCACCTTCATTGAAGCCTTTGGAAAACACTTGACAAGCCTTGGAAAAAAAGTAGCCGTTTTGGCCGTAGATCCAAGTAGTACGATAAGTCACGGGAGTATTTTGGGAGACAAAACTCGAATGGAAGAATTAGTCAAAGATCTTAACGCTTTTATTCGTCCATCAGCCTCGGGTGAAACATTAGGAGGAGTCGCTCGAAAAACTCGTGAAACAATCACACTTTGCGAAGCAGCTGGATTTGATACTATTATCATTGAAACAGTTGGTGTTGGACAAAGTGAAACTGCGGTTCATAGTATGGTCGATTTCTTTTTACTTTTAAAAATAGCTGGTGCTGGCGATGAACTTCAAGGTATTAAGAGAGGTATAATGGAAATGGCAGATGCTATTGTAATCAACAAAGCTGACGGAGACAATATCAAAAATGCTCAATTTGCTAAAGTCGAATTCAATCGTGCCTTGCATTTATTTCCAGCCAAAAAATCGGGTTGGACTCCTAAAACAACTACTTGTAGCGCTCTTACCTCTGAAGGCATTCCTGAAGTTTGGAACACTATAACTGAATTTTTAAACCTAACGCAATCCAATTCCTATTTCTTTGAAAAGCGCAAAGAACAAAATCAATTTTGGATGTTAGAGACGATTAATGACCAACTGAAATCTAATTTTTATAGCAGCACAGGAATTCAACAATTGCTTGAATCCACAAAAAAAGCGGTGCAAAATGATGAAATTTCACCCTTTGCAGCCGCCACTTTATTGTTAGAAAAGTATTTTACTAAATAGTTTATTCTTCGTATCGACCAATTTCTCGATCATAAAATTCATTGGCAGCTACAATTAAGGCTTCCATTTCTGCATTCAATTCGGCTTCATCTAAGTCTTCCGCTTCTTCCATGAACTCCACCTCATCGTCTTTCAAATTAATGATGAAACGAGGGTAATCTAAATGGATGATAAAAATATCTTCTGGAAAATCGGTATTGTCGCCTAATAAAAATTTTGGTAATTCCATTGTATGTGTTTAAACGTTAATTGATTATTTATCCGAAAGAATTACAGGTGCACTGCTTTTACCATTCATGAAAATGATTTTGGTATTTGGCGAAGCCGCTAATTCTTTCTGAGCTTTAATTTGTTCGTATTGCAATTGTTTGTCTGATAAACCCGTTGAAATAATTCGTTGATAATCTGCAATACCTTGTGCTTCTACTCGCTTACGCTCTGCTTCTTGTTTTTCTTTTTGCAAAATGAACGTCATTTTTTGCGCATCTTGTTCGGCATTGATTTTACTTTCAATAGTAGTTTTTACAGAAGCAGGAAGATTGATATTTCGAATTAATAACTGTTCCAAGATCAACCCCCTTTCTTTAAAATCGGTCTCAATAGACTTAAAAATACGTTGTTGGAATTCATTTCGTTTGGTAGAATACAAAGCCACCGCATCATAATAAACAGCGTTGTCACGAATACGAGTTCTAGTAACAGGACGAACTATTTTGTCTGCATAATTCACTCCGATTTCCTTAAAAATTTTTGGTGCCAACTCGGGCGAAATTCGATACAAAACTGTCAGATCAATTACTACTTCCAATCCATCATTAGACAACACTCGAATAGCATCGTCACCTTCTTTCGACCCTTCGTCATGAATGGCTGACATGGTGTAATTTTGAGTTTGGATATCAAAATCAGTAACATCCAAAAGTGGGTTAATAATATGCAATCCACTTTCTAAAACATCTGGTTCTACATTTCCATACAATGACTTTACACCAACATTTCCTGCATCAATTTGCTTAAACATTGACGATAATGCACCTACAACAAGAAGTGCAAATCCTGCTATTTTAAAAATGTGGGTAAATCTTGAAAGAGGATTCAAACTGTTTTTCAATGAAAAACTTAGAAATATTAATATACTTCCAAAAACAACAAATGCTATCATATTTATAGATTTAGGGGGTTAGTTTCATGTACTAATGTACTTAAAAATAGTATGCTATTACTTATTTACTTCGAAAATCATTTTCTTAGTAAGTTTAGCAAAGCGAATATACAAAAATAAAGCCGCCACTGACAATCCCGCCAAAAGTCCTATCCAAATGCCCACCGCTTTCAACTCGGTGTAACGGCCTAAATAAAATGAGATTGGAAACCCAATCAACCAATAGGCAACAAAAGTAATATACATGGGAATTTTCACATCTTGCAATCCACGTAATGCGCCTAAAACCACTACTTGAATACCGTCTGACAATTGGAATACTGCCGCTACTAAAAGTAACTGTGCTGTAATGCTTATAATTTCTTGATTATCTAAATATTGAACTGAATCACTCATGTTTAAAAACAAATGCGGTAAATAATTATGAAAAACCACAAATAAGATTCCGAATATCGTTTCTAAGATAATGGCTAATAAAAAGATAGAACGAGCTACAATAACTAGATTTTTAAAATCAGCCACTCCTTTACTATGACTCACCCGAATCATGGCTGTAACGCTCAATCCCATAGCCACCATAAAAGTAGAAGACGCTAAAGTCAATGCAATTTGGTTCGCCGCTTGATTATTTTTTCCCAATGAACCCGAAAGCCAAATAGCCGCCGTAAACAAAGTCACTTCAAACAACATTTGCATAGCCGAAGGCAAACCTAAATCGATGATTTTTCGCAGCATTGACTTTTTAATTTCTCTAAAACTAAAGTTCTTAAAGTATTTTCTAAATTTCTGATTATGTCTCAACAACAAATGAAGAAAAACTACCATCATAATTCGCGAAATAACAGTCCCTAAAGCCGCTCCCAAAACACCTAATTTTGGAAAAATCCAGAAACCATATATCAAAACATAATTAAAAAAAACATGAACCACATTCGCCATAAAAATGGCATACATTGAATATTTAGTTTGAGATAACCCGTCAGCAAATTGCTTGTAACCTTGGTACATAATCACTGGAATCAATGAAAAAGCCACCCAGTCAATATACGGAGCTGCCATATCTGCCACAATTTTAGGTTGGTGCATCAAGTACATGATGGGTTTAGACAAAACCGTTACACTAAATAAAGCAACTCCCAAAACCGTACACAATAACAAGCCATGATGAAAAGTAGTTCTAATTTTTTTATCGTCTTTTTCAGCATCCGCTTCAGAAATTAAGGGCGTAATAGCAGTAGAAAAACCTATTCCCAAAGATAAGGCAATAAAGATAAAACTGTTGCCTAACGAAACCGCAGCCAATTCAGTAGAACCTAAATTGCCCACCATAAAATTATCTACTATTCCAATCAAGGTATGGCCTAACATTCCCAAAATAACAGGATAAGCCAATTTAATATTATAAGAGAACTCTTTGGTATAGGTAGCTAATTTCAAAATAGGTTGAAGGTTTTGTAAGGCAGTTGCCTTTTAGTTATAATTAAGCTAAGACTTCCACAAATTGAACACGAACGCTTCCGTCTTCGTCAATCTGTGTCAACTGAATTTTGCGTAATGTATTGGCCAATTCAGGATTCCAAGGCGCTTTTACTTTGACATAATTTTCAGTAAAGCCATGAATATAACCTTCTTTATTTTCTAATTCAAACAAAACGGTTCTTTCTGTTCCCAACTGGCTTTCGTAGAAAGCACGACGTTTCTTAACAGATAATCCGCGGAGCATCTTACTACGTTTGGCACGTACATTGGCAGGAACAATACCTCCCATTTCCGCCGCTTCGGTATTATCACGCTCGGAATAGGTAAACACATGTAAATACGAAATAGGCAACTCGTTCAAGAAATGATAGGTTTCTAAGAAATGTTCGTCAGTTTCTCCTGGAAATCCCACAATTACATCCACCCCAATACAAGCATGAGGCATCACTTCCTTGATTTGAGTAACCCTATCAATATAAACTTCACGCAAATATCGGCGTTTCATCAACTTTAAAATGTCATTACTTCCCGATTGCAATGGAATATGAAAATGAGGCACAAAAGTGTTGCTTTTAGACACAAAGTCAATCGTTTCATTCTTCAATAAATTAGGCTCAATCGACGAAATTCGAACTCTTTCAATCCCTTCCACTTGATCCAAAGCCTGCACCAAATCCAAAAAAGTATGTTCGTGTTTTTTATTCCCAAATTCGCCTTTGCCATAATCACCAATATTCACTCCGGTCAACACAATTTCCTTGATGTTTTGTTCCGAAATTTCTTTGGCATTTTTCAATACATTTTCTAAGGCATCGCTTCGCGAAATTCCTCTTGCCAAAGGAATCGTGCAATAGGTACATTTGTAATCGCAACCGTCTTGTACTTTCAAGAAAGCACGAGTTCGGTCGCCTGTAGAGTAACTGCCCACATAAAAATCCGCTTCGGCAATCTCGCACGAATGTACTTCGCCAAAATCATTTTTAGACAAATCGTTTACATAATCGGCTAATTTAAATTTTTCTGTTGCCCCAAGTACCAAATCCACTCCATCTACAGCAGCTAATTCTTCTGGTTTCAACTGTGCATAACAACCCACAGCAGCTACAAAAGCCTTGTCGTTCAACTTCATCGCTTTTCGCACCACTTGCTTGAACTGCTTATCAGCATTCTCCGTCACAGAACAGGTATTAATTACATACATATCTGCCACTTCTTCAAAATCCACACGGTCAAAACCTTCGTCTTGTAAATTACGTGCAATAGTCGAAGTTTCCGAAAAATTCAGTTTACAACCTAGCGTATAAAAAGCTACTTTTTTTCTTTCTGACATTCTTTTGATTTTTTGGGCGAAACCCCAGGCAGATTATCCAATTGGCAAAACCCATTTATCCCAGCCTGTGGTCGGGCTATTCGCTGTATCTTTTGCTTCGCAATCGCTTCACAAAAGGATGCCGCTGCTATCCCTTTCGCGGGACAAAAATACGTACAAAAAACAACATATAAAACCGTCTTTAATTTTGAAACAAACCTATTTAACTGATTTTTTATTAGGTTCAATTATTAGGTTTCTTAATTTCATAAAAGGTTTTTCAATTACAAGGTGTAGTAAGTAGGCAAAGCTCATACATATCACTAAAGATAATAAAAGCATTATAGTACTATCAATCCCAAAATGATTCAATAATTCATGTGTCATATGAATTACACCTTTATGTGTCAAATAAATAGCAAAAGAAAGAGTTGCAATAAATGTCGTCAATTTAGAATTCCATTTGTATAAAAAACTTGTTGGGCATACTGCTCCAACAACAATAAATCCATAACCAATTGCAACTAATGGAAAACCAAAAACAGAAGCGTAAAAAGTCATTTGGTCATAACACAAAAAATAGGCTCCAGTCAAAACTATCAACCCTAAAAGAATAAATAAATTTCCAAATTTAGATATTTTGCTCCAAATCAAAGGCTTAAACCAATAAATTCCTGCAATCAAAACTCCAACTAAAAGTCCATCTAAACGATTATAAGTTGGATAGTAAATAAATTTGTACCAATATAACCAACTGTTATCATCTATAATTTTTGGTAGATATAATTGATTAAAACTATAAATTCTAATCCCAAAACCAAATAAAAATAATGCAATTAATAACCAATATGATTCTTTAAAACATTTTATTAATTGAAATAAAATCAAAATTAACGGTAGAATTAAATAAAAGTGTTCTTCTACACAAAGAGACCACGCATGAGAAAATGTTCCAAAATCTTTTAAATTTAATCCTAAATTTTGTGTGAAAGTTAAAAATTTCCATAATGGAGGCAAACTTTCTTTTTCACGAAAAAATGGGAAACCAAAATAAAGTCCAAGTGAAACCAAGTAAACAGGTATAATTCTAAAAAAACGCTTTAAAAAAAATTGCTTTAAAGAAATATTTTGTCCTTGCTTTATTTGAAAAAAAAGTTGTGATGAAATTAAAAATCCACTCAACACAAAGAATAAATCTACTCCAGTCCAACCAAATTTTGCAATATCAGGTAGCCATTGCGGCTGACCTTCACTTAATATAAAATAATGAAAAAGAAAAACATATAAAATTGCAAAAGCTCTTAAATGGTCAAGACCATATAATTTTTGATGAATATTTTTATTCAATTCCTTTAGTGAAATTTAAATCGATTATTAATTTATTTATAACTAATTAGATATTTTCTCAACATACCTACCCCAAAATAAACCGTCTCACCACCTCAGCCACTCCATGATCGTTATTCGAAGCCACAATAACATCGGCACGATCACGCAATTCAGGTGTTACATTATCTACCCAAACGCCTAAACCGGCATATTCCACCATGGTTAAATCGTTTCCAGCATTGCCAACAGCAATAATTTCTTGTTGATAAATATTCAATTTCTCAGCTAAAAACCGAATACTAGCCGCTTTATCAATTCCGTTTTGTGCTACTTCCAAAAAGAAAGGTTTGGACATACACACACTCAAATGAGGCATAGCCTGTTTCAAATGGGTTTCCACATTTTTCAAATACTCAGGATCTTCCAGCAAAATACATTTAATGGCTGAAGATTGTACTTCGGCTTTAAAATCAGGGACTTTATTGTGTGCCAAACCTGTAATATTTTTTTCAATATCAATGTATTGCGAGTCCGTTTCACTCACAATTTGATTATTCACATAAGTGATAATATGGGTTTTGTGCTGTACACTATAATCGTACAAAGCATGAATTTGTTCTTGGGTTAAGGTTTGCTCAAAGATAATTTCATCATTGGACAAATCTGTAATCACAGCCCCGTTATAGGATATCATATACGAATCATCCAATTGCAATTCTTTGGCATAAGCGGTCATGGCAGGCGTTGGTCGGCCAGAAGCCAAAACAACATATACTCCTAAATCTTTGGCTTGAGCTAACATTTTTTTATTTTCTTCAGAAATGGTATGGTCATCGGTCAACAAGGTGTCGTCCATATCCAAAACCAGCATTTTATATTTCATTGTACTTCCGTTTCGAAATTAAATACTCATTCTGAATTCCTCAATCACAGGATTGGCTTTGGCAAAATCGGTTTCTTGAATAAACAATTCCACCGCTAAATCAGCATTACCAAAACCTCCCAATCGCGCCGATTGAATATTGTCTTTCTTCATAGTAGCCACTTCTGCCTCTTCTAATTTTTCCTGCAAGGCCATCGCTAACACTTCACTCCCAGAAAACACTTTCATTAATCCCATAATTATTTTCTATTTTTCATTCTTCTTCCTCTTCGTAGTCTTCAAAATCAAATTCATACGGTTCCACTAACATTTTATCAGCCAAAACAGCAACTCTTTCAGTATAATCATCTGTAAAAATAAGTCGTTGTGTTTTAGCAATACTATCTGAAATTCGCATCACTTTGGTATCATGGCGCAATTTCAAAATAGCATCAGTATCATCTAAAATAAATAGTTTCAACCGGTTTACATTAAATCCCGCCGAAGAAAACATATCATTCAATTTTGTAGGTGTACCAATCAAAACATCAATCCCTGTAGAAATATAATTTTTATCATAGTCCATATCGCCTTTGTCGTGAACTCCATACACCTCTAAAGGAGTATATTTACCGAACTCCTCAAATAACGACTCCATTTCTAGCACCTTCTCTTTATCTTCTACAAAAATTAACGCACGTGGTGACTCTTCTTGTTTACCTACCAATTGCTGAATCACATTTAGGACAATCGTAGTCGTTTTACCACTATTCTTTGGCGCTACAATCAAACAATCGGCTCCACTTTTTATGGTAGAAAATGTTTCTTGTTGCAATGCATTGGCTTCGGTCAACCCCTTTTCAATTAAAGCGTTTTGAAGAGCTTCATTTATTTTTTTTAATTTCATTGTATCGCTTTAATTCTATTTACTCGCAAAAAGTGTCACATCATTCTCGGAAATTTCACTTCCTCCTAGAATAATCAAACGCTCTACTACATTACGTAATTCCCTAATATTTCCTGTCCAATCATATTCTTGCAATAACTGAATAGCCGCTTTTGAAAACGTCTTAACCGCAGTTCCTTGCTCGGAAGCAATTTTTTCAGCAAAATGAGCAATCAAAACCGGAATATCTTCTCTTCTATCATTTAAAGCCGGCACTTTGATTAAGATGACTGCCAAACGATGGTACAAATCTTCGCGAAAACGCCCTTCAGCAATTTCTTTTTTCAGATCTTTATTCGTTGCCGCTACCACACGCACATCGACTTTGATATCTTTGTCGGCACCCACTCGTGTAATCATATTTTCTTGCAAAGCGCGCAATACTTTGGCTTGAGCCGAAAGACTCATATCGCCAATTTCATCTAAGAAAATCGTTCCTTTATCAGCCGCTTCAAACTTACCCGCACGGTCTTTCACCGCCGAAGTAAAAGCGCCTTTAACGTGACCAAATAATTCGCTTTCAATTAATTCTGATGGAATAGCGGCACAATTCACTTCTACCAAAGGGAAATTAGCGCGTTCACTTTTTTCATGCAATTGATGGGCTACTAATTCTTTTCCGGTTCCGTTAGGACCTGTAATCAAAACACGGGCTTCAGTTGGTGCTACTTTTTCAATCAGTAATTTGATATGGTTAATTGCCTCGCTTTCGCCAATCATTTCGTAGTTCTTACTGACTTTTTTCTTCAGAATTTTATTTTCGACTACCAATTGTTTTTTGTCCAACGCATTTCGAACAGTATTCAATAAGCGGTTCAAGTCAGGCGGTTTTGAAATGTAATCAAAAGCCCCCAAACGCATCGTATTTATTGCAGTTTCCATATCGCCATGACCCGAAATCATGACCATCGGAATTTCAGGTTTTATTTTTTTGACCGCTTCGAGTAATTCGACACCATCCATTTTTGGCATTTTGATATCGCACAAAACCAAATCGTAATCGGTATTTTTTATCTTTTCATAACCCGCAGCACCGTCTTCAGCTTCCTCCACAACATAAGTCGTATTCTCTTCCGAAAGAATTTTTACTAAAACTCTTCGGATAGCGGCTTCGTCTTCTATGATTAATATTTTACTCATTTTTGAACCGGTTATTTGTTGATTTGGTTATTTGGTTAAAATTTTAAACAAATAATCTTTTAAACTCATACGCATTAATACTGCAACCATCGATACAATTCTTTCCATGTTGGTTTTTTTCCATACATCAAAATTCCTACACGGTAAATTTTAGATGCAAACCAAACCACTAAAAAGAAAGTAGCAAATAATATAGTAATTGAAAGTGCAATTTGCCACAAAGGTACGCCAAACGGAATGCGCATCAACATCACAATTGGCGAAGTGAGCGGCACCATTGAAAAAACAGTAGCTACGGTTCCATGTGGGTCGTTCACTACGGTAAAAAATCCAATGTAAACCCCTAATACCAAAGGCATAATAATGGGTAATAAAAATTGTTGCGAATCGGTTTCATTATCTACCGCTGCACCAATGGATGCGTAAAAAGAACTATACAAAAAGTAGCCACCAATAAAATAGATTACAAAACTAATTATAATAGTAGCAATAGGTAAATTCCAAATTTCAGCAATATACAATTGAGCTGTGTTAGCAAATTCATGTTGCGCTGATTGTACCATTTCGGGTGGAATTTGATTAGTTGCTCCTATTGGTGCTCCAAAAAATAGAGAAGCTGAAAACATCAAACTCAATCCTATGATTGCCCAAATAAAGAATTGCAAAATTCCCGCCAAGGAAGTTCCAATGATTTTTCCCATCATTAATTGAAATGGTTTAACCGATGAAATAATGATTTCGATAATTCGGTTGGTTTTTTCCTCAATCACAGAACGCATCACCATATTACCATAAATGATAATAAACATCATAATCAAATAACCAAAAGCGCCGCCAATGGCAATTTTAATTTCATTCAAGCCTTTCAAACTTTGTTCTCCAGAAGCTTTCTTCAAATTAATCGTAACTTTAGCTTCTGCCTGATGAATGGCTAAAGTGTCCAAATGCGCTGCTTCTAAATTAGTCAAGGTCATTTTTTTAGCAATAACTTCTTGTGTTTTTTCAATAAACGAAATACTTGGACTTTCGTTCGAAATAAACTGAATTTGGTTTTCTAAAGCCGCATTGTCTTTTGTCTTTGGAATAAACAAAACACCTTCGTAGGTTTCGTCTACAATACTCTTTTTAAGAGTGTCTATAGCAACCGACGTTAAATCAAGGTAGTTGTATTCTTCCGAAGTTTTGTTTTTGGCTAGAAACTCATTAACAAACCGACCTGATTCATCATGAATTGCAATTTGTTTGGTGTCTGCTTTCATGGAACTCAAATAACCTACAAATAAAGCGATACCTACAAATAATAACGGACTTAGAAAAGTCATTACAATAAAGGATTTATTGCGCACTTTGGCAATGAACTCTCTTTTAATAATTAATGAAATGATGCTCATTTAACTTTTATTTACTGGTTACGGTTTGAATAAAAATATCATTTACACTCGGTATTTTCTCAACGAAATGAGTTACTTGTCCGCGTTGTGTTAGAATATGCAACAACTCATTTGGACTTGCATTTCCAAGCTGAACTTCTAATTTCAATTCATTATTCAACGATTTAAATTGGGCAGGTGCCAAAGTGAATTTTTGAGTAATATCATACATCAAACCTTCTACATTGTCAGACAAAATACCTACTTCAAAACTATTCGTTCTGTATTGTTTTTTCACCTCATCTAATTTTCCTTCAATCAGTTTATTGGATTGGTGAATCAATGCAATATTATCACATAATTCTTCCACACTTTCCATTCGATGTGTCGAAAAAATAATGGTCGAACCTTGTTCTTTTAACGCTAAAATTTCTTCTTTAATTACATTGGCATTCACAGGATCAAAACCTGAAAATGGTTCATCAAAAATCAACAATTTCGGCTGGTGCAACACACAAACTACAAATTGGATTTTTTGCGCCATTCCTTTCGAAAGTTCTTGGATTTTTTTATTCCACCAACCTTGAATTCCCAATCGGTCAAACCAATACTCCAATTGTTTTTTAGCTTCGGCTTTGGTCAACCCTTTCATTTGTGCCAAATACAAACATTGTTCCCCTACTTTCATGCTTTTGTACAACCCTCTTTCTTCAGGTAGATAACCAATGTACTGTACGTGTTTGGGTTGTAATTTTTCGCCATCCAAAATAATTTCACCAGAATCGGGTAAGGTAATTTGGTTAATGATGCGAATTAGCGAGGTCTTCCCTGCTCCATTTGGTCCTAACAGACCGTAAATACTGCCTTTAGGTACCGATAAAGAAACTTCGTTTAGCGCGACGTAATCGCCGTATCGCTTTATTATTTTATTAACTTCAAGTAAACTACTCATACTGAATTTGGTTTTTAGTCACTTTTGAACTTTGGGTGTGTAAAAGTAAAGAATTAGTCCCTAATTACTTGGTTTTGTTACATAAAAAAACCCACCCTTATATGAAACAAGGATGGGAAAATATTTTTTTATTCACTCGTTAAAAAATTAAGAAAACATATCTTTTACTTTTTCAAAAAATGACTTATCTGATTTTTCTGGATTTGGAGCAAAGTTCTCATCTCCAAGGTTTTTCTCAAAGAATTGTCTTTGTTCTTTATTCAAAGTTTTTGGAGTCCAAACATTAACATGAACTAACAAATCGCCATTGCCATATCCATTTAAACTTGGAATTCCTTTTCCTTTTAAACGAAGAATTTTACCAGATTGGATTCCTTCTTCGAGCTTAATTCTCACTTTTCCGTTTACTGCTTCAATATCTTTTGAAATTCCTAAAACAGCTTCTGAAAAACTAATGTATAAATCGTAATGTAAATTTTCACCTTCACGTTTCAAGAACTCATGTTCGATTTCTTCGATAGCTACAATCAAATCTCCCGGAATACTATTTCCTGGTGCGTCATTCCCTTTGTTAGAGACTTTCAGTTGCATTCCATCCACTACTCCAGCAGGAATTTTGATTGCTACTGTTTCATCTTCTTGAATCATTCCTTGCGAATCCGCATTGGCTGGTTTTTTATCCAAAATTTGTCCAGAACCACCACAAGTTGGACAAGTCGAAGCGGACTGCATTCTTCCTAAAATAGTATTAGTCACACGCATTACTTGTCCTTGACCATTACAAGTAGAACAGGTTTTGTATGTTACTCCTGGCGCTTGAATTTTACGCTTTACTTTTACTTTTTTCTCTACACCATTGGCAATTTCTTCCAAAGTCAATTTGACCTTGATACGTAAATTACTTCCTTTAGCACGACGAGGTCCACTGCTTCTACCGCCGAATCCGCCACCGAATCCGCCGCCAAAAATATCACCAAACTGACTGAAAATATCCTCCATATTCATTCCGCCGTGACCTCCTCCGAAACCTCCCGCACCATCAAATGCTTGATGTCCGTATTGATCGTACTTGGCTTTTTTCTGAGGATCGCTCAACACTTCATACGCTTCAGCAGCTAATTTGAAGTTTTCTTCTGCTTCCTTATCCCCTGGATTTTTGTCAGGATGGTATTTAATTGCCGCCTTTCTATAGGCTTTTTTTATTTCAGCAGCATCGGCACTTTTTGAAATACCTAATACTTCGTAAAAATCTTTTTTCATGATTGTACTACTTGGTTTAATTACCAATAACTACTTTTGGGAAACGGATAATTTTATCTCCTAATTTGTATCCTTTTTCTAAAACATCTACAATTTTACCTTTCATTTTGTCAGAAGGTGCAGGGATTTGTGTAATCGCTTCAGCAAAATCAGCATCAAATGCATCGCCGGCTTTCACTTCAACTTCTTCTAATCCTTTACCAACTAGAGTCGATTTTAATTTCTCGTGAATTAATTCTACTCCTTTTACCAAAGACTCATCGCCTGACTTACTGATTTCAACCAAAGCTCTGTCAAAGTCATCCAAAACAGGAAGCATTGCTAACAACACTTCTTGATTAGCTGTTTTGAAAAGCTCTACACGCTCTTTAGAAGTTCTTCTTTTGTAATTTTCAAATTCAGCAAATAAACGTAAAAATTTATCTTTTTCTGCCGCTAAATCTAAGGCTAATTGCTCTTCAACAGGTAATTCTTCGACACTCGCTTGTTCTTCATTTACCTGTGTTTCCACTGGTGTTCCTTCTATTTCTTGATCGATTTCTGTTTTTTCAGTAGTCATAGTATTTGTATTTTTAAAAATATTTTTAAACTTCATTTTTATCTGTTTTTTGAATTACAAAAGTACTGCCAAATCTTCAAAAATGTCAAATTGTCATCCTAAATAACCGTTTTTTTACTCTTTGATAGTGCACCAATCATTTTTAAGCTATTTTGAAAATGCCTCAAAAATTTAATAAAATTTTAAGACTATTTCGTTTTCGATTGGAGTAAGTTTGTAATCGGATAAGTAAAAAAGATCCTATTGAATCTCTAAATTAGAAATTAAGGTTTGTCTCTACATAATTATTAATTCAATATTACCTTATATTAGAAAAAGCTTCGTTTTTATCAAACGAAGCTTTTTTTTATGCTAAAACTTTTTTCAGTTCTTCTAAACCAAGCCCTTTTTGCTCTCCGGTTTGAAGATTTTTTAACGTATAGGTATTCGAGTTCATCTCTTGATCGCCCGCCATTACTGCATAAGGAATGTTTCTTCTATCAGCATGTTGAAATTGTTTGGCTAACTTGGCATTATCAGGATACAACTCTACTTTTATGCCTGATTGACGTAATGCTTTAATTGCTTTCATAGCATAAATCGCTTCATTTTCGCCATAATTAATAAACAACGCTTTTGAAGTCGCTGTAACAGTAGTTGGAAATAATCCCAATTCTTCTACAACTAAATAGATACGGTCCAAGCCAAAAGAGATTCCTACTCCACTCATGTTTTTTAAACCAAAAATACCTGTCAAATCATCATAACGACCACCACCACCTATAGAACCCATAGCAACTCCTTGAGGCGCTGCTACTTCAAAAATAGCTCCTGTATAATAATTCAGCCCTCTAGCCAAAGTGACATCTAAATCTAAAATAGCGGTTGCCAAGCCAAGTGCTGTTACTTTATCACAAATGAAACGCAATTCTTCCACCCCTTTCATTCCTTCTTCAGAATCAGCTAATAAATCGGATAATTGATTTATTTTCTCCGAAAAAGTTCCCGTAAAGCTAAACAACGGTTGTACCTTAGCAATAGCCGTTTCCGAAATCCCTTTCTCCATCATTTCTTTCTTTACACCATCTTCGCCAATTTTATCCAGTTTATCCAAAGCCACCGTAAAATCGATTAATTTATCTGAAGCGCCAATCACTTCTGCAATTCCAGAAAGAATTTTGCGATTATTAATTTTAATAGTGACACCATTCAATCCTAAAGCTGTAAAAACACCATCGTACAATTGCACTAATTCTACTTCTTGCCATAAAGAGGTTGAACCTACTACATCGGCATCGCATTGAAAAAATTCTCTGAAACGCCCTTTTTGAGGACGATCGGCTCTCCAAACCGGTTGGATTTGGTATCTTTTAAAAGGGAATTCTATTTCGTTTTGATGTTGCACCACATAACGGGCAAAAGGCACCGTTAGATCATAACGCAAGGCTTTTTCGGAAATACTTGCCGTCAATTTAGTACTATCTTTAGCTTCTAAATGAGTCGCATTGGCTTTCGCCAAATAATCTCCCGAATTCAAAATCTTAAAAATCAAGCGATCACCTTCTTCACCATATTTTCCCATTAAGGTCTCTGAATTTTCAAACGAAGGTGTTTCAATCGGTTGAAACCCAAATTTCTCAAAATTGCTTTTGATTACTTGGATAATATACTGACGTTTTGCTACCTCTGCAGGTGAAAAATCTCGGGTCCCTTTTGGAATACTTGGTTTTGATGCCATTTTGAATATACGATTTACGATATACGATATTAGATGTGCAATTTATAATTTGAATTCTATATACAGAAATGCAGTGCAAATATCTTATTTTTAAAATAAATATCCGCTCTTCTGGAGCAAACTTGTAACAAAAATTGTATTTTCGTGACAAATTGGTACTATGCTAAATTTATTCAAAGAAAACGTTAAGATTGCAATTGGTTCAGTTCGAACCCAGTTGTTACGTACCATATTAACCGTATTAATTATTGCTATTGGTATTACTGCTTTGGTAGGAATCCTAACCGTTGTAGCTGCTTTAGAAAACACCATTTCGGCTGATTTTGCTTCGATGGGAGCCAATACCTTCAACATCAACCAATACGAAAATACAACCAGACGACGTGGAAATGAGGAACGAGAAATAATCAATCCTATTATTTCTTACCCTGAAGCCGTAGCTTTTCAAAATAAATTCAAATACCCATTTACAGAAACTTCGCTTTCATTTACAGCTACTTCCAAAGCAGAAGTGAAATTTGGTGCGACTAAAACCGATCCTGAAATAACCATTGTGGGAGTCGATGAAAATTTCATTCCTAATTCTGGTTTAGAAACTAGTTTAGGTCGCAATTTTAACGGATTTGATATTGACAACAATACATATATGTGTGTCGTAGGTTCTGATTTTGAAAAAGGATTACTGAAAGATGTAAATCCAATTAATAAAATCATTTCTATTCGTGGCGCCAAGTTTAAAGTCATTGGAGTGCTAAAAGAAAAAGGCTCTACTTTTGGCAACAGCCAAGATTTACGTGTTTTAATCCCAATTCAAGTAGCTCGTTCTTTATTTACAGCACCAAAAATAAACTATACCGTAAGCGTCATGGTGGGCAAGAAAGAATTACTAGACCAAGCCATTGACAATGCAACGAGTACGATGCGACGTGTTAGAAAATTAAGCCCTGTAAAAGATAATAATTTTGGCGTGGTACGTTCCGATGATTTGATTAACCGAATCCTTGGAATTACCAAATACCTTGGATTGGCTTCATGGCTCATTGGAGTAATTACTGTTTTAGGATCGTCTATTGCTTTGATGAATATCATGATTGTTTCAGTAACCGAACGTACTCGAGAAATTGGCGTTCGAAAAGCGTTAGGAGCTAAAAAATCGACCATTGCTTTTCAGTTTTTTATTGAAACTTTATTAATAGGTCAATTGGGTGGATTAGTTGGTATTATTTTCGGGATTTTGATTGGTTTTGGAATTGCAACTGCTATAGACTTTGCCTTTGTTATTCCTTGGGGTGCTATTATTGCTGCCTTTATCACCAGCTTTATTGTAGCCATTGTTTCAGGTCTATATCCAGCTATTAAAGCGGCAGTATTAGACCCAATTGAAGCGTTACGTTACGAATAAAGCCATTTACGATTTAGGATATTAGATTTACGAAAAATCGTAATTCGTATATCTTACCTCGTACTTTTCGTCATTCTATTGTTACCGTAAATATCTTTTCTAAGTACTGTATCTTTGAAATTCATTTCTTGAAGTAAATCCAACATTTCTTGTCCTAAATATTGGTTAATTTCAAAATACAATTGACCTGTCTGATTTAGATTTTTCAGTGCCAATTGGGCAATTTTTCGATAAAAAATCAAAGCATCATCATCGGCTACAAAAAGTGCCAAATGCGGTTCATTATCCAATACATTTTTCTTGATTTCTTGTTTTTCCAAATGGCGCACATAAGGCGGATTGGAAACAATAATATCGAATTGCTGTCCCAAATCTTCGGTTTCCAAAATACTTTGACAGATAAACTGTACTTGCACTTGATTCAACTCAGCATTTTTTTGGGCGGTAGCCAAAGCTTGTTCAGAAATATCCAAAGCAAAAACCTCCGCATCAGGTAAATTCTTAGCTAACGAAATGGCAATACAACCACTTCCCGTTCCAATATCTAGAATTTTGATTTTTGATTTTTGATTTTTGATTTTTGATTTTTGGACGATCCAATCCACCAACTCTTCTGTTTCAGGTCTCGGAATCAAAACGGCTGAATTCACCTCAAATTCCAATCCGTAAAAATGAGTTGTACCTAAAATATATTGTATTGGAATTTCTCTTTTAAGTTCTTCCAAAATCGAATTCCAAGTTTCCATTTCTGAAACCGACAATACTAATTCAAGCTGCAAGGCAATATCTATCCGCTTCAACTGATGTTTGGCCTCCAAAATGAGATAGAAAAAACGCTCTGCTTCTCCTGGATCATATAGAGGGGTAAGTTCTTGAATAAATTGGTCTCGGTAGTGTTTTATAGTCATGTTTTGAAAATCAAAGTAATTCTACAAATCTTGTAACATCCAAACTGGGCAACTGGTATGTCCTGTGCAACCCATGGGCGCATCAATGTATTCAAAACCTGATTTTTTATATAATTTCTGTGCCGCATGCATAAATGGCATGGTCTCTAAATAACATTTTTCAAAACCAAATTCCCTTGCCGACTGCAGACAAATAGCCATCATTTTGCTTCCAATGCCTTTCCCACGAGTTTCTGGTAAAAAGTACATTTTTTGCAATTCGCAAATACTTGGAGCTTCATTTTCCAAAGGAGCAATTCCGGCAACGCCCTTAATTTTTCCTTCATGTTCTACCACATAATACACCGATCTTGGTTTGTTGTATTCCTCATACATCAAATCCAAATACGGGTCTTCGTATGCGGTTCCAACTTTTGGAATATTCAATTCGTCAAAAACAGCGCGTATTAGTTGTGCTACTGCTGCATTGTCTTTCTTCTCTATTTTTCTAATGAGCCAATTCTCCATTTGTATAAATGCTAATTTGAATCACAAAAGTAACTATTGTTTGTTACAATTTTCGAAAGTTATCCCTTAAATCGGAAAGCTAAAAAGTAGTACTTTTGTAACATGAACAATCACGAATACTATATCGCTCGTTGCATCGAACTTGCCAAAAATGGTTTTGGAACTACGTATCCCAATCCAATGGTAGGCAGCGTGATTGTATATAATGGTCAAATCATTGGGGAAGGTTGGCACCAAAAAGCAGGAGAACCTCATGCCGAAGTCAACGCCATCCGTTCAGTAAAAGACCCATCTTTATTAAACAAAGCAACTATCTATGTGAGTTTAGAACCTTGTAGTCATTTTGGAAAAACACCTCCCTGTTGCGATTTGATTATCAAAAATAAAATTCCGAATGTCGTTATTGGCACAGTCGATTCTAATATAAAAGTAGCTGGGAATGGTATTAAGCGATTGAGAGAAGCTGGCGCGAATGTCATTGTTGGAGTATTAGAAAAAGAATGTTACGAACTCAACCAACGTTTTTTTACGTTTCACGAAAAGAAAAGACCTTATATAATATTGAAGTGGGCGGAAACACAAGATGGTTTTATTGCTCCTTTAACAAAAAAAGAACAAAAACCCGTTTGGATTACTAATTCCTATTCCAGACAATTGGTACACAAATGGCGCACCGAGGAACAAGCAATTTTAGTAGGAACACAAACCGTGATAGATGATAATCCAAAATTAAATGCTCGAGATTGGGAAGGCAACAATCCTATTCGAGTAGTCATTGACCAAAACAATCGTATTCCAAAAAATGCACATGTCCTTGATAATCAGACAAAAACTATCGTTTTTTCCAAAAATAAAACTACCGTTTCATCTGAAAACACTATCTTTGAAGTAATTGATTTTCAAGAGAATATAGCGCAACAAATTGTTGAACGATTGTACCAACACCAAATCCAATCCGTAATTATTGAAGGAGGCGCTCAAATAATACAAACTTTTATAGATGCCGCCCTTTGGGATGAAGCACGAGTATTTATTGGAAATAGTAAATTCGGCACCGGAATAAAAGCGCCAGTATTGAATAAGACACCTTCTAAAAAAGAAAAAATTGGAACAGATGAATTACTAATAATTAGCAATTATGATTGATACTATTATTTTTGATTTTGGAGATATTTTCATCAATTTGGACAAACAGGCTACAGTTGATGGACTAAAAAAATTAGGTTTATCTTCTTGGAATGAAGATTTAGACCGATTGAATATTTCGTTTGAAAAAGGGCAAATTTCAAGAGATAACTTTTTATTAGGAATTCAGAAACACATTCCTAATGCAACAATAGAGGATATTTTAGCAGCTTGGAATGCTGTCTTATTGGATTTTCCTTTACACCGTTTGGAATTTTTACAACTATTATCTCAAAAATACCGCCTCTTTTTATTAAGTAATACCGATGCAATTCATATTGACTATTTTGAACAAAGAGAAGGCGCTTCATTTTACGGTGATTTTTACCAATGTTTTGAAAAAGTATATTTTTCATACGAAATGGGAATGAGAAAACCCGATGCCGAAATCTACCATGCTCTAATTCGTCAACACGAACTTTCACCAAAACGTACCTTATTTGTTGATGATAAAAAAGACAATACGGATGCAGCCAAAGCTTTAGGGCTACACGTTTGGAATCTTCAAGTGGGTCAAGAAGATGTAATTGACCTTTTGGACAAAAAAATAATTTAGACTACAAACTGCCTTTTGGAAATCAAAGACACCTATACTACCATAGCTCAGGCTACAGAAGAAATTCTGTTCAAAGAAAAAAGCAGTAAATTTTTTGGTTACGCTTTTCCTATTCAATCAGAAGAAGAGGTAAAACCTATCATTGACCAATTGCGAAAGCTACATCCCCATGCAGTTCATTATTGCTATGCGTACCAAATTGGTACAGAAAAAATAAGTTATAGAGCGAATGATGATGGCGAACCCAGCAATACCGCAGGAGCTCCCATTTACGGACAAATTCAATCTTTTGGTTTGACCAACGTACTTTTGGTCGTGGTTCGCATCTTTGGCGGAATCAAATTAGGAGTAGGCGGCTTAATTACTGCGTACAAAACCACCGCACAATTGGTTTTAGAGGAAGCTGAAATCATTGAAAAAACAATCGATATGCATTTTTTGATTTCATTTGACTACAAAAACATGAATAAAGTAATGCGGGTAATCAAAGAAAAAAAGTTAGACATTGTGACTCAATCTATGGAATTAGAAGAATCTGGACTTGCTTTGGGAAAAATAGAAATCAAAACCCGAAAAAAAAATGCCGAAATGATTTTCGACATTTTTGACAATCTATTCGAAATTACAATCAAACGTCTTTAAATTACGTTTACTCCACCTCTTTGAGAAGTTCCAAAATATAATTTGGTGGGGTAATTGGACGACCTGTTTTTAAAGACACAAAAACCAAAATAAATTCGGCAGTTGTTAATAACTCATCCAACTCATTATATATCTTACAATCAAATTCTATCTTAACCGAAGATTGACTTTTGAAAGCAGTATGAACCGTGAGCAGTTCATCATATCGCGCTGATTTTTTATAATTGATATTCATTGAAACAATTGGCAGTCCAATCCCTTCTTCTTCCATACTTTTATACGAAACTCCTTTACTCCTGAGCCATTCCACACGTCCCATCTCAAAATAAGGAATATAATTTCCATGATATACTACTCCCATTTGGTCTGTTTCAGAGTAACGAACACGAACTTGAATTTGATGATCTTTCATGATTTGCATTTAATTTTTAATGATTCTAAAAAGCTTAATACGACATTTTTTTTAGAAAAAAATCTATCGAATAATTTTTTTTTAAAGAAATTTGTTCACATATTTGTTTTCCCAAAAAATTACAAAAACAGCCCCTCCTTTTTTGTAATAAAAATGTTAACCAAACTTAAATAATTTAACCGAATAT